>CAZBQN010000013.1:0-26997 GCA_964494135.1 uncultured Ruminococcus sp. | reverse complement strand
AGCAGGACTTGAACCTGTATGACCGTGAAGTCACTAGAACCTGAATCTAGCGCGTAGCGAAGCGGCGCGACGGTAGTGAATGACAGTCCGGGGGACTGTCAGAGCCGGAGCGTGACCGAGCCCGCAGGCGAGACCTGCCAATTCCGCCATGTAAAAAGCAAAAAAAGCAACCGGAAAACC
Source organism: uncultured Ruminococcus sp. (assembly GCA_964494135.1). Classification (GTDB taxonomy): domain Bacteria; phylum Bacillota; class Clostridia; order Oscillospirales; family CAG-272; genus UBA1740. The sequence continues at coordinate 26,817 of CAZBQN010000013.1, read as the reverse complement.
GATTGCTAATCTGGTGCGGGTAGCAGACTTACGAACCTCGTTTTGCGCCGCACTTTTAACAAACCAAAGCCCGAAACAAGCGCAAAACTATCCTATCCTCACGGATAGGAAGGTTCTTCGTCGGTGACTCTGTACAAACAAAAGAAGGAAACACACAAGGTGCTTCCTTCTTTTGTTGGTGCGGGTAGCAGGACTTGAACCTGTATGACCGTGAAGTCACTAGAACCTGAATCTAGCGCGTCTGCCAATTCCGCCATACCCGCATATGAAGTAACGAGTAAGATTGAACAGTGAATAAGTCATCTTGCCGCTACCTTGTGTGGCATCGCCGTCAAGTATGATACCACACTTTCCGCGGTTTGTCAATAGTTTTCATCGATTTTTTGCCGCGGCAAATTAAATAAATTCCAAAGAATTTTCAAAAAACTATTGACAACGTAACAATGTTATGCTACAATACAATCGTAACAATGTTACGAACAGGAGCAGATATGGGCAAAGATAATCTTATATCAAAAAAAGAACTGCTTGCCAGGTACAATATTTCATACGGAGCACTGTACCGCTGGAAGCGGAAAGGGCTTATACCCGACGAATGGTTTATCAAGAAGTCGGTGGCTACGGGGCAGGAGACCTTTTTCCCGGAGGAGCTTATATGCGAGCGAATACAGCTTATACAGAGTATGAAAGAGGACGTTTTGCTTGACGAGCTGGCGAGCAAGCTGTCCGGTGAGGAGAAACGAAAAGAATTTATAGTCCTTGATACGGTTTTCGGTGAAAAGAACTTCCGTATGTGCGACGTGAAGAAGGTCATCCTCGCCGACAAGGACGGCAACGAATGTGACATTACGGAATTTATAAAACAGAAATTCAAAAGCAGAAAATAAAAGCGAATAATCAAGCTGAACAATCAAAAACAAAAGGGTGAGGTAGTGTTATGAATATTTCAGGGTCAGGGCATATTCCCGCAGGGGAGTATAATGAAAAAATATCTATAAGCGGAAGCGGAAAATTGGACGGCAACGTCCGCTGTACCGCACTTTCGGTGTCCGGTGCTGCATCGGGCGCGGGGAGCGTTGAATGTTCCGGGCGTGTTGGCGTTTCGGGATCTGCGCGCATTGCCGAAGATCTGACGGCAAATGAAGTGCACGTCAGCGGCGCTTTGAAGGTAATGGGAAATTGCACGGCAGAGGAGATGATACGCGTGTCCGGAGGTATGAGCTGTGACGGCACTATGAAGTGTGCGGCTCTGGCTGTTTCCGGCGGTATTCGTGTAAACGGCGGAATTGAAGCCGAGAAAATCTCAATCAGCGGCACGGTGACGACCGACGGTCTTATGAACGCCGAGGAAATAGAAATAAAGCTGGCAAAGGCAAAGAGCACTGCCGGCAGTGTCGGCGGTTCCTCCATAAAAATACGCAGCGGTGCCGCCGAGCATTTATTCGGCTGGTCGGTATGGTCGGGAATTTTCGGCAGATGCGAGTTTAAGGTTGGCGAGTCTATAGAGGGCGATGAGGTTGATATCGAGAACGTCACCGCGCCCCTGGTGGTAGGACGCGTCGTAACCGTCGGCGAGAGGTGCAAAATAGGTCTTGTGCAGTACAGCGAGAGCATAGAGGTGCATCCCAAAGCACAGGTTGAAAGGTGCGAGAAAATTTAATAATCTTCGGCTGCCCGTAGGTCTTGATAAGCGCGGACAGCCGTGTTTTATTTGTATTGAAATTGTACATAATTTCCTCTTGACAAACCTGATTTGACAGAGTATAATAAAAGAGAAGTTGGACTTCTTTTATGATTTTGAGCTTGACTCAAGGAGGATGTTTATATGAAGAAGATGAACGAGGAGAAGCTGGAGCAGATGCTTGATTATATAAAGAATTATATTGTCGAGCATAACGGCATTTCGCCGAAATTTTCGGAAATTCTCGAATATATGCAGATGAGTAATTCGGTTGGGTACAGATACCTGACGACCTTGCGTGACAGAGGGCTTATTGAGTACACCGGCAGAGAGTCCTTGACCGTAAAAGGGCAGGACAGGATGAAGATGCGTTTCCGTCGCGTGCCTATCCTCGGCGCGATTCCCTGCGGCTCTCCCGAGGAGCACGAGGAGCTGGTGGAGGGCTACGTAGCATTGCCTGAGGAATGGCTCGGCGGCGAGTGCTATCTTTTGCGTGCTGACGGCGATTCCATGACCGGTGCAGGCATAGACGACGGCGATTTGGTGCTGATACGCAAGACCTCGCTGTCCCAGACCGGACGTATCGTCGTTGCGCTGGTGGACGGCACTGACACTACGCTGAAGCGCTATTTCGTTGATAAAACCGGCTCGCCCGTGCTCCATGCGGAGAATCCGGCTTACTCCGATATTCACCCCTACCACCTGGCGGTGCAGGGCGTGGCTGTCAAGGTTATAAAGGATGTGCGCTGACAAATCTTGTGGCAGAGTATATGCGTGTATAGATTTGAAGAGCTTTTACGCCTCGGTAGAGTGCGTGGAGCGGGGGCTTGATCCCTTCAAGACCAATCTTGTCGTAGCCGACCCGGACAGAGAATCTGGCACTATTTGTCTGGCAATCACCCCGGCGATGAAGGCACTGGGGATAAAGAACAGATGCCGCGTTTTTGAAATTCCGAAGAACGTCAAGTATATTATGGCGAAGCCGAGAATGAACCTGTATATGAAAAAGTCGGCACAGATTTATTCCACCTACCTTCGTTATATCAGCCCGGACGACATTCACGTCTATTCCATAGACGAGTGCTTTATAGATTTGACCCCGTACCTGAAGCTGTATAAAAAGGGCTCCCGCGCTCTCGTCAAATTCCTGATAGAACAGGTTTTTCTCGACACGGGTATACCCGCGGCGGCAGGTATAGGCACAAATCTCTTTCTTTCGAAGGTCGCGCTGGACATTACCGCAAAGCATTCGCCGGACTTTATCGGATACCTTGATGAGGACGCCTATGCAAAGACCGCGGCACACCACCGCCCCATAACCGATATATGGAACGTAGGACCGGGTATAGCCGCGAGGCTGTCACACTTAGGCGTGTACGATATGGCAGGTATAAAAAATATTCCCGAGAGCACGTTATACCGTGAGTTCGGGGTCAACGCCGAGTACCTGATTGACCACGCCTATGGCAGAGAGCCTTGTACCATAGCCGAGATAAAGGCGTATACACCGAGTACCGCGTCTATGACTAACGGTCAGGTGCTGTTTCAGCCTTATACCTTCGAGGAAGGGAAAATAATACTTCGTGAGATGGTAGAGACCTCCGTTCTGGAGATGATAGAAAAACGCCTTGCCACCGATAGCATATCTCTTATGATTGGCTACAATTACAGCGGAAAATACGGCACGCCTACCTATTACCGCCCAAAATCCACCGGTGGTTCTGTGAAGCTGGGCGTTGTTACCAATTCCTTGAAGACCTTGACGGAGAGCTTCCTCTCGCTATACGAGCGCACGACAAACAGAGACGTAAAAATCAAAAAAGTGAGCATAGGTCTTGGCAATTTAGTAAATGATTCCTATGTCACCTGCGATATGTTTACCGATACCGAGAAGCTGGAGCGTGAGCATTCGCTCCTTCGCGCAATCGTTGATATAAAGGGACGCTTCGGCAAGAATTCGATAGTCAAAGGCGTCAGCTTTGAAGAAAAGGCTACCGCCCGTGCCAGAAATTTGATGGTAGGCGGTCATAACGGAGGGTAATTTTTTCAGAAAGTATTTTTGCTTCCGTCAACGATAATGCAAATATTTATTTACAATTTCATATTTACAATCAGGAGCTTTGACAGCCTTAACGTTACATTTTGCCAATCTTCTATAAAGCGAAAGGAGAGAAAATGAAACAGGAGCACAAGGGAAGGGCAAAGCAGTTTATGCCCTTTGCCGCGCTTAAGGGCTTTGAAGAGGCAGTCAGTGAGGCAGAGCGCTTGACAGAGCCGCGCCGGGAACTGTCCGAGACTCAGGCTGCGGAGCTGTCCGATGCTCTCTCCGCTATCAAAAAAGGGGATACGATAAGCGTGACACATTATGTAAGAGACAGGTACGTTACTACCTGCGGCAGAATTGCCTTGCTTGATACTGTGTTCAGATTTATGAAGTTGAATTCCGAGCGGATTTACTTCGATGACATCATTGAGGTGGAAAGACCTGATCCCGGGCAGGTATTCTGAAAAACTTTGAAAAAACCGTGTTAACTCCTCCCGGGTAATTTAAAAAGTTCCGCCTTCAAATAAATTTGTTTCAACCTATTGACAAAGTCGGAATAAATTGATATAATGTTTTGGCAAGTCACTAAACGACGGCTTGCGGCGAATTAGATTCGCATATCTTGGAGAAGTACTCAAGAGGTCGAAGAGGCGCCCCTGCTAAGGGTGTAGGTCGGGTTTACCGGCGCGAGAGTCCGAATCTCTCCTTCTCCGCCAAAAAATCCGAAAGTCACCGACTTTCGGATTTTTTTATCCAAGCCGACAGGCTTGGTATATCATCAGACCGTAGGGCTGGATATCATCCGCCCTGTGGGCGGTATATCATCACGGCAAAGCCGTGTATGCAAGGCTGGCACCTTGATGATATGCCACTCTTCGAGTGGATGATATGCAATTTCTTGCGAAATTGATGATATGCAAGGCTGGCGCCTTGATGATATGCCACTCTTCGAGTGGATGATAAAGCGTCTGTTCAACCCAGCACACCGAAACAACAAAATGTCGGTCTTTGTGTTAAAAGGGTTGAAATTTAAATTTCAATGTATTATAATATTTGTGTTATATACACTGTCACGGTGTAAAAATAGATTTTAAGGAGGCTAAATATGGACAGATTAAAAGGAAAAGTAGCAGTCGTCACCGGCTCTACAAGCGGAATCGGAATTGGTATCGCAAGATTGTTTGCGGCAGAAGGCGCAAAGGTTGTGATCTGCGGCAGACGTCAGGAAAAAGGACAGGCAGTCGTTGACCGCATCGCAGAGGAAGGTGGCGAGGCGTTCTATCACTATATGGATATTACGGATCCGGATAGCATCGAAAAGCTTTTTGCCGATACCGTTGAAAAATACGGAAAAATTGACGTGTTGGTAAACAACGCGGCGAACGTCGCTTTGAAAGACGGACGCGTGGATGAGCTTACGCTTGAAATGTGGGACAAAATTTTCAGCAGTGATATGCGCGGTACTTTTTATGCAACAAAGACCGTGTTGCCCTATCTGCAGAAGAACGAAAACGGCGGTTCTATCATCAATATAGGTTCTATGGCATCCTGCAACGGTGACTTGAGCTCTACCGCTTACGCCTGTGCAAAAGCCGGTGTGGATAAGCTCACGCAGTATACTGCTTTACAGTACGGCAAACAGAAGATCCGTTGTAATTGCGTACGTCCCGGTTTGATTGTTACACCTGAAAACGACGCTCACGTTCCGCAGGTGCTTAAAGATATCTTTACAAGCAACATTATGGTCGATCGCTATGGTTGTCCTGAGGATATCGGATATATGTGTGTATACCTTGCTTCCGACGAGAGCGCATACGTTACAGGTCAGATCGTCAACGTAGACGGCGGACTTAATTCTCATGTTCCCACGGTTGCACAGTTCCGCCAGCTCAATTCCCGCACATGGTAAGAAGGCTTTCGCCTTCGTGCGCAAGCTAAAATGACCGAAAAGTAAATAAAACAGCTAAAAAATCAATAAATGAGCTAAAAATTTACTGTATAAGGTTGAAATTCTACGAATTTCTCCATTAAAACGAGGTCATTTTCCATCTCTGTTTTCAAGGTCCATCTTTCGTTCGTACGATTCCGGACTTGAAGAACAAAGAATTTCGCTCGGGACTTTCCCTATCCCTTAACGCCCACCCCGAGGGGTGGGCGGCAATTAAAGGGCGTAAGTGAAAATTTGTGCCTTTTGACTGCCGAATAATCAGTCAGGACATCTATAGAGAGATTATGTGGATTGCATTTGCATTTGGCTCCGCTTTCTTTGCGGGGGTGACGTCGATTCTCGCAAAATGCGGAATAAGAAAAACCGATTCAACCGTAGCTACCGCTATCAGGACTGTCGTGGTACTCGCCTTTTCATGGGTGATGGTATTCGTCGTCGGGTCACAGGGGCAGATTACGGCTATTGAGGGGAAGACGCTCTTGTTTTTGATTTTGTCAGGACTGGCCACCGGTGCTTCATGGCTTTGCTATTTTAAGGCATTGCAGCTCGGTGATATAAATAAAGTAGTTCCAATAGATAAATCAAGCACGGTGCTGACGGTTATCCTGGCCTTCATTTTCCTCGGTGAAGATGTCATGCCGCAGAAGGTCATCGGAGTTATACTGATCGGCGTCGGAACGCTTCTGATGATTGAGAAGAAGGACACTTCGGAAAAGCGGTCAAAAGGAAAGAGCTGGCTTCTGTACGCCGCAGGCTCTGCCGTTTTTGCCGCGCTGACTTCTATTCTAGGCAAGGTCGGCATCAGCGGTGTTGAATCCAATCTCGGTACTGCGATCCGCACCAGTGTAGTGCTGGTGATGGCGTGGGTAATGGTGTTCGTGACCGGGAAGGGTCACGCTCTCCGCAAAATTCCCGGAAAGGAGCTATGTTTTATCTGCCTGTCGGGACTGGCAACCGGCGCATCCTGGCTGTGTTACTATAAAGCCTTGCAGGACGGTCTTGCAAGTGTCGTCGTCCCGATTGACAAGCTCAGCATCTTGATAACCGTCGCGTTTTCCTACTTTGTGTTCCGTGAGAGACTGTCGAAAAAAGCCTTTCTCGGGCTCGTCATGGTTGTGACGGGAACGCTGGTTATGCTGATTCCGTAAAACCGCAGGGTGTACTGCTTTCAAAATTCCATAGAAAATCATTATTCCGTCTTAATTAAAAAATCCGAAGCCGGGCACAACGTCCTTCATCGGATTTTTTGTCTTTTGAACGCAGATATTTAATTCGGTTTGCTTTTACAGTTCCTTGCCGTTCTTGTCGAACAGGGGCAGGGGAGCAAGACATATTATATCGTCACGATTAATTGCATCTCCCTCGGCGAGGACTGCCATTTTTCCGACGATTTTGCCGCCTGCTTGGTTGACCAGATTTTCGAGGGACAGAAGCGAACCGCCGGTGCTGATGACGTCGTCAACGATAAGCACGCGCTTGCCCCTCATGAATTCTGCGTCGTCGCCGTCTATGTACAGGGTTTGAAGCGCATCCGTCGTTATTGAACGGGTCTCGCATTTTACCACGTTCTTCATATACAGCTTTACCGATTTGCGCGCGAGAACGTAACGGTTCTTGCCCGACATACGGCACATCTCGTATGCGAGCGGAATACCCTTGGACTCAGCGGTGATAATCAGATCGTGCTCCGGTGCCTTGGCGAGAAGCTCGGCGGCACACTTTTCGGTAAGCTCCACGTCGCCGAACATTACAAAGCCGGCAATATACAGCTCGTCATTCAAAGGGCAGAGCGTCAGATCGCGCTCAAGGCCTGCAACCTGTAACTTATAAATCATTTTTTAACTCTCCTTAGCGGTTAAGAAAATATTTTCCATATACATTATACACCCCGATAATCGTTTTTTCAAGTGCTTTGCGGCATATATTGCCTCATTTCCCAAATATTTTGCATTGCCTCCTCATAGCCAATTATGGTAAAATATATGTAAGTCCGGGGAGTAATCCGACTTCTCGGACAATAGAGAAAGGAGGAATAAATGAAAAGAAGAAACGGAAAAGAAGAAAAGAGGAGGGGTGTACTCCTTCGGTCGGTGAGCTGGGTCTCGGCGTCGGCTGTGTGTCTTGCAATACTGCTGACACCAGCGTGCTACGGCACGGAGCTGCTGTCCGATACATACACAGAGCCCGCTGTGGCGGAAAGCGCGTTAATGACCGCTTTTTATGAAGCCGAACCTGCAACCGCCGGAAACCTTGCAAGAGCCGATTTTGCCGAAGCCGAGCCTGCAACCGCCGGGAGCCTTGCAAGAGCCGATTTTGCAGAAGCCGAGCCTGCAACTGCCGGAAGCCTTGCAAGGAATGCTTCCTTTGCAGAGGAGCCTGCCGCCCGTGCGCTGTCGTCATGGAATGGCTCTGACAGCCGTACGGTAAAGGTGAAATACGACATTCCGGGCGTATCAAACAAAAGCATCTACGCCTACACAAGGCTCACGACAACCGTAAACGGAAAGAGCATATCCGACCCGTCGCTTATTATCAACGGTATTGTTTACCTGCCTCTGCGCAGTGCGGCAAACGCTCTTGGCATTACCGGGGTAAGCTACAATTCACAGGCGCGGACCATGACCGTCAATCAGGGCGGCTTGTATCTTACCGCCACGGACGGTGGATATGTGGTATACGCAAACTCACGGCCTCTGTTTAATTTTTCACCTGCGGTGATAATGTCAAACGGACGAATGTACATACCTGCGTCGACCTTTGCGAAAGCGACGGGAACGAGCTTTGTCCGTTCCGGCAGCACGCTGGTCCTCAGCGGCAGCTTCCGTCCGCTGGCGCAGGCGGCGAGCTATTACCGCGATGACGAGGTTTTGTGGCTGGCGAGAATAATCACCGCCGAAGCAGGTGGAGAAACCCTGCTCGGGCAGATTGCCGTCGGCGACGTTATTTTGAACAGGGTGAAATCGGGCAGCTTCCCGAATACTATTTACAGCGTTATCTTCGATAAAAAGTACGGCGTGCAGTTTACCCCTGCGGCAAACGGTACGATATACAACACTCCGACGTATACGGCGACTCTGGCGGCAAAAATTTGCCTTGAAGGAACCTCGCTGTCGGACAACGCCATGTACTTTATCAACCCGTATAAGGCTCCGAACAGCTGGGTGTCGAAGTATCGGGAGTATGCGTATACCATAGGAAATCACGATTTCTACTTATAAACCGTTTAAACTGACGTTCAAGTTTAAACACATTACGGGGTCTGCCGCAAATTAGCGGCAGACCTTTTTTCCGGACATTACTTCTATATTCCGGTGCCGTGAGAAAATAACTATTGAAAAAAGCTTTTAAACGTGGTAAAATAAGACTATGCAAGAAAATTGCGTAAGCTTCTTTATGCATATCCCTGTACCGCAAGGCTTATCAGTGGGACGGACGGGAGTTTTCAGGTTCGGTTTTGTGTAGAGGTTCGCTTTTTTAAAACAGCCGAAAAATATAAAAAAACAATCATCACGGTATAAATCAAGCAGAAAAAAAGGTAGTAAATCGGAGCGTGATATAATATGAAAATCGGAATACTCGGAGCGGGAACCTGGGGAGTGGCACTGGCATCCCTTCTGGTGAAAAACAAGCAGGACGTTACTCTGTGGTCGGCATTGCCCGAAGAGATAGACGGGCTGGTCACGACCGGCAGACATAAGAATTTAAAGGGGGCGGCAGTGCCCGAGGGGTTGAAATACACGAAGGATATCAAAGAGGCGTGCCGGGGCGCGGAGCTGGTGCTGGTAGTCGTTGCCTCGGGATATATGAGAAGCACGGTTGCCGCGGCGGTACCGTATCTTGAAGACGGAGTAACGGTTGTCAGCGCGGTGAAGGGAATAGAGCCCGATACGCTTATGACCATGACCGAGGTAATAGAGGATGTAACGGGTAAGCTCCGCCCCGACCTTCAATACCACGCCGTTGCCCTTTCGGGACCCACCCACGCCGAGGAAGTTGCTCTTGGTCTTACTACCTCCGTGGTCTGTGCATCAAAGGATGCCGAGGTCAGCCGTCGTGTCGCCGCAGTGTTCAATAATTCATGTATGAGGGTCTATACCAACACCGACGTGACGGGCGTTGAGATCTGCGGAGCCTTGAAGAACATAATCGCCCTTGCCTCGGGTATACTTCGCGGTATGGGGCTGGGAGACAACTGCAAGGCGCTGGTAATGACAAGAGGTCTTGCCGAGATTACCAGAATGGGACTTGCCATGGGCTGTAAGCGCGAGACCTTTATGGGACTTGCAGGCCTCGGCGACCTTATCGTAACCTGCACGTCGGTACACAGCCGGAACAACCGATGCGGAGAGCTGATAGGTGCGGGCGTGTCTTACCCGGATGCCTCGGAAAAAATCGGTATGGTTGTAGAGGGTTATCACGCCCTTGCCCCCGCTGTCGCTTTAGCGGAGAAGTACGGAGTGGATATGCCTATCACTCACGCCGTATACGATATAGTTATGAAGGGTATGTCTGTTGAGGAAGCAATGCTTCGCCTGATGAACCGGGACCTGAAGAGTGAGCTTGACTGATTTTGCAATCAAATGCTTCGCAAGTGATTCGGTCAAATAATTATGCAAGTGTCTGTCTCGGGACAATAAGGGACGGACACTTTTTCGCTTTTTCGAGAAACTTGCAAATCGCTTTTTCGAGAAACTTGCAAAAGAATATTGAAATTCACGGTGCTTTATGTTATTATATATAAAGTGCGCACGTCACGCGCAAGTATTACAAATTATACCGAGGCTATCCCTCGGAATGACGGCTCGTCTTGCTTGCTTTTGACTCTCGGAAAGGAAATTAAAATGGTATTCGGAAAACACATTAACAAATACTATCTGAAATATCTGCACTGGCTCGTATTGGGCGTTGTGACCCTGCTGTTTGTAGATTTCTTTCAGCTTGAGTTGCCGGAGCTTTACCGTATGGTTATTGACGGTATCAAAGAAGGAGAGGTTGTGGTTACGCCGGGCGAGGCGGCCGTTCCCTTCGATATGAGTTTCGTTCTGGACAAAATCTGTCTGCCTCTGCTCTTTATTGCGGTTATTATGGTTGCGGGCAGATTTCTTTGGCGTATATGCTTCTTCGGCTCGGCTATAAAGGTAGAGACGGATATCCGCCGCGAGATGTTCGCAGTGGGAAAGGGGCTGTCGCAGGAGTTTTATCAGAAGAACAAAGTCGGAAATCTTATGTCCCTGTTCACGAACGACCTTGATACGATAAACGAGTGCTTCGGCGACGGTGCGCTGATGTTTTTCGATGCGCTTTTACTCGGCGGTATTGCAATTATCAAGATGGGCAGAATGAACTGGCTTCTGACGCTGCTTTCCCTCATTCCGATGGTCATTATGCTTCTGGCAAGCACGCTTATCAGCAAATATATGATGACGAAATGGCGTCTGAGGCAGGAAGCCTTCTCGGCTCTGTCCGATTTTTCGCAGGAGAATTTTTCGGGTATCGCCGTTATAAAAGCCTTTGTCAAAGAGGGAAAGGAGCTTATGGCATTCCGTAAGCTTAACAAGGACAACGAAAAAACGAACGTCGACTTTACGCGCGCGTCGGTCACACTGCGTATTCTCGTCACTCTGTTCGTTGAATCTGTCATTTGTATCATCCTCGGCTACGGAGGATATCTGGTTTACGCCGGACAGTTCAGCGGAGGTCAGCTGATTGAATTTATCTCCTACTTCACCTCGGTCGTATGGCCTGTTATGGCGATTTCAAATCTGGTTGAAATGAGCTCCCGAGGCAAGGCGTCCTTGAAGCGTATCGAGGTATTTCTCGACACGGAGCCCACCGTCTGCGATAAAGACGGGGCAGAGGACGTCACCGAAATACGGGGCGACATTGAATTCAGAAACCTTACCTTTACCTATCCCGATGCCGCCGCCCCCGCTTTGGAGGGTGTGTCATTTAAGATAAACGCAGGCGAGAACGTGGGTATAATAGGAAAGACCGGTTCGGGAAAGACCACTCTCGTTGACCTGATACTGCGTACATACAACGTGCCTGACGGAACCCTGTTTATCGACGGCAGAGACGTTAACACCATAACCATAAAATCTCTGCGCGACCATCTGGCGTACGTGCCGCAGGACAATTTCCTTTTCAGCGACACTATTTCCGCCAATATCGCCTTTGCCTCCGACGACAAGAGCCGCGAGCTGGTTGAAAAGAGCGCAATCCTATCCGACGTCCACGACAATATCGTAGACTTCCACGACGGCTACGACACCGTCCTCGGTGAGCGTGGCGTTACGGTTTCCGGCGGACAGAAGCAGCGTATTTCCATAGCCCGCGCCCTTATGAAGGAAGCGGAAATACTGATACTTGACGACTCTGTGTCTGCGGTTGATACCGGTACCGAAGAGGTCATTATCAGAAATCTGCGGGAGAACAGACAGGGCAGGACGACGATACTTATCGCCCACCGCGTGACCACCGTTGAGCGTATGGACAAGATAATCTTCGTCGAGGACGGCAGGATTCTTGCGGTCGGAACGCATAAAGAGCTTCTTGACAGGTGCCGTGAGTACCGCGATACCGTTGAGCTTCAGCGTCTTGAGGATGAGGGAGGTGACCTGTAATGAATGAGCTTCAGATGCTTTATCCCATAATTGTGATAGGCGGAATTATAGGTCTTATCTCGGTCGTATTCATTCTCGCTTACGTCATGATGAAGGACAAGAAGAACGCTATCGGCTTCGACCGGAATATGAAGGACACCGAGATCATAAAAAGACTTGCGGTTTACGCGAAGCCGCATATTCCGAGCTTCCTGCTCGTCGGTGTGTTCATGCTGTTCGCCATAGCGTACGACGTTATTTCACCTCTGTTGATAGGCTATATTTACGATATTGTCGCATCGAAAGCCGGCTTTGAAATGTCCGAGCTTCTGATAATGGTTGCGGTCTACGCGTCGATTCTCGTAGTATCGCTGACCTGTACCTATTTCCAGTCGATATTGCTTCAGAAGACGGGACAGAAGATTCTCTCCCGCATCCGTGAGGACACCTTCACTCATATAGAGAGCCTGTCCCACGGTCAGCTGCATACCATGCCGGTAGGAAAGCTGGTTACACGAGTTACCAACGACTCAGGCGCAATCTCAATGATGTTCACGGGCGTGCTCGTCGATCTGGTAAAGAACGTATTTGTTATTATCGGCGTGCTTGCCGCAATGCTGTGCCTCAACTATATGCTGACTATGATGGTGCTTTGCTTCGTGCCCTTCGTAGTTCTGTTTACGGTCATTTTCAGAAAGTTCTCACGCCGTGCACACCGCAGAGTCAAGGACGGCACGACTGATATCAACACCTATCTGTCGGAGAATTTGTCCGGCATCAAGATTACCCAGATATTCAACCGCGAGGACGTGAAAATGTCCGAGTTCAATGAGAAGAACGAATATCTCGGCAGGATGAAAAGACAGCAGATTTTCGTCTTCGGTATCTTCCGTCCTTTGATTTATATGCTGTATATCAGCTCCATTCTCTGTCTGTTCTATCTCGGTGCGCGCAGTTCGATTCAGCAGATCTCCTTCCTCGGACAGATTGTCGATGCGGCGGTCATGGTTTCCTTCTACAAGTACATCAATACCTTCTTCAATCCCATACAGTCCTTGGCTGACCAGTTCAACAGACTTCAGTCCTCCTTCGCCTCTGCGGAAAAGATTTTCACTATTATGGACATCAAGCCGGACGTGGTTGACACCGAGGGAGCACAGGACCTGCCCCGTGTCGAGGGAAACATCGAATTCCGTAACGTTTGGTTTGCATATAACGAGGGCGAATGGGTGCTGAAGGATGTATCCTTCAAGATTGAAGCAAAACAGACGGTCGCCTTCGTCGGCTCTACCGGCTCCGGTAAGACTACCATTCTTTCGCTTCTGTGCCGAAACTATGAGATACAGAAGGGTGAAATTCTGGTTGACGGAATTAACATCAGAAACATAAAAATATCCTCACTTCGCCGTCATTTCGGACAGATGCTCCAGGACGTTTTCCTGTTCTCGGGTACTGTGCGTTCAAATATCCTTCTTCGCGAGGAGGGAATATCCGACGAGGAGGTTATGCAGGTCTGCCGTTACGTCAACGCCGACAGCTTTATTGATAAGCTGGAGCACGGTCTTGACGAGGAAGTCCGCGAGCGCGGAAACAACTTCTCCGTCGGACAAAGACAGCTTCTGTCCTTTGCGCGTACGATTATCCACAAGCCCGACGTTATGATACTTGACGAGGCAACGGCAAATATAGATACCGAAACCGAAGTACTTATTCAGGATTCGCTGAATAAAATGATGAATATAGGAACGATGCTTATCGTCGCCCACCGACTGTCCACCGTACAGCACGCGGACAAAATAATCGTCCTCTCCCACGGCGAGATAATAGAGGAGGGAACACACGCCGAGCTGCTCCGCGCCCGCGGCAGGTATTACGGCTTGTATATGCTCCAGTACGAAAAAGAGCGCATGGTCGGCAAAGTATGAGAATAGATAAACTGATATCGGAGATGGGACTTGCCGGCCGCCGTGAGTGCGCCGCTTTGGCAAAGCGGGGACAGCTTTTGGTAGACGGCGTGCCTGTCCGCGATCCCTCGTGCCATATAGACCCGGAGCGGCAGACGGTTACTCTGTCCGGCAGGGTAGTAGAGTACAGCAAGTACACCTACGTTATGCTGAATAAGCCCGAGGGCTACGTCAGTGCCACCGACGACGAGAGCCTTCCATACGTCACCGAGCTTTTGCCCGAGGAGTACAGACGGCGCGGGCTTTTCCCGGTTGGACGGCTTGACCGTGACACGGTGGGGCTGATGATTCTTACCAACGACGGAGCTCTTTCACACGCGCTTCTGTCGCCGAAGCACCACGTGGACAAGGTGTACCGCTTCTCTGCGGACGAGCCTCTGCCCGAGGGGACTGAGGAGAAATTCCGACACGGGGTGACACTTTCTGACGGCTACGAGTGCAAGAGCGCACAAATTACCCTTGACGCGGACAGACTTCACGGTGAGATAATTCTCACTGAGGGAAAGTATCATCAGATAAAGAGAATGATAGCCGCCTCAGGCTCCCACGTGACCTATCTTGAACGAATCCGCTTTGCGGATATTCCGCTGGATCCCGAGCTCGGGCGGGGGCAGTGGCGTCTGCTTTCGCCTGATGAAATAAAAAAACTCAGGTCGGCAAAGGACCGCTCCTGAATATTCTTGCAGATTTATTTTAACGGAAAAGTACAACAAATTTTTTACAGGAAAAGTACAACAAAAAATTACAGGAAAAGTACAACTCAAGGAGAAACAAAAATGGAAATTTTCGCAACACTCGCAAAAGAATTCGGCATTACTCTTGACCAGGTGGAGAAGACGGTCGCTCTGATAGACGAGGGCAACACCATTCCTTTCATTTCCAGATACCGTAAAGAGGTGACCGGCAGTCTTGACGACGCAACCCTGCGTGATATGTTCGACAGACTCCAGTATCTGCGCAATCTGGAGGAGCGCCGCGCTCAGATTTCAAACTCCATAGAGGAGCAGGGAAAGCTGACTGACGAGATCACCTTTGCTCTAAATAACGCAAAGACTCTGGTAGAGCTTGAAGACATTTACAGACCCTACAAGCCCAAGCGTACCACCCGTGCCTCCATCGCCCGCGCGAAGGGACTGGAGCCTCTGGCGCAGTACATTATGGAGCAGAGAGATACTTACGACCCCGAGATTGAGGTATACGCCGAGGAGTTCATTTCTGCCGAGGAGGGCAAAGAGGTTCCCGATGCCGCCGCGGCACTTGCGGGCGCGTCCGACATCATTGCCGAGGACATTTCCAACGACGCCGAGCTTCGTAAGGCGCTTCGTGAGCTGACCTTCAAAATCGGTTCGGTTACCTCTAAGGGCACCACCGAGGAAAGCTCCGTTTACGAAAATTACTACGATTTCTCCGAGCCCATAAGCAAGCTGAAAGGACACAGAGTGCTGGCTATCAACCGCGGCGAGAAGGAGGAGTTCCTCAAGGTCAGCGTGACCCTTCCCGAAGAGAGCGGTATATCCGAGATAGTATCCCGTGTCGTAACTAACGATAAATCCCCCGCGCTCCCCCGTCTTATGGACACTATAAAGGACGCTTATGACAGACTTATTTTCCCCGCAATTGAGCGCGAGGTCCGCACGGCTCTCTTTGACGATGCCTGCGAGGGTGCTTTGAAGCTTTTTGCCGAGAATTTGCGCAACCTTCTTCTCGTTTCTCCCATTAAGGGAAAAACCGTTCTCGGCTACGACCCCGGCTACGGTCACGGCTGTAAGCTGGCTGTCGTTGATAAAACGGGCAAGGTGCTTGACACCGCCGTTATCTATCCCTTCCGCAACAAAGGAAAAGACAACGAGGACGATCTGGAAAGAGCAAAGACCATAGTCGTAAGACTTATCAATAAGCACAACGTTGACATCGTATCCATCGGTAACGGCACCGCATCCCGTGAGTCCGAGCGATTCATCGCCGAGCGCGTGCTCCGCGACCCCGGATGCAACAAGGGCGTAAAATATACCATAGTTTCCGAGGCGGGCGCATCGGTTTATTCGGCGTCCAAGCTGGCAACCGAGGAATTCCCCGACTTCGACGTTATGCAGAGAAGCGCGGTTTCCATAGCGCGCCGTCTGCAGGACCCCCTGGCAGAGCTCGTCAAGATTGAGCCCAAGGCAATAGGCGTAGGTCAGTATCAGCACGATATGAAGCAGAACAGGCTGACCGAGTCGCTCTCGGGCGTCGTAGAGGATTGTGTTAACGGCGTCGGCGTTGACCTGAATACAGCTTCCTACTCTCTGCTTTCCTACGTTTCGGGTATCAATACCACCGCCGCAAAAAATATTGTAAAATACAGAGAAGAAAACGGCGAGTTCAAGACACGCCGTCAGATACTTAAGGTTCCGAAAATCGGTGAGAAAGCCTTTACCCAGTGCGCAGGCTTCCTTCGCGTTCCCGGCGGAAGCGAGGTGCTTGACAACACAGGCGTCCATCCCGAGTCCTACGCAATCGCGGAGACCCTGCTCTCACGCTTCGGATTTACTCTTGAGGACTTAAAGGGCGGCACGCTTCCCCTTCTTCGCTTCAAGGCAGAGAAATACGGTATCGCCAAGCTGGCAAAGGAGCTGGGCTGCGGCGAGCCTACCCTTAACGACATTATCGGCGAGCTGGAGAAGCCCGGCAGGGATATCCGTGACGATGCTCCCGCACCCGTGCTTTCCACAGACGTGCTTGATATCACCGACCTGAAGCCGGGTATGCAGCTGAAGGGCACCGTCCGTAACGTCATTGACTTCGGCTGCTTCGTAGATATCGGAGTTCACCACGACGGTCTGCTCCACATCTCGGAGATGTCCGATAGGTACGTAAAGCATCCCTCCGAGCTTTTCAAGACCGGCGACGTCATCGACGTTATCATCAAGGACGTTAACCTTGATAAGCACAGAATATCCCTGACCAGAAAGGGAATGAAGCAGTAATATCTGTGCCAAAGCCACGGAGCAATATCTGAGCCTCCCGGCACCGATGCGCGCGGATCTGCCAAAGCGGAATATTTGATCTTCTTAGCACCGGTATGCCCTGACCGCATCACAAAGGAATATTACGGCTTCTTTTGGAGCAAACGCCGTAGGTTATGCGCGGCGTTTGCCCCTTTCTGTTTGCTGTAGCCGTACGGAAATCGAACAGGATAGGTTTTGAGAGGTAACTTTCCGTCCCAAATGCGTTAAATCCCTTTGAAATTTACCGAAAATCACGCAAAAGCGATGTTGAAAACCCACGGGAAGGTTTCGCTCACCGTCCGCAAGCTTTGCGGTAAGTGTCCGAAAGACTTGCGCGGGAGGGAGGAAAAAATTGCGCTTCACAAAACGCAAAATCTGCAAACAATAATAAAGATAGATACATAAGCTTATATTTAAATAATACGAAGAATAAATAAGATTTTCATTACAACAAACACAACCTTAATACACATTAAAAAGGAAAATATTTTTAAAATAATAAAAAATTTTATAATTGTTAACACAAAGTCGAAAAAATATGATATACTTATTATGTATTGTTGTATTTTAACGCAAAGGAGACGCAGGTGTTCGGGTACGTAAAGCCATCGGTAGGCGAGCTTTTGGTAAAAGAGCATGAGTTTTATAAGGCAACCTATTGCGGAATATGCCGTTCTATGAAAAAGCATACCGGTGCTTTGTCCACGGTGACCATAACCTATGACAGCGTGTTTCTGGCGATGATACGTATGGCGTACATGGACGACGCGGAATTGGGATCGAGAATGGGCAGGTGCGCCCTGCATCCAATCAAAAAGCGGTGTATGCTCAAGGACAATTCGGCTATCGAATATACGGCGCGCGCTTTCGCGGTGCTGACGTACTATAAGATGATGGACGACCTGTCGGATGAGAAGCTCTTTAAAAAGATGCTCGTAAATATGACACGCCCCATAGTATCCCATGCAAAAAACAAGGCAAAGCTCGGCGAGCTTGCGGATACGGTCAAGGGCAAGCTTGCACAGATCACAGCCCTGGAGAGGGAGATGTGTCCCAGCGTTGACGAGCCGGCGACCTTGTTCGGGGAGCTGCTGGGCGAGATTTTTGCCGGCGGGCTTGAGGACGAGGAGCGGATGGTCAGCTATCGGTGCGGATACCACCTGGGCAGATTTATCTACGCCGCAGATGCCGCGGAGGATTATGACAAAGACCGCGCGTCGGGAAGCTACAATCCCTACTGCCTCACTTACGGCGGGGCAGAGCTTACCGATGAGAACAAGGCGAGCATTAAGCGCGGACTGATATGGGAGTGCAGACAGCTGGAGGGAGCTGTAAATCTCGTCCCCTTCGGAAAGAAAAAGACTATTGAAAACATAGTGAAAAATATAATTTATGTCGGACTTGTCAAAAGGATAGCCTTCCTCGACAGTGCCGACGGACAGGAGGAAAAACCGATATGAAGGATCCGTATTCGGTGCTTGGCGTCTCCCGTGACGCGACGGACGAGGAGATAAAGGCGGCTTACAGAGAGCTGGCGAGAAAATATCACCCGGATAATTATCAGGACGACAACCCCCTCAAGGAGCTTGCAAAGGAGAAAATGCAAGAGATAAACGAGGCGTACGACACGGTGCAGAAGCAGCGCGCCAACATGAAAAATAACACGTCAGGATACAGCTCTTCGGGATATAATAATTCCTACGGCAGCATATATGTGGAAATAAGAGAAAAAATAGGCAGACACAAGTACAAGGACGCAGAGCAGATGCTGATGGGCATACTTGAGGACGAGAGGAACGCCGAGTGGCACTTCCTTTATTCCGTATGTCTGATACAGCGGGGCAGACCCAACGACGCCATGAGGGAGCTGGAGATTGCCTGTACCATGGACCCCGGCAATCAGGAGTACCAGAGAGCTAAGGAAATGTTCAATCAGGGCAACAACCGTTACGGTAGCGCATATTATGACAACCGAGGCTACCGCTCTTCAAGTGACGATGCTTGTAACTGCTGTATGAACCTGATATGCCTTGACTGCCTGTGCGAATGTCTGGGCGGAGATTTGATAAGGTGTATCTGATAAAACGCAGAGCGTAATCAACGGAATAAAAACGAAATGAAGAAAACGAAAAAGCTGACCTTCAGCTCCGCTGCTGTGGCTCTTGGCGTGATAGTGCTTACGCTGGGCTCTTACTTTGACGTTATGGAGCTGACGGTGGCAGTGCTGGCATCGCTTTTGGTGGCGTTTATATACATTGAAGTCGGCTCGCCCTATACCTGGCTTGTCTGGCTGGCGACCGCCGCCTTGACGGCAGTCTTTAATTTTGCCTCTCCCGTGTGGCTCAGCTACCTGCTTATTTTCGGATGCTATCCGATAGTGAAGGGATATATAGAAAAACTGCCGCGCATCCTCCGGATTCTTTTGAAGCTGGTGTTCGTGAACGTAATGCTCCTTTTGTGCGTTTGGCTTTCGAGTCTGATTTTGGGACTGCCCTACTTCGGACAGGTGGACAGCATTTTCGGACTTCCGCCCGAGGCGGTTTATATCTGCCTGTGGGTGCTGATGAATTTTGCGTTTCTGATGTACGATTTTATGCTTTTGGTGATGGTGCGCTTCTATACGGTGCGCCTGCGCCCGAGAATTAAATCGCTTTTAAAGTAGTATCAATCAAGCTTTTTGACAATCTGACAGAAGTTTAGAGAAAAGGAAGAAATATGACTAAAGTGTCATTTATATCCCTCGGCTGTTCCAAAAATTTGTGCGATACCGAGGTTATGCTCGCGAATTTGAAAAACGCGGGCTTCGAGGTCACCTTCACTCCCGAGGAGGCTGAGATCGTCATAGTGAATACCTGCGGCTTTATCGAGAGTGCGAAGAAGGAGTCTATCGACAGTATTCTTGACGCCGACCGGCTGAAGGAGTGGGGAAAGTGCAAGCATCTGATTGCCACGGGCTGTCTTGTTGAGAGGTACCGTGAGCAGGTCTTGGAGGAGCTGCCCGAGCTTGACGGAATCGTGGGTGTCGGGAGCCTTTCGGATATTGCCGAGGCGTGCCGTGCGGTGATGCGAGGGGAGAAATACGTGTCCTTGAAGGATAAACAGACCTGTCCTCTCGGCGGTGAGAGAATTCTGACCACCTCATCCCATACCGCTTATTTGAAAATCGCAGAGGGCTGTGACAACCGCTGTACCTATTGCGCCATTCCCTTGATTCGCGGCAGGCTGCGCTCCCGTCCGATAGAGGATATTGTAAAGGAAGCGAAGTCGCTTGAGATAATGGGCGTAAAGGAGCTGAACCTGATTGCCCAGGATACCACCAGATACGGGCTTGACCTGTACGGTGAGTACAGTCTTGCAAGGCTCGTCAGGGCGATTTGTGCCGAGACCGACATTCCGTGGATCAGACTCTTATATTGCTATCCCGATAAAATAACCGACGAGCTGATTTCAGAGCTTCGCGACAACCCGAGGCTGGTGAAGTATATGGATATCCCCGTACAGCACATCTCGGACAAGATACTTACCGCTATGAACCGCCACGGAGGAAAGGAGCTGATATACGACACCATAGCGCGGCTTCGCCGTGAAATTCCGGACATCACCCTGCGCACCACGGCTATGGTCGGCTTCCCCGGCGAGGACGAGAGGGACTTCGAGGAGCTTTGCGAATTCGTAAAGACCGTGCGCTTTGACCGCTTCGGTGCCTTTACATACTCCCCGGAGGAGAATACCGCCGCCGCGAATATGGACGGACAGATAGACGGGCAGGTAAAGCAGGACAGATACGATATTCTGATGCAGACCCAGCTCACTGTTACGGAGGAGAAAAATGCCGCGAAGATAGGACAGTGCCTGAGGGTTCTGTGCGACGGCTATGACACGGTTGCCGAGGTATACTACGGCAGGAGCGAGGCTGACGCCCCCGACGTGGACGGTAAGATTTATTTCTTCGGCAGAAAGGGCGAGTTCTCCCCCGGCGATTTTGTGGACGTTGTTATTACCGAGGCTGTCGATTACGACCTGGTAGGTAAGCCTAAACGGAGCTGAAAGCAGAGTTGACCCCTATCCGTGTCGAAAATGTAAAAAAAGTGGGGTTGACCCCGAACCGTGCAGAGTTTTTAGTCTTAAAATAAGTATTTAAAACAGTTAAAGAAGGTTTCTTATGAAAAATAGGTTGAACGTTCCCAATACTCTGTCGCTTCTGCGAGTATTGCTGGTGCCCCTGTTCGTGGCGGCTCTCATCTTTATGAGAAATTTGAGTGTGTGGGCTTACATAGTACCGACGGTTATTTACGCGCTGACGGCTCTTACCGATATGCTGGACGGAAAGATTGCGAGAAAATACAATCTCGTTACCGACTTCGGAAAGTTTATCGACCCTTTGGCTGATAAGTTTATGGTCATAGGCTCACAGATTGCCATCCTCGTATGGATGATGCTGCGCGGCGAGACTGTCCTTGCCTTGGTATTCGTTTGGGTAGTGCTGGTTATACTGCTTCGTGAGCTTGGAGTTACCAGCCTCAGACTCGTTGTCGCAGGGAATTCCGGTATAGTCGTTGCCGCCAGCATTTTAGGCAAGCTGAAGACCGTATCCCAGATGGTGGGTACGGTTGTGATTCTTCTTGAGCCCATGATGCCTTTCTTCTCGGAGACTCATATTCTCTCATACACCGTGATGGGCATTATGGTATTCACCACTCTGTTCTCGGGCATCGATTACCTTCGCGCATATCTGCCCTATATTGATTCAAACAAATAATTATTTTTGAAAATTTTTGAAAAATGGAAAAGACTGCTAAGAAAAGCATATCAAAGAAATCTGTTGATATGACAGAGGGGCCTCTGTTCGGCAAAATACTGATGTTCATTCTGCCGATGATAGCGATGAACCTGTTGCAGGTCGCTTACAGCGCCGCAGATATGATGGTCGTCAGCCTCTCTGATAATGAAAACGCCGTAGGTGCCATCGGCACTACGGGCCCGTTTATAAATCTGGTCTTCAATATATTCGTCGGCTTTGCCACCGGTGCCAACGTAATAATCGCAAGGCACTTGGGTGCAAAGGATCCCGACCAAGCTTCCCGCGCCGTGCACACCTCTATTCTCATTTCGGTTGTGCTCGGCGTTTTGAGCGGAGCTGTTGGCATTCTGATAAGCAGACCGGTTCTAATTCTTATGGGCGCGACCGAGAGCGTGCTTGATACTGCCGTTCTGTATACGCAGGTGTATTTTATGGGTGCACCCTTTATTTCGCTCACCAACTACGCCGCGGCAATATTCCGCTCCAAGGGCGATAACAAAACGCTTTTGTACGTTCTGTCTGCATCCGGACTTTTGAACGTGTGCTTGAACTTTCTGTTCGTTATGGCCTTCGGAATGTCGGTTGACGGCGTTGCCATAGCGACCCTTGTGGCAAACCTTTTGTCCGCTGCCGTGCTTTTGTTCCTGCTTACAAAGGATGACAGCCCCTGCCGTTTCGAATTCAAAAAGCTGAGATTTGACAGGAAGTCTTTTTCCGACATTTTACGTGTAGGTCTGCCTGCGGGTATTCAGGGCGCGCTTTTCTCTGTGTCGAATATGCTTATTCAGTCCTCTGTGCTCAGAGTCAACAGCGTATTGGCACCCGGCAGTCAGTATGCGCCGGTTCTGGAAGGAAGCTCCGCGGTCGGCAACCTTGAGGGCTTCGTCTATACGGCGACGAATACGGTCTGTCAGGCGGCGGCTGTCTTTACCAGCCAGAACGTCGGAGCGGGGAAGTACGACAGGGTGAGTAAGGTAATGAAGAATTGCTACGCCATCACCACCGTGATAGGTCTTATTGCCAGCGCAATAATAATGGTATTTAATCATCAGCTTTTGGCTCTGTACGGTATCACGGATGGGGAAGGGCTGAAGCACATCGCCTACGAATGCGCAATATCGAGAATGTGGTGCGTGGTTGCCCCCTACTTTATACTTGGTATAATGGAGGTCGGCAGCGGAGTTTTGCGAGGTCTCGGCAGGTCCTTTACCTCAATGATTATCTCGCTTATCGGGTCTTGCGCTCTGCGTATTTTGTGGATATATACCGTCTTTGATTATTTCGTGGGACAGGGCAGCTTTATGATTGAGA
Source organism: uncultured Ruminococcus sp. (assembly GCA_964494135.1). Classification (GTDB taxonomy): domain Bacteria; phylum Bacillota; class Clostridia; order Oscillospirales; family CAG-272; genus UBA1740. The sequence continues at coordinate 3,479 of CAZBQN010000013.1, read as the reverse complement.
GCCTGTTTGTCTCCTATCCCGTATCATGGGCACTTACAGGCGCGGTAAGCTTTATATTCGCCGTAGTAATTTTAAAGAAAGAGGAAAAAAGTCAGTTGAAAATTGAAAGTTGAAAGTTGAAAATTGAAAGTTGAAAACTGAAAATTGAAAGTGGACGGTTTGCAAGAAAAATCGAATAAAATAAAAATCTCACGTTACAGCCTGTACACGGCCTGCCACGGGAGATTTTTTGTTTATGTATTGCTTTTAAAGAAAACTTAATTTACTTGCTTTTGAAGAAAACTTAATTTACTGGTATTCTTTGTTCGGATATGGGTTTCTATGCCATTTTAATTTATAATCTTATCTTCTTCTGAACTTATCGATTTCCCTTGCTATTGGATAATAAATCGGAATTGAAAGATACAAAATCCACCAAGGGTGCCATGCACCGTATAGCATACCGATAAGGCAATATACGAAAGTAATGAAGACGGGGAAAGCGAAGGATGTGAGCCGCTTGTGCCGGATTGCGCTCACAACAGAATAATAGACCGGAATCGTAATAAACAGAGTCCACGCCCAATAAAAACCGTTTGCCAGAAAGCCTATCAGGAAGAATGCCACGGTTACTACGAATACGTAAGGCACGCTGTGCAGGATATGTGATATGACAATGCGTGGACCGCCGACAAATCTGCCCTCGGGCGAAATGTCGCGATCGTAGTCCTCGTCATCATCGTCATCATCATCGTCATCATCGTCGTCATCATCATCGTCGTCAGAATTCTTGTTCTCATACCAAGTGCTGTCGTGCTTTCTCTTGCTCTTTTTCCATGCTCCGCCACCACCCGATGCGCCATCGGAGCCCCCATCCGTACTGTCGGAGGAAGCACCGTTTGACTGAGAATTGCCGCTGAACTCGGGCAATGCCGTAACGTCCTCGCAGTTTATCAGGTCGTCTATCTTCACCGAGAAAAGACGGGAAATGGTAATCAGGTTTTCCGTGTCCGGGTAGGCTTCGCCGCGTTCCCATTTTGAAATTGCCTGTCTGGATACCTCCAGCTTGTCGGCAAATTCCTCCTGCGACAGTCCTGCACGCTTGCGCAGTCGGTAGAGATTTTCGGGTAGATAGTTTTTACTCATATAAAACAGTCCTCCTGTGTCGGCTCAGCCCTGTCGGATTTGAAAATCCGGGGAGCCGTGTTAATTTTTTCTTTGTGTATATATTACCAAATTGCGATTTGTTTGTCGATACATTTCGGTTTGCAATTTCGCAACTATGGGTTGCAATATTACTTTTTGTCGATTTTTGTAACTATAAGTTTACCTTCTCTGTACTCGAAGCTTATCTCGTACCCGCCAAAGCTCATGCCGTAAGACTTGGGGTCGTCGCTCTTGTATGACGGGCGTGGGTCCTCTGCCAGAACCTTTGACAGCCTTTTCTTTTCGTCTGGTGATACGGCTTTTTCGGCTTCATCCTCAAATTCTACCTCTATTTTATAATCGCGTACGCCGTCGGCGAATCCTCCCTTCGCATCGGGGTGGCTGTCGGTGTAGGCTAAATACGGTTTTATATCGTATATCGGCGTACCGTCGAGAAGGTCGGCACCGTCGACCATAAGCACCTGTCCCTCGGGAGAGTCCTCGACTGACAAAAGCCTCACCGATGACAGACCTATGGGATTAGGTCGGTATGGCGATCGGGTGGCAAAGACGCCCATGCGCCGGTTTCCGCCCAGCCTCGGCGGTCTTACCGTCGGTGACCAACCTTCCCGCTCTGCCTCGGAGAAATTCCAGATGAGCCACAGATGCGAATAGCCCTCAATACCCCGCAGAGCCTCGGGAACTCTGTACTCCGGCTCGAAGACGATCCGTCCGGGCGTGCCCTCAACTATTCCGCTCTGCCGGGGTATGCCGAACTTTTCTTTGAAATCGGTATATATCCTTGCTATTATCTTCATTCGGCACCGCCTTTTTGGAAAATGTCGGGAAATCCGACACGCCCCCTACCGTTTGCCCCGAGAGAAGCCTGCGTGCGTGCCGCGCTTTCTTTATCCATACCTATTTTATCATATTCCGCGGAAAAAATCAACAGTCCTGCCGCAAGTATGTGCTTTTCAAATATCGGCAGACGCGGTATTTTGAAATCGGGTATTGCAAAAACGAATGAAGTGTGATAAAATAGACATGTCAACATCTTCGGGAAGCAGGCTTTTTGAAATGAAAAGCATACGTGGCATGTTTGGCGTATTCGTAATATAATCAAAAAAGGAGAGATTTATGGCAATGCTACTTACAGAAGAGCAACAACAGATACTCGACGGCGCAAAGGGCGAAACCATGGCGAAGGTTATGAAAACCCTCGTTACCTACGGCGAGGTCTTCGGTGCTGAGAAAATGGTGCCCGTCACCTCAAAGTACAATCATCTCGTAACATCCTTCGGACTTAAGGTTATGAGCCCGGTTTACGACCTGATGGAGAAGCTGATAAACGCCGGCGTCACCTCACAGCAGAAGTTTTCCGCCGACCCCAGACCCCTTGATAAAAACGTGCCTGCAAATCTGTTGCAGAAGCTCGTCTTCAATAAATTTATGTATTCCAAGCAGGATTATTACGAGGACCAGCTCCGGAAGCTGGGACTTGTGGACGACAATGCCTTCACCTGCGCCTGCTATATGGATGAGGTCGGCAACAAGCCGAAGGAGGGTGACGTTCTCAGCTGGGCAGAGTCCTCGGCAGTCGTTTACGCAAATTCGGTGCTGGGCGCACGCTGTAACAGAAATTCCGGAATTATAGACATAATGGGCTCTATTCTCGGCTACGTACCCTATTTCGGACTTCTCACCGATGAGGGCAGACGCGCAAAGTGGATAGTAAAGATTGAAACCTCGAAGAAGCCTGAGGCTCAGCTCCTCGGCTCTGCTATCGGTATGAAGGTTATGGAAGACGTGCCGTACGTTTACGGGCTTGACAAGTGGCTGGGCGGCGAGCTTGACGACGCGGCATGTACCTACCTTAAGGACTTCGGCGCGGCTACCGCCTCCAACGGCGCGGTGGGGCTCTACCATATAGACGGTCTGACCCCGGAAGCAAAAAGACTGGGCAAGGAGCTTATCCGCGAGGACGCGCAGGTCTACGTCGTAGACGACGCCGAGCTTGAAAGAGTGAAGAGGAATTACCCCGTTATATGGAAAAATCCGGATGCGAAGCCGAAGCTGTGCTTTATGGGCTGTCCCCATATGTCCCTCGAACAGCTGAAGAGCTGGACGGATAGGGTAGAGGAGGCTCTGAAAATCGCGGGAAATAAAAAGGTTACCATACCCACCGTATTTACCTCTCCCCCTGCCGTGCTTGCCGAGTTTGAGAAGACGGAGTATGCAGAAAGACTGAAAAAGTGCGGTGTCATCACCTCCTATATATGCCCTCTTATGTATATGAATAACCCCCTGTGCGCAGAGATGCCCGTCATCACCTCGTCCAACATGCTGCGCACCTA
>CAZBQN010000012.1:37072-53483 GCA_964494135.1 uncultured Ruminococcus sp. | reverse complement strand
CGGGAAGCGTGCCGTCGATACTAAGCGAATGCTCGTTTCCGTCCCAGGTAAAGGAACCGTCGCCAAATGAAATACCGGTGAATTTAGCTTTCTCAACCGTAAGCGTGGCGGTAAGCACGAGAGTTTCGTAGTTAGCCTTCGTTATTGTAGCTTTAACCGTGTATACTCCGACGTCTGCCATGCCGTTGCCTTCATACACGACCTCTGCACCTTCGGGAAGCGTGCCGTCGATACTTAGCGAATGCTCGTTTCCGTCCCAGGTAAAGGAGCCGTCGCCAAATGAAATACCGGTGAATTTCGCTTTCTCAACCGTAAGTGTGGCGTTAAGTACGAGCGTTTCATGGTTTGCCATGGTTACGGTTGCAGTCACCGTGTATATGCCTGCGTCTGTCTGACCGTTGCCTTCATAATCGACCTTTGCACCTTCGGGAAGTCCCGAAACGAAGATGGACTTTGCCGTGCCGTCGTAGATGAACTCTTCATCTTTAAGCGTCGCTCCGGTTATCTTTGCAGGGCTGACGGTAAGAGAGGCGTACAGTGTAAGCTCGTTGTAGTTGTCGCCTGAAAGAGTTGCAGTTGCTCGGTATTCGCCTACGTCTATTGCTTTGTTGTTCGTGTAGCTTACCGTTACTCCGTCCGGAAGAGTGCCGACGACAGTGACTTCTTTCTCGGTGCCGTCGTAGGTGTAGGTTGCACTCGGGAAGGTGATGTCCTTAATATCGGCTTTCATTATCGTGAGGGTCGCGCTTGTAACGAAGGTATTGAAGTTGTTATTGGTGAGCGTTGCGGTAACCTCGTAGACCCCGGCGTTTACCTGACCGTTGTTATAGAAAGCAACACGGGTGCCCTCAGGCAGTGCGCCGACGAGGGGCACGGACTTTTCGGTACCGTCGTATACAGCAGTCAGGTCCTGCATGCTGATACCGGTGAACTCTGCTTTCTCTATTGTCAGGGTAGCTTCCAGCACCAGGGTTTCATAGCCTTCGCCTGAAACCGTCGCCTTCGCGTGATACGTGCCGGCATCTGTAGCTTTATTCGTCTCATAGGTGACGGTTACGCCCTCGGGAAGCTCTCCGTTTATCACGATGGCGTGTTCGGTGCCGTCGTAAGTGACAGTCATATCCTCAAAAGTAATTCCGTCAACCTGCTCGGTTTCTTTTGCGCAGGAAGCGAAACAAGCGACAATTGCAAACAGTGCGACCAGTAATAAAATCGGTCGTATGATACTTCTAGCTCTCATAGAATACTCCCAAAAAAGTACTTTGTCTACATTGTATCATAAATATTTATTTTTTGCAAGTTTTTTTGTTCGAACGACGAAAAAATTTACGTTTTCTTAAAACCGCAACAACATAAGTAGCTTTCGGGTATCGATATTTTCGGATTATATATTGAAAAACGCAGACGTTTGTGATAAAATTACAGCACCGGAATAAAACGGTAAAACCAATCTTATTATCCGTACGGAGGAATTATGATAAAGCAAAGTATCAGGTCTTTCACGATGAATTGGGGAGAGTACGTAGGCTTGTCCTGTACTCTGCCTGCGTCAATGTACTCTGTGCTTCTGGAGCACGGGCTTATAGATGACCCGTATTACCGCCTGAACGAAAAGAAATATACCGATTATTCAAGGAAGCCTGCCGATTTCTTCTCCGAATTCGAGGTGGAGGAGAGCCTTTTGAAAATGAAGCATATCCTCCTCAGAATGTCGCGTCTTGACACCCTGTGCAGAATATATCTGAACGGCAAGGAAATTGCAGAGACCGAGAATATGCACCGCACCTATCTCTTTGACGTAAAGGACGTACTTATCAAGGGGAAGAATCAGCTGCATATATCCATTCTTCCGCCTCATAGTGAGATGGACAAACGGCAAGCGGAGTTTCCGCTGCCTACCGACCCTAACTGCTATCCCGGTGCCTCACATCTTCGCAAGGCGTTTTATATGTCGGGCTGGGATTGGGCTCCCACGCTTCCGGATATGGGAATTTACGGCGAGGCAGAGCTTATAGCCTTTGACAGAAAAATAATCGACAATATCATTGTGAAGCAGACTCATACCGAGGATGCGGTAAATCTGGAGCTTACTCTTGAAACTCTCGGTGAAGACGATATGTCACGCGCCGTGGCGACTCTCGTTTCTCCGGCGGGAAACGTATATTACGGCGGTTTCAGCGGAAATAAGAGCCTGATCACGGTGAAAAATCCCGATCTGTGGTGGCCGAACGGACTCGGCGCGCCTAATCTTTACAAGCTGTCCGTCAACCTTTACTCCGAGACGGAAATCGAGGACAGCAAAGAGATGAAAATCGGACTTCGCACCCTGACCGTGTCGAGAAATAAGGACGGTATCGGCGAGGAATTCGCAATGACCGTCAACGGAGTAAAGTTCTTTTCCATGGGCGCAAACTACGTGCCCGAGGATTCTCTCATAGCGAGAAGCACGGCAGAGCGCACAAGGAGATTGCTCAGAGATTGCAGAAACGCAAATTTCAACACGGTACGCGTCTGGGGCGGAGCTTATTATCCTCCCGACTGGTTCTACGACCTGTGTGACGAATACGGTCTGGTGGTCTGGCAGGATTTTATGGTTGCCTGCTGTAACGTTATTATGAATGATAAATTCCGCGAGGAGTACACCTGTGAGTTCCGCGACAATTTCAGAAGAATCGCCCATCACGCCTGCCTCGGTGTAGTTTCGGGAAACAACGAGATGGAGCAGTTCCTGGCGTATAACCTCTGTGGGTATGATTCCGAAACGTTCAGGGAGCATTATCTGGCTTTGTACGAGGAGCTTCTGCCTTCTCTCGCAAGGGAATATATACCCGATACCTTTTATTGGCCTGCGTCCCCCTCGTCGGGAGGCGGATTTGACGACCCGAACGATATGAAAAGAGGCGACTGCCATTTCTGGGATATGTGGGTTCCCGGCGTCCCCTTTGAGGAGTGCCGTGATAAACTTCCGCGCTTCTGCTCCGAGTACGGCTATGAGTCTTTACCTTCCATGAAGACGGTCAAGGCGTTTGCCGAAGGCGATGACCTGAATATGTACTCTCCGGTTATGGAGCTTCATCAGAAAAAGCCGGGAGGCTCGCAGATGATAACCTGTTATGCCGGACGCAGATACAGATATCCGAACAGCCTTGAGGATCTGATATATACCTCTCAGATTATGCAGATGGATGCCAATCGCTTCTTCGTTGAAAATATGCGCGCCAATCGAGGCGTGTGCATGGGATCCTTGTACTGGCAGCTTAATGATTGCTGGCCCGTTGCATCCTGGTCGAGCATAGACTACTTCGGCAGGTGGAAGGCTTCTCATTACGGCGCAAAGAAAATGTACGCGTCGGTTCTCGTTACTGCACAGAACGACGGCACCCGTGTCAAGTTTTTCCTTTGTAACGAACGCCTTTCTTCTTTTGACGGAAGCTTCAATTATGCGATTATGGATAGCGAGAACCGCACGCTTTTCAAGGACTCCTTCCCAATTGCCGCCGAGCCTATGTCGTCAAGGGTGATACATAATTGCGACTTCGGAGATATACTCCGCGGCCATGAGGATGAATACTATCTCGTGTATAGTGTAAGCGGTGGCGGTTTTTCGTCAAAAGGTACACTTTTGTTTACAAAACCCAAGGCATTCCGATTCAAGAAGCCAACCTTCAAGACCTCCGTATCCGGCAACGGAAAATCCTTTGTCGTCACTATTCAGTCGGATGTATACGCAAAGTCGGTTGAGCTTGATTTCGAGTCCTGCGATGCAGTTTTCGAAGATAATTACTTTGATATTACCGAGCATACGCCTATGCGTATATCCTTGAATACTGCCGAGGTCACCGGCGCAGACGCTTTGACTTCTCAGCTGAAAATACGGTCGGTGTACGACATCGGACGGTAAGCTACAACGAGCATTGACGTTGTAGACAGCACACCTATTTCCTTTTAGGCACCAAGATAGCAATTGAAAAGGAGTATGATATAATGGACGCAATAAAATTTATTCCTATTGACATATCGAAGTTGATTGTATGCGGAAAGGATGCCGTTCGTCTTGAGGTGGCGAACAAAACGTTTTTGAGACCTGACAGAGCGAGAATTTTGAAAGACTTTAGCGAAAACTGCAATAACAGCCGTCCGCGTACGTTATCTACAAACGAGAATTTGATTCGGATTAAAGAGAGGCTGGCTACGGATCAGGTATTTCAGGAATTGTACAATAATGCCGAATCAAACGCGCAAAAATGGCTTGATACACCCGTACAAACCTTCGTAGACAGGCATGTCATGATTCACATTATGGGCAGTCTCGGAATAATGTATCGGCTGACAGGGGAAGAAAAGTATAAAAAACGTGCGACAAGAGAGCTGGAAGCGGTATTGCAGTTAAATGAGTTGAGAAATCCTAAAGATATCCTGACTTTTGGATATTTTCTTAAGGGAATAGGCGTTGGATATGACTGGTTTTATGACTGTTTGACGGCTGAGCTTAAGACGAAATTAGAGGATTTTATCGAATTTGTCCTGAAATTCGCCATTGAAAGCTATCACAATCCGACAGCTGCTTTTGGAACATATAACAATCCGCATTGGACGATAAAAAGCACTAATTTCGTACCGTCCGTAAACGGTGGTTTTCTGATGTGTGCGGTTGCTGTGCTCGGAAATGAAAGGTTCAATGATATCGCGGCGGAGGTTATCCGCGGTGCGTTGGCGTGCTACGAGAATTTCATTACGGTATGTTATCCTGACGGCGCTTTTCGCGAGGGCTGCGGATATTGGCATTATGCAACCGAATCAGTAGCGGAAGCCTTTTCGACGTTAGACAGTGCCTTCGGTACGACGTACGGATTGGCTGAATGTCCGGGTATGGAAAAAACCTGTGATTTCATTGCTTATATGACCGGACCCTGCGGCGTCTTTAATTACGGAAACTCCGGAGGCGAAGTTTTTTTGCACCATCAGCTTTATTACTTCGCGGACAAATACAAGCTGCCTTATCTGGAAATAATAAGGCGAAACAATTTGTCAAAAATGAAAGGCGCTTCGATTTCCGATTATGCTGATTTACTATGGTATAAGGGGCTTTCCGATACGGCAAATTTGAATTTACCTACGACGCGGTACTTCCGTGGCATAGAGGCGTTCAGCTATCGTACCTCATGGAAGGATGACGCTTTATGTGTTATTTGCAAGGGCGGAGACAACCAGGATGTACACGGCAGCTTGAACTGCGGAACCTTTATCGTGGACAAGGGCGGAGAAAGGTTTGCCATGCAATTGGGAGCCGAGAATTATGGATTGCCGGGCTACTGGGATTACAGAGAATTCGGACAGCGTTGGAAATATTACAGAATGCGCGCCGAAGGGCAGAATACTCTGGTTATCAATCCGGATATGATGCCTGATCAAAATCCTTTGGCTAAATGCGCAGTTGAAAAGTATGATGAAAACAGCGTGAGCATCAATTTGACAAACGCCTATCGGAAAAACGCGAAAAGTGTAAAAAGAACCTTCCGTATTGAACAGGGTAAAATAATCATTACAGATACCGTAGATTTGATTGAAACGGGTGATGTTTATTGGTTTATGCATACAAACAGTGAAATCGTGCTGGAGGACAATAACAGAAAGGCGGTTTTACGTAAAGGCGGCGTAACGCTGACGTTAAAAGCAGATGACGGTTACGATTTTACCGTTATGGACGCAAAACCCATGGAAAATACGCCGAATGAAGCAGGAATCAATCCGAACGAGGGTATAAAGAAGCTGGCGGTTATAGTAAAAGGTGTGAATGCGGCAAAAATCAATATAGAAATGGAGTAGAACACTGTGGATATCAAAAACTATCTTGATTTGGCAGAGAGTTATGTTATATCTGCGGGTGGCGTAATACTGACCGGAAATACGTCTTTGGAAAAAAAGCAAAGGGGAAACGTATTTTCCTTTAGGCTCTGCAATATTGGGAACGAGCCTTTGCGAATAAATGAAATAGTGCTTTTTGACGGTGCTTTTCCGTTTCCCGATAAGGTGCGGTTATACGGCGAGGGATACAGCAAGCTGTCGCGGTATGCCGGAACTGTAGATAAGTTTGAAAAAACAGGCAGCTATTCCGACGCGGGGCATTACCGCCTCGTGCAGAAGGAAGGATTTAATACCGCGTATAATCTTCTGCTTACAGAAGAAGAGGGAAGCTACGTATTGATCGGCTTCACGTCTTGCAGACGGTTTTCGGGTGAGCTTCGCTTTAACCGGGAGCGCCTTCAGATTGTACTTAAAACGGAGAACATGACGATAAACCCCAAGCAGACGTGGGAGCTTGAAGGACTCTTTGCCGACTGCGGTACGGAGCGTGAGCTGCTTTTTGAAAGATTTGGAGATATAATACAGAAAAACCATCCAATGCTTGAGACAAAAGAGCTGCCATTCGGCTGGTGCAGCTGGCTTGCCTATGGTCCCGAAATAACCGAGACGGATATAATTGATAATATGAACGCGCTCAGTGAAAGACTGCCGAGGCTTAAATATGTTCAGATCGACGACGGTTATCAGGCGCATATGGGCGACTGGCTTGAATGTTGCGATAAATTCAAGGATATGCGAGCACTGTGCCGCCGCATTAAGGAGTCGGGCTTTGAGCCTGCAATATGGGTCGCGCCGTTTATTGCGGAAAGAAATTCGGCTCTGTTTAAGGAGCATCCGGATTGGTTTGTAAAGGATGATGAAGGAAAGCCTGTGCCCTCTGACAGGTATTCCTTCGGCGGATGGAGATGCGGACCGTGGTATATGCTTGACGGTACGCATCCGGGAGCACAGCAGTATTTAAAGCACGTATTTTCCGTGATGCGGAATGAGTGGGGCTGCCGGTATTTTAAGCTGGATGCGAATATGTGGGGCGCAATGCCGTTCGGCAGGCGTTATGACCCGGAGGCTACCTCGGTTGAAGGCTACAGAAGGGGCATGGCTGCAGTGCTGGAGGGTGCCGGAGAGGACAGCTTCCTTCTTGGCTGCAACGCGCCGATGTGGCCGTCACTCGGTGTTGTTCACGGCATGAGAGTAACAGATGATGAGGGACATTCATGGAAACAGATGCGCAAGCTTTCACTGGAAGGCTTTCCGCGCAACTGGCAGCATAACCGCCTGTGGCTTAACGATCCGGACTGCCTTTTGCTCAATAATATGCGCCGTCCCTCGCTTCAGCCGGATGGAAGCTTTACATATTCAAAGGCCGATGTGACGGAGACGGAATTCAGATATCATGCGGCATATATTCTCGCTGTGGGAGGACTGGTGCTGTCCGGTGATATAATAAGCTGTCTGTCAGATAAGGATACCGAGATAATAAATAAAATATTGGATAACGTCGGTAAGGCTGCCGTTTTTGAAGATGACGCATTTCGTGTCGGAAGAACGGAGAGAGACGGAAAAACACTGCTGTTTTTCTTCAATCCTACCGATGAGCCGCTTGAACTTTGCGCAAAAGTCAATAATTCTGATAAGGTCAGGGATTTTTGGAGCGAAGAAGAAAAGCGGCATAGCGGCACCGTAACGGTTACCGTACTCCCCAGGGATGCCCGAATTTTTGAAGTATATACGGCTTAGTCGTGAGGGTGAACACCGTAGCTTTGCCTTTTCACCGTAATAGAAATAAACACCGCCGGCTGTTACGGTGTGACTTCTGACTATTAAAATACCATAACCAAGAGGAGATATGTAAAATGAATATCAATCAAGCACAGAGTAAAATGTGTTTGCATTATAATGCCGCCGCCAAGAATTTTAATGAAGCGCTGCCGTTGGGAAACGGAAGCACCGGAATGATGGTTTACGGACGCCCCGATAAGGAGATTATCTCTCTTAACGAGGATACGCTCTGGTCCGGCGTGCCGAATTATTATGCGGACAGCTATGCTTCCGCATCACTGCCGATTGCGAGACGGGCAATTGACGAGGGCAGATATTTTGAGGCGCAGGAGATGATCAGGCGAAAAATGCAGGGCAGGTATTCTCAGGCGTATATGCCCATGGGTGATTTGTTGCTGGATTTTCCTCACAATGCGGAAAAAGTGTCCGATTATGAGAGAAGATTGGATATATTACGCGGCGTATTTACACAGCGTTATACGTATGAAGGCACGGTATACAGACGGGAAATATTCGTCTCATATCCTCGTCAGGTAATGGTTATACGCCTCTCTTCCGACGGTCGGGGAAAGATAAATTTCAGCGCCGGATTGATCTCGAAGCTTATGCACCGCGTATCCGAACGGGACGACGGATCGCTGCTCCTTTACGGCTGCGCGCCGACCTATGCCGAGCCGTCATACGCGTTTAACGTAGCTTTGCCGATGGGAGAGGAAAAATGTATTGACGAGGCGAAGAGCATTAAATTCGGCGTTTTGATGAGAGCTGTGAATTATGGCGGTGAATGTCTTTGCGCCGACGGACGGCTTACTGTGAAAAACGCTGACAGCGCAGTGCTTATTCTCGCTTCGGGAACCTCCTTTAACGGATATGACAAGTTACCCGATAAAGATTTTCTTCCCGTGCTTGAGCGCAATATAAAAGAAGCCTGCAAAAAGGAATATGCGGAGCTTTTGTCTGAGCATATAAAAGACTTCTCGGCACTGTCGGAAAGAGTAAGCCTTAATCTTGACAGCGGTGACGACGGTATAACAACGGATGAGAGGCTGAGATCCTTCAAGGAGAAGCGTGATGATCCGAAAATGGTTGAGCTGTTGTTCCAATACGGCAGGTATCTGATGATTTCCGCTTCAAGACCGGGAACAAAGCCGACGAATTTACAGGGTATATGGAACGACAGCCTGACTCCGCCCTGGAGCAGTAATTATACGATAAATATAAATCTTCAGATGAACTACTGGCAGGCTAACACCGCCAATCTTTCCGAGTGCGCACAGCCGCTTTTTGATTTTCTTCGTGATTTGCATAAGAGCGGAAGACGCACGGCGGAAAGCCATTATAACTGCAGAGGATTTTCCGTGGCGCATAATACGGATATCTGGGCGCACAGCGTTCCTGTTGAGGGAGACCCGAATTACGCTTACTGGCCTATGGGCGGTGCGTGGCTTGCTTTAAGCATTTACGAGCAGTATCTTTTCACCCGCGACGAAGAGTTTTTGAAGGAATACTATCCCGTTCTCCGTGACGCGGCGCTGTTCTGCCACGACTGGCTGTACTATGATGAAAAGGTGCAAAGCTTCGTAACCTGTCCGTCGACCTCTCCGGAAAACCGTTTTTTGGTGACAGAAAACGGGGAGAAACGTCTTTGCGCGGCATCAAAAGCCTCCACGTCGGATATGGCAATAATACGGGAGCTGTTTTATGATACCCTTGCCGCGGCGGAGCTGGTAGGAGAGTCAGACGAGAAATTTATATGCGGAATAAAGGAGCGGCTTGAAAAGCTGTATCCTTATCATATAGGCGAGGACGGACGGCTTATGGAATGGTCGGTGCCGTTTAAGGAAAACGAGCCGGGACACCGTCATATGTCACACCTCATAGGTCTTTATCCCGGTACACATATTACGAGAGAGAAAACCCCCGAGCTCGTACAGGCTGCCGCAAAGTCCATAGATTTCCGCGTGAAAAACGGAGGCGGCCATACCGGCTGGAGCGCGGCGTGGCTGATCAGCCTCTATGCCAGACTCGGAGACGGCGAGGGTGCTGAAGGATTTGTTGAAAAGCTCATTGCGAACAGCACGCAGGATAATTTGTTGAATGTTTGTCCTCCGTTTCAGATTGACGGCAATTTCGGTTTTACCGCAGGCGTATGTGAGATGCTTTTGCAAAGCCATGAGGATTATATCGAGCTTTTACCTGCTCTCCCCGGGGCGTGGAAAAACGGAAACGTTCGCGGACTTAAGACACGGGGCGCGTTTGTGATTGATATGGAGTGGGAGGACGGCGTACTGTTAAAGGTGAAAATCGAGTCTTTAAAGGGCGGCGCGTGCAGACTTAAATATCATAACAGACTCCTGTCGATAGATACTGAACAGGGGAAACAGTATGAATTGAGTATGAGTGAGAAGTAAAAATACGGGTTTTAATGATTTAAAACTGTATGATAAATGAAACCGTACATGAATTGCCCGGAAAAGCCCCTCTGTTAACAGCAAAAGATATTCAATAGCGCAGGAATTCTTTTCGCGGCGATTCTTACGGCGGACATTTTTTAGATTACCGTGTATTTTGCGGTAGTCGGAAGCTCACAATAATTTTTAACAGTAAAGGCGGCAGGGACACAAAAACCTGCCGCTCATTTTATGGTATCGATTTTCTTTCCCAATGAACATTTTGCGTCAGAATATGGTATAATGGTTCAAACGGTTAAACGAAGGCGGTGGAAGCTTGCAAGATATCAGGAAATTAGCAGAGGAATTCAAGTCGTGTCAGAAGATTCTTTTGGCGCTCGGTGACGAGAACCGACAGCATCTGATCCTTGAGATGATGCAGATGGGAGAGTGCGGCGGCGTGCGGGTTGGCGCGATTACCGAGAGAACGAACCTATCCCGTCCCGCCGTGTCCCATCACCTTGGCATACTCAGGGACGCAGGACTGATCAGAGTGCGGCGTGAAGGAACGAAGAACTATTACTACTTCGATGCTGACACCGAGGCAATGACACGGCTTGTGCAAATGCTTACCGATGCCAAAGAAATTATGGAAAATCTACCGGACAGAAGCGGAAAGGAATGAAATTATGGAGCTTATGGATGCAATAAAGCAAAGACACAGTGTCCGTCAGTACACGGATAAGAAGATTGAGGCAAATATCATTGCCGAGCTGCAAGCAGAGATTGATGCTTGCAATAAAGAGGGTGATTTGCATATTCAGCTGGTTACTGACGAGCCGAAAGCCTTTGACAGCTTTATGGCGCATTACGGAAAATTCAGCGGTGTAACGAATTACATCGCCCTCGTCGGCAAGAAAAGCGATAAGCTCGACGAGCTTTGCGGATATTACGGTGAACGCCTTGTTCTCAAAGCGCAGCAGCTCGGATTGAACACCTGCTGGGTGGCAATGACGTACAAGAAGATTCACGGCGCCTTCAAGATAGATAAGGCAGAAAAGCTCACCGCGGTAATTTCTCTCGGCTACGGTAAAACCCGGGGCGTGAATCATAAGCTCAAAACCGTCGAACAGGTCAGCAACGTCAGTGCCCAAACGCCCGAATGGTTCAGGTCAGGCGTGGAAGCGGCACTTCTCGCCCCCACGGCGATGAATCAGCAGAAATTCAAGCTAACCTATGCTGACGGCAGGGTTACTGCCAAGGCAGGTATGGGGTTCTACTCCAAGGTCGATCTCGGCATAGTGAAGTATCACTTCGAGATAGGAGCAAACTGTGACCAATGGCATTGGGAATAACACGCCTGCATAAAAAAATTATTGAAGGGGCTGGCGTATCCCGGCGCAAGCAAAAATGACAGGGAAGAAACAAAAAAGCTCAAAAACAATAAATGAGCAAAGAATTTACTGTATAAGGTTGAAATTCTACGAATTTCCAAATTAAAACGAGGTCATTTTCTATCTCCGTTTTCGCCCTCTCGACGTACACTCGTACGCCTTCGGAGCGAAGAACGAAGATTTTCGCTCGGGATCCCCCTATCCCCTTGATGCCAGAGGCTAGCTCAAGTTTTTGAACTTGAGCTAGCCTCTTTTTTGAAAATTTTTGAAAATAAAAATTTTTTGCCTGAAAGCTCTTGACAATTATCCGAAATCGGAGTAAAATATTATCCGATTTCGGATAAATCGAGGTGAACAGATGAAAAAAGATATTCCGATACAATTAACGGCGTTTAATCAAATATACAAGGAAATGGATATTGTTTATCACAATTATGCCAAGGACTTTGGATTGTCCGATACTGCTTTTTGGATTTTATATTCCGTATCGGAGCATAACGGCTCGTTTACACAACGGGAATTATGCAATGATTGGTCCTTTGCTCCCCAAACGGTAAATTCCGCGCTTAAGGAGATGGAGAAACGGAATATTATCACTTTGGAGTCTGTGCCGGGCAATCGGAAAAACAAATGGATCAAACTTACCGAGCAAGGCAAAGCGTTGGCTGATCGCTCTATCGTTCCGCTTATGCAGGCAGAGTACGATTCCTTTGCGGCATTGAATGAAGAAGAACGAGAATTGCTTTTGTCAACTACTCAAAAACACGTTTCCATTTTGAGAAATGAAATCAACAGAATAAGCAAGATGTCATCGGAGGACTGATCATCGCAATGATTGATAGTCGAAAAGAAGATGTCGGGTGCGCCCGGTTATTGTAACAGATAACCGGTTTTTTTATTTGAAACAAAACTTGAAAGGAAGTAATATTATGAAAATTATTACTATCAGCCGAGAATTCGGCAGCGGAGGACGTGAGCTTGGAAAGCGTCTGGCGGATGCTCTCGGTATTCCGTGTTACGATCACGAGATCATGGAAATGGTTGCAGAAAAGCACGGCTTTGACAAAGAGCACGTTGCGCACGTTTCCGAAAAGGAGCTCCGCGTTTTTTATCCCACAACTATTGCACACCGGTTGATTACTCCGCACCCGATGGCACAGCAATCGGTTAAAATTGCTTTTGCCGAGCATGAGATCATAAAAGAGCTTGCAAGTGAGGGCGACTGCGTTATCGTAGGCCGGTGTTCCGATGTGATTTTGCGTGAGATGAACCCGATGAATATATTTGTTTATGCAGATACCGCCTCAAAGCTCGAACGTTGCAAGAGCAAGGCAGGTGAAAACGAGCGTTTTTCTGATAAAGAAATACTGAAGAGGATGAAGCGGATCGACAAAGAACGAGCCGCCTACCGCGCTATGTTTACAGAGTGCGCTTGGGGCAGGAAAGAATCGTATCATCTCTGCGTGAATACGTCGGGAAAAGAGATAAAGACCTTGATCCCCGGAATTGCGGAGCTTGTAAAACTTTGGTTTGGTGAAAAATGAGGTAGGATATCATGGCAAATTCAAGAAAAAAGATTATTTTCAAAAACGTAGCGCCCGCTATATTGGCAAATGCCTGCGTATTTCTGTTTTCAGTCGTTGACGGTATTTTTGTAGGACAAGGTGCAGGAATGGATGCCCTCGGCGCTGTCAATATCGCGCTTCCGTTCGTGCTGATCGTTCAGGCGCTTAATGCAATGGCAAGTATCGGCGGTGTAACGATTACCGCTATCCGCTTCGGACGCGGTGATAAAGAAGGCGCGCAGAATGCTTTTATGCACGCCGTCACGATCAATTTAACCGTTGGTTGTCTGGTTACGCTGATCGGGTGCGGCTTAACAGCTCCCGTTTGCCAATTGCTCGGCGCAACCGGCAATTACTTCGAGCTTGCGAAGGATTATGTGTTCTGGTGGGCATTGTTTGCCGTCGCCAACTCGGTATCGTTGAACCTGCAATCCTTCTGCCGTAACGACGGCAATCCCGGACTTGTGGCGATAACGAACGTAGTCATCACGGTACTGAACATATTTCTTGACTGGCTCTTTGTTTTTCCGCTTCAGATGGGCGTTGCGGGCGCTGCTATCGCAACGGGTATTTCGCAGGTCGTCGGTCTTTGCGTAATCCTGACCCACTTCATTTTCAAAAAAGGTGAGCTTCGTATCCGAAAATACAAACCGCAGGGCAAGCTGTTCCGCAAAATTGTTATGCGCGGACTTCCCGAGGCGATCGCGCAGTTTTCCACCCCCGTCACTACGTTCTGTATGAATCAAACGCTGATGGCAACCTACGGTGATATCGGTATCAATGCTTTCTCCATTATTTCCTACCTGTCATCCTTTACGATGTCGGTATTCTTCGGCGCATCTGAGGGTATGCAGCCATTGTTCGGTCAGGCGTATGGCGCGAAACGGGATGATGACCTGAAGCACTACTATCGTGCGGGACAGATCATCAGCATTGTCGGCAGTGCAATCTGCGTAGCAATTTACGTAATCTTTCCTCACGCGCTCTGCAAGCTGTTCGGTGCGGACGATGTGACCATGGATTTTACGTGTATCCATATGTGGGAATACTGCTGGGGCTTTATTATCGGCAGTATTAATACTATGATTTCGGCATACTTCTATTCAACCAAGCGTTCCACACAGGCAATCGCTCTCAACACCGTGCGGAGCCTGATTATGAACAGCCTTGTTATCACATTTATACCGATGATTTTCGGAGAATTGGTCGTATGGCATACCTTCGGTATCTTTGAGGTGCTTGTGCTGATCGTTGCAATCATCATCAAAAAGTATTCCGAACGAAAAGGTATTATTTACAGATAAATATTTTGCGGTCAACAGAGGACTTTTTTGGAATTGCACTTTCAAACATCCCCCTCGGGGATGCAAATTCCAAAGTCTAATAGTAAAACTGCTTGATTTCTCTCTTTCATCGCCGTAAAACTATCACGCTTTCCTGCAGGGTTATTTTCGGTAATTTAATTTTACAAAGAAGCAAGCGGATGCTAATTACCTTTCGGTAAAGAACATCCGCTTTTCTTTTTCGCAATATTTTAATACAGTTGTGCGGTTGGTAAATATATTCATCCGTTTGTGTTAAAATACTAGGTAGAAGGAGGATGACAGAATATGAGAGAAATTACAGCGGAAATTAAAAAATCATTCAGTGACTATCTGATTAACGAGGAAAAGGCACAGGCGACCATTGGCAAGTATTTGCACGATGTAGGCGAATTTCAAATATGGCTCGGAGAGCAAGAGCTATGCAAAACGGCAGTTCTTGCATATAAATCATACCTTTGTGAGCACTACGCCCCTGCAAGCGTAAATGCCGCACTCTCGTCACTCAACAGCTTTTTCAATTTTATGGAGTGGTATGACCTGAGAGTAAAGAACCTGAAAATCCAAAAGCAGATCTTTGCCTCAACGGACAAGGAGTTGACAAAAGCGGAATATGACCGCCTTTTAAAAGCGGCAAAGCAGAAGAAAAACGAGCGGCTATATCTATTGATGCAGACGATCTGCTCCACCGGTATTCGCGTGTCTGAGGTGTGCTACGTTACCGTTGAGGCGGTTGCACGCGGTGTTTCCGATATTAACTGCAAGGGAAAGCGCAGACAGGTATTCTTGCCTAAGCAGCTTTGTCAGATTTTAAAGCAGTATATCAAGGAGCAAAAAATAAAAAGCGGAGCCGTATTTGTAACGAAGAACGGCAATCCGCTTGATAGGTCAAATATTTGGAGTGATATGAAAAAGCTATGCAAGGCGGCGAACGTGTCGGAAAAGAAGGTCTTTCCGCACAATCTCCGTCACCTTTTCGCGCGAACTTATTACAGTTTGCAAAAGGACATCGTGCGCTTGGCTGACATTCTCGGGCACAGCAACGTAAACACAACGAGAATATATACCATGGAGACGGGCGAAATACACCGCAGACAAATTCAGAAATTAGGGCTTTTGCGGTGTTAAAAAGAGCAAAAAAAAGAAATCTACCACATAATTAACCTTATGTGGTGTTGATATAAACCTACATAAAGAATTATATCACTAAATAGTGCCTTTGTCAATATTTCTCGGCTAAAAAACTCCCAAATCACTGTATTTTGCAAAAAAAACGACATGACAAAATCGACCAATGAATACTGATTTTTTCATTGGTCTTATTGAGCGCACATTTTGATGTGTGTTTTTTTGTTTTTTGCCTCTATTTTACCACGTAAGGTTAATTATGTGGTAAAACCAAAATATCACGGAGGTAAAAGATATGAAAAGAAGTAGATTGAAAGTTCTGGCAATAATATTTGTTACATTGCTGATGCTTTCGATGCTTGCAGCGTGTGGTCAGCAAGGCGAACAAGGACCTGCAGGACCGCAGGGTGAGCAAGGTGTTCAAGGTGAAAAGGGTGATGATGGCAACGGTATTTCGTCCATTATTAAAACGTCCAGCGAAGGTTTGGTAGATACCTACACCATTACCTTCACAGATGGTGAAACCACTACGTTTACCGTTACCAACGGTGCCGACGGCGAGCAAGGTATTCAGGGCATCCAAGGCGTAAAAGGCGAGGATGGACATACTCCCATAATCACTATTCAAAACGGATACTGGTATATCGACGGAGTTAATACTAATCAAACGGCTATCGGTATTAGCGGTGCAACCGGAAACGGTATTTCCAATATTGCGAAAACTTCCACCGAAGGATTGGTTGATACTTATACTATAACATTCACTAATGGCGACACTGCTACGTTTACCGTGACGAACGGTGCAGACGGAAGCGACGGCAAGGACGGCGTTGACGGTACTAACGGTAAAGACGGAGCCGATGGCGAGGACGGAAAAGACGGAGCTGACGGAAAAACGCCTTACATAAAGGACGGCTATTGGTGGGTCGGTGATACCAATACAGGTGTCAAAGCCGAGGGCACTGACG
>CAZBQN010000012.1:0-36972 GCA_964494135.1 uncultured Ruminococcus sp. | reverse complement strand
GAAGCGACGGCAAGGATGGCGTTGACGGTACTAATGGCAAAGACGGTACAGACGGAAAAACGCCTTACATAAAAGACGGCTATTGGTGGATCGGCGATACCAATACAGGCGTCAAAGCCGAGGGCACTGACGGAAGCGACGGCAAGGACGGTGTAGACGGTACTAACGGAAAAACTCCGTACATAAAAGACGGCTATTGGTGGATCGGCGATATCAATACAGGCGTCAAAGCTGAGGGCACTGATGGAAGCGACGGCAAGGATGGCGTTGACGGTACTAATGGCAAAGACGGTACAGACGGCGAAAACGGAAAAGACGGAGCAGACGGTGTAAGTGTAGTAAATGCTTACGTTGACGAAGATTTCCACCTTTGGATTGTTCTTTCAAACGGAACAAAGATTGATGCAGGGTACGTTGGAGTTGCGGCAACAGAGCCCACTCCTACTACGTATACCGTAACATTCGTTGACTACAACGGAGCCGAGTTGAAAGTAGAAACTGTCGAAAGCGGCAAGGGCGCAACTGCTCCTGCCGATCCATCAAGAAGCGGATACAGATTTATAGGATGGGATAAAGAATTTAACAATATTACATCAGACTTGATAGTAACAGCAACATACGAAAAAACTTATACAGAGCCTACATTCGTTGTACAGAGTGTCACAGCCGATGCTGGTGATACTGTTACGGTCGCTATAAATGTAAAGAATAATCCCGGCATTCTTGCAATGACACTCAGTTTAACCTATGACGACAGTGCTTTGGATTTGACAAATGCATCTAACGGTAATGCTTTATCTATGTTAACTATGACATCTTCTAAAACTCTAAGCAGTGGGTGCAAATTTGCTTGGGACGGAGTTGAAATCACAGAGGATGATATTACAGATGGAGAAATTCTTGTTTTGACCTTTGTTGTATCTGATAACGCATCAAGCGGCTCTTATGACATCGTTATTTCATATAACGAAGGCGACATTTACGATAATGATATAAATATTCTTTCGTTTGACATTGAAAACGGTTCAATCACTGTAAAATAAACTAAGGAGTATAATAATCTATGAAAAAGAAATTCTTTCGCATTATATCAGCGTTCCTGTCGTTTGTAATGGTATTTTTGCTGATACCTTTTAGCACAACGACAGTTAAGGCAGCAAGCTGGCTTAACACAATTGAAGACTTGGATTATCTAGGTAACACATATAACATGCTCGGAGACGAATATTTTGAAAAATCAAATTTTAGGAACATATTCAATAATAATGCGGATATGTCACTTATTAAAGCACAATTTGACGATTCAAACGCTTCGAGTTCGTCACAGTATAGTTATATCACATCACTAAGTGAATATTTAAAAAATGAGTCGTCTGCTCTTGGGATTGAATTGGGTGTAAGTAGCGAGGCAAGTGCAAAATTAAAAATGGGCTTCGCTGAGGTCGAGTTGAAAGAAAAATACGAACTTAGTATTTCGTCGACCACATCCGGTTCGTCTTCTTCTAGCGGAAGCAATCAAAATGAATATATGCTGTTTGATTATTCGTGGAAGTACGGCACATATACGCTGTATCTCAATTCCGAGGATCAGATAAAACGCTTGTGGACTACCGATGAGGATGGGGACTTGACAGTTTTGGATTACGACTTTGTCAATAGTCTACTTAACGACGATCCTGAAGTATTCTTTACAAATTACGGAACACATTTGATCACTCGATATACCTTAGGCGGTTGTGTTGCTACGAGTTACACTGGAAATTTTAGTTCCACCACTACCGCTTCGTCGTTACAAAAGAATGTCTCATACGATAAAGAAGCCTCTGGAGCTATCGGTTTTAAAGACAAACTAGATAGTGAAATAAAATCTGAATCCTCAAACGGCGAAGAATCAAATATAAAGCAGGGATACACTTACACCGTCGGAGCAGAACCGGGCTCTATTTCATTAACCACCGCGGGTGTCGATAGTTGGGATGTGAGTGCGAATCAGGATTATGCAGTAGCTATTGTTGACAGCAAGCTGGCACTTCTTCCTGTATGGGAACTCCTCTACCAAGACGAGTATGAGTACAGAAAAATTGAACTGGAGCAATACTTTAATGAGTTAGTGGACGAGCAGTATATTGAATTGTACAGCGATTACATCTACAATCCCACCAGTGTAGTAGATTATAGCGGTTATACTTTTATACAGACCGCAGAGGATTTTGCAAATATTTCAAATGATCTTGACGGTAAGTATGTGTTGCTTAACAACATCGACCTCGGCAACATTGAGTGGAGTCCTATAGGTACGGAGGAAAATCCCTTTACCGGAATTCTTGATGGTAATGGAAATACTGCTTCCGGACTTTCCATAACAAAGACTAC
This sequence comes from uncultured Ruminococcus sp., assembly GCA_964494135.1. Taxonomy (GTDB): domain Bacteria; phylum Bacillota; class Clostridia; order Oscillospirales; family CAG-272; genus UBA1740. Next base: position 34,599 of record CAZBQN010000012.1, on the reverse strand, counting down.
AGACGGTGTTGCCGGACTTTTCGGTTACAACGCCGGAACAATTAAGAATCTAACAGTAAGCGGTGACATTGATGCCGATGCAACGGGAAGCGAAAATAATGTTGCATATATCGGTGGTATAGCAGGCTATAATGGCGGAACGATCAATAATTGCTATAATCTGGTATCCGTAAATGGATCTATTGTGATTACCGATTATGAGAATATCGAAGATTATCTTGTAAACGAAACATGGTTCGATACGCACTCTGCTGATATCGAGAACGCAAAATCAGCCGCTTCTACAACACTTACAGATGGTGCGTTAATTACTGTTGGAAATGATCCAATTCGTTTGAATGGTTCGGCAACAAACGTTACTATAAATGTGTCGGGAGCGACAGTTCCTGCTTACATAGTTCTTGACAATGTAAGCTTTACAGGTTCTATCTCCAATGTTGGAGATAACTCCAGAGAGGTTTGTATTATAAGCATTGGTGAATCGAATAGTATAACCGGAGTTACAGACGCAGTTACAGTAAACATTCCAAATTCATCATTATACATTTGCGGTGATTCGGAACTGAATTTGTGCGGAGGCTCCGGGGCAGATGGGTTAACCGGTGGAACAGGAAGCGGTGGCACAACCGGGAATGATGGAAAAAACGCAATCAATTCCATAAAAGTATCTGTTTCCGTTAATGGCGATGTTACGATATCCGGAGGAAACGGCGGTAAAGGAGGAAACGGTGGAGCAGGCTCTGCAGGAACAACCAGTGACCATCCTACCGATGGAAGCGATGGTGGAAATGGAGGGAAAGGTGGACGTGGAGCTTATCCCTTAAATTCGGATGTCACAATGTTTACTTATTGTTATACAGTGTTGTGTTTGAAAAATGGCGCAAGCGGCAACGGCGGTAAAGGTGGAAAAGGCGGAGACGGCGGATATAACACTTGGGGATTGTGGTGCAATGAAACTAGCGGCGGAGATGGTGGAAAAGGCGGTAATGGAGGCGACGCTAACCCCATATTCTCATTATCTTCTGATAGCATCGCTTATAACGATTCTCTTATTTTCATGCAGGTGGGATCTACCGGAGCTGCAGGAGCGGGCGGCTCATACGGTAGCAAAGGTGGTGCCAAAGGCAGCATAGTAAATAGCGGGAGTAATGGATCGATTGGATCACCGGGAAGTAACGGTAATATCTTGAACGACGATGGAACTAATTATACGGGTGAATCCGCCACTGTACTATCTAGCACAAAGGAATATAAAGCATACGATAACATTGTAAATTGGGAAACAGCCAATAACAACAATATATTGGTTTCTATTGGATCTGCTTTTGAACAAGCTTTAATTGAAGATCTGTTGTCGTACGGTTCCTTGGAAAATTATTGGATCGGTCTTGTTCGACGTTCCGATAGCGGAGAGGGTTTCGACAAATATGACTGGAATGACGGATCATCCATTCAAGTTACTGGTACTGGCAGTAATGCAGTTGTAAACAGAGTTGATACAAATAATAAAATACTTTGTAATGCATATGCCAATTTTGCTGACGGCCAGCCGGACAACGCAGGTGATGGAGAAAAGTACGTATATATTTCCTCGGACGGACAATGGTATGATGGTTCAGATGGTATTGTATTTGGATATATAACGGAAACAAATATAGGTTCAGGCTCTACAAACACGATTGATAAAAATGCAGTATTTGTGGGCGGTCTCTCCGGCTATAACGCAGGAACAATTAAGAATTCCTACAACGATGCAAAAGTATCAATTTATAAAGCTGAAGCCCAAAACAGCGGTATTTTGACCTATGCTGGCGGTGTTTCAGGTTACAATAATGGCACAATAGCTATGGTTGTAAACAATGGTGCCGTTGAAAGCTTTGCAATTTCGGGTTCCATGTCTCATTATGCAGATGCTTACGCCGAAACAATTTCTACGACATCTGAAAATGGTACAGTAAATGATTATTTAGGCACTGATAATTTATCGGCAATTGCAATATCGGCGAATTCGTTGTACGGAGAATATATATCTTTAGGTGTATCTGCCGGAACAGATGTTACGACAACGATCAGAGATTATTGGAAAAATAGCGAGCTTATTATCAATTCTGTAGAGCAAACCGATTATCTTGTATCGCAAGGTTTTTATGAAACTACACTGGATCTAAGCTACAACGGTTCAGCGGTTACAAGCTACACGGTTCGTTATAACTTCTATCAGCCCGGAACGTCAACAGTTACAGTTGTGTATGAGAACGGAAGCAATAGCTTTACAAGATATATTCCCGTATTTGTAGTACCCGCAACTCCTGTTTCAATTGAACTGTACGGCGCTCCGAAAGTAGAGTTCATCTATGGTGATGACTTTACTTACAAGGGACTTTCTGTTAAGCTTAACTATAATAACGATACGTATAAATTGATCCCTTCTAAGAATGTTATAATCTCCGAACCCAATATGAATCTCATCGGTGAACAGGTGATTAGCGTATCGTATACTCCTGATGATGGTGTTACATATCTGTCATGTAATTATGCTATCAATATTTCCACTGTTGCAATGACTTCGCTACAGATTGTAAAAACTCCGGACAAAACAACATATTGGCAAGGCGAAACATTGGATACGACAGGATTGCTTGTACAGAAGGTGATGAACAACGGAACAACCGAAGAAATTTCTATCGGCAATGCGGCTCTGACTATTGACTACGATTTTTCATCGATAGGAACACAAACCGTAACTCTTTCGTACAACGATTTCAGTGCTACTTTTGATTGTACAGTTAAAGCGGTTGAAGTTACCGGTATTGATATTATCAGCGAACCGTATAAGACCTCGTATATAGAAGGAGCAACTCTTAATACGGAGGGCTTGAAGGTACAAACCAAATTAAGCAACGGTGAAGTAGCAACCATAACCGCAAACGACAGCAACTTGTCATTTGTATACGATTTTTCAACGGCAGGCAGAAAGACGGTTACTGTAAAATACGGCAACTACACTGATAGCTTTACTTGTGAAGTGCATACCTATGAGGATTATCTGAAGACGGTTACAAATATTAGCGTTGAATCCGTAAAAGGATGTGCCGGAAATACAATTACCGTTGATGTTGTAATTGATAACAACACCGGTATTCTTGCCGCGGCATTGAACATAAATTACGACAGCGCATTAACACTCATTGATGCAGAAGGCGGCGAAGCGCTCTCGTCTCTTACTCTTACAAAGCCCGGTTCATTTACTAATCCTTGCACATTTGCTTGGGATGGAATAAATGATGTGGATGCAACAAATGGAACTATTCTGACATTAACTTTTGTTATTTCAGAAGAAGCAGTAGTAGGAGAAACATACGGCATAACCGTATCTTACACAGAAGGAAATGTTATAGACGGAGCGTTTGAAAATATTGAGCTTGCAACTATCAATGGTGAGGTTACCGTTATAGATTATGTTCCCGGAGATTTGAATGGTGACGGTGTCGTCAATATGGCAGACGTCGTTAATCTGAGACGATATATTGTTGGCGGTTATGACTTAACAATAAATATTGACGCAGCTGACGTAAATAACGATGGTTATGTCAATATGGCAGATGTCGTATTAATCAGAAGGTACGTCGTCGGTGGATATGGCGTCGAACTACAATGATTGAGGTTCAAAATAACTAAAAAGATAACAGGGGCTGAGTCAAAAGCTTTTAATTAAGCAATTGGCTCAGCCTTTTGCTATGCAATTTTGCGAGTTTAGTCAAAATAAAAGAAAAAGCCTCAAAATGAGGCAAAAATGAGTAAGGCAAAAAGAGGATCGGCAAAATCCTCTTTTTTGAAAGTTATACAATTCCGCACAGAATCGCTTTTGCTTTCAGAGCTTCACTTTTTTTATTTTATGCCCGGGTTAACGGCTGAGCCTACTGTCGCGGAAAGAAAACGCCGAATCCCCAGCCTGTTTTTCCGCCGCTTTTCAGGTGGTTTTTGTATGCTCTGCGCAGAGACGAATCCCCGGGTAAGGAGTCGGGGTTACCATTGTACTTCATATCGAAAAGGCGCCAAAGATCCCGATGGTCATTGCCGTAATCTCCCGATTCTATTACGTCGAATTCTCGCATAAAACGAAGCAGATTGGAGCCTTTCGGAAATAGGTTTTCGTTCTCGGGATAAAGGAGCCAGGAATGGCAGGCAAAGGCGAGAGGGGAGTTTGCAAAATGCGGAGCGAAGAAATCCTGTGCCATTTTAAAAGACAAATCGCAAATATCCTTCTCCAGCCTTATTTTACTTCTCGGGATATGGACGTACAGAACCTCCGAGTCGGGGAAAAGCACCTTGCCGTCTTTTTCATAATGATGCTCGAATTTCCCAATCTCAAACTGAAATCTGCCCAGCGCAAAGCGGTTTAATTTGAAAAAGCCGTCAAACCATGGAGCGACGAAGCTGCCGTTTATACCGTGAATATCCCTGCACTCGTAAAGCTTATATTTGAGGTCGCACATTGAGTCGTACCATATTGACTCGGGTATATTTCTCTCGGCATAAAGCTCCTTTAATCTCTTTGAAAGACAGATGAAGACGAGAAGCTTTACGGTATATTCGTGAATACCGGTAATTTCCGATATTCGCTCGGCGGTTTTTAAAATTTCTCCGTAATCGCAGTTGCAGTCGCTCTCGTACGTTTTGAGTATTCCCGAAAGGAGTTTCGGGCATTTCTCCGATATATCGGAAAAAGCCTTCATAAGATCTCGGGAAGCGTCCTCCGGATAATCGAAACGCTCCAAAAAATCGTTTAGATAAAATTTCATTTCATTCATCGTCGGTACCTCGCTTTGATGATTTTTGTTTTTGCCAAAATACGTTTCTTTTAACTCACGATTGCACACCGCTTTGTGAGCAGGCGTATATCAGAAAGCTCTGCTCTTTGAGCAGGTAAAGTAGAGTATTTGCCTGCCTTTGGACATTTCGGCGAGCATTCTTTTTCCCATTTCGCATTTGTCGTCGTCGAAAGAGATGAACGGGTCGTCCAGCACCAGAAACGGCATATCTCTGTCGTAGAGAGAGTCGCACAGCGACAGCTGAAGGGCAAGTGCTTCGAGCTCCTTAATTCCTCGGCTGTAGCTCTCTTTTGCCCTTGCCGCTCCTCTTTCATTCTTTGTCAGCGTGAAGTCCGCGTCGATATTTACATCTCTCGGGATGTCGCCCAAAAGAGCTCGGTAATATGCCAGCCGCTCCTTGGTCTTATCCAGATATTTTACGGACAAATTATCGGACGCTTCTTTGAGAAGCTCGGCGGTTTTCTGGATGACCGTGAGTTTCTTCGTATACTCATCTAAGGTCTGTCTGCAAGCAGATACCTGCGATGCAACTTCGTCGTATTTCTCGGCTTCCAGTTCTCTTTCACGGTGGAGCTGTTCTTTGAGTGTCAGCTCACCCCTTGCATTTGTCAGCCTTGTGTCCAGCTCTTTTATGCTATCTATAATATCTCTCTCGCCGAAGGGCAGGGAAGTGCTGTCGGAGCCCAAACGCGCTTCGAGAGCTTCCCGCTCTTTTACCGTCCTATCAAGCATTGCGCGCTTATATTCGTATTCACTCAGCTTCGCGCGTATTTCCGAGAACGGGTCGGCGGCGGTCGTTTTATACCTCGCCAAGAACTCTTGTACCTGCCTTCCTAGCTCTTCCGCACGTCGCTTTTGCTCCGTGCTTTTTTCATCATGCTCGCTTACAGATGCAAGATATCGTCCGAAGTCGTCGGAAATAAATTTCAGACTTTCGCGCCGTTGGACGCCGCCCCTGAGGTTAAACCGGGAAAGAAAGCCGTCTATCCTCATTTCCAGCGTTTGCTTTTCTTCACATAGCTGTAAATACTCCCGCTCCAGCCTTTCTTTAGCCTCGTTGTATGCGCGCAGTCTTGCATTTTTATCCGAACTGCCAAGGGGCTTTTTGGAATTGGACTTTGCAGACGATATTGCGAGCATTACCGCTCCGTATACGACCGCCGCCGCACCTATGGCGCTGACTAAATAGAACAGGGAATTGACGAGCGCACCGAAATAGACACCAAATACACCGAGCCCAACACCTGATATAACGTAAAGCGTGTACCATACCCGGCGTAGGAAGCCGATTTTACGCTTTCCGGACTTTTGAGGGTTGCTCTGTGCGCCGTCCGGATACAGCTCTGCCATTTTTTGTGAGTCGGCATCCATGCCGTTTTTTATATCCGCAATACGCTCGTCGGTGCGCTCCAGCCTTTCAAGCTGTGACTGCATGTCGTACAGTTCTTCTTTCGTGAGCCTGTATTGATAGGATGCGCTCATTCGCTCTCTTTCGGCTGCGCTTAGCGGAGTGACTGATTCGGAGTTCAAGCGGCGCGCTTCATTGTAGGCATCTCTGGCTCGGTCTATCTCTTCCGCCGTGGGAATACGGCCGCCGAAGAATTCCTCAGTTCCCGACAGAGAAATCCGTTCCCGAGCCTCGGCTCGGCGCAGTTCCCCCAGGCGTTCGCGTTCACCGGAAAGCGCGCTTTCCCGACTTATGCTTTCGGTCAGCTCCGCCCGCTTTTCTTCAAGCTTTTGTACACTGTCGCGTATAAGTGCAATTTCCCGCGTCTCATTGGGCAAAGCCGCCCGTATTTCGTCAAGCCTGTCCAGCTCCCTGCCGAGCGAGTCAAGCCTCGCCTCGGCCCTTGATATTTCACCGCCGCCGCCTCGCTTGACGTAATATCTTCGCCTTTCATCGAGTATTGTCAGTGCCCGTTCGTACTCTCCGTGAGTGGTTATGTCGGCACCCGTGTCGGATAATTTGGCTGAAATTGACGTATATCCTTTTCTGCTTTCTCTGTCGCATTCGGATAGGAATACCGTCTTTGAAAAGCCGTCCTTGTCAATACCGAAGACTTCCTCGCCGAAATTTTCGGAATAGTCGTAGCAGACGGCACCCGTGTCGAAATTTCTGAGGCAGAATTTGTCCTGCGAAGGCCTTTCTCCGAATTTTCTTTCAATTGTATAACGCCTTCCGCTGACTTCCAGTGACAGCGAGCCTCCAAAGCTGCCGCCCTGCCAGGGCAGGTACTTTTTCCTGTCGTTTTCGTCAAGGTCGTTCTTTCTTGTGTCGGACAGACCGAAGAGCATCGCTCGGATAAATACGGTGAGGGTAGTTTTTCCCGTGCTGTTTTTGGAAAAAATACAGTTCAGTCCCTCTGAAAAATCGCAGGAGAACCGAGAGAGCATACCGAAGTTCTCAACGTAGCATTTTATCAGTCGCATACTTATATTTCGGACTCCTCTCCCGACAGGGCGGAAAGTCCCGTCCGTATTATCAGCTCACGCTCTTCATCGCTTAAATCGGTTTTGTTAAGGCAAAGCCGTATAAACTCGCCTTTCAGCGATTTGTCATACTTCAATTCCTCCGGATTCAGCGCAGTTCTTGATTTGTCGTACAGCTCAAAGCAGAAGAATGCGTCTTTCCACCGCTCCGTGAGAGAACCTACGTCGTAGAATAAGCGGGGGTCACGCTTGCCTGTAATAGTGACCCTCACCAGGTCCTTCGGGGATATGCCGGATATCTCCTTTGATATTCTGTTCTCAAGCTCAAGCCTGCGCCCGATCCCCGTAATATCCACGGAAACCGACCTGACAGTTCGCGCGCAAAAGGGGATAAAGCGGTGGCTTACTCTTCCGCCGTCCGTATCTATGAGTACGAAGCCGCATTCTCCAACCTCGTCAAAGCCTCTGCCTTCCGGCGTGCCCGAATATACGGCGATGCATTTTTTGTCAACTTCGTTCACCGAATAGCTGTGGTAATGTCCGAGAGCAATGTAATCGATGCCACGGCAGGCGGCATCCTTTATGCCGACGGTATCAGGTGACGAATACTGCCCGAGAGCACCGTGCAGGACGCAAATATTAACACCGCCGTCTGTTCTCAGGGTGTCAAACATATCCGCCGACAGACTTTGCCTGCCGGATACCGTCAGCTCTCCGTATTTGAAATAGGTCCACCCCGTGTCAAATATTTTCAGATTTTCAGGCAGTAAAAGTCCGCATTCGGACAGAGAATTACGCTCGTGATTACCGGGAAGATACAAGAAGTCAATACCTCTGTGGCTCTCTATTATGCCGAGCACTTTCTCTGCCGCGGAAGCGGAGATAAATTCGCTGTCAAACAGGTCTCCGGCTATTATGAAAATTTCAGCCCCCAGTCTTTCGGCTTCCTCTGCCATTCTTGAGAGGGTCTCTATAAGCTCTCTCTGCCTTTTTCGAACCTTGTCGGGGGACAGTCGGGTGTCTAAAGGCGAATTTATATGTAAATCTGACGTATGAATTATCTTCATTATATATTATCCTGCTCCTTGTACTCGCTGGGCGGTACTCCGAATTTTGCCGAGAAGACCTTTGAAAAATAGGACTGGTCGGAGAAGCCGGTGGCTATTGCTATTTCGCCTATCGTTTTTTCTCCTGCACTCAGCATTCTCACCGCCTCGCTGAGGCGTACCTCGGTTATGTAGTGGTTTATCGTGGTGCCGTATTGCTTTTTGAAGGCGGTGATTAGAGTTGCTTTGGAGCATCCCACACCGTCGCATATGTCTTTTATACCGAATTTGCTTGAATAATTGTCGTGAATATATTTTTTTGCAATTTCGGCAACACCGGGTTTGTTGCTTGGTATTGCGTTTGACAGCGTAAGATATTGGGCACATATTGTCATTATCTTTACGTATGAGCGTACCATATCGCTGTTTACGTCGGGTATTCTTGAAATGGCGTCGTTAAATTCGGAGCTGAGCCGGGAATTTACCTTTATCGAGGAAGGGGCGGTAATCCTTGCGGTTCTGTTGCTGTGTACCTGCCCCATCATCAAAAAGCCCGTCAGCGTTCCGAAATTGTAAAGAGGGCTGACAGCCTCAATAAGACCGTATCTGCAGTGGTATATTTGGGTATCTTTATTTGAAAGTGCTTTCTTGCATGCCGCCTTGTCACATTCCACACAGCGATCGTATTCGCCTTCAATTGTGTGAACCAGCCTGCAAAATTTACTTTTTTCTTCCGGAAACGCCGCAATTTCGCTGTAATCCGCGCCGTGGAGGGATACTCGGAACCCTGTAATTTTGTGAAGCTCGGATAAAACCGATATTATCTCCTGCTTTTTCATTTTTGTCCTCGTAATAGCTTTTTTGTAAAAAAACTGAAGAATTATACTATTCTACAAACAATTATACAATTTTACATTGCAATTGTCAATATTTTATCCTATAATTATTACAGTTAACATAGAAATACAAGGAGTGAAAAATGCGTTACTGTATAGGTGTAGATCTGGGTGGTACTAATATTGCCGCCGGAATTATCGATCTTGATTCGAAGCGTATTGTTGAGAGCCACAGTGTGAAAACAAATGCTCCCCGTCCTTGCCGTGAGATAACCGAGGATATCCACATGCTTTGTCTTGAGCTTTGCCGCCGTGTAGGCGTTGAGCTTACCGACATTGAGTGGATAGGCGTAGCCACCCCGGGTATAGTCAAGGACGGCGTAGTATTCAGCGCAGTAAATCTAGGCTGGACAGACGAGCCCTTCCGTGACATTATTACCGAGGTCACGGGCAGACCTGCCTTCGTTGCCAACGATGCCAACGCCGCGGCGTTGGCCGAGGCTATCTGGGGCGCGGGAGCAGGACAGAAGTGTGTTGTAGCAGTCACCCTCGGCACGGGTGTCGGCGGAGGTATAGTCATTGACGGCAAGATATGGGAGGGTCTGAACGGCTTTGCCGCGGAGATCGGACATATGGTCATTGACGTAAAGGGCAGATGGTGCGGATGCGGACAGCGGGGCTGTCTTGAAGCTTACTGTTCCGCTACGGCTCTGGTCAGTGAGACTAAGAGAATGATGAAGGTGCACCCGGAGAGCCTTATGTGGACGATATCCGCAGAGCATCAGGGAAAGGTAAACGGTATGACCGCTTTTGCCGCGGCTCGCCGCGGAGATACTGCCGCACAGCAGGTTGTTGACGACTTCATTGATTACCTTGCCATAGGCGTTGCCAATATCATTAACGTATTTCAGCCCGACATCGTTTGCATAGGCGGAGGTATTTCGGGCGAGGGCGAAGGCCTTATGAAGCCCTTGCGTGAGCAGCTGAAATACATATCCTTCGGAGTAAACGACCTTCGTACCAAAGTCGTTGCCGCCAACTTCAGAAACGACGCAGGAATAATCGGAGCAGGATTGCTCGGAATAGGAGAGGAAAAGTAAAATGTGTAAAGAAAAAAGAATTGTTGACAATTTCAGAATAAGAGGCGAATACGTTTCGCATATCCCTTACGGAAACGGACATATTAATGATACTAAGCTTGTTACCACCAAAGACGGCGACAAGGTTTATGAATACATTCTTCAGAAGATAAACAAGAACGTATTCAAGAATCCCGAACAGTTGATGGAGAACTACGTAGGCGTTACAGACTTCATCAGGCGCAAAGTCAAGGAAGCAGGCGGAGACACTCAGCGTGAGGTTATCAACGTAGTTCATGCCAATGACGGCAAGCCGTTCTACGTTGACGAGGACGGAGAATACTGGCGTATGCTCGTATTCGTTACCGATTCCTTGAGCTATGATAAGGTTGAGCGCCCCGAGCAGTTCTATGAGAGCGCGGTTGCATTCGGTAACTTCCAGTATATGCTTCAGGATTATCCCGCAGAGACTCTTCATGAAACTATCGTCAATTTCCACAACACTCCCGACAGATACAGACAGCTTATGGAGGCTGTAGAGGCAGACAGCTGCGGCAGACTTAAGGACGTTACCGCAGAGGTAGAGTTTGCAAAGGCACGCCGTGAGTTCGCGCAGACCCTTGAGCGCGCGCACAGCGAGGGCAGACTTCCTCTTCGCGTCACCCACAACGACACCAAGCTCAACAACATCCTCTTTGACAAAAAGACGGGCGCGCCTCTTTGCGTAGTTGACCTTGATACGATAATGCCCGGTTATTCGGTAAACGATTTCGGCGATTCCATCAGATTCGGCGCGACGACTGCTCTTGAGGATGAGGCTGATCTGTCGCTTGTAAACTTCGACATTTCCCTTTACGAGCTTTACGTGAAGGGCTTTATCGAAGGAGCTAAGGGCGGTCTTACCGAGTGCGAGCTTGAGATGTTGCCCATCGGTGCGATGATGATGACCTTTGAGTGCGGTATGCGCTTCCTTACCGACTATCTTAACGGCGACACCTACTTCAGAATTCACAGAGAGGGTCACAACCTTGACAGAGCGCGCAACCAGTTCAAGCTCGTTTCGGATATGGAAAAGCAGCTTGACGAAATGAGAAATATAGTTAAAAAATACAGCTGATTTTACAGGAGAATATTATGATCAAAATTATTTACGGCAAAACCGCACAGGATGCAGGAAAGAACGGTGCAGACATTATCACCGCCCTGCTCAAATCCAAGAAGAATGCAGTCCTCGGCCTTGCAACAGGCTCCTCGCCCATCGGGATGTATAAGGAGCTTATCGCAAGATGTGAGGCAGGCGAGATTTCCTTCAAGGACGTAAAGAGCGTCAACCTTGACGAATACGTAGGTCTGTCACCCGAGCACGACCAGAGCTATGCATACTTTATGCACGACAATCTCTTTAATCACGTTGATATAAAAGAGGAGAATACCAATCTCCCCTCCGGTCTTGCAAAGGACCCCGTAGCAGAGTGCGCTCGCTACGATGCGGTCATCGCCTCCATGGGCGGTGTTGACATTCAGGTTCTCGGTATAGGTAACAACGGTCACATTGGCTTCAACGAACCCTCCGACGTGTTCTCAAAGGGCACCGGACTTGTTAACCTCACCGACTCCACCATTGATGCAAACAAGAGATTTTTCGCTTCCCGTGACGAGGTTCCCACTCAGGCACTCTCCATGGGTGTCGGTCAGATTATGAACGCCGACAGTATTCTTCTCCTTGCTATGGGTAAAGGAAAGGCTGAAATTCTTGAGAAGTCGCTGTTCGGTGACGTAACTCCCCAGGTTCCCGCTTCCATTCTCCAGTTCTTCAAGGGCAACGTCTACGTCTGCGCAGATGAGGAGGCTCTGTCGGTTATAATGGAGCGTCACCCCGAGGCTGTAACTAAGTAATATACGGCAAAACATCGGTGCATCATTTGCTTTTCGGATGATGCGCCGAACGTCAAATAAAGATTCATATAGACTCGTCTGTAAATGAGAGTTTTCGGTTTAAATGAGGTTATAGGATGAAAGCTATTGTTTATACGTCTAATACAGGGCATACCGCAGAGTATGCGAAAATAATCGGAGAGAAAACGGGATTGCCCGTATATGCTTTGAGTGAAGCTGTAAAACAGCTATCAAAAGGAACTGAAATTATATACCTCGGCTGGCTTTTCGCCAATAGTATCAAAGGTTATAAAAAGGCTGCGAAGAGGTACAAAATTTCTGCAATATGCGCCGTTGGTCTTTGCGATACGGGAGCTCTTCTTGCGGAAGTCCGAAAAGCAAGCTCGATTCCCGAAGCAACGCCTCTCTTCACTATGCAGGGCGGTATGGACAAAACGAAGCTCCGCGGAATCAACAAGCTTATGATAAATATGCTGACGAAGGGATTGTCCTCGCAAAAGAAACGTTCCGAAGAAGAGGAGCGTATGTTGTATCTTTTGTCCCACGATAAGAATTGTGTAAGCGAAGAGAATATAACCGATTTTGCACAGTGGTATAACAGGCAAACGCAGGCTGTATAAGAGGATACCGGAATTCCGATTTTTTACGACGAAAAAACGCAGGCTTTCACCCTTGATTTATTGAATTTGTGATATGTAAGGGGCTGGTGCATCCCGGCGCAAGCGAAAATGACGGGGAAGAAACAGAAAAGCATAAAAAACAATAAATGAGCTAAAAAGCACTTTATAAGGTTGAAATTCTACGAATTTCTCCGGTAAAACGATGTCATTTTCTGTCTCCGTTTTCGCCCTTTCGACGTACACTCGTACGCCTTCGGAGCGAAGAACGAAGATTTTCGCTCGGGATCCCCCTATCCCCTTTATGCGTGAGAGGGTAGCTCAAGTTTTTGAACTTGAGCTACCCTCGTTTTTTATTCGGTTATGACAAAAGTGCGAAAGTTCGTTAAGTATAGGCTTAAACGATATACGCCTTTTTGATTCTGACTGCAATCTTGGGTCTGTCGGAGTAATCGGTGGGGATTTCGGCGATTTCATCAACTGCCTCCATGCCGGATACGACTCTGCCGAAGGCCGCGTACTGACCGTCAAGATGGGGCGCGTCCTTGTGCATAATGAAAAACTGTGAGGATGCTGAGTTGGGGTCGAAGGCTCTTGCCATGGATATAACACCGCGCTCGTGCTTGATGGGATTGGGATGCCCGTTTGCTGCAAATTCGCCTACAAGCTTCTTGTCTGCGCCTCCCATTCCGTTGCCGAGAGGGTCTCCGCCCTGAATCATAAAGCCTTTGATTACTCTGTGAAAGGTCAGGCCGTCATAGAAGCCTGACTTTACAAGGCTCTCAAAGTTTTCTACCGTCCTCGGGGCGTATTCGGGATACAGCTCGAGCTCGATTTTCTGTCCGTTTTCCATTTCAATGATTACCATAGTTTTTCTCCTTTGGGTTATAATATGTAGTTTTTTTGGATATACTTTTATAAAATGGGAAAAGTGTTTTGTCAAGAGGGGCGTATGGTGGGAAACAAAATAAGAAAGCTGGCTTATATAACCGTTGCCGCGCTCGGTGCGGTGCTTACGCTGTATCTGTTTATGAGATACGCCTTTTTTGCCCTTTTGCCCTTCTTTATCGCATGGCTCATTGCTTTTGCCGTAAGACCTATTGCGGAATTCCTCAATAAATATATAAAATTGCCCGTGCGTCTTCTGCGCGTAATTCTGGCTTTGCTTATTACCTTGGGCGTGCTGACCCTCTTGGGGCTCGGAATATGGCAGCTGTCACGGGAGCTGTGGAGACTGCTGTCAAATATAAACGACGGAGGCGGAATAGAGGGGATAATATCCGAGATAACCTCCTCCGACGGCGTGTTCGGAGATCTGTTCGGTAAATTCGGAGATACGGTAGGTCAGGCGGTGTATCAGCTTGTAATATCCTTGCTTGAATCCCTGGGTAAGCTCATATCCTCTTGGGTAGGGCTCCTGCCGCGTACGTTTCTGTTCATTATAATTACCGTCATCTCCTCGGTCTATTTTGCCAAGGATATTGATATTATAAACGGCTTTATTTTGAAACTGATACCAAAGCAGATGCGAGAGGGTATATCGCACTTCAAGAACGGCGTATTCTGGGTTGCGGCAAGATACCTGCGCTCCTACCTCCTTCTGATGCTGATAACCTTTGTGACAATGTTGGTGGGAATGCTTATTCTGCGTATGCCTTACGCCTTTCTTATCGCGCTGCTTTTGGCGGTGGTTGACCTGTTACCGATTCTCGGTGTCGGCACGGTGCTTGTGCCCTGGTGCATATACGAGTTTGTTCTGGGTACCGGCTCGCTGGCAATAGGGCTCATAATACTTTACGTTGTACACACGGTAATAAGGCAGCTTGCCGAGCCGAAAATCCTCGGCAAAAATCTGGGGATACATCCGCTGGTGACTCTGATATTCCTGTACGTCGGCTATACCCTGTTCGGTTTTATAGGTATTCTTATCGGACCTGTTTGCACAGTTCTATTCGAGAGTGCCATCAAGAAAAAGAATTCCTCCGACATCGGTGAGGACATCTCCGGACAGGGCGCGCCAAATTAGGCCCGCATCGCTTATCGCTCGGTTAATGTCGGGAAAAGAGGGGTGAAGTCTCGGGTCGCCGGTGAAATAAACTACGCCTTCGTATACCCCTGCGCAGCCGCCGATAAAGCCGTAGTCGTGAGGGGGTAGAGAAATCGCTCCCTGGAGTATTTCGGTGACTGTAATTCCGGATTTTCTCATTGCCGCCGCCATGCCGCGGTCAGCCGTCACCGCGTGGGTATCGTCAAGCTTCAGAACCGTGCAGGCAGGGTATCCCTGCTTTACGTGAACTATGCTCATACCAATTTTCTCGGCTTTTTGCTTTAAATAACTCGACACGGTATCCGACTTGCAGAACAATTTGCCATCTAAGGCAAGGGCGTTCAGCCTGCAATCCATCGGGTATTCCGGGGATATTTCGTCATCTGTAAAATAGAGAGTAATACCGCTTTTTCGGCACAGCTCCCATATATCCGAAAAGGGTACCGGCTCGCTGTCAAAATAACCGGCATTTGCTATCAGCTCACTACCCAGCCGGCAAATCAGCATATCGGTGTGAGAGGCTACCGCCGGGGAGAGCCTTTTGTCAGGGGGAAGGGTGATAAGATGAAAGCCCGAAAGCTCAAGACTTCTCTTACATTCCCCGGATATTCTTTCGTCCGTTATTGCAACTTTAATCTTCATAAATCAAAACGTAAAAGTTAAATCAGACTTTTAACTTTATTAACTTTATAAAACAAAAGCTCCGCCTGTAACAGCGGAGCTTTTAGCATTATGCGCGCTCGACCTTTCCGGAACGAAGGCAACGAGAGCAAACGCAAACGGTCTGGTGAGTACCGTTAACAACAGCCTTAACCTTACGAATGTTAGGCTTCCAGGTTCTGTTGGTCTTACGGTTGGAGTGAGAAACGTTGTGTCCGAAGGTCACGCCCTTACCGCAGATGCTGCACTTAGCCATTTT
The DNA here is from genome assembly GCA_964494135.1 of uncultured Ruminococcus sp. GTDB lineage: Bacteria > Bacillota > Clostridia > Oscillospirales > CAG-272 > UBA1740. The sequence continues at coordinate 18,897 of CAZBQN010000012.1, read as the reverse complement.
GACACCTCCTAAAATCAAGCCCCGAGGGACTAATTTTATATAAATTTTTTATTTATCATAAATTGACAAGATGTATTATACCATACGTATCGAAAAAAAGCAAGTCTTTTTTTAATTTTTATCAACTTTTTGTACTTCGCTGTAAATGAATATGCCCCGGTTTGTTGAAAAAACAAAAAGATCATGGTATTCAATGAATTTTACGGCTCTTTCTTATTTGGTCTTTCCCAGCTTTTTTGCTTTTTCAAAGGTTGCCATAACGGCTTCTTCAACACATTTGCCGAAATTACCTTCAAGAAGCTTGCCGACACCCTCTATGGTGCTGCCGCCGGGACTGCATACCGCAATCCTCAGACTCTCCGTGTCACGCCCGTCCTCTCTTGCCACGACGGATGCGCCGATCAGGGTCTGCTCTGCGTAGGACAGAGCCTTGTCATAGGGCAGACCTGCCTTGACACCGCCCTGCGCCAGTGCCTCAAGGAACATATAAACGAAGGCGGGACCTGAGCCGGACACCGCAGAGGCGGCGTCAATATATTTTTCCTCTATTCTGTCAAGTCTGCCGGTACGCGCCATTATGTCGGCAAAAGCTTCCCACGTCTCGTCGCTTACCTCAGCGTTAGCGGACGCCAGGGTCATGCCCTCGCCGTAGGCAACCGGTGTGTTGGGCATAATTCTGATTACGGGGTAGGGGAAGCCTATGGCTTCGGATATTTGCTCTATTGTCACACCTGCCGCCATGCAGACGACACAGCCACCCGTGTTGACTTTTAACTCATCCGAAAGAGAAGAAAGCAGGGGGGATACGCCGTATGGCTTGACGCCTATAAACAAAAACGCGCACTCACGGGCTATTGTTTTGTCATCTGTCTCTTTGCCTGAGGTCGCCTTGGCAAGCGCGGAAAGCTTGTCTTTGTTATGGTCGCACAGTAGAATTTTTGTGCCTTCACAGCGCGACACCGCCTTTGCCAGCGCGCCGCCCATATTTCCGCAACCTATAAAACCGATTTTCATCTTACCTGACCGCATCCTTTTATTATATATTTATATGTGGTGAGCTCTTTTATTCCGACAGGCCCCCTGGCGTGCATTTTCTGCGTGGATATACCAATCTCACAGCCGAGACCGAATTCTCCGCCGTCGGTAAAACGCGTCGAGGCGTTGTGATATACGGCAGCGCTGTCAACAGCCGAGAGGAAAAGCTCTGCCGTGCTCTCGCACTCGGTGACGATTGCCTCGCTGTGCTTTGTCGAATGTCTTGCAATATGTTTGACAGCCTCGTCTGCGGAATCAACTATGCAAATCGCCAAGCGGTAATCCAGATATTCGGTATCGAAGGAGCTTTCGTTTGCCGGCGTGCCTCCGATTATTTTCCCGGCTTCCCGGTCGGTGATAAGCTCCACGGGGATAAGCCCGGCGGCAATTCTGTCGTCAACCAGTGCTTTTTTGACCATAGGGAGAAATTCTTTCGCAATATCTCTGTGGACTATGCAAACCTCTGCCGCATTACATACCGAAGGGCGAGAGGTTTTTGCATTGTCGAGTATCCTTATCGCCTTTTCAAGGTCGGCGTCCTTGTCAACGTATACGTGGCATATACCCGTGCCGGTTTCAAGACAGGGTACGGTGGCTTTTTCCACGCATGAGCGTATCAGCCCCGCGCCCCCTCTGGGAATCAGCAGGTCGATGTAGCCTCTGCCCTTCATCAGCTCCTCGGCACTTTTGCGCTCGGTGTCCTCGACCAACTGTATTGCATATTCGGGAAGCCCTGCTTTGCACGCTGCCTCGGTCATAGTATCCACTATCGCACGTGATGAACGGTACGCCTCCTTGCCCGAGCGGAGAATACATACGTTTCCACTTTTCAGAGCCAGTGCCGCGGCATCCGAGGTAACGTTGGGACGGCTCTCGTAAATTACGGCTATTACGCCCAGTGGGACGGAAACCTTTTTAATTACCAGTCCGTTTGGACGGACATTCTCTTCAAGTGTGACGCCGAGGGGGGAGGGCAGGGCGGCGATTTGACGGATTCCGTCTGCCATTGCGGCAATACGGGCTTCGCTGAGCCTTAGCCTGTCGATCATTACTTCTCCCAGCTTGCTTTGAGCCTCGCGACAGTCTATGCCGTTAGCTTCAAGTATTTTTTCGGTGTTGTTTATCAGCGCGTCCGCAATGGCAAGTAACGCGGCATCTGTCTTGCTCCGTGCGCTGTGCATTTTATCTTTTGCCTCAGCCGCGCGCTTCATTATTTCAAGTGTTGCGGTCATAAAATCACTTTTTTCCTTTGCTGAAAAATCTGGTGCCGACGGATTTTCCGTCGAATATATCGTACAGAAGCTCGGGATACGCACCGTTTGCAATAACCATATCACAGCCTGCCGAGGTTGCAATCCCGGCTGCACGAAGCTTAGTTTGCATGCCACCCGTGCCGAGTTTTGTGCCTGCGCCTTTGCCGAGAGCAATAATATCCTCGGTCAGCTCGCTGACAGACTCAATGAGAGTCGCCGTCTTGTCACATCTGGGGTCGGTGGTGTAAAGCCCGTCAATATCCGACAGAAGTATCAGCAGATCCGCTTTCACACTCTCTGCTACCAGCGCGGCAAGAGTGTCGTTGTCGCCGAATTCAATTTCCTCTGTGGCGACGGTGTCGTTCTCATTTATGATAGGGATCGTGCCAAGCTCCAAGAGCCTTTCAATAGTCGAGGTGAACTTGCTGTGCCTGTCCTCGCATTTCAGGTCGGGTGCTGTGAGCAAAAGCTGGGCTGCCGTGTGATTATACTGTGCAAATTCCTTGTCGTATATGTACATCAGCTCGCATTGCCCCACAGCCGCACACGCCTGCTTCCCCGCTATGTCAGAGGGGCGTTCCTTCAGCTTCAGCTTTCCGACGCCCATTCCTATTGCTCCCGAGGAAACGAGAATGATTTGGTGACCGGAATTCTTCACGTCGCTTATTGCACGGCACAGTGCCGATATTCTCCGTAAATTTACACACCCGTTTTCATAGGTCAGGGTGGACGTTCCTATCTTAATAACTGCCTTCATTGCACCTCTCCTTTTGTTAGGTTATATTTTAGCACATCAAAGTGTTTTTTACAATAAAAATATAAAAAGTTTTATAAAAGAACAATTTGCCGCGGACTTGAAAAAACATGGGGAATATGATATATTTGTCTTGTAAACAAAAAAGGACGGTGTGTTATGATAGAAATCGTATTGACTCTTGACGGAGTGATGTGCGAAAAGTGCGAGTCCCGTGTCAATGAAGTGGTAAAGCGCGACCCGAAGGTCAAGTGTGTGAAGACGTCCCACGTCACGGGGGAGTGCACCGTAGTATGCCACGAGGATATTGACCGCGAGGCGATGATTTCTGCCATTGAGGCTGAGGGCGTAAAGGTTATCGGCACGATTGAGAAAAGCTGTGAGAAGAAAGGCTTTTTTGCTAAGCTTTTCGGAAAATAGGCAGTTATGGGACTGTTGTTGTTCCGGAACCGCAGGCTGACACTCACGGTGAGAGATAGGGGAGAAATAAAAGATTTTTGTGAAACCGGAGATAGAACAAAAGCAAACAGAAGCGGAGAAATCAGAAGAATTTTAACCTTATCCTGAAAATCAAGATAAAAGCAAAAGACGGGAAAGTCCATTAAACTCTCTCGCCTTTTTCATTTGTTATTCGGAAATGCGTGTTGTTTTTAAGAGCTGTAAATTACAAAACAAGCGAGGGCGTAGAATATACTCTTGCGGCCAGCTCCTGGTTGAGCATATACAGACTCTTGGGGTCGGAGCCGAACAGCTCCATTTTGGAGATCAAGTCATTGGCATTGGTCTCCTCCTCGCCCTGTTCCTTTACGAACCAGTCAAGGAACTGCATTGTGCGGAAATCCTTTGCTTCGTATGCCTCGGCATAAATGTCGTGGATCAGCGAGGTGACGTACTTCTCATGCTCAAGACCTGCTTTCAGTACATCCATATTGCAGGTGAAAACCTTGTCGGGCTTGGCGATGGCTTCCAGCGTTACCTTCTGATTCTCATTATGCAGATACTGATAGAAAAGCATGGCGTGATCTCTTTCTTCCTGCGCCTGAATCTTATACCAGTTGGCAAAGCCGTCAAGTCCTGCATTCTCAAAATAATTTGAGAAATCCAGATACAGATATGCGGAATAGAACTCCTTGTTTATCTGCTGATTGATAAGCTCATGTACCTTTGAATTCATATTAAGTATACCCCCGTGTCAAATTTCAGCCTTCCACAAGCCGTGGAGATTGCAGTATGCGTATGCGGCTACGGGCTTTTCATCAGCGAGAGCAAACGTAACCTCGGGAGCCTTACCTACCTCAAGGCACTTGCGATGACCGCCCTTGTCTGTCTGAAGGTATACCCACAGAATGCTGTGCTCTTCGGTCATGGGATGCACTGCAGAGCCTACAGCTACCTTTACGGTATTTCCGTCTACGGTTACTACCGGAATATGCTTCTCGTGGCTTGCCTCAACCGTGCCGGGCTCCAGCTTGGTCATCTTTTGTCCGCAGCACATCATAGGTACGCCTGCATCGTTAATCACGCCTACCAGATTACCGCAATGCTCGCAGATGAAGAATTTAGTGTTGTCACACATTTTGATTGTTCCTCCTGTTAATAGAAAATTGTATGTGGATTCTGAAATAAATTGTATCACGTTTTTCCCTAAGTGTCAATAACCTTTCCCGATATTATTGACATACGAGCGAATTTTTGATATACTGTGTCCGACCCTGAAAAGCAGTAGGATTTTATGAATGCTTTGGCGTTTGTTGACCCGGAAGAAATCAGACAAATAAGAGCAGGTGACTTTCGGTGTATCTTTGAAGGGGCAGTGGAGGTTTGAATTATGGAGATGGTACTTTTGACCGCCCTCGGTGTGGGCGGTGCTACCGTTATCGGTGCTGTGATAGGCTTTGTTTTCAAAAATATATCGCATAAGTTTTCGGATATAGTTCTGTCCTTTGCCGCAGGCGTTATGCTGGCGGCGGCAGTGCTGGGACTTATCATTCCCTCGCTGGAGTATGGCGGAGAATACGGAATACTTATCACTGTTGCAGGCATTTTCGCCGGTGCCGTCTGCCTTAACTTCATAGACAAATTAGTGCCTCACTTACATAAACTTGTGGGCAGCGACAAGGAGGCTCATCACAACGCCCATCTCAGCAAGGTGCTTTTGTTCGTTTTAGCTATTGCAATACACAATCTGCCCGAGGGTATTGCCGCAGGTGTGGGCTTCGGCTCCGGAGATACGACACAGGCGATGATAATTGCAGGCGGTATAGCTTTGCAAAACATACCCGAAGGCATGGTTATCATCGGTCCCATGCTCGCCGCTGGTATCCGCCCCCGCAAGACCTTCGTGCTTGCTACGGTCACAGGACTTGTCGAGGTCGTCGGCACCTTGATAGGCTATTTTGCCGTCAGTATTTCCACTGCGATTTTGCCCTTTGCCCTTGCGTTTGCCGGCGGAACGATGCTCTACGTCATCAGCGACGAGATGATTCCGGAAACTCATGCCCACGGAAGCGAGCGGGGCGCGACCTATGCTTTGCTTGTCGGCTTTTCCGTCATGCTGGTCACCGACGTGCTGCTCGGGTAAGAATGTAAAGCAAATCGGTGCTTCTTCGGCTGACAAATAAAATTCGCTCTCTTTCAAAAATAAAGAAGCGCTGAGATCTTTCTAACGGATTTCTCAGCGCTTTTTGCTTTGGGGTTTGTTTTTATGTTTTCATTTATCCCAGAGCAGCGGTCAATGCAGCTTATTTACTCGTCTCTTTGATAAACTCGTCAATCTGGTCTGCGATAATCCCGAGGCTTGCGCGCCAGAATTCGGGCTTCGTCAGATCGATGTCCGCGACCTTTGCCACGTTCTCTACCGTGTCAACCGTGGTGGCTTTGAGCAGCGCGCGGTATTTCGGCAGGAAAGCCTTGCCCTCTTTCAAAAACTTTGCGTACAGACCCCGGGCGAACAGACCGCCGAAGGCGTAGGGAAAATTGTAGTAGCTGATACCCGTGCTGTAATAATGGCTCTTACAGCACCACATATAGGGATGCAGATAATCGGGGTCAAGTCCGTCGCCGTAAGCCTCGCGCTGAGCGTTCAGCATGATTTCCTCTAAGTCGTTTGCGTAGAGGAAGGTGCTTTTTCTGCGGTTGAAAACCTCGTCCTCAAACAGGAATCTTGAATATATATCAAGTATAATCTGAGTGCTGTCCTGAAGCTGACTTTCAATGAGCATTATTTTTTCTTCGCCCTCTGCCTTTGCAATGGCGTCGCTGACGATAACGGTTTCGTTGAAGGTGGAAGCGGTTTCCGCCACGGGCATGGAGTAATCGGTATTGAGAGGACGGTGATCCTCTATAAGCATACCGTGATATGCGTGTCCCAGCTCGTGCGCCAGCGTCACGACAGAGCTGAAGCTGCCGTTGAAGTTGGTGAGAATACGGCTCTGTTTAACAAAAGGCAGATTGTCGCAGAAGGCACCGCCTGCCTTACCAGCGCGGGGGAAGAAATCGATCCAGTCGTTCTTGAACGCCTCGTCGACCATCTGTGCAAGGTCTGGCGCGAAGTCTTTGAAATGCTCTACGAGATATTCGTGCGCCTCCTCGGGAGTAAAGGTCTTTCCGCCTGATTTGCCCATGGGTGCGAACATATCGTACCAGGGAAGCCCGTTCTTGTGACCGAGGAGCTTTGCTTTTTGCTTCAGATATTCGCGGAATTTCGGCATATACTCACGCATTGCCCCGAACATGGCGTCCAGAGTTTCGCGCTTCATTCTTGACTGACGGAGAGTCATGTCAAGCGCACTGTCGTAACCGCGAAGCTCGACCTCGGTGTTGACCTGCGCCTTAATACTGTTGAGCGCAAAGGCTATGGAGTCCTTGATTTTGGAATAGCAGGCAAGCTCTGCCTCGTACGCGGATTTTCTGACCTCGGGGTCGCCGCTTTCAGCCATGCCACGTATTGCCGGCAGGTTCGTCTTCTCACCCTTGTAATCTACCTCAACGGTCGCCGTCAGGTATGAGAACAGATCGCCCCAGGCGTCCCCTCCGGAAATGTTCATTTTTGCGAACACTTCCTCTGCCTCGTCGGACAAATTGTGTTTGACCGATTCCTTGATTTCGCTGAAATGGAATTTATATTCCGACAGCAGCTTGTCAGAGTCCAGAATTGCATCCGGATTTTCGATACCGCCCACATATTTTCTGAACATCGCGCTCTCTTTTGCGGTGCTCGAGGTCAATGCCTGTATCTTAGTCATATACTCGGATGCCTCGGTGTCACGGCTGTTTACCGAACGACGCAGGGCAAAATAGCTTGCCAGCCGTCTTATCAGCACGGACAGCTCCTCGTCAAGCACCGTAATTTCGCGCAGACTCTTAATCGGGTCATCGTAGGTTAATCCGCCGACTTTTGCTTTGAACTCTGTTATCAAGGCCTCCAGCTTTTTCATATCCTCGCTGAGCTTTGGGTCGTCCGTGCCCCGATACAGCACGTCAAGTGACCATTCGTTGTACATAGTTTTCTCCTTGTTATGTCTTTAATATCTTTGTTATGCTTGTTTACGAACATTATAACGCTATTATCCGAAAATGTCAATCCAAATATCAATAATAACCCGAAATTCCGACGAAAAATCTTTAATTATTACCATTTTTACGGTTGTGCGCCGGCCTTTCAAATCCTTCGTCAAAATTTTCTTGACAACTATGTGTTTTTGTGTTATAATCAAACGGTACGCAGGGGTATCGCCAAGCGGTAAGGCAAAGGACTTTGACTCCTTTATTCGTAAGTTCGAATCTTGCTACCCCTGCCAAATCCCCGAGGATTTATCCTTGGGGATTACTTTTTACTTCTTCACTAATACCTCGGGGATTTGGAAGGTAATAAGTAAAAGTGAATAGTGGAGAGGTTGGACAAAACGTTCATTTAATTAAATGTTTGTTGGCAATATGTCAAGGCGTGATATTCAGCTTTACCGTCTTATTTTGTAAAACGTATGTGAATAATAAATTTCAATCAAACGAAAAGGCAGGGGAAACTTATGAATTTGGGAAAATATAATTTGCATTATGATAAAAGCATAAAAAACTGGGATGAAGGAATTCCTTTGGGGAACGGTAAAATCGGGTGCATTATATACGGAGACGGATCGCTGCGTATATCATTGGACAGGGTGGATTTATGGGATTTGAGAGATCATCCCGATACTTTGAGAAAGGACTTTAATTACCAAAACCTTGTTAACCTCTCCAAAAGCGCAGATGAAAATGATTGGAAGGAACGGGTGCGTCGGTTTGAGTCGATTTATAGCGATCCCTATCCGAGCAAGATTACTGCGGGCAGGATAGAACTTGACTTCGGTAAAACCGATGAAGACACAGTCTCCGAACTCGATATACAGTCTGCTGTTGCCACGGTGAAATCGGAAGATATGCTTGCGGAATTTTTTGCGCATGCAACGAGATTTATCGGTGTGGCGAAAATCAAGGGCGATTATACCGTAAGTCTGCATATCCCTGTATATAGGCAGTTCGGGATTGTGTTATCCCGATGCGGAAAGAGTTGAAGACGGGAATTTTATTTATTACGTTCAAAGAACGGCGACGGATTTGCAGTACGGTATTTTTATGCTAAAAGTACCGCGCGATAATTGCAGTGAGCTTTATTTTACGATAGCCAATAATTCGGATTGTGCGGATTATGTCGAAGAAACAAAACGGCTTCTTTCGGATGCGTCGAAGACAGGTTATGAACGCCTTAAAGAAGAGCATATAGATTGGTGGAAAAATTACTGGAATAAATCCTGCATAGACTTAAACGACGAAATGATTGAAAAAGTTTATTACCGTTCGTACTACCTGCTCGGCTCTTGCAGCAGAGAAGGCTTTTACCCCATGCCGCTTCAGGGAGTATGGACGGCAGATAACGACAAACTTCCGCCGTGGAAGGGCGATTATCACCATGACACGAATACGCAGCTTTCATACCAGTCCTATCTGAAGGGAAACCATCTTGAAGAGGGACGGGTCTTTATTGATTATCTTGGGTCGATGAAAGCACAGTTTGAGAAGTATGCAAAGGAGTTTTACGGCGTTGACGGCTTGATCGTTCCGGGCGTATCTACTCTTGACGGCAAACAGATGGGCGGATGGGCGCAATACTCGTATTCGCCTACGATGTCGATCTGGTCTGCACAGAGCTTTGACGAATATTATCTGTATACCGCCGACGAAGAATTTTTAAAGGACAGAGCCTATCCGTTTTTTGCGGAAATAGGCGAAGCTCTGCTCGGCATACTTGAAGAAAAAGACGGTAAGCTTTATCTTCCGCTTTCGTCATCTCCCGAAATTCACGATAACGAAAGAAGTGCATATCTCATTCCAAACAGCAATTTTGATCTGGCGTTAATGCGATATTTGTTCAGAACGCTTGCAGGCTATTGCGAAAAACTCGGTATCGACGGCGAAAAATACCGTTCTGCGTTAGAAAAACTTGACGATATACATATAATAGACGGTAAATATATCGGCTTAGACAGAAATGAAAGACTCAGAGAATCGCATAGGCATTTTTCGCATCTGATGTGTATGTATCCCCTTCATCTTATTAATTACGATACAGAAGAACACAAACGTCTATACGAAAATTCTTTAAGCGAGATAGAAAGCCTCGGAACGAGCGGTTGGGTAGGCTTTTCCTTCCCTATGTGCGCGCAGATTTACGCCATGGCGGAAGACGGCGATAACGCATATCGTAAGCTTTGGATTTTCTCTGACGGATTTGTGGAAGAAAACGGTTTTCACCTTAACGGGGATTTTAAAAATAAAGGCTACTCTTCATGGCATTACCGTCCGTTTACGTTGGAAGCACTGTTCGGATATTGCGATGCCGTTCAGGAAATGCTGTTGCAGGAACATATTGGCTATATTCATCTGTTCCCGGCAATTCCGAAGAAATGGCGAAAAGGCAAAATTTCCTTCAGCGGCTTGCGCAGCTACGGCGGTGTGTTGATAGACGCACAGATGCAGGACGGCGTTCTGACTTGCGCTGTGCTCAGATCCGAAAAACCTAAAAAGGTTCTGTTCAAAAACGTTTTTGACACCGAAACGTTAACTCTGAAATATTCTGACGGCAGAACCGAAACAAAGCACTGCAAATGCAAAGAGACGTTAGAAATATCGTTTGATACCGTTATCAGCATTACAGCGTAGCGATTTTATCGGCGTTTTATGCCTCAGTACAACTTTTTCAAGTAACTCCCGGCTTTTTCAACTCTCGGCAAAATCGCAAGAAAAGACTTACTCGTCTGTCTGAATATATTTTTGCAAGGGACAATGCGATTTATATTAAAAAGGACAGCAATCTGTACCATTGACAATATATTGTTTTTGTGATATATTTAACCTGAGACAGAGTGCTCCGGGATTTATCTCAAAACAGCCTTTGGTGAAGAATTAAAAAGGTGAAGTATGAAATATGATTTTATAACGGTATTCAGACTTGCAAGCGCAACGCTTTTGCCTGTTGTCTTGTCTGTTATTCTGTATATCGCAGATCGAAAAACCCGATTTGGGAAGATAAAATATTGGGCAAAGCAGTTGCTTGTGGGACTGCTGTTCGGCGGTGTTGCGGTGCTTTCCACCGAGTTCGGAATCCCGGTTTCGGGTGCTGTCCTTAACGTGCGCAATGCGGCACCGCTGACTGCCGGGCTTTTGTTCGGAGGACCTGCGGGAATTATTGCAGGTGTGATAGGCGGAACTCACCGCTGGTTAGCCACACTGTGGGGCGCGGGAGCATTCAGTCGGCTTGCGTGTTCGCTTGCCTGTGTTATGGCAGGTCTTTTTGGAGCGGGATGCCGGAAGTTTATGTTTGATAACAAAAAGCCATCCTGGTTTTACGGATTGGCGATCGGTGTCACCACCGAGGTGTTACATATACTTTTGTTGTTCATTACGAATATGAACGATATATATACCTCATACAGCATAGTTGAGATATGTGCAATACCGATGATTTTGTGCAACGGTATTTCGGTTATGCTTTCTTTGATTGCGGTTGCACTCATTGGCAAAGAAAAAAAGAAGAGGTCAGGTGCCAGACAGATTGCACAGGTATTTCAGTTTATCCTGTTGATATGTATCGTGAGTGCATTCTGCGTTACCAGTCTGTTTACGGGAGTTTTGCAAACGGAAATTGCATATTCAAATGCCGATAACCTTTTGAAACTGAATCTGGATGACGTGTCGGAAGACGTTATCGAGGCATCGGACAGCAATTTGCTTAAAATCACCGAGGCTGTTTCAACCGAGGTTACCCTCGCCGACACTCAGGATAAGCTCACCGAGCTGATGAGGCGATATAATGTGGCGGAAATCAATCTGATTGGCAAAGACGGCGTTATTTGCGGAAGTACAAATCCCGATTTCGTCGGAATTGATATGGCACAGGGCGAGCAATCGAGTGAGTTTTTGCGTTTGTTGGACGGGCAACAAAGCCTCGTACAAAGCTATCAGCCGATATCGGCTGACGGCAATATCAGCCGTAAATATGCAGGGGTTGCTTTGCAGGACGGAGGATTCGTCCAGGTCGGATATAATGCCGAGCAGTTTCAGAGTGATCTTGCCGAGCGCGTCAAGCTGGCAGTCAAAAACCGTCATATCGGAAGGCAGGGCGGAATTATCGTCTGTGATGAGAATTACAGAATTGTCAGCGATAACGGCGGACACGAGGGACAAATAGCTATTGAAAACGGCGATGCGTTTACTGAAACCAAGTCGGGAGTGCGTTTTACGGCGACGGTGCAAGGAATTGAGTCCTACTGTATTTATACGGTGTCGGAGGGCTTCTTCCTGATTGCGGCAATTCCCGTGTCCGAAGCAATGTTCTCGCGCAATATCGCGGTAAGTATACTTATGTTTATGGAGGTATTGGTATTTGCCGCGCTGTTCATAAACGTTTATTTTCTCATAAAGCGATTGATCGTTGATAATATTCACAGGATAAATAATTCGTTGGCTCAGATTACGGGCGGAAATTTGAACGTACAGGTCAACGTGCGAGAGCAGGAGGAGTTTGCCTCGCTTTCGGATGATATAAATGCGACGGTAGATACGTTGAAAAAGTTTATAGCCGAGGCGGAGAGCAGAATTGACCGCGAGCTTGAGTTCGCAAGACAGATTCAGCATTCCGCCCTGCCGTCTGTTTTTCCGCCTTATCCGGAGCGTCGGGATTTTGATATTTTTGCATCAATGGATGCGGCAAAAGAGGTCGGCGGCGACTTCTACGACTTTTACCTTACAGACAAAAAGCATCTTGTCTTCCTTATAGCCGACGTGTCCGGAAAGGGTATACCCGGAGCTTTGTTTATGATGAGGGCAAAGACGCTTTTGAAAAATCTTGCCAAGAGCGGCAGGGGGATTGATGAAGTTTTCAACGATGCTAACCGTGCTCTGTGCGAGAATAACGAGGCAGAGATGTTTGTTACGGCATGGATGGGAATGCTGAACACCGAAACAGGCACTTTACAGTACGTAAACGCCGGACACAATCCGCCGGTTTTGCTAAGGGCAACCGGTGCTGCCGAGTTTCTGCGCGCCCGTCCCAACCTCGTACTTGCCGGAATGGACGGTACAAGGTACAGAAAGTATGAAATCAGCCTTGCGCCCGGCGACGGGATATTCCTCTATACCGACGGCGTTACCGAGGCAGAGAATCCGGAACACAAGCTGTACGGAGAGGACAGGTTGCTGAAAGCCGTATCCGACAGCGAGAGAAATCCTGTGAAAATTTGCGAGCACGTCCGTGCAGATGTTGACGGATTTGCAGAGAATGCGGAGCAGTTTGACGATATAACCATGCTTTGTATGCGAATGAATTACACCGAAAACGAAAGCACCTTATGCACCCTGCCGGACAGAGAGTCGATAAGCTCGGTACTGAATTTTGCCAATGCAAGGCTTGACGCAATGTCATTGCCTTCGGGTGTGAAAAACAAAGTGCAGGCGGCAATTGATGAAATCTATTCGAACATCGTCTTTTACAGCAAAGCCAAATCGGCGAAGCTTACCCTTTGCACAGACAACGGTAAACTTATCCTCGTTTTTGAGGATGACGGTGTGCCCTATGACCCGACAGCCGAGAGAAACCCTGACGTTACGCTTTCCGCTGAGGAAAGGAAAGTAGGCGGACTGGGAATTTTCCTGGTCAAGAGATCTGCGAGTGAGGTAAGGTATGAAAACAGGGACGGCAAGAATATATTGACCGTCGGGTTTGATGTCGAATAAAGCACTGCATGGGAAGTATTTGGAGGAGAATTGAGAAAATATGCAAGCAACTGTTGAAATAAAAAATAATATGACGTACGTATCGGTTGAGGGAAGTATCAATTCCGCAAATTCACCGCAATTCGGTGAGGTTTTGTCTTCTGCACCGGGCGACACGGATGGTATAATAATAGATACGGAGGGGCTTGAGTACATTTCCAGCGCAGGACTGCGGGTCATTTTGAGCGCAAAAAAACGTTGCGGAAGCAAGACTTTCAGAATCGTCAACGTGAATGCCGATGTTATGGGCATCTTCGACGTCACCGGTTTCTCTGAAATTATGGATATCGTGCCATTGACGCGCAGTATCAGCATCGATGGCTGTGAAATAATCGGCAGAGGTGCATGCGGTGAGTGCTACCGCATTGATGACGAGACTATCATTAAATTATATTACGACAATACAGACCCAAAGTTCATTGAATACGAAAAGGCACTTGCGAAAAAAGCCTTTGTTATGGGAATTCCTACGGCAATATCTTACGATATCGTAGAGGCAGGCGGAAGAGTGGGTGTTGTCTACGAGCTTATCAAATCCAAAACGCTGGGGGAGCTGATTCGTATCGACAGTACAAAGACGGACGAATACGTCCGTATGTATGCTGATATTTGCAAGCAGGTGCACTCAATACATACGAAGGATCCGGATATTCCATCATTCAAGAATTCAAACCGGGCGGATATAAATAATATCACCGGAATTACCGACGGGGAAAGAAATTACCTCTACCGTTTTCTTGACCTTGTGCCCGATGGTGATACACTCATACACGGCGACTTAAATATCAACAATATTATGGTTCAGGACGGCGAATGTTGCTTGATAGATATGGGAGAACTCAGCACGGGTATCCCCATGTTCGATATTTCAAGAATACTTTTCTCGATGATATACGCTGCTCCGGAGCATGATGAATACTACGCGTTTTATAAAATGCCTTTGGCGACAGTCAAAGAGATTTACCGTGATTTCTTCCGTGGCTATTTCGGCTCTGATACGGAGGAGGAGGCGGAAAAGAGCTGTCCCGAAATAAGATGGCTTCATCCTTTAGCTTGGTTTCGTTGCTGTACCAGTATGCTCAAAGGCGAGCGTTGGCCTGAAGAGAAAAGGAATATGGCACTTGATCTTTTGAGAAATCGGCTTATTCCTTTTGTAGATTCCGAGTCCGAAAAGCGATGGTGAAAGCCCGGCTGATGAATCCGTAATTCTTATGAAGCATACACCTGTGCAGAGAGAAAAGCATTTTTAGATATTGACACGCCAAAAATAATCTGCTAAAATCAAGGTTAGAGATTACGATTTTTAAAATATTTTAAATGTCAAGGAGGACGATATGTCAGATTTTGTTGATTTTTTACGTGGAATGTCGGACGGAGTGCTTGACGGTGTTTCGGATGGGATAATCGTTGCGATGGGTGTGGTGGTAGTACTTTTGGTTATCGCTTCCATATTTGCTTTTTGCGTTTCGATTTATCTTTCAATCAGCTATGTCGTATACAACAGGAAGAAAAACAGCTGCGGCAAAACAGGTGAAACGATTGCCAGAACGATACTGGATAGGCACGGACTTCAAAAAATCAAGGTTTCAAAGACCGGTTCGATTTTGTTCGGCAACAGCTACAGCCACTATTTCGGAAAGGTCAGACTCAGACGGCTGACTTGGCAAAAAGACAGCGTGACGTCTCTTGCAATGGCGGCGCAAAAGTCTTCGCTTGCAGTTCTTGACGATGAAAACGATCCGGATATGAAGACCCGCGTTCGGCTGACGCCGTTGATATACTTCGGTCCGGTAGCTTTCGTTCCGATGGTCATTATCGGCGTACTGCTTGATTTGTTCGTTTTCACAAGCACTGCCGGTGTTTGCACTATCATTCTCACCGCTCTTTCGGTTGCTCTGTATCTTATGTCTTTCATTATGTCGATTTTTGTCCTGAAGACCGAGAAGAAAGCGCAGGAGCGCGCTTACGAGATTATGAAGAAGGAAGGGCTGGCGACCGAGGAAGAGCTGGAAATGTGCAAGAAGCTGTTCCGCCTCTATAATATCGAATACATAAACGATATGGTCATAGCTCTGCTTGAGTTGATTTACCGCGTGCTTCAAATCGCGGCGAATGCACAGAATTCATCGTCCTCATCGAAGAAATAATATTGCAGGGCGGAATTACGAAAGGCGGTTTTGTCATACTTCTTAAAAAATACAGCAAAGCTTTTCGTTCGCGGCAGACTGTATTTACTAAAATCGTGTATGTGGTGGCATAAGTTTAGCTTCACGCCGAAACTCTCTCATAGAAAATGTTGATTTGGCTTGGGCGTACTGCTAAGACTTATACACATGCTCAGACTGCTTGATAATGAAGTGAAAGCTTGGCGCGCGGCACCGAGCTGCTTTTGAAGCGGAGCATCGCCGTCAAGCAGATAATGTCTAAGGAAAGTGCGCCGACTTATCATTATTGTGATGGTCGGCGCACAACACATAAATTGAAAAATTTATATGTGGGTCTACGAAATGTTCTGATAAATAAGGCCGATAAAGCACGGTTTTAAGTGTCGGTGGATAGCGGAAACCGTCAACTCTGATAAACACCGGATTGTATTTACAATACCTTGCAGTTATTTTCACCCCGACGGTGTTATGTAGAAGAGGCTGATTCAAATGCTCTGAAATTTGCATTTGAGACAGCCTCTTTGTTTATTAATGTTCGTTCTTCCAAATATCGCACCTTATAATAATCGCGTTCTTCAATAAGCATAATCTGCCCATTTATTATCTCCGACACACCTTTGGAGGATTTTTACGGGTTTATTTTATTTTTTCAGGTGCTCGATCGTCACCTAAAAAGAAAACGGCGACTGTTCCGGGTCCGCAATGTGAAGCAATAATAGTTCCGATGTCACAAATTTTAATATCGCCTTTGATGTTCGGAAAACGCTCCCTCAAAGCCTTCTTCGTTTTTTCCGCGTCTTCCAAGCAATCAGAGTGGCATATCCAACATTTCTCTGAATAATCTTTTCCGCCGATCGCGTGCTGTTCCATCGTGTCCAGGGTGGCTTTTATGGCATTTGCTTTACCCCTCACTTTGCTGTAAGCGATGATTTTTCCCTTATCGTCAAGGCGCATAATGGGACAAATACCCAAAATAGTTGCTATCATCGCCGTAGCACCCGACATTCTTCCGCTGCGACGGTAGTGGCCAAGCTCGGTGGAAAAGAACTGATGATGAACCTTCATGCAGTTATCCAGAACCCACTTTTCGGTTTCTTCAATAGTGGAGCCGGTATCCCGCATATCTGCCGCATAGTCTACGAGCATACCGTAGCCTGACGAGCTGCACAGAGAATCGATTACGATTATTTTGCGTTCGTGATATTTTTCTCTCATCTTTTCTGCCGCACGGCGAGCATTTCTGACCGACCCGGTCATTCCCGAGCCAAAAGCAATGTGCAAAACATCACCCTTTTTCAGGTGTTCGTCAAAGAATTCCTCATACTGAAATTCGTTGAGCTGAGATGTGGAAGGCATTTTGCCGCTTGAAAGCATTTGATAAAAATTGGGAAGAGCCTCCGGATCTCTCAACATATCGTCAACGTATTCCTTACCGTCCACGAGATAACTGTAAAAAAGTACTGGAATGTTTCTTCCGCTTACGTATGAGAACGGAAGATCCACAGTCGATTCACAAGACAAGATAAATTTTGAATTCATTTTAACACTCCTTTATTAACCAAATATCAGTTTTAAAACAGTAATAACGACGACCGGCAGGATGCTTCCGCCGATAAGCTGCCACACGGAATGCCGTCTCGTTTTTATGCCGGCGTAATATACTAGTGCGGTTATCAGTGCTCCGCATAGCAGATATTCCAAATAAATAACGTACAGTTCGGTTGATCCTCTCGTAAATAATACCGCAACGATAACGAGCAAATAGCCCGTGACGCTGAAAAACAGTGCAAGGCTTCTTTGACCTTTCGGACCCTTGTCCTTGAAATAGGGAATATATTTCTGCAACGGATAGCCGTACGGGAGACGGACGGGATAGGTTTTGAGAGGTAACTTTCCTGATAAAAGCAAATGTTTTTTGCAACGCCTGTAACATCCATCACCGTTTTTTCCGATTTGACATACCGCGTAAATATGAATCCGAGAATAAATCCGTTCAAAAATCGTCTATTGACAAACTTAATGTATACACATATAATTTAATCTAATATATACGATTATATCATTTCCGGTATTTTATAACAAGCCGTGAACCTGATGCAAAAAATGCAGAATTATATCACATACTGCAGGAGAATTATTATGGACAAGCGCAAAGAGGCAAATAAAAGGGTAAAAGAAAGAATTACAGCAACGGTATTTCATCTGCTGAATGAAAAAAGTATCTCGAGAATTTCAATTTCCGAAATTGTTGACAAGGCAGGTGTTGCACGGGCTTCGTTTTACCGTAATTATTCATCAAAAGAAGATGTCATAACGACCTTGATTGCCGACGTTTTGGAGGAGTTTCGTGAAAGCACCGTATATTCCGAAAATTATCTTTACACATACGAGAACCTTCATAAAAGTTTTGAATACTTTTGTAAATATGCAAATCAGATTATCGATATTTATCGATTTGGGTACGGATCGGCTTTGTTGGATTATTTAAATCACTTTCATGAAGATATTGCCGGAACAATGCCTTATAAGTCCATTGAAAGGTACCGGTTATATATGTATATCGGTTGCCTGTATAACACGGCTATGATGTGGCTCATCAACGGTCTAAAGGAAACCGTTGACGAAATAACCGATATTTTTTATCGAACCTGCCTCTCGGGCATAATATGCTTTTGAAAAACCGATTCATACTGCTTGCGCCGTAAGGATTAAAAAACGAAATCACGCCGAAATTTGACACGGGTGCCTGCTTATCGGCACTTTCGGCTTTAATTAAATATACTTTCTATTGATTTTCTGAGTATTTTCAGAGTGTACCTTATAGTTTCGTCACGATCCGGCTTTTCCTTGCTCTGAAAGTATTCAATCAGCATACCGGAAAATGCCTCGGTGTAGAATTTAGTTACGAACTGCTTGTAGCCCTCGGAGATGTAAATTTGATTTTTCTCCTGATAACATTCGATAATCGAAAGAACGACTCCGTAGCAATCGGCGTGGAAAAAGCGCTTCATCTCTTCACGTCCCATTGAGTCGTAGGCACAGTTCAGGATATGCTTGTTTGCATCAACATAATCAATGATGAAGATCAGTGCTTCTTCGGGATTAACGAGAAAATCAAAGTTTTTCACGACCTCAACGGCTTCCTGCTCCAGCGTCCATTTGAGCAGGGCGTATATGTCCTCAAAATGATAGTAGAAGGTCTTTCTGTTAACACCGCAGTCGGCAATGATTTCGCTGACGGTTATTTTTGACAGAGGTTTTCGTTCCATAAATTTTTTGAGCGACTGCGACAGCGTCTTTTTTGTGTTAAGGCTCGTTATTTCGTGCTTCATATTTATGACCATACCTTTCCGCTGCGCTACAAGGCACAAAAAGGCATGAA
>CAZBQN010000011.1:13519-54812 GCA_964494135.1 uncultured Ruminococcus sp. | reverse complement strand
TGATAGTCATTGACGAGGAGCAGGAGCATACCTATAAATCCGAGAGCGACCCCAAGTACCATGCAAGGGACGTCGCCGCCTTCCGTTGCGGTGAGCACAAGGCTCTGATGCTTCTTGCATCCGCCACACCCTCGGTAGAGAGCTTCTACAAAGCGAAGTGCGGAAAGTATACCCTCGTTCCTTTGCGCGAGAGATACGGCGGTGCAAAGCTGCCCGAGGCAGTAGTCGTGGATATGCGCGAGGAGCTGAGGCTGGGTAACAATTCTCCCATCAGCCAAAGGCTGCAAAAATCTCTTGAAGGGGTGAGGAAGCGAGGCGAGCAGGCAATACTGTTTTTAAACCGACGCGGATATTCCAGTCAGGTCAGCTGTAAGGAGTGCGGAGAGGTCATCACCTGCCCCCGTTGCTCGGTGTCGCTGACATATCATTCGAATGCCGACGGGGGCAAGATGCTTTGCCACCTTTGCGGATATTCACAAAAGACTCCCCGCGTTTGCCCTTCCTGTAATTCCGAGGCGATGTCCTTTTTGGGCTTCGGTACGCAAAAGCTGGAGGGAGAGCTGGGAAGGTATCTTCCGGATATGTCTGTTATGCGTATGGATGCCGATACCACCTCGGGGAAGCTGGCTTACGACCGCATGCTTGAGAGCTTCAGGCGTGGGGAAGCGGATATCCTTCTCGGCACGCAAATGGTTGCCAAGGGACATGATTTCCCGAGAGTAACCCTCGTCGGCGTAGTTCTTGCGGATACCTCGCTGTACGTCAGCGACTTCCGCGCCAACGAGCGCACCTTCTCGCTTCTGACTCAGGTCATCGGCAGAGCGGGCAGAGCCGGCGATGACGGCGTGGCGGTTATACAGACCTATTCGCCTGCAAATGAGACGATACGCCTTGCCTGCCGGCAGGATTACGACAGCTTTTACGAGGGCGAGATAGCCATAAGGCGGGAGCTGTCATATCCCCCTTTTTGCGACATGGTGCATCTTACGATAACGGCAGACGACGAGGTAACCCTGTCAAAGAGCGCTTTGGAGCTGTCAAAGTCCGTTAGGGATAAGGTGCAGGGAAAATACGGCAATCTGCCCTTCGTGGTTTTCGGACCCTTCGAGGCGAGAGTCTATAAAGTTAACGATAAATACAGAATGAAAATGGTGGTTAAGTGCCGTCTTAACAATGAGTGCCGCCGTATGTTCGGCGAGCTGCTCGCGGAATTTTCCGTCAAGCGCGACGTCACCTTAACCGTTGACCTGAATCCGCTGACCGATTAAAGCTTCGTCAGCCGAGTCAGGAAGAAAGGAATTGTTATAAAATGGCAAAACTCAGAATAGTAAAATTCGGCGACCCCATTCTTCGCAAGGTCTGCCGTCCCGTAGAGGAGATAACTCCCAGAATATGTATGCTTCTTGACGATATGACCGAGACGATGAGAGCCGCAGAGGGCTGCGGTCTTGCCGCGCCGCAGGTAGGAGTTCTGCGCCGTATCGCTGTTATTGAGGTAGAGCCGGGCGAGGTTTACGAGCTTATCAATCCCAAGATTATCGCTTTCAGCGGTGAGCAGAGGGAGAAGGAAGGGTGCCTTTCCAACCCCGGCGAGTGCGGAATTACCAAGCGTCCGAAATCGGTGACTGTCAGAGCAACCGACCGCCACGGCAACACCTTCGAGCTGACAGGTCAGGATCTGCTTGCCAGAGCAATATGCCACGAGCTTGACCACCTGGACGGAAAGCTGTATATTGACGTGCAGATAAAGGACGCTGCCGAGTAAAGAATAAGAGGCTTATATGAGAATAATGTTTATGGGCACGCCGGAAATATCCGCGGTGTGCCTCGGTACTATGCTTGACTGCGGACTTCAGGTGGTTGCGGTCGTTACCGGAAAAGACAAGCCCCGCGGCAGGGGCAACGTCATGACCCCCACTCCCGTGAAGGAGCTGGCACTTGAGCACGGCATTCCTGTGTATACTCCGGATACTCTGCGCGGCGACGGCTTTGCCGAGCTGCTGAGAGAAGTTGACCCGGAGCTTATAGCCGTGGTTGCCTACGGCAAGATTTTGCCGAAATCCGTCCTGGATTATCCGCGCTACGGCTGTATAAACGCCCACGTGTCCCTGCTTCCGAAATACAGAGGTGCCGCCCCGATGCAGAGAGCTATAATGGCAGGAGAGCGACAGACGGGCGTCACGGTAATGTATATGGAGGAGGGTCTGGATACCGGCGATATAATTATGAGCGAGAGCTTCCCCATATCCGACACCGACGACTTCGAGTCGGTGCACGATCGCTCGGCAGAGGTTGGAGGCAGACTTCTCGTCCGCGCCATATCCGAGATTGAGGCAGGCACGGCGACGAGGACGAAGCAGGACGACAGCCTTGCCACCTATGCTCACAAGATTGAAAGGGAGGACTGCAGGATTGATTATTCCCTCTCTGCCCGTGAGATTAACTGCCGTATCAGAGGCACGACGCCGATTCCCGGCGCATTCTGCTATCTCGGAGATAAAATGCTGAAGATTTTTGATACCTCCGTCACCGAGGGACGGGGCACACCCGGCGAGGTTATTGCCGTATCGGGCAAGGGCGAGGGCTCTTTTACCGTTGCCTGCGGCGAGGGAGCTTTGACCGTCCGCGGAGTTATACCAGAGGGCAAGGGCAGAATGAGTGCCGGCGATTTCGTCAGAGGCAGAAAAATAAACCTCGGCGATATACTGAAATAATCCTCCGTTAATAAATTTACAAGGACGAAAATATGAACATAAGAGAGCTGGCTCTTACCCTGCTTGACGAATACGAGCTTCTGGGTAAGTACGTAAATCTGTCGCTCTCCTCACATAAAACCGATCGGTTATCAAGGGAGGAGAGAGGCTTTCTCACTGCCCTGCTTTATACCGCGGTCGAGCGCAAGCTCACCTACGATTACTATATATCCGCGCTGTCAAAGCGCAGTACGGACAAAATCGACGTTCACACACTGAACATTCTCAGGCTGGGAATGTGCCAGCTTCTCAATATGGACTCGGTGCCCGACTACGTTGCCGTCAACGAAACGGTAAAGCTGGGCAGAAACAAGGGAGAGAGGGGCTTTGTCAACGGGGTTCTGCGCGGTGCGCTCAGGGCTAAAGGCGGCGAGGGCTTGCCGATGCCGGACAGGTCAAAGAATACTGCACGCTACCTGTCGGTTTTCTACTCATTTCCCGTGTGGATAGTAAAGCACTTTCTGTCACTTTTTGGCGAGGAGGAGACCGTGCGCCTTCTTGACTTCTATAACAAGCCTTCCTGTACCGACCTTACGGTAAACAGGACGAAGATAGGTACCGAGGAGCTTGTGAAAACCCTTGAGAAAGAGGGACTCTCTGTCAGCCGTTCTCTGTATTCGGATGTAAGCATCAGGCTCTCGGGCGCGGTAAATCCGAGGAGCTTACCGGGCTTTGATTCAGGTTGCTTTTTCGTACAGGACGAGGCTTGCGCCGTCAGTATCTCGGCTCTGTCCCCGAAGAGGGGGGACGTTATAGCCGACGTCTGCGCCTGCCCCGGGGGAAAGAGCTTTGCCGCCGCAATTCTCGCGGATGACGATTGCACGGTTTATTCCTTTGACATACACGAGAGTAAGCTCTCGCTTATTGAGGAAGGTGCGAAAAGACTTGGGCTGTCCTCGGTTCACCCCGGGGTACAGGATGCCACACGTCCGAGGGAGGATCTGTTCGGCAAGGTCGATAAGGTTATATGCGACGTGCCCTGCTCGGGTCTCGGTATTCTCGGAAAAAAGCCGGATATACGCTACCGCGACAAGGACAGCGTGGGGGATCTGCCGGAGCTTCAGTACTCCATTCTTTCCGCATCAGCCAAATATCTGAGGGCAGGAGGCAGTCTTGTTTACTCCACCTGCACCTTGAATCCTGAGGAGAACGAGAGGGTAGTGGAACGGTTCCTGACCGAGCACGAGGGCTTCCGCGCGTCCGATTTTTCGGTTGGCGGACTTAAATCCGAGGGCGGTATGCTGACGACTCTGCCTCATATTCATAAAATGGACGGCTTCTTTATCGCGAAGCTGACGAAGGTGTGAAATGCAAGAAAAATACGATATTTATTCGATGACACCCGATGAGCTGGAGCAGTTTTTCATCTCCATAGGCGAGCCGAAATTCCGAGCCAAACAGCTGTTCCCGAGGCTTGCCGAGGGGACACCTATCAGTGAGATAACGACTTTCCCGAAAAAACTGCGCGAGAAGCTTGAGAGCGAAGCTCTTGATACTCTGCCGAGGGTGGCGAAAAAGCTGGTGTCGAAAATCGACGGTACGGTAAAATATTTGTTCAGGCTGCACGACGGGGAGTGCGTCGAGAGCGTTTTTATGAGATACAAGCACGGCAATACCCTGTGCATATCCAGCCAGGTCGGTTGCCGTATGGGTTGCCGCTTCTGCGCCTCGACCATCGGCGGCAGAGTGAGAAATCTTTTGCCCTCCGAGCTTTTAGGGCAGGTGATTGCCGCCTCCCGTGATATGGGCGAGAGGGTGTCAAATATAGTTATGATGGGCATAGGCGAGCCTCTTGACAATTACGACAACGTTGTAAAGTTTTTGCGCTTGGTCAATGCCGAGGGCGGCTTGAATATCGGCTACCGCCACATCTCGCTCTCCACCTGCGGAGTCGTGCCCGGTATACGCGCGCTGGCTGAGGTGGAGCTGCCTATCACTCTGTCAATATCCCTGCACGCCACCACCGATGGGAAGCGCTCTGAAATAATGCCTGTAAATAACAAGTGGAAGATATCCGAGCTTCTCGATGCCTGCGTTTATTACTACAAGCACACCGGCAGGCGCATTTCCTTTGAATATACCCTCATATCGGGTAAGAACGATAGCGAGGAGGATGCGCTTGAACTGGCAAAACTGCTGACCGATACCTTCCGCGGTACAGGCGCGTCGATACATGTCAATCTGATAAGAGTAAATGAGGTAAAGGAAACGGGCTTCCGCCACGGTACGGCAGAGAGTGCCGACAGATTTGCCGAGGTTTTGAACACCCACGGCTGTGTGGCGACCCTCAGACGCCGTCTGGGCACGGACGTCAGCGCCGCCTGCGGTCAGTTAAGACGGGCAGAGGCGAAACAAACCACATAAATATTCGGGAGTTGAAATTTGATTTACGAAAAAACCGGTAGGGTAGTAAAGGGACTTGGCGGACTTTACGAGGTTCGCGTCTCGGAAGACGGCAGGGTTTCCCGCCTTGTCTGCCGCGCTCAGGGGAAACTGAAGAGAAATGAGGAAAAAGTGCTTATCGGCGACGTAGTCCGCGTCAGCGTGGACGATACCACACCCGACGGGATGGTTATAACCGAGGTTTTGAAAAGAAAGAACAGCCTTATCCGTCCCCCTATGGCTAACCTGGATTACCTTTTCATAGTTTTTGCCGCAAAGAAGCCGAGTCCGGTTATCGAAACGGTTGACAAGCTGATTTCCATAGCCGTGCATAACAGGATTACACCCGTCGTGGTAATTACGAAAAGCGACCTCGGCAAGGATGCGGCGGAAGAATATCTTGACATATACAGGAGAGTCAATATTCCCGCCTTCGTGACTTCCGGAGTGACGAGCGACGGAGTATCATCGCTCTCGACTTTTATACTTGAGAATGTCAGATGCGGTGCTACCGCAGCCTTTGCAGGGGCATCCGGCGTCGGTAAATCCACGCTGATGAATACGCTTTTCCCGGGTCTTACTCTTGCTACCTCGGAAATATCGAGAAAAATCGAGCGCGGCAGACATACGACGCGCCACGTTGAAATATTCGATATAACGGGCGGTGAGGATACCGGCTTTCTCGCGGATACCCCCGGCTTTTCGCTTATTGACTTTGCCCGCTTTGATTTTTTTGATATTGACGAGCTTATCCCCACCTTTCCCGAGCTCTTGCCTTACGTAGGCAAGTGCAAATACGCCGATTGCTCTCACGTGGGAGAGGGAGACGATTGCTGTGCCGTCGCCCGTGCCGTCAGTCAGGGGCTGATACCCGAGAGCCGTATGGAATCCTATCGCGCAATATACAAAGTATTGAAGGAAAAAAACAAATACGAGTAGCCGCTTGGTAAACAAAACGGCGGCGAAAGATGACGTAAACAACCGACGTGAGGCTGTTGGGTTCGATTCCCGTACGGCTAATCGCGGATAAAAAGCGTACTTTTTTCAAAAAATCCGAAAAAGTACTTGACAAACGGTTTATTACAGTGTATAATGCTAGAGTAATCCTAAGACAGCAGGTTTTCGGTAAAAGCATAGAGCTTTCCTGCCGAGGTGAGAATAACTAAATATCCGCGGTGTTTTTGCCGCGTTTTCGGTTGTCCTTTCTCGGTTTGGCTTATGAGCTTTATCGGAAAGGATTTTTTATTTGAAATTTTATGGAGGTGAAACACAATGCCAAGTAACAAGATACTTGAACAGAAGAAACAGGTTGTTGCCGATCTTGCTGCAAAGCTTCAGACTGCAGTTTCCGGCGTACTTGTAAAATACGAAGGCATTACAGTTGCAGACGACACCGCTCTGCGTTCAGCTCTCCGTAAGGCAGGCGTAGAGTATACCGTTATGAAGAATACTCTTACCGGTCTTGCATGCGAGCAGGTCGGATACGGTGAAATGAAGCAGTATCTCTCCGGTATGACGGCTATCGCCATCAGCCAGGATGACCCTATTGCTCCTGCAAAGATTATGAAGGAATACGCCGACAAGATTGACAGCTTTGAAATCAAGGCAGGTTTTGTTGACGGAGGCGTTATCGACCAGGCGGCAGTCCTGGAGCTGGCGGCTACTCCTTCCAAGGAAGTTCTCATCGGCAAGATGATGGGCTCTCTTATGTCTTCTCTTTACAGCTTTGCTTATGTTCTTCAGGCAAAGATTGATAAGGAAAACGGCGGTGAATCCGCTGAGGCTCCTGCAGAGGCTTAATTCCTGCAAAATTTAAATTGACTAAAAAATTTTGAAAATATCGGAGGATTAGAAAAATGAACGAAAAGTCCGCACAGATTCTCGACCTTGTAAAGGGTCTTACTATTCTTGAACTCGCTGATCTCGTTAAGGCTCTTGAGGAGGAGTTCGGCGTATCCGCAGCTCCCGTAGCAGTAGCAGCAGCTCCCGGCGCAGCAGCTCCCGTTGCTGAAGAGAAGACCGAGTTTGACGTTGTTCTTAAGGCAGCAGGCGCTTCCAAGCTCAACGTTATCAAGGTTGTTCGTGAGATCACCGGTCTCGGCCTTAAGGACGCTAAGGACCTTGTTGAGGCAGCTCCCAAGACTGTTAAAGAGGCAGTTGCTAAGGATGAGGCTGACAAGATCGCTGAGCAGCTCAAGGCTGCAGGCGCAGAAGTTGAAGTTAAGTAATTTCATCTCTATAAGAAACCGGGTACATCCCCTGCTGGGTGTGCTCGGTTTCGCTTTTTTAAAAGAAAGAGCAGGCACGAAGACGAGGTTTTTCCGAGCTTCGATACGTGCCTGCTTTTTCTTTTTACGAACGTTCTTCCTTCCTTTGACTCAGATAAATTTTTCTGACTTTCGTGAGAAAATTCTGCACCCGCTCCGACTGATAGTCGCGGTAGGTCCAGGGCAGCTTGTTCCATGCTCCGCGAGCCCAGAAGAGGGTAAGCTCCGTGTATATTCCGTTCGAGAGCGGAATACGGAAGCCGGTCTTCTTAGTGGTGGCAAGCATAAGTCTGCCGTGGCTGATAAGGCCCGGGTCAAGATTTATTTTTCGCTTGCCGTCCTTTGACAGCTTTTGCTCTACGTCGTTGGTGAACAGCTTTATCTGTGCCTGACGTTCTGGAGATACCGTGTCGCGGAAGGAAAGTATAACCCTTTGCCCCTCGCCGCCCAGCTCGCCGTCATAGTAGCTTGAATACTCTTTTGAAAAAGAGAAGCGCTCGGATTCCAGATCTATCTCGCCGAAAGCCTCTTTCAGTATTTCGATAGCCTTGTTATACACGTCCATATCGTTATATATAACGCCGATTATCAGCTTTTCTTTTTCGAATTCGCTAGTTTTTCCCATAACCTGATACCATCCTTATATGAATATTTTACCGCTTTTTCCGCCGTCGGTCAAGACAGACAGCCAAATTTCATATCAAAAACAAAATAAAATGTTAAAAAAAATCCTTTTCGGTTGATTTTATGTATATCTTTGTGTTAAAATAGTTTATAGAAAGGCAAAGGAATCTCGGAAATGAAAAAAATATTTTTAAAGATATTTCTGTTATCATCAATTATAATATCGGTTTTGATTTTCAGTTCCTGCTCACGCGGTGCCGACGAATGTCAGCACGTTTGGGGAGAATGGACGGTGCAGAAGGTCCCAACCTGCTATGAGGGCGGATACAGTACGCGTATATGCACCTTGTGTCAGCTTGAGGACAGACGCGTCATAGCTGCTACCGGTCACACGTATTCCGAGGAATGGAGCAATCTTAACGGAAGATATCATTATCACGCCGCCACCTGTGAGCATACGGATGAGCGCGCCGACCTCGGCGTCCACGATTTTGCGGAGAATAACATTTGCACGGTCTGCGGGCTTCAATGGGTATCGCAAAATCTGTTTTACAGATCGGTATCCGAGTCCGGCGGATGGTATGTCAGCGGTATAGGAAAATGCGGAGACCTTGATATTGTTATAGGCAGAACAATCGACGATAATGCGATTACGGGAGTCGCAAAGTACGCCTTCCGTAACTGTGATATAGATTCTGTAACCATGCAGGAGAATATACTTGAAATAGGTGACTGCGCGTTCGCAGGCTCTGCCGTGCAGTGGGTGAGCTTTACGTCAAACGTTACTTATATCGGCGACTCAATATTTGACGGGTGTAAAGATATTACCGTCGTGTACTTTGACGGCACGCAGGAGCAGTGGAACTCCATACGCAAGTCCTCGGGGTGGAAGGACGGCGCTCCCGACTTTGACGTAATATACCGGGACGGTAAAAACGAGACCGTTATCAACACCGAGTGTCAGCACAGTTTCGGCGACTGGACGGTCGTTGTCGAGGGATTCTGCTATGACGGAGGTTACAGCGAGCGCGTTTGCTCCCTCTGTTCTGCTGTGGAAATCAAAATGATACATACCTTCGCAGAGGAATGGTCGTACAATATGACTCACCATTGGCACGAGCCGACCTGTCAGCACGACACCGTGACTTCGGATTACGGGGCACATAGCTTCAATAAAGATAACGTTTGCACCGTTTGCGGAATGAGCCGTGTGTCTCAGGGACTCAGCTACCGCGGAATTCTCGGTACGAACAATTATCTCGTATTGGGTATCGGTACCTGCTTAGACAGTGATATTACCGTCGGAAGATATTACAACAGTACCGATTACAATATCGTAGGCATATATGCCGGGGCGTTTTCGGGCTGTGAGGGATTGCATACCGTATTTATGCGCGACAATATTCTCACGATAGGCGACAGGGCATTTGCCGACAGCGTGGATTTGACCAAGGTTCAGTTTACATCCTCTGTGGAATATATCGGCAGCGCGGTCTTCTCGGGCTGTACCTCGCTTGAGAGGGTGGAGTTTATCGGCACCAAGGCACAGTGGGAAGCGCTGGAAAAGGCTGAGGATTGGAGTGCGGGGTGCGGCGGTTACTACGTCATTTGCACCGACGGCGTCATTGAAATTCCCACGCTTGGCGATTGAGCATCGCGGACTTACCGTCAGAAGATAAAAATACGTAAAAATATCAATCCGGAAAATATAATCAAATATAAAAACGGGGCAGCCTTGCTTAATTGCTTTGCTTGCTCCGTTTTTTATGCCGCAATCAGCTTTTTCAAACCTATTGAACAATAAACGATTTTCCGCAGATTTCATATAATGTTTTAGTGAGGGGGCGAATAGCTTTCAGATGCCGGGCAGACCGTCTGTAATGGCGCTCGGCTCTCGGCGCTCCCCGAAAAACAAAGGATGAAACAAAAATGGAAAAAAACGAAAACGGTTATCCGAACAGCGTTGCCGGCTCTCGCACGGGCTGTTCGCCGGATGACGGGTATACCCTCGGCGACAAGCCCCTCGGCTATGCTTACGTTCCGATTCAGCGCTGGCGTATGATGTACGCGCCCGAGGACGCCCTTGTACACGGTACGATGTTTGAAGAGCTTTACAAGCCCATGGAGGTATACGGCAATGAATGAGAGAGAAATGCTTTTGAGAAAAATCCAGGCTCTCTCCCTTGCCAAGGTTGAGACCGAGCTTTTTCTCGACACGCATCCCGACTGCGAAATGGCTCTTAACTATTACCGCGAGATAGTAGAGCAGCTTGACGGGGCAATGTCGGAGTATCAGAACAAATACGGTCCTCTCTTTGCCGAAGCCTCGATGGGCGACAGATGGACGTGGGTGGACAGTCCTTGGCCCTGGCAAATGTACGAGGGTGCTCATTATCCCACCCCCAGAGGCGAAAGAGAAGGGCAGGGAGGAAAATAAGCTATGTGGATATACGAAAAGAAATTACAGTACCCCGTTAAGATTAAAAATTCCAACGCCCGTCTTGCAGGCTTGATTATCGACGCCCTCGGCGGACCTGACGGAGAGCTTGGCGCGGCAACCCGTTATCTTAATCAGAGATTTACCATGCCCTCGGGTAAGATAATAGGTACTCTTACCGACATAGGCAGCGAAGAGCTCGGACACGCGGAGATGGTAGGCGCAATAATATATCAGCTTACAAGAGACCTGACTCCTGACGAGATAAAGGCAGGAGGCTTTGACAAGTACTATATCGGTCACGGTATAGGCGTCTTCCCCTGCTCGGCATCGGGTGAGCCTTTTTCCGCAGGTGCGATCTCCTCAAAGGGGGATGCAATATCCGACCTTAACGAGGATTTGGCGGCAGAGCAGAAGGCGAGAGTTACCTACGACAACATTCTCAGGCTGTCCGACGACCCTGATGTAAACGACGTCATAAAATTCCTGCGCCAGCGTGAGATAGTCCACTATCAGCGCTTCGGCGAAGCGCTCCGCTCACTGACCGAGTAAAAGGACGGGTGCGGAAAAGCCGAAGACCGACAGGCGTTCGGATTACAACTGAATTATACGTGAGGAGGGCTGAGCCAAACCGATATAACCCTATTAAAGCTGTCCTGAAACCTTTGTTTTTCAGGTATCTGCTTTATACGGATTATATCACAGTTGGCTTAGCCCGTTTTTTTGCGAAAAACTTATAAAAACTCAAGACTGCGCTAATGACGTTGACGCATAGAATATCGTATTTAAATCAGCACGGATGCCGACTTTTTGTATTTTTCAGCTTTTTTTCGGAATCTGTACTTTTTCGTATTCGGCTATGTGCCCCATTTAACGCCGTTTCCGTCGAGGGAAACCGAAGTGCTCTCCTCGGCAGTAAGAGAGGCTGACGGGTCGGAAAGATATACGGCAAGGCAGGACATGCTCTTCGGCATCTTTACCGTTACGGCAAGCTCTCCGCCGCTTCTGACGCATAAATAACCGTCCGCACTGAGGGATATTCTACAGCTCACCCCAACACTGGAAAAGCCGGTGCAGTTCGTTGTCTCATTTGACATACCGCCTGACGGCATCACGGCTAACACCCTGCCGCCCGTGTAGGAATATCCCTGCTCTGTGTCGATGGCTGAATTGTTGCCCGACGTGGAAATCACGACCGTATCACCGCCCGAGAAGACTATTCCCGAATAGGAGGTTCTGCTGTTGGAGTCTATGCCGTCACCTCCTGCATAGACATACACCTCTCCGCCGCTTATCGAAATCGCCGTGCCGGAGGAAGCGGTGCCGTTTATACCGTCGTCAGAGGAGATTACAGACACCCGTCCGCCCGAAATCGATATATTATTTCCTTCCAGACCTTCATAGCTGTGGGATACGCTGATACTTCCGCCGCTGACACTCAGAGTTCCGTCTGCGTGAATTCCGTCGTCGTTGCTGTACAGAGAAAGCACTCCGCCGCTTACCAACACGTTTCCGAGAGGGACCTCTCCGCTTTCAAGGCTTGTATCATTATTTGCGTGAATGGCGTCGTCGTATGACTTGACCGTGATTTGACCGTCTCGGATTATAATCTCGTTTGCCGCTTTAATTCCTTTTGTGGAGTGGTCGCTCTTATCGCTGTTTCCGCCCTGCATGCTGCCCATTCCGCCGGGGCCTCCTTCCAGAATGTTCGTAGTGTAATTTGTCCAGTTATATACAAGACCGCCCCCTTGGCTCGAAAGTGCAAACGTATCGTATCCCTCTGCGGGCGTCAGATAATCCGAGGCGGCGAGGTAATCCCCGTCCTGTCCCTGTTCCATGGTTGACGAATATATGAAGAATTGCATTTTCGCGTAGTTCTGCATTTTCGGGAAGGAATAATAGTAGTAGGTGCTGCGTAAGCCCGAAACAGAGGAATGGTATGAGGCGTTTACCCACAAGGTGTCAGAGTCAGAGTTGTAATACCTTACGGAATACAGATAGCTGTTGCTTGTAAAGCGAATATAATAGACGTTCTCATCAACCGCTGTAACCTCTTTTGAATAGCCCGAGTATTTATCTGTATAAATATTCAATACCGTGCCGCCTTCAATAACAGTGTCGTATGCGGCATCAATACCGTCGCACGCTGCATATATCGTATGCTCGCCTCCCGTTACCGTGACCGTACCGCGCCGGTTGCCCTTGCTTGATATGTCGCTGTTTTCGGTTTTTATTCCGTCGCCTGCTGTGGCGATCAGCGTAGTCACGCCGCCTGTCAGCTCGACACTGTCGTTTCCCTTGAGCGCATTATCTACGCAGGAAACGAAAAGTGTCAGATTTTTTACAGTAAGGTCGTCCTTCGTGTGAATACCGTTGTTGTTCTCGGAAATCAAAGTCAGGCTTCCTTTTCCGCAGATCTCCAGATCTACCGAAGAGTAAATCGCGCCGGAGTGTGCGTTTTCGTCATTTTCGTCAACAGCTTCGCGCTTGTCGTAAATATAGTTTTGAGTACCCTTTTTCGCCGCCAGTGAAACCTTGTCGCCGCTGAGTACCGTAATCGGGCTTTCGCTTTCGCTAACGAGAGAGAAGTCGGTCATTTCCAATTCGAATTTGTAATCGTCACCTACGTCAATCAGGATGCTTCCTCTTAATTTCCCGGAAACCGAATAAACAGAGTCCTCGCCTACCTGCGTAAAGGTCAGCGTGTTGCCCAGGAGACTCCAGCACCCTTCCGTGCCGGAGATGCAGGTTACAGTGACATCTGCCGTGTCCTCATCAAAATATCCGTCGTAGGCACCCAGCTCCGACAGGTCCTCACCGCCTACGGTGCCATCGCCCGTGTCGGTCTGAGAGCCGTTTTGTTCGCCGCCCGGTAAATTATTATTCGTGCAGGCGGTGAGTATTAACATAAATATCAGCAGCAGTGCCGTAAATCTTATGCTTTTTCCCAATTTCATTTTCAGGTCCTCCGTTACAGTTGAGATTCGTCGCTTTCTTGCTTTGATACGGTGATCTCCAGATTGCCGTTTCTCTCTCTGATCTTGTCAATCAGCTCCTTTTCGCAATCCGGGTTGCGCAAGACTACGTCGTATGTAAGACGAAACATACTGCCCATATTCGTTGATTTCACCCGTGACAGCTCGCAAAAGACCGTGTACTCCTTGAAGATTTCCTCAAATACTCCGGTGTAATCCAGGTCTTCCGGAATGGTAATGCGGAAGCTTTTGTATCTCGATACATTCCTCTTTGCGCCGAAGTCGAGTAAGTTGTACAGTACGCAAAAGGCGCACATAATCAAGGTAAATAAAAATGCAAATCCGATATAACCCATACCTGCGATAAGTCCCGCGCCCATGGCGAGAAAGAGCATGCCAATCTCCTTGGCGGAGCCTGCCGCGGAACGGAAGCGAACAAGACTGAATGCGCCTGCCACGGCAACACCGGTGCCAATGTTGCCGTTTACCATCATAATGACTACGCAAACAACGGCTGGAAGCATGGCAAGGGTGACAACGAAGCTTTTGGTGTATTTGGTGCGGTACGTATATCCTGCCGCCATTAAAAGGCCGATGAGCAGCGATGCACCAAGGCACAGCAGAAAATCGGTCAGGGAAATAACTTTTGTGCTTTCCGAATCGAAAAGTCCTTTGAATACAGTTTCAAGCATGAATAACACTCTCCTTTGTGTATAATTATCGATCACAGACTGACCGATGCCATTTCCGCGGGATTTCTTTGGAATTCCGTTTTGTTCGGATGCCGCACGGGATAAATTATTTTTTCGTATGCACTTCCGTATTTGGAAAAGGAAGTCTTGTATATCCTTTCGCGCGAAAGTGTTTGTGAGAGCGGCATGGGAATTCCGCCCGAGCATTTTATTTCCATCAATACCGCTTTGTCATCCAGAACAGGCGTGCCGTAAACCTCGGATGTCAGCGTCATGTCCTCCGTACGGCAAAGGACCCGCTCATCAAAGGTCACGCGAAAATCACCGCCGTCACGGCAGGCGTAAGCCTCCCTGTCGTAAGATATAAAAGCTGACGGGTAAAGTGTACCGTAACGGGACAGAAAATAGTCTATCTCATTGCTGATTTGAGTATGCCGCGGGCATTTTCGCTTTCCCGAAATCCATTTCACGGCATCCCGTTCGGGAAGGTCGATTCGCCGCTTGTATACGATGCCGTCGTATTTCCTTTTCAGCTCAGCGAAAACCGTGCTGTCAGAGCTTGCCTGCGCATAAGACCGTATACGCAGCTTTTCCTTGTATATCGGCTTTTCAATCGAACGGCGGACGAGCAGATAAGTGTCGGTATCAAAGTAAATATTTCGTACAGTCGTTTTTCCGTAGCGATCGAGTGCCATATACGGTTCAATCGTTTTTAAAATTATTTCCTTTTGTTCAAGTGTTAGTAAGTATTTCAGCTCATATCTTTGAAATACCGTTTGGTAAGACACCGCTTTTCACTCCCGTTCCTTGCTTTTTCGTCATGATACATTATAATGCTCTTACCTTAATTTTACCTTAGAAAAAGGCATCCTGCAGAAAAAAGCAAGATGCCGGTTTTGTTTATACTCTTTTAAAAGTGACCTTGAAAGCAACGGTGCTTTCGTTTTCATAGCTTGCCGAGATTACTCCGCCGTTGGCATCGGCAATCAGCTTCGCTATCGACAGTCCGATGCCGTAGCCTCCCGAGCTTTGGGTTCTTGCCTCGTCTGCACGGTAGAAGCGGTCAAATAGCTTTTCGGGCAGGGCAGACGGTAGCACAGTGACCGAGTTTTCAATCAGAAGGCATGCCTTTCCGTTTTGAACAGAAAGTCTTAGGAGAACCTTGCCGTTGCAGGAAGTGTATTTCAGCGCATTGTCCAGCAGAATTGAAATAAGCTGTGCGATTTGTGCTTTATCCGCGCGTACGGTAATGCCGCTGTCGATTTCGCCGGTAAAAGAAATCTGCTTCTCTGCCATGAGTTCCGAAAAGTCCCGCGCGGCTTCGGATACGGCTTGGCTGAGGGAAAAATCCGAATAGTTTACTTTCATTCCGCTCTCGTCGGCGCGTGCAAGGAGCAGTAGGTTCTTCATCAGTCCGTCAAGTCTTGAAACCTGATTTTTGATGTTGGATGTCCACTTGCTTTCCCCTTGATACAAAACCATAGCGTCGGTATTCGACTGAATAATTGCAAGCGGAGTTTTTATTTCGTGGCCGGCGTTGGTGATAAATTGTTTTTGCTTCTCCATATTTTCGGCAATTGGATGAATGGCTTTTTCCGACAGAAGGATAACCAGTAAAAACATCAGAATCCAGCATACAGCCCCGATGCCGACACTCAGTATAACGACTCTCAGGTAGGAATGAATCTCAATGCTCGTATCCATAAAAACGACGGTTTTCCCGAATTTCATACGGTCTTCCGAAATCCTGTAACGGTAGCCGTTAAGCCTTCCGTCATCCGAGCCTCCGTCCAATGCCTGCCCCGCAAGCTCTGCCGCCTCATCCGCGGTAAGCGAAAGGTTTTGACTCACCTCGGTATAAATCACATTGCCTTCCGCATCGGTTTTCACGATAAAGTAGGGAAGACTCATCAATCGGTCGTCGCGTCCTCCCGGAGTCAGTATATCGTCGGGCGGAAAATTGTCATTCGGAGTGTCGTGGAATGAGCCGTCGCCACGGTCGGCGTCGGCAAGGTTTCTCATCGTCCTGTCAATGTCGTCCCGGACGCTGACGATGTTTGAAACGTTGATTGCGCCCAGCATCAGGACGATTAACATAGTCACCGCAATCATGGCGGTTGCAATGAATTTTTTACGGAGCGTCTTTATCATTTCACAACCTCCAGCATGTAGCCGGCGTTTCGCTTTGCGG
The DNA here is from genome assembly GCA_964494135.1 of uncultured Ruminococcus sp. GTDB lineage: Bacteria > Bacillota > Clostridia > Oscillospirales > CAG-272 > UBA1740. The sequence continues at coordinate 38,491 of CAZBQN010000011.1, read as the reverse complement.
TAATGGTGACGTCTGCATCGAGTGCCAGAAGCCTTTTGCGCAGATATGAGATATATACCCACACCACACCGATTTCCGCATCTGTATCATATCCCCATACGTTTGTCAGAAGTGACTCTGTGGATAAATATCTTCCGCAGTTTCTCATCAATAGCTCCATAACCTGAAATTCCAGCTTCGGGAGAACGAAGCTTTGCGATTTACCGCACAGCTCGTAGGTTTGCGTGTTCAGAAAAATGTTACCGAGGTGCAATACGTCGGGTGTGAAAAACTCTTTTCTGCGAAGTATGGCACGGACGCGGGCGAGCAGCTCTCCCATATCAAAGGGCTTGGGAAGGTAATCGTCTGCACCTGAGTCCAGCCCTTCAATACGGTCTTCAACCTCGGCTTTTGCGGTCAGCAACAAAATCGGTGTGGTATTTCCAGATTTGCGGAGGGACCTCAAAACCTCAAGTCCGCTCATTTTAGGCATCATAATATCCAGAATTATACCGTCGTATACCTCGTTTTCAGCATAATAGAGCGCGTCCTGACCGTTGTAAACAGCATCGACAATATATTTGTGGTAGGTCAGTATGTCAACCACCGCCTCGGACATGCTTCGTTCGTCCTCGGCATAGAGTAATTTCATTTTATATCCCTCCTCCCCGACTATATAATATAAAATGAACCTTAGTCAGACCTTAGAAATCTTATCCTTTGAAATAATTGTAGCATAAAAAAATGAAATTTTCAATCAACCGTGTGAATTTCTTGGCGGTGGCAGTTTTCAGTTTTTCGCCAAAAACTATTGCTTTTTTTTATGTATCATGCTATAATCATTACTGTAAAAAAACTGTAAGGAGTAGTTATGTATAGAATTGTTTACAAAAAAGAACTTAATCCAACTGTAACAATGATGGAAATAGAAGCACCTTTCGTTGCGCGCAAGGCAGAGGCGGGACAGTTTATTATTCTCCGCACAGACAGCGAGGGTGAGAGAATACCCCTGACTGTTGCCGGATATGACAGAGAGCGCGGTACGGTGAGGATAATATTCCAGATAGTCGGCGCAACGACTGCAAAGCTCGGTAAAATGGAGGTCGGCGACTGTCTTTCGGATTTTGCGGGACCTCTCGGTATGCCTACCGATTGCGAGGGAGTGCATGACGTATGTATCGTCGGCGGCGGTGTCGGCTGTGCGATTGCTTTGCCCATTGCCGAGAAGCTGAAGGCACAGGGGGCGAGAGTCACCTCCGTTATAGGCTTCAGAAACCGCGACCTTGTAATACTTGAGGACGAATTCCGGGCAGCATCCGATGAGCTTTACGTTATGACGGACGACGGCTCATACGGCAGACAGGGTAACGTATGCGCGCCCTTGAATGAGATGTACGAGAGCGGCAGAAAGTTTGATAAGGTAATCGCCATCGGTCCTTTGGTAATGATGAAATTCGTCGTTCAGGCGACACGCCCCTACGGCTTCCCCTGCGTAGTGTCTATGAACCCCATAATGATAGACGGCACGGGCATGTGCGGCGGCTGCCGTTTGACTTTGAATAGGGATGGCAAGCGCGTGACAAAATTCGCCTGTGTTGACGGTCCGGATTTCAACGGCTACGAGGTAGACTTCGACGAGGCTATGTCCCGCGGAAATATGTACCGCGATTTTGAAAGACACTCATACGAGCGTGAATGTAATTTGTTTAAGAAGGAAGAAGGAGGGAAGAGCCATGGCTAATATGTCGCTGAAAAAGAATCCAATGCCTACTCTTGACCCTAAGGAAAGAGCTAGATGCTTTTCCGAGGTTGCAACCGGCTATACCGAACAGCAGGCGGTTGACGAAGCACTCCGCTGTCTGAATTGCAAGAATATGCCCTGCGTAGGTGCATGTCCCGTAAGCATACATATTCCCGAGTTTATTGCTAAAATCAGAGAGATGGATTTTGAGGGCGCATATCAGATTATTGCTAAGACCTCGACCTTGCCTGCTATTTGCGGCAGAGTATGCCCCCAGGAGCTTCAGTGTGAGTCAAAGTGCGTCAGAGGTATTAAGGGCGAGCCTGTCGGAATAGGCAGACTTGAACGCTTTGTTGCCGATTGGCATAACGCACACAGCGACACGCCCCCCACCTGCCTGCCTAAAAACGGCAAAAAGGTTGCCGTTGTCGGTTCCGGTCCTTCGGGTCTTACCTGTGCCGGCGATTTGGCAAAGCTGGGGTACGAGGTCACGGTTTTCGAGGCGCTTCATACCGCAGGCGGCGTTCTCGTTTACGGCATACCCGAGTTTCGTCTTCCAAAGACCATCGTGCAAAGAGAGGTTGACACTCTGCGGGCGATGGGCGTCGAGGTTATGACCAATATGATTATCGGAAAGACGCTGACCGTTGACGAGCTGTTTGACATGGGTTATTCAGCCGTGTTCATCGGCTCGGGCGCAGGGCTTCCGAACTTTATGGGTATTCCCGGCGAGAGTTGCAAGGGTGTGTATTCCGCAAACGAGTTTCTGACAAGAAGCAATCTTATGAAGGCGTACAGAGATGACTCGGATACCCCCATTATGAAGGGCGGCAAGGTTGCGGTCGTCGGCGGCGGAAACGTTGCCATGGACGCGGCGAGAACCGCACTCCGTCTTGGCGCCGAGAAGGTATATATCGTTTACAGACGTTCTATGGCGGAGCTTCCCGCAAGACGCGAGGAGGTTGAGCACGCAATAGAGGAGGGAATAGAATTCCTGCTTCTTACCAATCCCGTGGAAATCGTCGGATATGAAAACCCCGATGACCCCCGTGACCCGAAGCGCGGCTTCGTAAAGTCAATGACGTGTGTGAAGATGGAGCTTGGCGAGCCGGACGAGCGCGGCAGACGCCGTCCCGTTGTAATCAAGGACAGCGAATTTTCGCTTGACGTTGACGCCGTTATCGTATCTGTCGGCACTTCTCCAAACCCGCTTATCAAGTCGACTACCGAGGGGCTTGAGGTCAATTCCCACGGCGGTATCGTTGTAACCGAGGGCGGTGCTACGTCCAAGACCGGCGTTTATGCGGGCGGTGACGCGGTAACCGGTGCCGCAACCGTAATTTCCGCCATGGGCGCGGGAAAGGCAGCCGCAAAGTCAATTCACGAGTACCTTAGTAATAAATAAAAATAAAGCACTTGGGGCATCCTCCGTAAGGAAGGTGCCCCAAGGTGGCTTTCCGGATGGTGGTGAATAAGTGCGCCATTAGAATATAAAATGAAATTGATCATAGTATTCCTGCAATTCATCAGAGCGTATACTCGTACCATTCATCATCAGTTCTCTCAAAACCAACAGATTGAAACATAGACTGGCTCTGCTTGTTAAAAGAATAAATTTTGGCTTTTACCTTTTTCATTCCTTTCTCCTTTGCTAGCTTCAGCATATCCATAACGCACCGTCTTCCGATATGTTGATTTTGGTATTCTTTGCAAACAACAACGGCTATTTCGGCATTATCTCTCAAGGAAATATCGCCTACTAGTATGCCCTTATATTCTATATAGTAACAATTTCCATGAGCATTAAGAAAGTCATACATATTATGTAAAAGCTCCAAATTATATGGTTCGTCTCGATTGTCTATCTGTTTACAAACTTCTAAATCCTGATACCACGGAAGCGATGCTGCATCATTTCTGTAATATGGTATCAGCTTAATTTCGTTGTCAATAATTCGATCTTTCATTTGTAATACCCTCACATATTCCGTTTATTATGCTTATTATATCAGAATCTCAACAAAAAAATCAAGGGAGAGGCTACGTAAGGAAGTAGCCTCTCCCTTATGTCATCGCTTTTATGCGGCATAAGTGCTTTTTTTAAATCGCTGTTGTAGATTTTCCGATACGGCGAAAACGGAGCTTCGCCCGTCTGTCAGTACAGGAACAGTTGACAGTCCATCACAAGGTACCCGTTCTTTACCCTGCTGTCAAGAATACGGATTTCTCCTTCACTGCATTTGACTGCGCTTATATAAGAAATATCCAGTATAATATCTAGCTCAAATGGGTGCTTGACGTCGTTTACGCATATTTCGGAATAATATATGGCTTGGCAGGCACTTTTTCCGCGGTCAAGCTGTACGCCGCCTCGCTCTATGACGTTCTTAGTCCTTGAAACGCTCAGTTTGTCGATTTTAGGAGGCAGAGTGCCGACCTCATTCGTATCCAGTGACAGCGTAACGTTCCAGAAATGCATTTTTCCGCGCTTTCCGTGTCCGTGAAGATCACATTCGAGGGAGAATCTGTTTTTTCGGTGCAGAATTTTGAAGCCCAGCTCTTCCTCGTCCATTGCCAGCTTTCGCTCGGCGTTTGATGACAGATAGACCGACTCGCGCATCAAAGCGTACCTCTCTTCGTCGCTGTCTATATGAGGATTGATGCCTGTGAATAAACACTGCTCCGTAAGCCTTTGACACTTTGCGGACAGTTCGTAAAAGCCGCGCGATCCCGTAGGAAGGAAATCGAGCAGGTAGGAGCACCACGCCAGAGTGTGTAACGGATGCCGCTTGTAATAGCTTCGGCTCTCGGATACGGCGATTGCCGACTCGGCGACAGGTAACTTGTCGTATTCGTCGCACTTCTCCATCAGCTCGTACATACAGCGGAGCCAAAGGTCGCGCCATTCGCACCCCGCATGTTTCATCAGAACCGAGGAGAGTGCTTTAATCTCTTTATCGCATACCTCACGGGGGATGGCTGTAACCCTGTCCTCACCGCAGAAGGAGGGCATAAGGCAGGTATATTCCAAGCCGATACTCTTTGAAAGCTCGCGGGCAGAGTCAAATTTTTTTGCCGCCCTGTAAATGAACAGCCATTCAAATGGATAATCGCTCTGACTGATCACAGTCATGTTTTCAAGAATGTACAGAGGGTCTGCGCCGCCTTCCGTGAAGCTGACGGCTGCTCTTGCACCCAGCGGGATTATTTTCTCGGACAGCTCCTCTGAAATACCGCAGCCGGCGGACAGCGCGTTTATCGCCCTTACTGCAAGAGGATAGTTGCTCTCGGTGCGTGAGCAATAATCTATAACCGTTTCGCATACGGACGTTATTCCGAAATCCAATGCCCGTCCCATAAGATAAAACAGTGCTTCGCAAGGCTTCTGCCCGTCGGTGTATGCGGAGTACAGACTGCCGCACAGTTCTTCTATGACCTGCCTGTCGCCGGTTTCGCACCGCGCGACAAGCTCGGGAATTTCGTCTGTATTTTGAAGGTAGCGGAAAATATCAAATGGGCAGCCGCTGATTTCGCGGAGCCGCTCTTTCAGAACAGTTTCTCTGGATTTTCTAGCCATAAATAATCCGTCCCGTTTACTTAATTGATATTATGATATTAGCATAAAAAAATATCAAATACAAGCGTATTTTTGAACAAAATTCCCAACAAAAATTTGGCAAATGTAAAATTGTAGAAAATAAAATGCTTCTTTTGTCAAATTGTGACAAAAGAAGCCGATTTTTTAAAACAGTTTGGTTTTCTTAATTGAGTAGTAGAGTATACTTCCGCAAATACCCGCACTCAGAAGCTCGCCGATGAATACCGTCAGCATAACGAAGGGCAGTGATTCCTCACTTCCGTAAGCATAGACCAGAATCGGCGGTACTATCAGGGTGTTCGCTATTATGGTGGGCAGGGTCGCCATCCATTTAAGCTTGTGCGGAAGCTTTCGGCACAACAGCGCGCCGACGGCTCCTATCAGCGTTGCAATGCTTCCGAAGATAATATCCACGGGAATTGCTCCGATAAGAATGTTTGCGATAAGACAGCCTACGAAAAGACCGGGTATCGCCTCCGCGAAGAACAGCGGCATAGTGCACAGCATCTCGGATATGCGGAACTGTATTACACCTCCCGCAATCGGCAGCACCAGATAGGTAAGTACTGCGTAAAGAGCGGCAATGACCGCCCCCCGTGTCAGAAAAACTATGGTTTTCCGACGCGTGTTTGAGTTTCTCATATTCAATTTTCTCCTTTAGTTTTGTTTTTTCCCGCAAGGGTAGGTGAGGAAGGTCTCGAACTCACCGACGGATATTTTACCACAACCGCAGAAAAATTGCAATAGGCAAATAAAAAAATCGGTAAAATTTATATTATAGGTGAAAGCCACCGAAATTATTAGCGAAACAAAGGATTTGTTAAAGAAATTTTTTCCGAAAGAAGTATATTATATGCGAAAAGCCTTCGCGGTATTCCTGATTTTGTTACAAGCTCCTGTAATTAACGGTAGCATTTTTTAGCATGTAAGAGTAAAATCATAATATACGATTATATTGGAGTGGGTATGGAATTTGTTCCCGTTGGTCCTATGAAGCTAAAGGTGATACTTAATAATGACGATTGCCTTAAATATCGAATAAATCCCGATTTGCCCGAGCCGGACGGGGTTAGTATCAGGAATGCCCTGCGCGAGCTTTTCGCGCTTGCGGCGGAAAAGACATCTTTCAGAGTCGGCTCGGAAAAAGTGCTGGTACAGCTTTATCCCATACCGAGCGGAGGGTGCGAGCTGTTCGTTACTAAGCTGTCGGCTATCGGAGAGCGCGAGCGTGAAGCAATAAAGAATTCGGCGTCCCTTACGACATATCAGGGCAGAGATGCCGTATTTCGCTTTGAGGATTTCGTGAGTCTGGTCCGCTCGGCGCACAGCCTTCGCGGCACGGCTTCGGTATCGGATTTGTATTGCGGATGGGACGGTGCCTATTATCTCAGCACCGCGGAGAATCTGATTGGTGGTATTTCCGACGTAGAAGCACTCTCCGAGTTCGGCAGCCGTCTTTCCGCTCTTCCTCCCGGGATTGACGGTGAGTGGGGGAAGTGTATTGTCAGGGGCTGTGCCATTGCCTACCTCAGAAGGTTGAATCCCGACTGAAAGCGAAGGAATAAGCAAAGCCCGGGCAGGTCAAAATACGGCTTCCGTATCAATTCGGTAGCAAAAAGGCGAGTATGCTTTTTGCATTCTCGCCAAATAAAACATATTGAGTGATTTTTCGCAGATTCTTCGGCACTGCACGCAAATATGTGACTTAAAAGTCACGGGGTTACTTCTTGCCGTTTTCAATGTCGGTCATCATATTCACGCGTGCCTCGTGTCTTCCCCCCTCGAATTCGTGGGACAGGAAGCTGTCGAGAATATCTATGGCAAGACAAGGACCGATGACTCTCGCACCCATGCACAGAACGTTTGCGTCGTTGTGCTGTCTCGTCATTCTGGCAGAGTAGGTGTCGGAGCAGAGTGCCGCGCGAATACCGCGGTATTTGTTTGCGCACATGGACATGCCGATGCCTGTACCGCATATCAGAATACCGAAAGAGCCTGTAAGGTCTTCCATGACCCCGTGGCACACAGCAGCCGCAAAGTCGGGGTAGTGGCAGGAAGCCTCGGAGTCCGTGCCGCAGTCGGTAACGTCGTAGTCCAGGCTTTTCAGGTGCTTGATAATCTCGCTTTTGAGTGCGTAGCCCGCGCCGTCGGCACCTATATAAATCTTTCTTTTATCCATTGTCTGTATTCTCCTTGCCGAGTTTTTCCAGTCTTTCTCTCTCTGCCTGGGGCATACGGAGATAGGTAGGCGCAATTTCAAGATCCGTGACCGCCTCGCCGTTTTGATATTTCCTGTATGCGACCTGTGCTACGGAACAGGCGTTTTCAAGACGGAGAAGGGGAGGTGTGGACATCACCTTTATACCTTCATTTTCAAATGCTTCTTTAACCCCACCGTAGCCGTCACCGCACAGATAAATCCTTTCGCCCTCGTATTTTTTCACTTCGTCTGCAAGCTCGCTTATAGCCATAGCAGAGTCGGGAGTCAGCCTCTCTCCGCCTTTGAACAGAGCCGTGTAAACCTGTGAGCGTCTTGCATCCATAACGGGGACGAAAAGTCCGTCAAGACCCCTGAGATTTTCCGCCAGTGCCTCCAGGGTGGATACGCAGGCGCAGGGAATATTCTTCGAAAAAGCAATACCCTTTACGAGCGAGACGCCGATGCGGACACCGGTAAACGAACCCGGACCAACCGACGCGGCAAGAAGCTCAACGTCAGAGAAGGACAGCTTCAGAGAGCGGAGCAGATTTTCCGCCATAGGCAGGAGCAGCTCGCTGTGGGTAAGCCCGTTGTCAATGTTATACAGCCCCAGCTGACGTTTGCCGTCGCATACTGCAACCGACGCCGCCTTTGCCGTGCTGTCAAAAGCAAGAATTATCATTTTCTTCTTTCCTTAAAAATCGGATATATCTATTTTCCTCTGCCCGTCATTTTCGGGTACTCTCGAAATCGTAACGTAGATTGCTCCGTCGGGGATCTCCTCCGGTACACGCTCGCTCCATTCCATAATGCAATAGCCGTCCTGTCCGAGATAGTCGTCGTAGCCTATGGAGTACAGGTCGTCGCCGTCCGATATACGGTACAAATCGAAATGAAACAGACGCACGTTTCCCCCGCGGTGTTCGTTCACGATGGTGTAGGTCGGACTCTTCACGCCGAAAATGCCGAAGTATTCGGCAAAGCCCCTTGCGAATACGGTTTTCCCGACGCCCATCTCACCGCGCATGGCAATTACCGCGCGCCTGATTTTGCGCGTCGCGAGCTCTTCTGCGAGGCTTTTTCCGACCTCGGCTGTTTCCCTGTCGCTGTTCGTAATATAGACCATTAGGCTAAAATCCTTTCAGATAATCTTTCGCCCCGTCTTTGAGGACGTAGGCGAGTATATCCGCGTATTCCCGTTTTTTTGCTTCAAGCTCTGCTTCGTCATACTTGTTTTTAAGTATTGCGCGCAGAAGCGTATTTTTAGGCGTGTCGTCGGGATCCGTCAGTTCAAGAGCGGAGACCTCGTAGCCCGCAGATGAGAGCCGTGCCAGCCTGATTGCGTCGGTTATAGCCTCGCACAGCTTGTTCCTGAGCTGGGGATATTTTGAAACGAATCCAAGCTCGGGTGTTCTCAGCCTGTCGTTCAGATACCTGTGACAGCAGGGGGTTGACAGCACCACCTTTGCACGAAGCTCAATTGCTCTGTTAATAACGACGTCCGTCGCCACGTCGCAGGCGTGCAGTGAGATTACCATGTCGGGAGAAACGTTTTCGGGCGTATTCTTAATGTCGTCGGTGACGAAGGTCATACCGCCATAGCCGAGAGAGGAGGCAAGGGCAGAGCACCAATCGATGACATCTCTTTTCAAATCTATGCCCAGCATACGAACTCTGCGTCCCTTGACCTTCGTAAGATAATAATACACCGCAAAGCTCAGGTAGCTCTTTCCGCAGCAAAGGTCGTATATGACTAAATCCTTTTCACCTTCGAGATTCGGATATATATCCTCAATATGCTCAAGAAAGCGGTTGATCTGCCTGAATTTTCCCTGCTTCTTGTCGTGCACTCTGCCTTGTTTGTCGCTGACCCCCAATTTTATGAGGAAATCCTCGTCACCGCGGAGCAGATAGTTTTTCTTTTTATCCAGCGACTCTATTGCTCGCTCAAAGCCCGATGGCTCGCCCGAGAGCTTGTTTTTCAGCTTGTCCGCGCCGAGCAACACTTCCTTACCCGACCCTGACAGCTTCCATTCAACGTCCCCGAGGGTAGTCAGGAGGTTTGCCTGTCTGTATACGCTCATAAGCTCCGTGAGGGTAGCTTCAAGCTCGCTTTCCTTTACGTTCTTATGTGAAACCGTGTTCCCGGGAAGCGAGTATTCCAGTGCCAGAAGCCGCTGACCCCTGTGTGCGCAGAGCCTGCCCGATACCTTCGCAATTTCACCGACCGAAGGTCTTGAAAAAACCAGCTTTCTCACTACCTCACGCCTGACGCACTCTGTCGCCAGACCGATAAATTCATTTTTCATCGCAGAGGCTTCAGTTATCCCCGTCGGAGCCCTTCTTCTTTTTCCCGAAGGACAGCTTGTTCTCGGTGCGGTTGCCGATACGCTCCAGGTTCTTTCTGTGAGCCCAAATGATAAGCACCGCTATGGTAATTGTTGCAACCGCAGTGAGAGGAGGCATATAAACCGTGTTTCCTGCCGAATCCTTGAACAGCGCAAAATATCCGCTGAGGATAACGGGATACAAGCCCGCTCCAACAACCGAGCCGAGAGATACGTACTTTGTCCAGGCGACGATGATAACGAACACTACGAAAAGTACGACGAAGGGAATGGGAGAGGCAACGAGAGCCATGCTGGCTGTGGAGAGCACTCCTTTACCGCCTTTAAAGCCGTAGTATGCGGGGAAAACGTGACCGATTACGGCGAACAATCCCACAAAATACAGATGGCCCGAGAAGCTGACGCCCATATTATACTGAAAACCGAAGACAACGCCTGCAAGACAAACGGGCAGAACCGTCTTCAAAAGGTCGCCGAGCAGGGTCAGAAGAGCCGCCTTACCGCCGAAGGTGCGGAGCATATTTGTCATTCCGGGATTGCCGCTTCCTTTTTTTCGAATATCGTCGCGGTAAAATGTTTTTGAAATTATTATTGCAGAGTTTATACTGCCCATAAAATATGCGACAGCGCACAGAGCAATAAGCGAAAGAATGTATGTAAGAAGCACGTAATCGGCAGGGCAGAAGCTTGCTATCAAGCCTTTGTTAAAATCCATAAAATCCTCCGTTCGGGCGCGTGCCCGTATTTTTACGCATAAGATTGTAGCACAAAAAGGAAGCAAAGTCAAGATTTATGCGCAATAATAGGACGCCCGCCTTGATTTTTCGACCGGAATGTCGTATAATAAGGCGGTAAAGCAAGAAAGGAGAGAGATTCGAATGAAACTGCAGGAGCTTATAAAAAACTATTTCTCCTCTCAAAATATTGAATACTACGCATCTTTGCCGTACGCGGATTGCAGAGAAATCAACACGGGTATACGTGAGAGGGCGGGTTTTATGCCTCGGAGCGTTATTCTGTTTCTTGTGCCTTATTACTTCGGCGAGTGTGAAAATATGTCGCGCTACGCCGCCTCACTTGACTATCACATAGCCATCAAAGAAATATCCGCTGGACTTACCGGGATATTGAAGTCGGAATTTCCCGAGGCGCATTTTTGCAGCTACGGCGACCACAGCCCCATTGACGAGTGCCACGCCGCGCTTATTGCCGGTCTCGGTGTCAGAGGGGACAACGGTCTTTTGATAAACCGGAAATACGGCTCGTATATTTTCATCGGCGACACGGTCACGGATATTGCTCCCGAGGCACTTGGAGCCGTGGCTCCCGTCACACCGGGCGAGTGCCTGCACTGCGGTGCCTGCCGCCGCGCCTGCCCGACGAAGATTCTCTCTGGTGAGGGTACGGATTGCCTCAGCGCAATAACTCAGCGCAAGGGTGAGCTTTGTGAAAACGAGGTTGCTCTCATGCGAAAACTCAACACGGTATGGGGGTGCGACGAATGTCAGGCATGCTGTCCGTACAATAAAACCCCTGTTTTGACACCGGTTGAATTCTTCCGAAATGACAGAATTGAGTGCCTGACCTCGGAGGTCCTGTCGGGGCTTGATAAAGAGGATTTTAAAAAGCGCGCCTTCGCCTGGCGAGGGAGAAGGACCGTAGAGCGCAATCTGAAGCACCTCGGTTATTGAGTGAAGAAATATATCGTCTATCAGAGCATATCCGCCAGGTCGTAGATGAGCCTTTCCGTCTTCTCCCAGCCGAGGCAGGGGTCGGTGATTGACTTGCCGTATATCTCACAGTCGGAAATCTTCTGAGAGCCGTCTTCAATGTAGCTCTCTATCATAAGTCCTTTTACAAGACTGCGCACCTCGGGGGAATACTTACAGCTCTGAATAACCTCTTTGGCAATTCTCGGCTGCTCCAGGTATTTCTTACCCGAGTTTGCGTGGTTGGTGTCAACGATTACACCCGGGTTTTTAAGTCCGCTTGCCTGATATGTCTCGTAAAGTCCGTAAAGGTCCTCAAAGTGGTAGTTGGGATGGGATTTTCCCTGCTTATCAACGTATCCGCGCAGAATGGCGTGGCAGAGAGGGTTGCCGTGGCTCTTTACCTCCCAGCCGCGGTAGAGAAACATATGGGAGCTTTGTGCCGCCTTAATGGCGTTCATCATTACCGATATGTCGCCGCCGGTGGGGTTCTTCATACCTACCGGCACGTCAATGCCGCTGGCAGTGAGTCTGTGCTGCTGGTTTTCGGAGGAGCGGGCACCAATGGCTACGTAGCCTATAACGTCGGAAAGGTATCTGTGATTTTCGGGATAGAGCATCTCGTCAGCACAAGAGAATCCGCACTCGTTCATTGCCTTGATATGCAGACTTCTTATGGCTACCAAGCCCTTGAGAAGGTCGGGCTTGGAGTTGGGGTCGGGCTGATGAAGCATTCCCTTGTAGCCTTCGCCCGTGGTTCTGGGCTTATTCGTGTATATTCTCGGTACTATCATTATCTTGTCCGAAACCTTGTCCTGAACCTTGCGCAGACGGCTGATGTAATCCAGCACGGGTGCCTCGCTGTCGGCAGAGCAGGGACCGATGATGAGCAGAAGCTTGTTTGACCGTCCCTCAAAAATGTCAGCCATCTCGGCGACCTGACGCTCGCGCATTTTCGCGCATTCGTCAGAGACCGGGAACTGAGCCTTTATTTCCATGGGAATGGGCAGTTTTCTGAAAAATTCCATATTGTTGTTCATTGCATTTTCCTCGCTTAAAGTATTTACTTTTGGTTTGTCGTCGGCTTGTCAAACAGCGTACGTCGCTCAGACGAGCATCTCATCAGTCTTCTCATCGACTCACGGTCGCCGGATTCCAGGAAGCCTCGGAATTTTATCATTTCGCTTGTGAACTCGTCGATTGTGCCTAGCAGCGCATCCTTGTTCATCAAAAACAGCTCGCTCCACATCTCGTCGTTTATTTTTGCAATTCTCGTCAGGTCGCGGAAGGAGTCGCCGGTATATTTCTCCATGTTCTGCGAGCTGTTGCAGGTCATCAGCGTTACGGCAATAACGTGGGTCAGCTGTGAAACGAAGGCGATCATACGATCATGCTCTTCCACTGCCAGCTCGGAAATTCTTGCAAAGCCCAGAATTTCACCCAGCTTTTTGCATATCTCGATAGCTTCCTTCGTATTTTTTTCGGTAGGGGTGACGATGTAATTTGCGCCCTTAAAAACATTCGGGTCGCTGTACTCAACTCCGCTGCGCTCTCTGCCCGCCATGGGGTGCGCCGGGATGTATTCCACGTCGTCGCGGAGTATGGACTGTACCTCGCCGACAACCGAGCTTTTTACACCTGTAACGTCGGTGATAAGCGTTCCGGGTGAGAAAAGATGCTGATACTTCTTTATCCAGTCAATGAATACCGTAGGATAAAGCGCAAAGACGATAAGCTCCGCTCCGCTTATTATCTCCGGGTCGGGGTACGTGACACCGTGCTTGATTATTCCGTGCTCACGGGCATAGTCTATATCCTTTTCGTTTTTTGTGATACATTCCACGTGATAGCCGGCGTCGGTCAGAGCCTTTGCGTATCCGCCGCCTATAACGCCCAGACCTATTATAAGAATTTTCGTTGATTTGTCAAGCTTCATACTCTGTCACTCCTATTCCCAAAGCGCGAAGATGTCGGAAGAAATCGGGGTAGCTCTTGCTTATTGCCTCAGCTCCCTCAATCTCACCGCCTGTAATTGTCAGAAGAACCGAGAGAGCCATAACTATTCTGTGATCGTTATGTCCGAATAGCATGCCGTCCGGCTTGTGAAATTCGGCAGGGAAGACGACTATTTTGTCGTCGTAGACCGTCACCGATACGCCGAATTTTTTTAATTCGCACGCCATCGCCTCTGCTCTGTCGCTCTCCTTTATCTTCAGTCTTTTCGTACCGCTGAAAATGCCGCCGCATTTAGCTGCCGCAACCGCAAACAGTACCGGACCGAGATCCGGACAGTCGCCGATATGCAGGGTGGGAACGCCGCGCTCCAGCATACCAAAATAACGTTTATATACCTTGTCGCCTTGAATACTGTCGGGATTAAGTCCGGTTACCTCAACCCGGGAGCCGAACAAATTCAGAGCTTCCGGGAAGGCGGCTCCGGAGTAGTCCCCCTCGACGGTAACGTCAGACGGTGTGAACCTTTGCCCGCCCTTAATAAACAGATTGTGCTCGCTCTCCCAGACCGCCTCGACTCCGAAAAGCCTCAGTGCCTCAACCGTCATATTTATGTAGGAACGGCTCTCAATCGGAGGTGTGATTTTAATTCTGCTGTCATCTTTGAGATTAGGCAGAGCAAATAGCAGACCGGAGATGAACTGACTGCTGACGTTTCCCACTACCGTATATTCTCCGGCTCCCAGAGGACCCTTGACGGTTATGCTGTCGCCGTCTGCGATAAATACCATATTCCGGCTCTTGCACATACTCTCGTATACGTTCATAGGGCGGCTCATCAGGCTTTTTGCTCCTGTGAGCATTGTGGTTTTGCCCGAAAGAAGCACTGGCGGAATTAAAAATCGGAGGGTGCTTCCGCTCTCCCTGCAAAAGAGGGGGCGGCTTGCCGAAACCTCGGAGAAATTCTTTCCGTATACCGTGACGGTATCTTCATTGACCTCCGTTTTGATTCCCAAAGCGTCAAGACAATCAAGCGTCGCCCTGACGTCCTCACAGCTTGAAATGCCACTGACGGTGCTGACGCCGTCACACATGGCTGCACATATAAGCATTCTGTGCGCCATCGACTTTGACGGCGGAGCTTTAATTGTTCCCGAAGCTTTTCCGGGGGTGATTTTTACTCGCATTTTACTTTCATCCGTTCAAGTATTTTTTCAGGAAGTCCACGGCTTCGGTGTAGCCCGCAGTGCCGTGACCGGTTACGGTGTGCACGCAGGCGGCGCGTATGTAGCTCACCTGCCTGAAGTCCTCGCGCTCCTCAACCCTTGAGATATGAACCTCGACGCAGGGCAGAGATGTCGCTTTAACTGCGTCAAGCAGCGCCACGCTGGTATGTGTGTAAGCACCCGGGTTAATAACTATCCCGTCAGCTCCTTCAAAATAGGCTTCCTGTATTTTATCCACCAGCGCGCCCTCGTGGTTTGACTGATACAGCACAGCCTCAATGCCGAGGGCGTCGCAGTGCTCCTTTATCATTTTTTCAAGCTCGGCAAAGGTCGTCCTGCCGTAGTGGTCGGGCTCTCTTATGCCCAGCATATTCAGGTTAGGTCCGTTGATTATATATAGCTTCATTTTCCGAAATCTCCGAGTATTTTTTCTGCAACCTCATCGGCTCTCAGTCCGCCGTCAATCCTGACGTCGCACACCGCGTTGTATATGGGGTATCTCTCCTCATACCGCTTTTCCATAGCCTCTCTGTTCTGTGACAGAGGTCTGTCCGAGGTGGGGGTGAGAAGCTGTGGTGGTCTGTCTAAAAAGTAGACCCTGCCGTTTTGCTTCAGGGCGTCAATGTTGTCGCTTCTCAGCACGACCCCCCCACCCGTGGCGATTATTTTACCGCTTTCGGCTGAAATATCGCCTATTACTTCACGTTCAATCTCGCGGAATGCAGCCTCGCCGCGCTGTGCAAAGATGTCCGGAATTTTGCATCCGGTGCGTTTCTCAATTACCTCATCGCTGTCTATAAGCTCCCGCTTCGTAAGCTCGGATAAGATCCTGCCCACCGTGCTCTTTCCAGAAGCGGGCATACCGACGAGGACGATGTTTTCCTTTGATTTCAGTATGTCGTTGTACACGCGGTCAATCTCTCCCTCCGGGTATACTTTATCGAGGAAGATCTCCGATGCTCTCACAGCCTGAGCGACCAGCATATACAGCCCGCCCTCGGCGTGTATTCCTCGCTTTTTTGCCTCGGTTATCAATCTCGTTCGGAGGGGATTGTATACCGCGTCAATAACACCCGACAGGTTTTTGAAGCCTGAAATATCAAGTGGGCATTCCGTGCCGCGTGGATACATTCCGACGGGTGTCGTGTTAATGATTATACCGGCATCTGTGTGCTTCCCGTACAGCTCTTCGTAGTCCGAAATTCCGTCGCGCCTCGTTCTGCCGACGCGGATAATCTCGCGGGCTCCCAGCGCCTTTGATACCGCGTATGCAGTCTTTGAGGTGCCACCCGTGCCGAGTATTATCACCTTTTTTTCGGCAACTGATACTCCTGCGTGCTCCATAAGCTTCGTCATTCCGAAGAAATCCGTGTTGTATCCGTACAGCCTTCCGTCACGGTTTACCACGGTGTTTACCGAGCCTATGAGCTTTGCGTGCCCGTCGGTGTAAAAGAGGTGGGGCATTATCAGCTCCTTGTAGGGTATTGTCACGTTTATCGCTTTGAAATCCCGCCTTTTTGCGAAGGCGTCCAGGTCCTCGCGCGCGACCTCGCACAGCTCGTAGGTGTAGTCTGCCAGGGCATTGTGTATTTCCTTTGAGAAGCTGTGACCCAGCTTTTCGCCTATACAGCCGTACTCCATCACTTGTTGCCCTCCGCAAGATAGTCTGTGCCGAACTTAACGGTCAGCATGTCCGAGACGGCAATCGCCGTGACGGCGTCAATTACTGCTCTGGCTCTGTGTATAATTGCAGGGTCGTGTCTTCCTTTGATTAAAAGATTTGTGTTTTTCATTTCAGACAGTGAAACGCTCTGTTGCTCCTTGAAAATCGAGGGGGTAGGCTTTATCGCACATCTGAAAAGCAGTGGCATACCGTTGGTAATACCGCCGTTTATACCGCCGTTATTATTAGTTTTCGTGTATATTCTCTCGCCGTCGGTAGCGAATGGGTCGTTAGCCTCCGAGCCGTACATATCCGCAAAGCCGAAGCCCGAGCCAAACTCAACTCCTTTTATCGCAGGAACGGAGAAAAGAATATGTGAAAGCACGCCTTCCATAGTATCAAACCAAGGCTCGCCCACACCGAGCGGCAGTCCGATAACAGCCGTCTCCAGGATACCGCCGACGCTGTCGCCGTCCTTTGCCGCCTGCTCTATCAAATCCTGCATTTCCTTACCCGCGCTCTCGGACAGGGTGGGGAAGTATTTTTCGTCAAGTGCTGAAACGTCCGCCTCATAGCTTGAAAATGACGTGTCGGAAATCTTCTGAATTCTGGATATGTGTGTTCCGAGCTTTATCCCTTTTTCCGCAAGAGCGGAGCTTAAAATAGCGCCTACGGCAACCAGGGGAGCGGTCAGTCTGCCCGAAAAATGACCTCCGCCGCGAAAGTCCTGAAAGCCCCGGTATTTGCACTGTGCCACGTAGTCGGCGTGGGAGGGGCGTGGAATATCCGCAAGGTTCGCGTAGTCGCCGCTCTTTGTATTCTCGTTTTTGATTAGAACCGTCAGAGGCGTGCCGGTAGTAAAGCCGTTAAAAGCTCCGCTGACGATATTTACACCGTCGGCTTCAACCCTCGCCGTGGAAATCCTGCCGCAGGGCTTCCTCTGTGCCAGCTTTTTATTTATATATTCATAGTCAACTTTTATGCCTGCAGGTAAACCGTCGACGACGGCACCTATTGCTTCGCCGTGGCTCTCGCCGAACAGGGTCACCGAGATGGAAGAACCGAACGTGTTTTTCATTTGATTACCTCCCTCACCGCTTTGCCGAATTCCTCGACGCTGACGCGCCTTATTTCACAGCTTCCGACCTGTGGGACGTAAATGCAGTCAACCGTACCGCCCGAGCACTTTTTGTCGTGTGTAACGAAGGTGAGCGCCTTGTCAAGATTGCCACGGAAAGCCGTAGGAAGTCCCAGTTTTTTCAACACGGGTACCAGCCTTTCGCGGACTTTGTCCGAGCACATGGGCAGCATACCTATTGCCACGCATTCGCCGTGGTACATGCCCGACATCTCACATTCCGCCTCAACTCCGTGCCCGAAGGTGTGCCCGAAATTGAGTATCTTACGGGGGCCGCCCTCGCGTTCGTCTTCTTCGACGACGCGCTTTTTTATCGACAGCGAGCGCAGGATTATTTCTTCAATATCCGAAAGAAGTCCGTCGAAGCTCTCGCCCTCGAATTTTTCAAAAAGCTCTCTGTCCGAGGTCACCGACATTTTCAGAGCCTCGCAAAGACCGTTTGAAATCTGCCTCCTCGGCAGAGTGGAGAGAGTATCCGTGTCGATAAGCACTCCCTTCGGCTGATGGAAAGCACCCACATTGTTCTTGATGCCGTCGAAGTTAATTGCACACTTTCCGCCGATAGAGGAGTCTACCTGCGACAGCACGGTGGTGGGAATATTGTAAAAATCAATTCCGCGCATATAGCACGCGGCGGCAAAGCCCGTCAGGTCGCCGACAACGCCGCCTCCGACCGCGACGGCGCAGTCCCGTCTGCCCATGCCGAGCTCGCTCATGGCGCGGAGCAGCTTCTGCAAGCCGTCGAAGCTCTTTGAGCCTTCGCCCTCGTCAACCGTGACGGTCACCGACTCCTTGCACTGCGCCGCAACCGCCGCGGCATACCTTTCCGGTACACCCTTGTCGGTTACGATAAGCACCTTTCTGTCAAGGTTAAAATATTTGCCCGCCTTTGACAAAAGACCTCTTTCTATGTGTATATCGTAGCTCGCCTCGCCGAGATTCATAGTAAGCATTTTCATATCCGAAATCCTTTATTTCTTAGTGTATGTTCCGACCGCGCGGAGCCTGTCGCAGTGTTCTGTGAGCTCTGCAAGCATAGCCTTGCCCTCGTCGGTGGAAATATTGCCCTCTGCCTCAACGTAGAAGTAGTATTGCCACAATAGGTCCTTCATGGGTCTTGAACGGAGCGTGCGCATATTGAAGCCGTGCTTACCTATAATATCTATCGCCTTTGCCAGAGCACCTGCCTCGTTGCGCACCGTGAAGACGAGAATGGTGTGAATTCCCATCTCCTTTGTGCTGTGGGTGTTCATGGAGCGCGAGAATACGGCAAATCTTGTGGTGTTGTTCATAGCGGAGTTTACGTTCTTCTGTAACACCTTCAGCCCGTATATTTTGCCTGCTTCTTCACTTGCCAGAGCGCCGATGGATTTGTCGCCCTTCTCGGCTACGTATTTCGCGCCGAGGGCGGTGTTTGAGTATTCAAGCTCGGTAAAGCCGTGCTCGCGGATGAAATCCCTGCATTGCCCGAGAGCCTGGGGGTGGCTGACGACGGTCCTTATGTCTTCAAGCCTTGCGTCCGGCAGGGCGAGCAGGTCCTGAGATACCGCCAGCTCGGTCATGGCGTTGACGTACAGCGAGCCGGAGAACATCAGGTCTGTCACCTGACCGACCTCGCCGTTGTAGCTGTTTTCAACCGGCAACAGCGCGACCTCACATTCTCCGTTAACTACCGCCATGTAGGCTTCCTCAAAGCTTTTGTAAGGGATTTTTCTGGCGGTAGGGAACATTCTCTCGGCTGTTATATGGGCGAAAGCACCCTCAGTGCCGCTGTATGCGACGCGCATACCCTCCATGAGCTTTGATTGGTAGCTTCTCGATACCGCCATTGTATTTTTGAGGAAATTAACGTAATAGGCGCGTATTTCCGGGTCCTCAATAATCTCGGAGCCACGCCTGATTACCTCGTCCTCTCTCTGCGCGTCGAGGATAGGCAGACCGTGCTCCTTCTTGTACTCTGCAACCATTTCCGAGGCTCTCATTCTCTCGGCAAAGAGCTTTGCCATCTCGGCGTCAACTCTGTTGATTATCTTCCTTGCTTCTTTTAGTGATAGTGAATCGGACACTGTTTTTTCCTTTCTGCCGCAATAGGCGACCCGATGAAGTCAAACTGTATTATTGAATCAGACCGTATTCCGCCGCCAATGCCCGGAAGGCGGGCAGGGAGCGCCGTATCTGCTCGGTTTTTACGCAGTAGGAGATTCGTACGTATCCGGGACATCCGAAGCTGTCACTGGGCACAAGCAAAAGTTCGTGCTTTTTCGCCGCCTCGCAGAATTCCTTTGCGTCCGGTACCGGGGATTTCAGGAACAGATAGAACGCTCCCTCCGGCTTTACCATAGAGTATCCGTAAGAGCTGAGCTCCTCCAAAAGCAGCTTTCTGTTGGTATCGTATACCGATATATCCGAGGTCAGCCCAAGACACCCTGGCAGCATTTTCTGAAGCAAGACCGGCGCGCATACGTAACCCAGTGCTCTGCCCGAGCCTGCCACCGCCTGATATACGCGCTCGCTGTCATGTGCCATGGGCGACACCATGGCGTAGCCTATTCTCTCGCCGGGAATAGACAGCGACTTGCTGTATGAATAACAAACCACCGTGTTGGGATAATATTTTGGTATATAAGGAACCGCGGCACCGCCGTATACCAGCTCACGGTAAGGCTCGTCCGCGATTATGAAAATGTCCTTGCCGTATTTTTTCTCGCACTCACGTAAGAGGTCGGCTATCGCCTTTATGCTATCCTCACTGAAGACCGCGCCTGTGGGGTTGTTTGGTGAGTTGACGATTATCGCCGCGGTTTTTTCGTTGACTGCCGCCTTTATGGCTTCAATATCCGGCTGGAAGGTCTCGCCGTCGCAGGGTACCTCAACCGCAATACCGCCTGCACTCTCGACGAAAACCTTGTATTCGGGGAAATAGGGAGCGAGAAGTATGACTTCCTCTCCCTTGCATACCGTACCGTTTAGTGTACAGGTCAGAGCCGCGGCGGCTCCGACGGTCATATATATGCTGTCGGCATTGCAGGGAAAGTTCTGAGTTTTGCTTATATGCTCTGCTACCGCCTCTCTGACCGCTCTGTCACCCGGTGCGGACGTGTAGCCGTGCAATGTGACGGCGTCACACTCGCCGATGAGCCGCGCCAGCTCCTCCCCCACCTTATCCGGGGCGGGTACGCTGGGGTTGCCGAGGGAGAAGTCGAACACATTGTCCTCTCCTATCTCCGCTTTTCTTTTAAGTCCGTATTCAAACAGGTCGCGTATAGCGGATCTGTTCTTTCCGAGTCCTCTCATTCTTTCGTTAATCATAACCGACCTGATTTCTTGTTAACACTGTTAACATCATGATATATAAATATTATACACGAAAAAGTGAAAATGTCAATAGTTTTTTGCAGCCTATTGATTTTTTTAGTATGTTGTGATAAAATAATGTTAATGGTGTTAACATTTTCCGCAAGAGGTGCAATATGGATGATCAATATACCGAAATCGGCATCGAGAACAGCGTAAAGGAGAGACTTATACTTGCAGGGCTTCGCGAGCTTGAGGAGCACGGATACAGAGACTTTTCTCTGCGCCGGGTAGCCCTTGCCGCGCAGGTGTCCTGTGCGGCTCCGTACAGACATTTCAAGGACAAGGATGAGCTTATCCGCGGTGTGATTTCTCACGTTGCCGAGGATTACGGGCTTCTTGCAAGACAGATAGCCGAGGTTTTCGTCGGACAGCCACGGGAGCTTGTTATACAGCTTGCAGGCGCGTCCTTCCGCTTTTGGCTTGCGAACAGCCATTTCCGTATGGCGATGCTGGAGGGAACGGGAGCTGACGGCGTGCCTATGTCGGGTGAGCTTGAAAGATTTGATGCGCCTGTTTGCGCGGCGGTTGCGGAGCTTTCGGCGGTCGGTGGAGAAGAGCTGAAATTTACGGTTTTATCCCTGATATACGGAGCGGTTGATCTGGTCAGCTCGGGCAGTTTTCCCGCCGAGAGGGCACCCGAATATCTGCGCGGAGAATTGGAGCGGGTACTGCCTAAGGCGTAAGGAAAGCCTTATTTTCCGCCATTTTTACAAAAAACACTTGAAATTTTCCAAAGACTGTATTATTATACAATATATAACTATATTTATTTTACTGTGGCGGCGGCTTTACCGTCCTCGGAGGGTGTAAATGAAATACAGACAGCTGATATATACTTCATACAGGGTATTCGGTACGGATACGGACACTACGGGATATTATGCAAGGACACCCGGAATTTCGGATTCGGATTCGAAACAGATTGCGGAGCTGTTCTCGCATTCCGAGACGCTTATGAAATATCTTGCCAAATATCCGGATGCCGATACGTTGGATCCGGAGGCTCTGTCTCAGACTATTCCGAAGCGCTATGCATTCCTGAAGCTTGCGTCGGGCAGTTATTGCTGGTGTGTGACTTCGGTTGTTCCGAGACGCTTCGGCGAGGGATTCGGTGTAATATATTTTCACGCGCTCGTTTCGGACAAAATGCCCGATTTTTCACCCATAGCTCTGTTTGACAGCGTAGAGTTTTCTTATACGCTGACCGACGATCAGTTTAACGGTATCGTGCCCTCCGTACCCTTGGCTGCTATCGAGCTTGACGACTCGGATTTTGCGATAAACCATGAGTTTTCCGACAATACTCTGAGCATGCATACGGCAGAGAGAACTCTGAGTGCTTTAAATTACGCCACAGCGGAGAAAAAGCCGCTTATCATCAGCACTGAGCGTCAATGTGCGCGTTCGCTCTTTAAGGAAATTTTTAAGTATTTCCCCACGGAGGACGTGACGTCCCTGTCCTTCTGTACGCTTACCGACTCCGGTGACTTCAAGCGCTTTGCCGTTAGCTGTCCCGGTGCCGAGGCTGATATGAAGCCGCTTTTGAAGCGTAGGAGTTATGTAGTAGCAGATACCTCGGAGGATGCTTATTCGGAGGGGATACCGGCAGATAAGTTTGCCGCGGTGATGACCCAGCTCGTCTATACGGATATAAAGGAATACGACCGTTTCTGCGATTTCCTCAGTCAGTACAAGGCGAAGTTTACCGAGTACGACATTGAGATGGTTCTTCGCATATACTACTTTATTTATACCGACAGGTATCTCGGCTTTGCCTCCGACGTTATCCTCTCCATACTTGACGACAAATCCTTCGGATACGTTGATAAGGGCGGCGTTGCCGAAAAGCTGGAGGCGTATATTTCGGACGGTGCGGATAAAGAGCATCTTCTTGAGGTCTATGCCCGTCTTTACAGATTCAGCGACAACAAGGCAGACGTACTTGACCGCGTGATAGATATATGCTTTAACGACATTATGATATCTGCGGACGTAAAAAGACAGGAGACCTACCGCGCCTTCGTGGAGAGCAACTTCGACGCCGCACTTTACGCTGAGATAGTGAAGAGATACGACCGCTATTCCGCATTAATCCTTAAAAACATTGCAAAGGAACACGTCTTCACACTGTTTATCAACATACTTAAGGATAATCTGCCGAAGGAATGCTCGGAGATTGCCTCCAGAATGTTTACGGAAGTATACGAGGCGATTGACGCACTGTCAACGACAGCCGTACGCGACGCGCTTTTACCGGCTGTGACCTTCAACAAGACGCTGTTTGACTATTGTGTCGACGGGCTTTACGATTCCTCAACCGTCAGCTTTGAGGAAATTATCGATTGGCTCGCGTTTTGTGAGCACAGCCGCGATACTCTTATTGCGGATACCTTCGTTGGTTTGGCAATGACCGATCTTATTTCGGACAGAATTTTCAATAAGGTATTGGACAATAAGCAGTATTACGCGTCTGCCGTAGCTGCACTGGGCAAGCTGGTAGTTAACCCCCGTTATGAGGGCTACGTCAATTCCTTTACCGACAGAATTATCGAGGCACAGGGAACTGCCAACGTTCCAGACAGGCTTATTATGCTTCTCGGTATATATAAATGGAACGTGGAGAAGTACGTTGCAGTGCTCAGAAAGATAAAAGATAGCTGCGGCGACGAGCTGTTCACTTCGATAGTTTATATCTTTACGAAAACCGATGGCGTCGGCTTCGTCAGGAATATTTCCGACGATTTCACGGATATGGCTATGCGTATAATCAAGCATAACGTGCGGTCGGTCGAGAGGTATATCGAGGTTTATATAAAGCAGTTCTATAATCAGGGCAAGCTTACCGAAAACTGGCAGGAGCTGTTTGAGTCGGTTGTCGCAGGTGCATCCCCGGACGATTACGCCGCTGCGGTCATAGGCGTACTGAAGGCTTTGAATACCGGGAAGGATTCGCCGCTGGTCGTTTATATGTGCAAGGCGTTTAACGATACTCTGTGGCATATCGACCACACGAACCGTGAATTCATCTCTGAGTCCCTGTCCGTTGTCAGGAGCAATATGACTCCCGAGAGCAATCTGTCCGAGGTCAGACTGTTCTCCGACCTGCTCAAATGGACGGGTGAGGGTAAGGCTAAGGACAGAACGATAGGTACCATATTCAACGTCGTAAACCTGGCGCTTACCTCTCAGGAGAAGTGCCTGTTCGTATGCAAATACTATATAAATGTTATTATCGCTATGTCAAAGGTTTCCTTCAAGAAACGCCGCGACCCCTTCCTCTTGAAGGTACTGCTCATTTACTCTCAGGACCTGTCCGAGCAGATATGGGATAAAGCGTATAAGAAGGAGCGCGGACGCTTCCGCACCAAGGTTATTATGACGTGGCTTGACTATTCCGCCTATGTCGTTACCAATAAGCCGGGCTTCCGCTCACCGCTCATAGCCCGCATATTCTCGGATATGAAGCCCGCGGAATTTATGCGCCTTTACAAGAAGGCTAATAAGAAGGGTCTGCATCACGTTATCGCTCAGATGAGATCGTATTTTGACTCGCTCCCGCAGAAGACGCAGAACAAGGTCGCTCCCATTTTGCTGTCGGAGATGAATAAATAAAAAGCGGGCAGGGAAGTGTTTTATTACACGATTACACGAACGTATCGTGTAATAAACATCATCCGCCTATTGACAAACAGGACGGAAAGTGCTAAAATGATCGGGCGGTGCATAACGCACCGCCATTCGGTTTCGTCCTAGTAATTACACGCAGGGTAAAAAGAGCCTCACAAACTCAAAATCGAATAAATCTACCCGTGGCACAGCTGGATAGCGCGTCAGACTCCGACTCTGAAGGCCGTAGGTTCGAATCCTATCGGGTAGGCCAAAGAAAAGGCACTCGAAAGAAGTGCCTTTTTCTTTGGTCTACTCTCGGCTCGACCTATCACGAGCGAAGCGAGTGACGTAGGTTCGCATACCGCCCTGCGGTATCACGGAGCGAAGCGGAGTTACCCTATCGGGTAGGCCAAAGAAAAGGCACTCGAAAGAAGTGCCTTTTTCTTTGGTC
>CAZBQN010000011.1:0-13419 GCA_964494135.1 uncultured Ruminococcus sp. | reverse complement strand
TACTCTCGGCTCGACCTATCACGAGCGAAGTGAGTGACGTAGCTTTGCTTCGCAAAAAGATTATAAAATATGCTTGTAGGTTCAAACATTCTATACTAAACAACTTTATAAACGGCGTTATAATTGGCGAAAAAAGCAATGAACCGAAACGGTGATTTTTATTTGCAAACAATATGCAATTTAAATAAAACAAAAATGTTAAAGCAGTGCAGGAATATAGGAGCAAACGTTAATTTTATGAAGATTTTGTCTATAGGCAACAGTTTTTCGCAGGATGCGCAACGGTATTTACATGAAACCGCAAAACAGGATGGCAGTGATTTAAAAACGGTCAATTTCAGCGTTTATCCACGGCAGGATGCCGTTTTATATATCGCATTTTCTTTTTTTCGCAAAAAAAATATTAAAATTTATTAAAAATAGTGACAAATTGGAAAATATATGCTACAATTGTACCCGATGACTGCCATTGGCAGAAAAATAAATAGGAGAAGAGATAATGAAAAAGATTCTTTCCACAGTTCTTGTATTTGCCATTCTCGCACTTTCCGTATTCGCTCTTGTATCATGCTCCACAGGCCCCAGCGGTACATACGAATTATCAGAGAGCCGCGAAGAGGAGATTATGGGCTTTACCATCAAATTTGAGGCTAAGTCCCAGGTTATC
The DNA here is from genome assembly GCA_964494135.1 of uncultured Ruminococcus sp. Taxonomy (GTDB): domain Bacteria; phylum Bacillota; class Clostridia; order Oscillospirales; family CAG-272; genus UBA1740. The sequence continues at coordinate 12,752 of CAZBQN010000011.1, read as the reverse complement.
TTCAACGGCAATAAGATTACCACTAAGGTAACTATGGATTCCAACATCGACGAGCTTGATCTTGGCGTTCTTTCCGGTACTATTACTTCCATGGTTGAGGCTATGTCCGAGGGCTTGGAGATGACCGGTACTTACGAGATTACCGAGAAAGATGGCAAGCAGTCCATTTCCGTCACCTACACCGACGAGGACAGCGGCGAGTCTGATACGGAGACCGTTCCCTTTGAAATGGGTAAGGACGACAAAGGCGATTATGTTTCTATCGCGGGTATTAAGTATTACAGACCCTGATTGAAAACGGCTGATCTATACAAAAAACGGATGCAGAATGCATCCGTTTTTTGTTTAAACCTTAACGGTGAAAACAAAAGTCTGTTTGAATAAGAAAACCCCGTGAAAAATCGACACGGGGTGGGGGATAGCGTGCATTTAAGCTTGAAATAAGCCGTATCAGAGCATTTTTGCGATAAGCTCCTCGCGCGGTATGGGCGATAGGTCTGCGGGGCAGACGTCAAGGACCGTAATGCAGCCCGTGTTGCCTCTGTCCGACATTCTCTTCACAGCTCTTGCACAGGCGACGAGCACGCTGCCGGTAAATTCGGGGTTGGAGTCCAGCTTCAGCGAGAACTCAACGGTGTGGGTCTTCTCGCCGGCAAAACCGGTCTTGCCGTTTCTGATAACCGAGCCGCCGTGGGGCATACCGCTATGGTTTGCCTTCAGCTCCTCTGCGGTAATGAAGGTTACGGTGGTATCGTAGTCGGCAAAGTAGTTGGGCATATTCTTGATTTCCTCGGCTATTTTGTCCTTGTCGGCACCCGCCGCCGCTACGACGTAGCACTCTCTCTTGTGCTTCTGTCTTGCGGTCAGCTCGGGACAGTCTCCGCTCCTGACGGCTGCGAGAGCTTCCTCGACAGGTACGGTGTACTGCCTTGCGTCAAGCACGCCGTCGATGCGGCGGATAGCATCCGAGTGCCCCTGGCTGATGCCTCTGCCCCAGAAGGTGTAGTTCTCTCCTTCGGGCAGAACGGAGGTGGCGTATACTCTGGCAATTGAGAACAGACCGGGGTCCCAGCCTGCGGAGATCAGGGCGAGCTTGCCGCCGGACTTTGCCGCCTCGTCGGTTTTCTTCAGATGAGCGGGAATGTTTGCGTGAGTGTCAAAGCTGTCAATGACGTTGAAATCGCGCGCCAGCTCGGGTGTCATCTCGGGCAGGTCGGTGGCACTGCCGCCGCAGAGAATAAGTACGTCGATTTCGTCCTTGAATTTCGTGAGCTCAGACGCGGAGTATACGGGCACACCGCTCAGCGTTTTAAGACTCTCGGGCGCGCGTCTTGTGAACACGCCGAAAAGCTCCGTATCGGGATTATATTTTACGGCACATTCTACGCCCTTTCCGAGATTGCCGTAACCGTAAATTGCAATTTTCATTCGTTTCTCCTTAAAAATCAGTTGCTTACCGCCGCGGCTTCCTTGCCGCCGATAAGACTTTTCATATCATAAAGACCTGCGGGCATACCTATAATAAACTCGGCTGCCGCCATCGCTCCTTCCGCGAACAGCGCCCTGCTGTGCGCCTCGTGCTTTAAGGTTATGGTCTGGCTGTCCGTGCCTATGATGACCTCGTGCTCGCCTACAATATTACCCATTCTTACGGCGTGTATACCGATTTCGTTCGGCTCGCGCTTACGTCTGCCTTCTCTGCCGCACAGAGGATACGCCTCGGGACGAACCTCGCACAGCTCTTTTGCCAGCATCAGCGCCGTGCCGCTGGGGGCGTCGAGCTTTCTGTCGTGATGCTTTTCGATTATCTCGATTTCCGCTTCGGGCATCGCGGCGGCGGCTTTTTTCGCCAGCTCTACGAGCAGAGCCACGCCGAGGGACATATTCGCGCTGAAAAATACGGGAATAAGCTCCGATGCCGCTTTGATAGCTTTTCGCTCATCTTCGGTGTGTCCGGTGGTGGCGACGACGGTGGGAATACCGTTCTCTATGGCAAAATCCAAGAGAGCGGGGGCACAGGTGTGATGTGAAAAGTCGATAATGCAGTCAACGCCTGCCGCCGACGGAATGGCGTCAAGCGAGGTGTATACCGTCGAGCTTTCATTTCCGGTCGCGCCGGGGTCAACGCCCATGGCGAGCCTTGCGCCTCTGTATCCCGACAGACACAGCTTTTCCACCTCTTTGCCCATAAAACCGAGAATTCCGTTAACAAGTATATTCATCTTCGAATTTAAGTCTTAAATAAGACCGTGTCCTCTCATAATTTCCAAGAGACCTTCCTCGTGAGTCTTTTCCATGGGTGTCAGGGGAAGGCGCAGATAATTGTCGCACCGGCCCATAGCAGCCATGGCAGCCTTAACGGGAATTGGGTTGACTTCGCAGAACAGAGCGTTGACCAGTGGCAGATAGTCCAGCTGCATTTTGAGGGCGTTCTGTACGTCACCGTTCATAAAGCTGTGGCACATCCTTGAGGTTTCCCCGGGGCAAAGGTTTGACAGCACCGAAATAACGCCCTTTCCGCCCAGGGAGAGTATGGGGATTATCTGGTCGTCGTTGCCCGAGTAGATGTCTATGTCGTCACCGCACAGGTGGGCAATCTCCGCTACCTGTGAGATATTACCGCTCGCTTCCTTGATACCGACGATGTTCGGGTGCCGTGAAAGCTCCTTTACAGTAGCGGGGAGAATGTTACAGCCGGTACGGCTGGGTACGTTGTAAAGTATGCAGGGCTTGCTTGACGCGTCCGCAATGGCGGTGAAGGATGCTATAAGTCCCTTCTGCGTAGCCTTGTTGTAGTAGGGTGTGACGAGAAGTATGCCGTCAGCCCCGGCACTGCAGGCAAACTTAGTAAGCTCAATGGCGTACGCCGTGTCGTTTGAGCCGGTTCCCGCGATAATGGGGACTCTGCCTGCCGCCTTCTCGACTGCAAAGCGGATTACCTCCTTGTGCTCCTCGTCCGTCAGGGTTGATGCCTCTCCGGTAGTACCTGCTGCTACGATGGCGTCAATTCCCTCGGCTATCTGCCAGTCTATGAGCTTCCCGAACTTTTCATAGTCCACGCCGCGCTCGTCAAGAGGCGTGATAATTGCCGTTGCGGCACCTGTAAATATAGTGTTTTTCATTTTTCCTCCAAGCCTGTAATATAAAAAAGGACAGTCACACGCAAATGACTATCCGAAATCGGTTTTATCCGCTTTGACGATAGCCCTCCGTATTTCTACGACAGCAGGGCGGATATTCTCCGAACTGCCAGCAGATGCTTTCCGGGGCATCCGCTTCGGCACCCACACCTTTCACCGCACACCCTTGGGGGCTTTGCCGTGCGTTACTCATCGTGAAGTGCGCCTCTATCACGTATGTTCTTTCTACAGTATTGTAGCACAGGAAAAAGCCCTATGTCAAGTGCTTTCGTCAATTTTTTTGCCAACTTGCGTTTCCTCTTTTCAAAAGGTTGACTTTTGCTTCGTTTTGGGGTATAATTTCCGTGGGTAAAATAGATTTCAAGGAGTATTGACATGAAGTCAATCAGGGATATATATAAAATCGGAAAAGGACCGTCAAGCTCTCATACCATGGGACCTGCCCGCGCCATGGAGATATTTGCCTCGGAGCATCCGGGTGCCGAGTCCTATGAGGTCGTGCTTTACGGCTCACTTGCCGATACGGGCAGGGGGCACGGTACGGATCACGCCATTGAGCAGATGACGGGCGGAAAGCCGGTTGTTATAAGCTTTGATACCGAGTGCCGCGAGCTGCCCCACGAGAACACCATGGATCTCTATTCGCTATCGGGCGGTGTCCGCGACGGCGGATTTATGAGAGTGATGAGCGTCGGAGGGGGAGATATAAAGATCGAGGGCAGAGAGTCAGACCCGGGACTTGAGGTATATCCCGAGTCGGATTTCGCCGGGATTGCGGAGCTTTGCAAGAAGCAGGGGATACGCCTTTCCGACTTCGTAATAATGCGAGAGGGCGCACAGCTGTACGATTTCCTCTGGGACGTCTGGGAGACTATGAAGTCTGCAATACACCGCGGACTTACGACCTCGGGTATTCTGCCGGGCGGACTTGAGGTTGAGAGAAAGGCACAGCACCTCTATAACCAGAGGCATATCGATGAAAGTCCCGTAACCCGCGAGAACCGCATAGTCTGCGCCTACGCCTTTGCCGTCAGCGAGGAAAACGCCGACAACGGCACAATAGTTACTGCCCCCACCTGCGGAGCTTGTGCAGTCTTGCCATCGGTGCTGAAATATATGCAGGAGAAGCACGGCTTTTCCGACAGGCATATACTGAATGCCTTGGCTGTTGCGGGGCTTATCGGAAATCTGGTGAAGACCAACGCCTCCATAAGCGGCGCGGAGTGCGGCTGTCAGGCAGAGATCGGCACTGCCTGCTCCATGGCATCCGCGGCACTGGGTGAGCTTTTCGAGATGGGTATAGATCAGATAGAGTATGCCGCCGAGGTAGCCTTTGAGCATCATCTGGGGCTTACCTGTGACCCAATATGCGGTCTTGTGCAGATTCCCTGTATTGAGCGAAACGCCGTAGCCGCAATGAGAGCGATAAACGCCGTAAATCTGGCAAACTTCCTTGCGGGCTCCAGAAAAATATCTCTTGATATGGTAATAAAAACGATGTACGAGACGGGTAAGGATCTATCCCACCTCTACCGCGAGACGTCAGCCGGCGGACTTGCGAAGCTTTATAAAAAGGAAATATGATATGGAAAAGAAAAAGATAGACCGGATTAACGAGCTGGGCAGACTCTCAAAGCAAAGAGAGCTTACCGAGGAAGAGCGCGCCGAGCAGAAAAAGCTGCGGGAAGAATATTTGGCACATGTCAGAAAAATTTTGCACGGAGGAAAATGATATGAGTGGTAAATGCGCTGTTTGTACGGGTGCCCTCGACAGGGAGGACGCGCCGATTATTGCCATAGGAGCAACGGGTGTGAAAAGGTGCCTTTGCTCATCCTGCGCCGAGCTTATCGATACTGCGACCGAAAGCACCGACTACGGTGCAATAGCCGAGGCGATGGACAGAATTTCCGAGAAAATGGGAAAAGCGGACATTGACGACCCTCTGACAATTGATGCTATGGACAGACTGATGAATGATGCCGCGAAGCGTGCCAAGGCTATAAAAGAGGGAACCTACGAGCAAAAGACCGAGGAGACGGAGGGCTTCGAGGAAATCCCCGAGGAGCTCCGGGAGACCGAGGAGGACATGGAGCTTGACGAAAAAGAGAAAGAGCAAAACAAAAAGCTTGATAAGATTATGAACTGGGTCACGGTTGGCATTATCGTCGCGGTGGCGGCATTCATGATTTGGTGGTTCGGGTTCAGATGAAGAGCTTGAATTTCGGTGTCGTCGGCACGAATTTTATCAGCGATTGGTTTATGGAGGCTGTCGGCAGAGTCCAGGGCGTGACGGTCAGCGCCGTATATTCACGCGGAGCACAGACGGCAGAGGCTTTTGCGAATAAGCATAACATACCCAATAAGTTTACGGATTACAGCCGTATGCTGGCGTCGGGAATTGATGCAGTTTATGTGGCGTCTCCGACTTTTATGCACGAACGCCACGCGACCGAGGCGATGAGGGCGGGAAAACACGTGCTGTGCGAGAAAATGATGGCGGCGTCATACCCTGCCGTCTTGCGTATGACAGGGCTTGCGAAAGAGAGAGGCGTGATTCTCTTGGAAGCGATGCGCCCTGACTTCGACCCGGCGACAGAGGCGATAAGAAAAGCAATGGGTAAAATCGGCAGAGTGCGCCGCGCGCACCTTGAATACTGTCAGTATTCCTCGCGCTACGACCGCTTTAAGGCAGGTGAGATACCTAACGCTTTTAATCCGAAAATGTGCAATTCCGCCCTTGCCGACATCGGAGTGTACCCTTTGCATGTAGCAATTCTCCTCTTCGGCAAGCCAGAGGCTTATTCCGCAAATGCGGTCTTGCTTGATGGCGGCTTTGAGGGAATGGGCGAGCTCACTCTGAAATACCGCGATATGCTGGCTTCGGTGGTATACTCAAAAATCACCGAAACCGTAACTCCGTCGGTTATCGAGGGAGAAGACGGCTCGGTTATCTTCGACAGAGTACACGCGCCCACCGAGATTTGGATAAAGCTTCGCGGTAAAGAGCGTGAGCCCGTGCATTTTGACAGGGTGGAGAAGAATATGTCCTGTGAGATAGAGGCGTTTCGAGATATGATATTCGGGGAGCGGGATAACGGCGTGTACATTGACGCCACCTTGGAAACGGTGAGAATAGCCCACGCCGCATACGAGGACAGCGGCGCGATTAAATATATGGACGGCGAGTACATGAAATGAGCGTCTGCCGTCCGTGCGGCGCGTTGCACGCCCGATATATTTCACCCGTCACATAACCTTACCGAATATAAGGACCTGCGTTTTTTTGCCGGCTATATGATTTTTCAGACCTGCCGTATACGAATAAGGAAGACTTCCTCCGCATAAATTTGTGCGGAGGGCTTTTTTATGCTTGTAAATCCAATACCCATTATAATAACGGCAGTCGGAATCTTTTTGCTGATAAAACTGCGTTTTTTCTTTATACTGCATCCCGTGCGCACGGGCAGAAGGCTTGTCGGCGGAATGAGGGTGGGCTCTGCCTTCCGCTCCCTTTGCCTGGCCCTTGCAGGTACGCTCGGAGTTGGGAATATTCTCGGCGTATGTGTTGGACTTTCGGTCGGCGGTGCGGGGAGCGTATTCTGGATGCTTGCGTCAACCCCCTTTGCCGCAGTGCTCAAATACTCCGAGGTAACGCTGTGTGCAGATAATTTATCCCGCCCGTGGGGTGATGATGACGCATCTCACGGCGGTATGTTCTACGTGATGCGCGGGACGTGGAGGCACTTGGGAAAGCCCTTATCCGTAATTTACGCATTAGGCGTTTTGCTCCTCGGACTCGTGATGGGAGCGGGGCTTCAGAGCAATGCCGTGAGAGGAGTAACAGACGGATTTCTCGACACGCCCCCCGCCGTATTAGGTGGAATTTTCGCGCTTATCCTGCTTTTCTCCGTTGTAAAGGGCGCAAAAATTATTGAGAAAATCACGGCGTTTGTAATACCTGTGACAACGGTTGTTTACATTCTGCTTACCTGTGCCGTAATAATGATCTGCTCGGACAGACTCCCCGAGGTTGTATCGGAAATAATGACCGAGGCGTTTACGCCGGGTGCCATAGGCGGCGGTGTTCTCGGCTTTCTTACTACCGGTGCGGTAAAGGAGGGCTTCAGCCGAGGGCTTCTTTCAAACGAAGCGGGGGCGGGTACGTCGTCAATGGCACTTGCCCGTGACTCTCGGCTTCATCCATCCGACTTGGGGCTTATGGGGATTGCGGAGGTGGTGTTTGATACTGTTTTGCTCTGCTCGCTAACGGCGTTTGCCGTGCTTTGCGCGATTCCCGAGGAGCTATCATCGCTTTCGGGTATGGAGCTGATTCTGTCGGCTGTCGGTTCGGTCCTCGGCACTCCTTTCGCCGATGCGATAAGACTCTGCGTTTTTCTCTTTGCTTATTCAACCGTTATCTGTTGGTATTACTACGGATGTGAGGCGCACCGCTTCCTTTTCGGCGAGTGCATGCCGTATCTGTATTTTCCGATTTACATATTCTTTGCTTTTCTCGGTTTTGTCACCGACAGCGGCTTGCTTATTTACTTTACCGATCTTTTCATGTTGGTTTTGACCTTGCTCACCTGCGTGACGCTGATAAAAAACTCCGGCAGAATCAGACGTCTGTCGGAGCTTGGCGGGATTATTAAGTTGAAGCGTGAGTGCGAAAAGTCAGATATAACGGATGCGTGATATAACCCTGCAACCTACCTTTTCCAAAGCCTCCCTGACCTCTCGTTCGGTCAAAAACTCCGTGACGAAAGCGGTGTCGTCGGATTCTTCGAGGAAGGAAACCTCGCCGAAAGCCGCCTTGATTTTTTCCTCGCTGCCATTTGGGAGGACGATGTAATTTTTTGACTTAAAGGTCTCAAAGGCTGCCTCGGGGTCGTAGTCGGTTTTGCAGAGGGAAGGGAGAATTTTATCCGTGCCCGTGATAATGGGGATCAGATCTCCGACGACGGCAGAAGACGTTGCACCGCCGCCTGCGCCCTGACCGTAGAACATAACGTTCCCGATAGGCTCGCCTATTACCTCGATTGCATTGTAAACTCCGTTCACGGTCGCGAGCGGACTGTCCGAGGGAAGAAGGAATGGGGCAACGCATACCGTAATCTTTCCGTCATCGCCGATAATACATCTGCCGAGGAGCTTGATTTTGTGGCCGATTGCTTCGGCGCATTTCACGTCCTCCGCTCTGATTCCGGTAATGCCCTCTGTGGGGATTTTAGATACGTCGGGCAGTACGTCACAGCCCAGAGCCGAGAGTATGGCAATCTTTCTGCCTGCGTCGGTGCCGAGAATATCCGCGTCGGGATTGCGCTCCGCGTAGCCCAGAGCCTGCGCGTCCTTCAGCGCGGTGTCAAAGCTGTCGCCGTAGGTGAACATTTTAGTAAGTATATAGTTGGTCGTACCGTTGAGAATACCGCGGATCTCCTTGATTTTGTTCTGCCTTACCGAGGTGAGCAGGGGCGCGATGACTGGTATACCGCCTCCGACCGATGCCTCAAATCTGTAGGAAACGCCCATTTCCTTTGCCAGCCTTACGAACTCATCACCGAAGTTTGCCACCACTTCTTTGTTGGATGTAATGACGTTCTTTCCTGCGCGGAGCGCCGAGACCGTAAACTCATACGCAGGGTGAGAGCCGCCCATAACCTCAATCACCGTATCAATATCCCCGTCGTTCAGTATGTCCTGAAAGTCGTGGGTTATAAGATTTGCGAAGGGAGAGTCCGGGAAATCCCGAAGGTCGAGAATTCTGCCGATCTTCACCTCAAGTCCGGTGTAGGATTTAAGCTCCCGGCTGTTATCCGTAATAAGTCTTGCAACTCCGCCGCCGACAACGCCGAAACCGAGTATTGCAACAGTGTGTGTAGATTTCATATTTCCTCCGATGGGATATGTGCTATAATGAAGCATTTTAACACATACAGTCGAAAAAAGCAATAGCAAAAGCGTAATTTTTGCCTGTTTGAATGTTCAAAAAAAAGACAAGAGACTGAGCCAGTGTTATGACTCAGCCTCTTTTGTCCCGCTTCGGCGAGACGCTTAATTCTCCTCGGTCTTTTCTCCTGCGGGGATACCGAGAGAGGATTCCTGAGATGCCTCGTTGATATAGTCAAGGGGATTTACCTTTGCTCCCTTGTAATGCACCTCAAAGTGAAGATGCGGCTCCTCCGCGAGCTCGGAAATGGAGCTGTCGCCGACAGTACCGATTCTATCGCCCGATTTTACTTCATCTCCGACCTTCACCATTCCCGCGTCCTTGCTGGACAGGTTTGAATACTTTGTTTTGATGTCCTCGGAGTGGGTGATCTCTACGGTGTAGCCCAGCTTGGGATCGGAGTAAATTGCGGTCACGGTACCTGCCTCCGATGCGTATACCGGTGCTGCCTCGTCGGTGGCAATATCAATGCCTGCGTGTACTCTCCACTCACCGAGAGTAAGCGAGAAAACAGGCATCTCCAAATCGTGCTTCGTCATAACCGTTCCAACTGCGGGACAGACGAAGGACAAGGGCTTCGGATCATTGTCGCCGTTCTGATTACCGTCACCGTTCTGGTTGCCGTCACCGTTCTGGTTGCCGTCACCGTTCTGGTTGCCGCTGCCGCCGTCATCTACCGGGGGATTATCGTTCGGAATATCCTTGGTTTTTGATGCTGCCGAAACTATACCGATGACGATTGCGGTAATGCAGAGAATTGCTATTACGATACCGTAGATAACCTTCGTTGTCATGGGCTTGTCGCTGAATTTAAACTTTTTTTCCATTGATTTTTGAAATCTTCCTTTCCGTAATGCTGTACCTATTTTATCCGCCGTCTGTCTTTTTATTCACATAAATCAAAATCTCTCAAATGACTCCTTGACAACGGGAGGTTTATATTGTATAATGACATAGTTAAATATTTGAATGCGCAGGATGTGTACGATGGCAGACAAAATATCACTTGCAGGCGACCTTGGAAGCGGAAAAAGTACGGTGGCGAAGATTCTTATTGAGGAGCTGGGAGCTGAGTATTATTCAACCGGCGTTATAGTGCGTTCCATTGCGGAAGAAATGGGCTTGACCGTAGGCGAGCTGAACAAATACATGGAGACACACCCTGAGATAGACCGCAGGATCGACGACGGGCTGAAGGCTCTGTCGTGGGACCACCGTCCGCTTATCATTGATTCCCGTATGGCTTGGCATTTCACCGAAGGTACCTTCAAGGTCTATCTTTCCACAGAGCTTGAAACCAGCGCAATTCGCATTATGAGCGCAAACCGTAGGGGAGAGCACGCGTCGTCCGTTGATGATACCGTTGCCGAGACCCGCGCCCGCAGACAGAGCGAGGTGAAGCGTTACTCCCGGCAGTACGGCGTCAATATCAGCGACCTGACGAACTACTCACTGGTAGTCGATACCACGTCCGCCACGCCCGAGGAGATTGCCGGAGTTATCCTGAACGGGTTCAGAGCCTGGCAGGCGGACAAGTCCTCGGTCGGCTGTTTTGTCTGCCCGGACAGACTGAACTATCCCGATGACGAAGCTGACGGAGAGCTGGTTGCCGAGCGCGCGGATTTTTTGGAGCGGGGAGAGTCTCTGCCCGAAGTTACCGCCTTTGAGGAGGACGGTGAATTCTACGTGATTGATAACGTTGAGTCCGCCTTGGCGTATGCCGTAAGCATGCGCACCTTCGTACCCGTGAAGCTCGTAAAGGGCACGGCACGGGGAAAATCCTACGTGAAAATGAAGAATAATTTGTAAGAGGTAAAAATGCTCGTATTAAAGAAAAAAACTGCGGAGCTGCTAGCGGCTGCCACAGATGAAAAATTCGGGTCGGGACTCCTGACGGCAGACGAACTGTTCGGTATGCTGGAATATCCTCCCGACGTCAGTATGGGAGATCTGGCTCTGCCTTGCTTCAGACTTTCAAAGACATTAAGACGCTCTCCCGTACAGATTGCCGAGGCTCTGGCTGAGAGTGTAAGGTGTGAGGAGTTTTCCTCGGTCAGTGCCGTGGGGGGGTATCTGAATTTCAAAATATCCCCGAACGCCTTTGCCTCTCGCGTCGTGGCACAGGTTAAGGAAAGAGGGGACAAATACGGCTCTCCCATGAACGGAGAAGGCAAGACGGTGGTCCTTGACTACTCATCCCCCAACGTGGCGAAGCCCTTTCACATAGGACATCTCGGAACAACCGTTATAGGACATTCCCTGAAGCTCTTGCACGAGTTTGCGGGCTACAAGTGCATAGGTATCAACTACCTCGGCGACTGGGGAACTCAGTTCGGTAAGCTTATCGTCGCTTACAAGCTGTGGGGAGATAAGAAGACTATCGAGGACGGCGGAGTGGACGAGCTCGTCAAGCTGTACGTCAGAATAAATAACGAGATAAAAGCCGAGGAGGACGCGAGCATTGCGGGTAAGCCCGAGGGGACGCCCAAGCATTCCGAGCTCGCCGATAAATCCAGAGCCGAGTTTGCGAAGCTGGAGCACGGGGATGAAGGAAACCTTGAGCTTTGGCGTTGGTTCGTCAGCGTCAGCCTTGAGGAGTATCAGAAGACCTATAAGCTCTTGGGAATAGAGTTTGATTCCTACAAGGGCGAGAGCTTCTATACCGACAAGATGCCGGCTCAGGTTGAGAAGCTTCGCGAGATGGGCTTACTTGAGATTGACGACGGTGCGTCTATCGTCAACCTTGACAAATGGAATATGCCCGTCTGCCTCATACTCAAGCGCGACGGCTCAACTCTCTATCCTACCCGTGATATTGCCGCCGCCGTGTACCGTAAGGAAACCTATAATTTCGACAAGGCGATCTACGTCACCAGCGCACAGCAGTCGCTTCATTTTGCCCAGTGGTTCAAGGTAGTTGAGCTGATGGGCTACGATTGGTATGATCAGCTTGTGCACGTACCCTACGGCACCGTCAGCATCAACGGCTCCAAGCTGGCTACCAGAACCGGAAACGTCGTCCTTTTGAAGGATTTGTTTGCCGAGGCAATTTCCCGCGTCGCCGAGATAACTAAGGAGAAGCACCCCGACGAGGCTGAATGTCGTGAAATAGCGGAAAAGGTCGGAGTCGGTGCAATAGTGTTCTACTATCTTTCAAATAACCGTATGCGCGACATAAATTTTATGATGGAGGATGCTCTTTCCTTTGACGGAAATACCGGACCTTACGTTCAGTATACCTACGCCCGCACCTGCTCGGTTCTTGAAAAGGCGGGGAAGGGCGAGATGACCGACGCGCCTCTTTCGGAGGTTGAGTTCGAGCTTGCAAAGTGTCTGTCGGTGTTCCCCGAGCGCGTCAGCTCGGCTATTAACGAATACGAGCCCAGCATTGTCACCAGATACATTCTTGACCTTGCCGCGGCGTTCAACCGCTTCTATCACGAGTGTAAGATAGTCAGCTGTGAGGATGAGAAGCTTCGCTCGTCCCGTATCGCCCTGACGGAGGCGACAAATCAGGTGCTCCGCACCGCCCTGCATCTCATCTGTATGCAGAGTCCCGAGAAGATATAAAAAACAGGAGATATAAGTCTGAAAAATAAAACATTTGAGGGGAAATAAAAAAGAGCGCAAAAAGGCAAGGCACCCGAAAAAGTGTCTTTAAGGA
>CAZBQN010000010.1:0-60532 GCA_964494135.1 uncultured Ruminococcus sp. | reverse complement strand
TATATGCAGCACCGTAAGCCTCCAGTGCCCAAACTTCCATCTCTCCGAATCTCTGTCCGCCGAACTGAGCCTTACCGCCCAGAGGCTGCTGAGTAACGAGGGAGTAAGAGCCGATAGAACGTGCGTGAATCTTATCGTCAACGAGGTGGTGAAGCTTCAGGTAGTACATGATACCGACGGTTACGGGGTTGTCGAAGGGTTCGCCCGTACGTCCGTCGTAAAGCGTGACCTTACCGTCGATGACCTTAAGGGTCTCGGTCTTCATAAGGTTACGCAGCTTCTCGTCATCGTCAACCGTTGCCTGATCAACTCTCTGCAGGTCGGTCTTGCCGTCCTCGCGGACAACCTCCATGAACACAGCCTTACCTCTTACGCTTTCCTCGGGTCTGATGTCACGGGTGTATTTTGCCTGACGGAGAAGCTCGATGATATCGGTCTCCTTTGCACCGTCAAATACGGGGGTCATTATCTTTATTCCGAGCTTCTTGCACGCAATACCGAGATGCACTTCAAGCACCTGACCGATATTCATACGCGAAGGAACGCCCAGAGGGTTAAGAACTATATCAAGGGGAGTACCGTCTGCAAGGAAGGGCATATCCTCGGGAGGAAGAATTCTGGAGACGACACCCTTGTTACCATGACGTCCCGCCATCTTATCTCCCACGGAGATTTTACGCTTCTGTGCTACGTATACGTGTACGACCTTGTTTACGCCGGGAGCAAGCTCGTCGGAATTGGAGCGGTCATAAATCTTTACGTCCACTACTACACCGTACTCGCCGTGACGCATCTTGAGAGAGGAATCCTTGACCTCTCTTGCCTTCTCGCCGAATATGGCGCGAAGCAGCTTTTCCTCAGGGGTAAGCTCGGTCTCGCCCTTGGGCGTTACCATACCTACGAGAATGTCGCCGGGTCTTACCTCGGTACCGACCTTGATAATACCGTCTGCGTCAAGGTTCTTGAGAGCATCCTCGGACACGTTGGGAACCTCGCGGGTTATCTCCTGTGCACCGAGCTTGGTATCTCTTGCTTCCTTGGTGAATTTCTCAATATGGATAGACGTATATACGTCGTCTCTTACAAGCTTTTCGTTAAGAAGAACCGCGTCCTCGTAGTTGTAGCCCTCCCAGGTCATAAAGCCTATGAGAGCGTTCTTACCGAGGGAAATCTCGCCGTTTGAGGTAGCGGGACCGTCGGCTATAACCTGACCTGCCTCAACTCTCTGTCCCGCATCAACGATGGGGCTCTGAGTAACACAGGTGCTCTGGTTGGATCTCTTATACTTGATAAGATGGTAGGTATCCTTCTTTCCGGAGTCGGTGAGAATAACTATCTCCGAACCTGCAACGCGCTCAACTATACCGCCCTCTTTGGCAACTACTACCGCACCTGAGTCAACCGCCGCCTTGTACTCCATACCGGTCGCAACGATAGGCGAATCGGTAATCATAAGCGGAACTGCCTGCTTCTGCATGTTTGAACCCATAAGCGCACGGGTGTTATCGTCGTTTTCAAGGAAGGGTATGCAGCCTGCGGCAACCGAAACCGCCATCTGGGGGCATGCGTCCATCAGGTCGACCTCGTTGGGAGATACCTCGATGAACTCGGTCTTGTATCTTGCGATAACCTTCTTGTTGACGAAGCAGCCGTTCTCGTCAAGAGCCTCGTTTGCCTGAGCAACGACGTTGTTGTCCTCTTCGTCCGCAGTAAGGTAAATAACCTCATTGGACACCTTACCGGTAGTCTTATCTACACGTCTGTAAGGAGCTTTCAGGAAGCCGTACTCGCTGATCTTGGCGTGAGACGCAAGATAGGAGATAAGACCGATGTTGGGACCTTCGGGAGTCTCGACGGGACATATTCTTCCGTAGTGAGTATAGTGAACGTCACGGACCTCGAAGGACGCTCTGTCACGGGACAAGCCTCCGGGACCGAGAGCCGAAAGACGTCTCTTATGAGTAAGCTCTGCCAGAGGGTTGTTCTGATCCATAAACTGGGAAAGAGGCGAGGAGCCGAAGAACTCGCGGATGGCGGTAGCCACGGGACGCGTGTTGATAAGTGCCTCGGGACGCAGATCGTCGCTGTCGTGTACCGACATTCTCTCCTTGATGTTCTTGTCCATTCTGGTCATACCGATACGCATCTGGTTCTGCAGAAGCTCGCCTACGCAGCGAAGACGTCTGTTGCCGAGATGGTCGATGTCATCGGTAGTACCTACTCCGTGGCCGAGAGCCACCATGTAGTTGATGGAAGCGAATATATCTTCTTTGGTTATATGCTTGGGACTGAGTGCGGCAATCTGCTCTTTCGCGCACTTTTTAACGAAGTACTCTCTTGCATCGCCGTTAAGTCCGTCGGCGTCTGCCGCCGCGATTATATCGGAAAGCACCGAGTATCTGACCTTTTCTCCGGGTTTAACGCCGCAATCTGACAGGTCGTAGCCCAGCACCAGCTCGGGGCGTACGGTATTGTTGCCGAATACCTTAACGGGTCTTCCCGTCTCGGTGAGAATAACGACCTCGTTTACAAGGCTGTCCTCAATAGCCTCTGCCAGCTCTCTGTCAATCTTCACGCCTGCCTCGGCAATGATTTCACCGGTAAGCGGGCTGACGACTGTCTGTCCGAGGACAAATCCGCGTATTCTCTGAGCCAGAGCAACCTTCTTATTATATTTATATCTTCCGACTGCCGCGAGGTCGTACCTTCTCGGGTCGAAGAACAGGTTGTTTATAAGCGTTTCCGCGCTTTCTACCAAAGGAGGCTCACCGGGACGGAGCTTTTTGTATATCTCTTTGAGAGCAACGTCGCGCAGCGAGCTTCCCTCCTCCTCGGCAAGGGTACGGCACTCGTCCTTTGCCATAGTGATGCGGAGAATTTCCTCATCGCCGAACATATCGAGAATACAGTCGTCCGTATCCTGTCCGGCAGGAAGAAGTGCTCTGATAAGTACGGTGACGGGTATTTTGCGGTTCTTGTCTATCTTTACGTAGAACACGCCTGCGGTATCGGTCTCATATTCAAGCCACGCACCTCTGTAAGGAATGACGGTAGCGGAATAATTATGCTTACCCTGCTTATCCACAGCGTCGGTGTAGTACATTCCGGGGGAACGTACGAGCTGGGACACGATAACACGCTCCGCACCGTTGATAACGAAGGTACCGTTATCCGTCATGAGAGGGAAATCGCCGAGGAATATCTGCGAGGTCTTGATCTCGCCCGTTGCCTTGTTGAGCAGGCGAACGCCAACCTTCATATGCGCGTCGTAGGTAACCGATCTGTCCTTGCACTCCTCAACCGAATAGCGAGGTGTGGGATCCAGGGTATAATCGGTAAACTCAATAGAAAGATTTCCCGTGAAATCAACTATCGGTGATACGTCGCGAAGAACCTCGTTAAAGCCCTCCCTGAGAAACCACTCGTAGGAATCCTTCTGAACCTCAATGAGGTTGGGAATTTCCGTAGTGTTCTCAATTTTGGAAAAGCTCATTCTGACGTTGGTGCCAAGCTTTTGGGACTTAAGCTTCATAAATAGAATCACTCCATTCTTGAAATTTTCCAAACCGCGGAGACCGTCCGTCCCCCGTCTGCTTTGTCTTCCGATGTCAAAAAACGCGTTTAGGTCATTTTAACACATCGGATGGTCTTGTTTATGTAGATTTTGTGCAGATTTAACAGTGACGTCCTGAAAAAAGGGCAGAAAATCCCCATAAAAAATGCGATTATAATGCAGTATATAATTGTATCATAAAAAATTCAAATGTCAAGAGGTTTTGGCAAAAAAGTTGAAAAAAGTTTTTTGCGTCTTTTTATCAAAAATGTATATCAATTTAATTCTGCCCCGTTTTATCTTTGCTGGAATAAAATGTAAATCTTCAAGTGTGTGGCATCTTTTAACCGAAAAAAAACGGTCCCTTTGACTCTCAGAAAGCACCGGCTTCACAGGTGTCGGGAATGTCTGAAAAAAACCAAGAAAGTGACCGTAAAAAAGCGGTGTTGAAATGCAAAAAACACCCCCTCGACTGCTCTTGGATTCCGATTTCCGAGAAGCTGAACCGAGGGGGTGCATATCGCCTTATAGAATTGTTATATTGAAGAATCAGAATTCTTCGACGCCTTTTTTCAGCCTTTCAAGTCCGTCAAGCAATCTTGAACGCTGGGTGGCGAGATTCATTCTGACAAAGGCTTTACCGCATTCGCCGTATTCCAAGCCGTCCGAAAGATACAGTCCGGTGCTCTCGCGCAGTCTCTTGCAAAATTCCACCGAATCGCCGCAAACCGCGGAAATATCTATCCATAAAAGGTACGTTGCGTCGGATAGGACAGCACGAAGACCGGGGATATTCTCTCTTATATACTTCTCGGCTATATGCCTGTTCTCAAAGGTGTAATCAACCACTCCGTCAACCCACCCGTCGCACTCGGTAAAAGCGGATATGCACGCCGTCATGGCAAATGCGTTTGGCTCACCGACCTCGTCGTTGTTCACGCTTCTGTACACCTGATAGCGAAGCTGCGGGTCTTTTACGGCAAGGCAGGCAGACTGCAAGCCCGCAAGATTGAAGGTCTTTGATACGGAGACTGCGGTTATAGATATATCGGCACATATTTCGCTCGCCGCCGCAAAGGGAGTGTATATGTTTTTCGGCTCTGTAAAGTCGCAGTGTATTTCGTCAGAAATAACCTTTACCCCGTGCTTCTCGCACAGCTCTCCGATACGGCGCAGCTCCTCTTTTGACCACACCTTGCCTACGGGGTTATGTGGATTGCATAGTATCATCAGAGTCGTCGCTGGCAGTGCGAGTTTCGCCTCCAAATCCATAAAATCAACGGAGTACTCACCGTTACGGTATACGAGGTCGCTGGACAGCACGCGTCTGCCGCTGTTGAGTATGCAATTATAAAAGATATTATACACGGGTGCTTGGATAAGCACGTTTTCCGCCGGGTGAGTCAATCTGCGCACACAGGAAGAGATGGCGGCAACTATGCCGTTTGAGTATACCAACCATTCGGTGGGAAAGGCAAATCCGTGACGTCTGCCCCAATAATCCGACACCGCCTGAAAGAATGCGTCGGGAGTTTCCGAATATCCGAAAATACCGTGTGCCGCACGCTTTTCCAAAGCACGGAGTATGGGCGGTGCGGTTTCAAAATCCATATCCGCAACCCACATGGGGAGCTCCCCGTCCTTCACGTTCCATTTCAGGGAATATGTATCCGACCGGTCTGTCAGCCTGTCAAAATCATACTTCATACTTCTTACCGCCTACTGTTATTTCGGTTTTGGAGGTATCAACCCGCTCGGGCTCCATAATCACCTCGCCGCAGCTCTGTACCGATATTCTGCCGGATATGGGATTTTTGATGCTGACTACGTCCGAGCAAATATCCGCATCAACGGTGCAATACTCAAAAGCCAGATCGGTGTTTACCAACCGACAGTTCTCCATAACCAGTCCGTCCATGTAACACATGCCCTGATTTGATTCAATAGTGCAATTCACGAATCTTACATTCTTCGAATTCCAGCCCAGATACTCACCGACAATAAGCGAGTCGTAAACCGTCACGTTCTCGCAATTCCAGAACGAGTCCTTGGAGATAAGCCTCGAATTTCTTACAACTATATTCTTGCTTCCGTCGAATACGTAATTGCCGTCAACATTTAAATTCTCGGCTTCGATATTCTCACAGTTCATCGCGAAATAGTCGCCGACGGCGTGAACGTCCTTCAGCGAAATATTCTTACACGACCACATGGATTCCTGTGCGTTCGGCATCTCAACGTTGTCAAGGACGACCCCGTCACAGCGGCGAAAGGTCTTGGGAGCGGAAATATTGCAGTCTGTCACCGTGATGTTATTAGTATACCAAATTCCCGACCGTGCAGTCAGCTCAAGAACGCAGTTCTTAACCGTTACTTCCTTACAGTACCAAAGCGGATATTTCCATTCAAAGCGGCATTCAAAAAGCGACACGCCGCGGCTCTCTTTAAGGGGCGACTCTCCGTTTCTGAACACAGAGCGGCGAATTTCAACGTCCCGCGATGAAAACAGGGCGCGCTCTCCCTCATAAATTCCATTCTCAAGAAGCATTTTATCTTTCCTTTGTAAATTTTTGTTTACACTATTTACGTTTTATTAATTTGTCGGCAGTCTGAAAACTCGACACGCCCTGTGATATATGTAATAATTCACGCTCCGTTCATCTTGCGTCATTTACTGTAGTTTCCCACATGATTTCATGTACGTCACCGCAAGCAACGACGTAATGTGCGCGCAGTTTTATCCCTGCGGAAAGCATTACCGAGAAAAGAACTCTCGTGGTTTCCCTATCCTCGTTTGACGCCTCAGCCTTTCCTCTGGGATGATTATGTGCGATAATAATCTCGGCGGCGTTTTTCTTCAGTGCCACCTCAAGCAGCCTGCGCGGATAAATATCCGATGCGGATACGATGCCTTCGCCCAGAAAGTCACAGGACACGGTTCTGCCGCAGGAATCAATAGTAATCATATATACGTTTTCATTTTCAAGTCCTATAAACAGACCGCGCAAATAATCCTCAATCTCAGAGTCGGAATGAACCTTGCCGAACTCAAAGCCATCCGTTGCCGCCCTTGATTTCAAAAGGAAGCACAGCTTCAGAAGCGTAGCCGATTTCATATTCATCCCCTCTGTTTCCGCCAGCTTTTCAATAGGCACGTCCGCAATTACGAAAGCAGATCCGTAACGCTCCATCAAAGCCTCGGACGCTAGACGGGCGTCACTCTCGGTAAGCGAGAAGCGAAGCAGGCGAAAAAGCGCATCCTTCGTATCGACCGTTAAGCCGTCTTTATTCTTCATTGCACTTCGCCTCCCTTTCACGGCTTTCGATAAAACGTGCAAGTTCGTCCGATGCATTGGAAAAGCGCAAAAGCAAATCGCTCTTGGTACCGACGAATTTATTGCCCGTTACGATGTAATGCTCAACGACCTTTACTCCTACCCGAGCCAGCTCGCGGTATACCATTTTTGCAGTTTCCCTGTCCGACTCCTGCGGAAAAAGAGGTCCGTGTCGGTGCGTACTTGCAAGCATCACGTAGGTCGCGGAGGAGCGGATTGCTGTATCGATAAATTCTTTTGAGCTCAGCGATCCTACACCGAAGCCTATCCCTCTGATAGGTGACAAATCCAGAAACCGCATACTGTTGTCAAGCGAAATCATTGCAACGTTTACGTCGGTATTATCTTTGAAATAATCGCAAAGATACCTACCCGTGTCGCCGTAGTCGTTGAAAACGCGCGCATTTTCCTTTCCGCTTTGCATCGACAGTCCCACACGGTTCACGGCGGTTATAAATTCCGCGGCTCTGTCGCCGATGCCGTTTACCTCTGTCAGCTCTTCAACCGAAGCTGACAGCACTCCGTCAATACCGCCGAAACGCCTGAGAAGCGATTTGGCTATGGGGTTAGTATCCTTATAGGGAATCACGTGATATAAAAGCATCTCAAGAAGCTCGTAGGTGTCGAATATTCTCTCGCCGTGGGCAAGCAGCTTATCTCTCATACGGCTCCTGTGACCGTCGTGTATACCCCGATATTCGTCAATCTTCAACTTGATTATCTCCCGAACGGTAATCCTTTCTGTCGGCACGTAAATCCTCCGGTATCTCGGGTAAAAAGCCCGCCGGCTTCGTCACCGAAAGCATATTTATCTTCACTCCCTGTGAGGAAAATGCCGCCTCGTACTCGGTAACGACGTTATCCGCCGACCACTCCGAGGAGTGCAAATCACGGGTAACCGTATCCGGAGCCAGCCCCATAGCCTCGATTTCTTCAAGCGAGAAATCGAACAGTCCCACGTTATCCGTCTTGAACCTCAACACGCCGCCATCCTTCAGAAGGTTCATATAAACCGCAAGATAGCGTCTGTGTGTAAGACGGCGTTTCGCATATCCCTTTTTACTCCACGGGTCGGAAAAATTCAGATATATGCGGTCAACCGTACAATTCCCGAAAATTCTCGTAAGGTTATCCGCGCTGTCAAGCAAAAATCTCAGTCTGCCGCAAAGTCCCTCTCTGCTCGCCCTCTCGGTAGCCAGAACGACGCAGTCGGTAACTCTCTCCATGGCAATATAGCACGCGTCGGGGTGCTTCGCCGCCATACCGCAGGCAAAGCCGCCCTTTCCCGCTCCTATTTCAAGATAGACAGGCGCGCCGTGGGCGCCGAAAATTTCTCCTGCCGGGTCGGAAAGAGGCGCGCCCTCGTGCCTGTATAAATAATCCTCGCACCTTGACAGACGCTCGTCGCGGTGCTTCTTTTTTCTCATTCTCATAAAACGCTCTCCGCAGCTTTTTATTTGAAATCAATCGTTCTTGCTGAATTCCGAAAGCTTCAGCTCGGGGTTATCTTCAAGCACCCATCTTATCGCCCATTCGCTGGTGAAAATAAGCAAGTTTTTGCCTCTGAAGTCCTGTACCCACTTCGTATCGTGAGAAAGCTTCAGCGTTTTCGGGTCAAGATTTTCGTTATCAATCCAGCGTATCTGCTGATAGGAGAGATTCGTTCTGCGCAGGTCACAGCCGTACTCGCTCTTGAGTCGGTATTCAAGAACCTCAAACTGAAGCACGCCTACAACGCCGACTATGACCCTCTCAAGACCTGAATTCGGCTCAAAGAAAATCTGTATCGCGCCCTCTTGAGCTATCTGATTCATACCCTTGGCAAACTGCTTGCGCTTCATGGAATCTACCTGCTCTACCATGGCAAAATGCTCCGGAGCAAAGGTAGGTATTCCCTCAAAGCGCACCTTTTTCCCACACTCGCATACCGTGTCGCCTATGGAGAAGACGCCGGGGTCAAACACGCCTATAATATCTCCGGCGTAAGCCTCGTCAATAACCTCTCTGTCTGCCGCCATCATCTGCTGAGGCTGAGAAAGCCTGAAGGATTTACCGCCCTGAACGTGGTAGTATTCCTTAGTGCGCTCGAATTTGCCCGAGCAGATTCGCATAAACGCTATTCTGTCCCGGTGTGCCTTGTTCATATTCGCCTGGATTTTGAAAACGAAGGCTGTGAAATTCTCGTCCGACGGCTCAATTTTCACACCGTCTGCCATACGTGGCAAGGGCGGTGTCGTCATTTTCAAAAACTGTTCGAGGAACGGCTCTATACCGAAATTGTTGAGAGCCGAGCCGAAGAATACCGGCGACAGCCTTCCCTCTCTTACCGCATCCAAATCAAAGTCGAAGCATGCGCCGTCAAGCAGCTCTACCTGCTCGCACAGCTCTTCGCGCATACGCTCGCCTATGAGAGAATCCAGCTTTTCGGTATCGGTGATGTCACAGTTTATACCGTGTATCAGCTCTCTGCCTCGGTGGGCGTCGTCAAAGGAAAGTATCCTGCGAGCCCGGCGGTCGTACACGCCTTTGAATTTCTGCCCGCAGCCTATGGGCCAGTTCATGGGATAAGTGCCTATGCCGAACTCCCGCTCCAGCTCGTCCAAAAGGTCAAAGGGGTCGCGGGCTTCGCGGTCCATTTTATTGATAAAGGTGAAAATCGGGATATGGCGCATGGCGCATACCTTGAACAGCTTTCTGGTCTGAGGCTCAATACCCTTTGCAGCGTCAATAACCATGACTGCGCTGTCCGCCGCCATAAGCGTACGGTAGGTATCCTCCGAGAAATCCTGGTGTCCCGGAGTGTCAAGAATATTTATGCAATAGCCGTCATATTCAAACTGAAGCACCGACGAGGTAATGGAAATACCTCTCTGCTTTTCAAGATCCATCCAGTCCGAAACGGCGTGCTTATCCGACTGCTTGCCCTTTACCGAGCCTGCGGACTGAATTGCGCCTCCGTAGAGCAGAAATTTCTCCGTCAGGGTCGTTTTTCCCGCATCGGGGTGGGATATAATGGCGAAGGTGCGCCTTCTGTTGATTTCACCGATTAGTTGCGACATTGATTGTTTTTTCCTTTTTGAGTTGAATATGTATATTTTGTGATTTTTGTCCGGGCAGTAAATCTGTTTCAGTCTTCGCTTTACCGGGATTGAGATCCTTCGCTCTGTCGGTCATCCGCGCCACAGCACTGCAAAAGAGCAAGTGCGAAGCTGTAATGAATAACCGTCATAAAGTAAAACACGAAATTATCAAGAAGTCCGCCGATAAGCATGGCAAGCATTGAGAGCGCAAGCATTAACTTTGTCGAATTCGGACGGCGGAAAAGGGGCAAAAGGCTGAATACGCGGTACACCGCATAAGCCAGAATGCCGAAAATGCCCATAGCCGACAAAATCTCTATCGGCGTACAGTGCGCCATATCCGGCAGAAAGGCGGTGGATACGAAGGTTTCGGACGTGAACGAATAAAAGCCCTTGCCGAAAATCGGGGCATCCCGGAAATTGTCTATACCTATTTGCCAAAGTTCAAATCTGCCGTTATCCGCAAAGAGCATCGGTAAAAGCTCGGCGAGCTTGTCCTCGAACAAAACGTTGGCTATAAGCAAACACAGCACGCCCCCTGCGCAAATGATGGCAAAGGTGTTTTTATATCTGCTGACAAAGCAACAGGATACCGCGCATACGGCATATACGAGAAGTCCCACGAGAAGCGCATTTCTCGACCGGGTCAGAGCCGCACCTGCCAGCGTCAGGGTTGCCGCGGCGAAATATAACCACGAGAATCTTCTGCTCTTGATAACGCCGAGGAAGCACATGGGAATAAGCACGGTGAGGCTAACTCCTGCCGTGTTCCAGATACCCCAGCCGAACACCATTTCTTCCTTGGCGGGAATTCTGCCGCTTTCAATATAACAGCGAAGGTAGACCAGTGCCACCTCGGAAACGAGAAGCATAGCGGTAACAGCAGACACGTAAGCGAAGTACGCCGCCGTATCCTCCGCGGATTCGCGCCTCTGTGCCTGATACAAAAACAGGAACAGAAACAGATACATCAGCACCTGGCAGGCACCGAAGCCCAGATCTGCCGCGCTCCACCCGTCGGAAAAGGCTCCGTTCAACAGGAAGGCCGCCGACAGTGCAAGTGCCGGTGCCAGCAAGGGTATTTTTCCGAATGATATGCCTTTATACAGTCTGTTTCTTATGAAATAGACTCCCATTCCTACGGCAACGAAGCCGAAGGCAACAATTACAAGCGGCAGCCGCCACTGCGTAAAATAGTAGTCGGAAAAGCCTGACTGATAGCCCGGTGAATGCTCTTTCGACATCTGAAACAAAAACGAGACGGCAAACATAATTAACGGCTTTATGCTGTTCGCCGCAATCATTCCTACGGCAGCCATTGCCGCTACGGGAATAAAGGTAAAGACCTCTATGGACAGAAGATGCCCGAGAAATATTATTACCGCCATAACCGCGGGATAGTACAAGCCGGAAAAGAACTTCAAGAGTTTCTCTCCTGTCATATCACGCAACGGTGCCTTTTCTTCCGTCATCCTTCAAAGCTCTCCTTGATAAGTTTATAGGTTTCCTCGAATACGCTGTCGTTGTCAAATTCCTTGTATTTTTGATAAATTTTTTCAGGATCCGGATGGAGCTCACCGTCGTGTATGGCTACAACCTTATCGATAAACTCACGCATATCGTTATATCTGTACAGGAAACCGCATTCTCCGTCGTTAATAAGGTCGGTGTGTCCCTTGACGTCCGAAGCCAACACCGTCTTTTTACAGCCCATAGCCTCGATGATGTTGAAGGGCATGCCCTCTATCATACTCGCGCTGACGTACAGATCGCAGGCACGCATATAATCGCATGCCTCCTCCTTCTGTCCGAGGAAGAACACCGACGAGGACAAATCTATCTCGCTTGCAAGCCGGGTAAGAGCCTCGCGCTCAAGTCCGTCACCGACCAACCAGAGCACCGCGTTCGGAATACGCTCCTTAATACCGTTCATCGCTTTGATAAGGAACGCCTGATTCTTTCTCGCAGACAGCTCTCCTACAAAAGCGAGGACGTATTTATCGTGACAGCCCAGCTGATTGCGAAGCTTGTCCGGATGAACGATAACGTCGCGGACGCCCGCACCCATGCCTCGGGAGACGTAAACCTTACCGAGGCACAGCTTATGACGCTCTGCGGTTTCTCTGTCCGCGTCGTTCATAACTATGATTGAATCGGTGCGGGAGGCAACAAGCTTTTCCACCAAAAGAAGCATGGTGCGCTTGAAGAGTGACGTATTCTTTGAAAACAGATAGCCGTGAACAATATTTACTACCTTCGGACGGTTCTTCTTAGGCAGTGCAAATCTGATATGGAACGCCGCCAAAGAGGTATTGAGAATAATGGTATCGTACCTCTCACGTTCGATTATTTTCCGGATTTCGCTTCTGCATGCCTTATTTGAGGAGGAAAAAAACTTCTTCTCAAAAGGCATATTGTAGGTTGCGCCTTCACCTCTTGCCATGATATGGACGGTATACCCCTCACGGCGGAGCCTTTCGATATATTGCAGATGAAAATTGGTTATGTGCGACATAACCGAAGCCGCATATAATATCTTTCCCTTTGAGCCGGCTTCATTCGCCTGCGGCTCGGCTGAGGATGCCGCTATTCCGTCCGTCGTATGCTCCGACTTGGGTTCCGAAACGTTTTCGCTATTCTCCACCGCCGCACTCTCTCCGTTCGTACCGGGATTTTTTACGTATTTTTCGTTAGGGTTAAACGCCTTGAATGGCGTCTTTAAAAGAATGGCAATATCCATGCTCAAAGACCAGTTTTCGATATATTCGATATCTTTTTCAATTCTTTCCGTAACAGACGTATCTCCGCGCAGTCCCAGTATCTGCGCAAGTCCGGTAAGTCCGGGTTTTACGTAATGCTTAGCCATATACAGAGGTATTTCGTCCTTGTATTGCTCCACGAAGTGAGGCAGCTCGGGTCTGGGACCAACCAAGGACATGCTTCCGAGAAGAATGTTGAAGAGCTGAGGCAGCTCGTCCACCGCCGTTTTACGCAAAATCGTTCCGAAACGTGTCTTTCTTTCATCGTTGTTCGTCGTCCAACCGGTATCGGATTCGGCATTGACCTTCATAGAGCGGAATTTCAGCATGGTAAACTGCTTACCCATACGACCGACTCTCTTCTGCGCTATGAATATCGGACCGGGGGAGCTCAGGTACACGCCAACCGCGGCAATGAGCATCAGCGGCAGAGTGAGGATGATCAGCACCAGCGAGCCGACTATATCCATCATGCGCTTTACAAAAGCGTTGAGCTTGTTGTCTAGAGGTGTTGCGTGTATGTTTATCATCGGGAGGGTTCCGATAGGTTCGATCTGTCTTGCGGTCTTGAAATACCCGTAGGAAACCGGAATGAAATATACCTTGATGCAACGGTCGTCGCAAAGGTTGACCATCTTAATCAGCTGCTTCCTGTCATAAGCATCAATGGCGAACACGACCTCCGTGGGGTTTCTGCTGTCCAGTATTCTCTCCATATCCCTGTAAGAGCCCAGTCTGTCGCATTTGATACCCGTATGGTTTCTGTCTCCGATGTAGCCTATAACGGTAAGCTCGGACTGAGTATCCTCCGAGACGTGCTTCAGAAATTCCGCTATCGCGTCGTTGTTGTCACCAACGATGATGACCTGTCTTAATTTAAATTTCTTTTTGCGGTAGTATTTCGTTACGCGTATCATCATACGCTTTTTGTAAAGCAGGAGTGCCGTGCTGATAATTCCGGCAAGAAGAATCCACAAAAGCGCAAAATTTCTGTCAGGTCCGTTGAAGACGGCTGCGGACACTCCGCCTACGATAAGGAAATACACGGTATTCACCTTGATTATCTGGCGAAGGACGCTTGACGTCTTTATAAACGGAATCGGTTTATATACGTTGACCGCCATAAAAACAAGCGACTGGAACACAATAGTCAAAAACGCTGTTATCAAAACCTCCGGCGTATCAGGAGTGAGATCAACCGGCGAAATAACAGCTACTGAAAACATATACGCCGTAAAAAAAGCAACGGAATTCAAAAAGATGTCAACGCCGTTTTCAAGCACATAGCTCAAAGTGTGGTTGTGATCGTTTCTCATGGCTTCTCCTTCCTGTCTTTTTGAATAAATATTTCCATAGATATACTATTATATAATAACACCGAGGCATACTTTTGTCAAGTGGAAATGATACCAAAAATCAGTCGGGTCTATTGACACGGACAGATGAATGTTGTAAAATTACAGTATCAGGTAACCGGCGCGGCGCAAGATTTGCTCCGGCTACTCTCAAGCACGAATAACCGAGGACAAGATGAAAAAAAACGATAATTTCAATAAAAGCATACCGGAAATCGAAAGGATAATCGGATACACCTTCCGTGATAAAAGTCTGCTCGTTCAGGCGTTTACCAGAACCAGCTATTGCAACGAACACAAGGGTGCATCCGGCATTTCCATGCAATCAAACGAGGTTCTGGAATTTTTCGGAGACGGAGTTCTTTCGGTGGCGATAATATCGCTTCTTCTGAAGGACTGCACCGACCGATACGAATACGGCATACGCACCCGGCTGAACGAGGGCGATTTCTCCAATATAAAATCCAAGCTTTCCGACAAGAAGAATCTTTCCGAAACGACCCTCAAGCTGGGGCTGGAAAAATACCTTCGTGTAGGAGAGGGCGATATTAAACTGGGAATAAGCAACGAGCCATCGGTCATGGAGGACCTGTTTGAGAGTATCGTAGGCGCAATATACATTGACACCGATATGAATATCAGAAAAGTGACGGAAGTTGTATCGGGAATTCTCGATACTGCCGCGTATATTTCATCCACCCCGCCGATACAAAGCGCAAAGAACGCCCTTCAGGAATGGTGCGCGGACAAAAAAAGACGGCTCCCCGCGCCGGTTTACAAAACGCTCTCAGAAGAAGGTCCCGACCACAAAAAGACCTTTGAGCGCGGCTGTTATATCGGCGACAGGCTCGTAGGACGGGGCACCGGTAAAAATCAGAAGCTCGCCGATGCCAAGGCGGCAGAGGAGGCACTCGCTCACCTGATGGCTGAGGAGGCATCCGAAGTAAGAACCGAAGAGAAAAATACTGCCCCGAGCGCAAACAAAACCGCAAAGAGTGCCGACAGGCAGAATAAAATGCAAACCAACGTTGACAATACCCCGAAAAAAATCAGGGCGGAAAAACCGAAAAGCAGCTCGCCTCAAAAGAAGAGCCAAAAGTCGGAAAGTACGATGTCAGCTTCGGCATTTGCCTCAAAAAAGCCGACACGCCCCCCGGTATCTGGCGCTATGGCTCTGCTGAAAGAATACGCCGTATTACATAAGGCGGCAACACCGTCGTTCAAGGATCTTGGGCACACCGTCGGAAAGGGCGGCACGGAATACCGAATTGAGTGCAGATTTATGGGCGTCAGTGCCATAGGCGTATCCGACACCCGTCTGGGTGCCAGGGAAAGTGCTGTGGGGATGATAGCACGCGAGCTGTCAATAGGAACAAAAAAGAAGAGCACCGCGCACAAAAAGCGTCCGCAAATCAAGCGGAAGTAACCTTTGCGAGAATCCAAGCTCAGACACGAGAAGCCTGCGGTACTCCGCGGGCATTAGAAAATCAGGTTTCGGAAAAAAACTTTACGAGAGGAATAAATCTTGAATACCACGAGAAGCAAATTCGGTTTTACCCGCAAAAGCGGAATTCTTATGCCCCTTTGCAGTCTTCCGTCCCCTTACGGCTTCGGCAGTATGGGAAAGGAGGCATACGACTTCATCGACTTTCTTTCAGCCACGGGTCAGAGATGCTGGCAGGTATTGCCCCTTAATCCGACTTCATACGGCGACAGTCCCTATCAGTCGCCAGCATCCTGTGCGGGAAACCCGTATTTCATTGACCTTCCAACCCTTTACGCCGACGGACTGATCACCGGGGAAGAGCTGAAGGGCGCACGCTCAAATGATAAAAGAATAAACTACGGAAAGCTTTTCACCGAAAGATTTGCCCTACTCCGCCTTGCATACTCAAGATTCACTCCCGATGCAGATTTCAAACGCTTCATTAAGAAAAACCGGGATTGGATAGAAGACTACGCTCTGTTCATGTCACTGAAGGTCAAGAACGGTTGGCGTCCATGGTATGAATGGCAGTCCGAGGAAAAAAATCACACACAAGCGCGCAAAAGCATCGGAGAGTATGAAGCCGAGTGCGGGTTCTGGCGGTGGGTACAGTACACGTTTTTTGAGCAGTGGCAGACCGTGCGAAATTATGCAAAAATGAAGAAGGTGTTGATTATCGGCGACATGCCGATATACGTCGCCCATGACAGCATGGACGTTTGGCGCGCACCCGAGCAATTTCTGCTTGACGAGGACGGTTATCCGACACGGGTGGCAGGCTGTCCCCCCGATGATTACGCTGAGGACGGACAGCTGTGGGGCAATCCCATATACGATTGGGAGTATATGAAGGAAGACGGCTTCGTCTGGTGGAAAAAGAGAGTCGGAGCGAGCTTCAAGCTGTACGACATTCTGAGAATCGACCATTTCCGCGGCTTTGCGGGCTACTACTCCATTCCCTACGGTGAAAAAACCGCAAAGGGCGGGGAGTGGAGAAGTGCCCCGGGCAAAGAGCTGTTCGACGCGATAAAGGCAGAATATCCAAAAGCGAAGATAATAGCCGAAGACTTAGGCTTTATTACGGACGACGTGCGGGAGTTGCTTGACTATACCGGATTCCCGGGAATGAAGCTGTTGCAATTCGGCTTCTACAACGACGGCAACGAATACCAGCCTCACACCTATACCACGGATAACTGCGTGTGCTATACGGCTTCCCATGACTCCGACTGTACGAGAAGCTGGTATAAAAAGCTCGATGGCGATGCAAAACAGCGTATGTGGCGTGAGTGCAAAAAGAAAAGGGGCGTATCCCCGACCCTGTCGCTGATAGAATGTGCCATGAAGAGCCGCGCAAATCTCACGGTAATTCCGATGCAGGATTATCTGGAGCTCACAAACGAAAAGGGACGTATGAACGTACCCTCTCTGCCGGAGGGAAACTGGCAATGGCGTCTGTCACCTCGTTATAATACCAAGCACCTTTGCGAAAGAATTTACGCTCTGACGAAAGCCGCAAAGCGTTTGTAACGCAACTCTTTATTTACATTTTCCTTGATTTTCTACAATCTTACTATACATATTTTTTCTTTCAGGTATCAAAAAAGAGCCGACTGCACACCCGATAAATCAACACGGGTCACTACGTCGACTCTTTTTTATTTATTCTGCCGTCTTATTTATTTGCAAGAAAATCTTCAACCGTCTTTATCTGCAGAGATACGCTCTCATAGCCTGTACCGCCGCGTGATATACGCTTTGCAACACAGGTCTCAAGAGCTATTTCACCGTAAAGGTCTTCTCCGAAAACATCCGAATGAGCCTTGTAATCAGCAAGGGGCATCTCGTCAAGAGTAATTCCCTTTTCTATGCACTCAGCGACGATACCTCCGACTATTTTATATGCGGTTCTGAAGGGCAGACCGCGCTTTACCATATAATCCGCAAGGTCTGTGGCATTTATAAAGCCCTTGCCTGCCGCACGGTACATATTCTCCTTATCCGGCTTCATAGTCCGTATCATGGGCACGAACACCTCAAGGCACTTCCCTACCGTTTCGACGGCGTCGAATATCGCCTCCTTGTCCTCCTGCATATCCTTGTTGTACGCAAGGGGCAGTCCTTTGAGCATCGTCAGGGTCGCAACCAAGTCGCCAAAGACTCTGCCGCACTTGCCGCGTACCAGCTCCGCCATATCCGAATTCTTCTTCTGCGGCATTATCGACGAGCCGGTGGTATACGCGTCGTCAAGATGCACAAAACCGAACTCCCAGCTGGACCAGAGTATTATTTCCTCGGAAAAGCGTGACAGGTGCATCATTATGAGCGAAAAGGCGGATTCCAGCTCAACACAGTAATCTCTGTCGGACACGCCGTCAATTGAGTTAAGGGTAATGCCGTCAAAGCCCAGCGCCTTTGCAACAGCGTCTCTGTCTATATTATAAGTCGTCCCTGCCAGAGCGCAGGAGCCGAGAGGCGAATAATTCATCCTTGCCAGAGCATCGTCCAACCTGCCTGCGTCTCGCATAAACATCATACAATATGCGAGAAGATGATGAGCAAAGGTAACAGGCTGTGCCCTTTGCAGATGAGTATATCCCGGCATAATAGCGTCGGTATTCGCCTTTGCCTGACCGAGCACGGCATCTATAAGCGAGTACAAAAGCTCTCTTATCTTCTTAGTTTCATCGCGCATATACAAACGGAGGTCGAGAGCGACCTGATCGTTTCTGCTTCTCGCGGTATGAAGCTTTTTCCCCGAATCTCCTATACGGTCCGTCAGCTCCGCTTCCACGAACATATGAATATCCTCGGCACTCCCGTCAAAGGCAAGCGCACCTGATTCCAGATCCGACAGTATTCCCGAAAGTCCTTCCGCAATCTCACCGTATTCGCGCTCTGTAATAATACCTTGAGTTTTAAGCATCAAAGCGTGCTCAAGCGAGCCTTTTATGTCCTGCTTATACATTTTGGAGTCAAAGCTGATGGATGAATTGAAATCGTCCGCTACCTTGCTCACGTCTCCCGCGGTCCTGCCCGCCCACATTTTTGCCATAACATACTCCATTCCGCCGCAAAACGGCTTCTCTCTACGTACCGATTATTCACGGTACACCGAAAACTCAATATTCCAAATAGGCGCGGAGCCTGTCCGCGCCTATCGTTTTACTTGTTAAATTACTGCTTCTTTGCGTTCTTTGCGTTAACCTGAGCGCGAACCTTGATAGGCAGACCGTAAAGGTTGATAAAGCCTGCGGAATCAGCCTGATTGTATACGTTGTCCTCGCCGAAGGTCGCAATTTCCTCGGAGTACAGAGAATAGTCGCTCCACACGCCCGCCTTAATGATATTACCCTTGTACAGCTTCAGCTTAACCTTACCCGTAACGGTTTCCTGAGTCTTGTCAACGAAAGCGGAGAGAGCCTCGCGAAGAGGGGTAAACCACTGACCGTTGTAAACAAGCTCCGCAAAGGTGATTGCAAGCTCGCTCTTTTTGTGAGCGGTCATCTTGTCAAGGGTTATCGTCTCAAGATAGTTGTGAGCCGCGTAGAGTATGCTTCCGCCGGGTGTCTCGTAAACGCCGCGGCACTTCATGCCGACCAGCCTGTTCTCAACGATGTCGAGAAGTCCGATACCGTTCTCACCGCCAAGCTTATTGAGGGCGAGAATAATATCCTTTGCGCTCATCTTCTTGCCGTCAAGAGCTACGGGCACGCCCTTTTCAAAATCGAGGGTGATATAAGTAGGTACATCGGGAGCCATGATGGGAGACACGCCCATTTCAAGGAAGCCGGGCTTGTCGTACATAGGCTCGTTGCCTGCATCCTCAAGGTCAAGACCCTCGTGGGACAGATGCCACAGGTTCTTATCCTTGGAGTAATTTGTCTCGCGGTTTATCTTCAGAGGAACGTTGTGCGCCTCGGCGTACTCAATCTCCTCCTCACGGGACTTAATGCTCCACTCACGCCAGGGGGCAATAACGGGCATATCGGGGGCGAAAGCTTTTATGGTAAGCTCGAAACGCACCTGGTCGTTACCCTTACCGGTACAGCCGTGGCAGATGGCATCGGCACCCTCCGCAAGAGCTATTTCCGCTATTCTCTTGGCAATAACAGGACGTGCAAAGGAGGTTCCCAGCATATAGTCCTCGTAAAGCGCACCCGCCTTAACGGTGGGAATAACGTACTCGTCAACGAATTCATCGGTCAGATCCTCGATATAGCACTTTGACGCACCGGTCTTGATTGCCTTCTCTTCCAGTCCTTCAAGCTCGTCAGCCTGACCTACATTACCCGAAACCGCGATGACCTCACAGTTGTTGTAATTCTCCTTCAGCCACGGAATAATAATTGAGGTATCAAGACCTCCCGAGTAAGCAAGAACTACCTTTTTAATATTTTTCTTATCCATTTTGTTTTCCTCCGCCCGAAGGGGCAACTTTATTTAGCATAGTCATTCTACCACTTGTCGCATAAATATGCAATAGTTTTTTGCAAAATTCTTCAATTTCGGCGTATTGCACTTATTTTTGAGCAATAGACAGGGTTGTATTGTGAATTTTTATTCCGATTTTGATGAATATTTATGAATAATTATTCATTATTCGGTTTTAACCGCCGACAAGGATACGAAAAGTGTCGCGGCAAACAAAAATCCGAAGGTAGTATAGGTTACCGTCGGATTTTGTCGTAGGGCTGTCGTATTCGGGCATAACCGAACGAAAGCAGTTTGTAGATAAAAACGTTTCCTAGCCTTTTATTCGTAAGGAACGGTTTACAGCTTCAAGGTAAGCCCCTTTTCGGAAAGAGCACTGCAAATTGCGTCTGTCGCGGGCTGAAGCTCCTGCTTAGTCAAGGTTCTGTCAGCGGAAACGAAGGAGAAGCGAAGCGTCAGCGCGCTGACTCCCTCAGAATCGGTATAAATATCCTTGAACTTCACCTCAGAGAGGAGGTCGGACACGCTCTTTGATACAGCCGAGACCTCTGGAAGCGATACCGAGGAGACATCGGCAACGAAGGTAAGGTCAATATCAATCGCCGGAAATCTCGAAGGCTCGCAGTACTTATTCGCTCCTGCCGCAACCGAAGCAAAGGTCTGTGTGTATATCTCAAAGAAGGCTATGGCGCACTTCTTATCGATATTCGAAAGAACGGTGGGATGGGGTACGGAAACGTAACCTATCTTCTTGCCGTCAACTACGATATCAAAGCTGTTGACCGGGTGCTCGAAATCAAACTCCGCCTCGGCAGAAACGAATTTTGCTGTCTTATGAAGAATATCCGAAACCAGCTCGCCTACGGTCGCGCAAGCACGGCGGAACAGCTCCTCCTCACCGCACACCTTGGAATACAGCACCGCGCCGAGCTTGTTCTTCTCGTTGCAGGTTCCGTTCTCGCGAAGCCCCTCAACGGTATGGCCAATCTCAAAAATGCCGAACTCGTCGCGGTAGCCCTTGTTGTCCTTAACGAAGGACAGAAGCGTAGGTATCATAGAAACGCGGAGATACTGGTGGTCGGGGGTCTGTGCGTTGATAACCCTGACGTTCTTCGGAGTCTCGATACCCAGCTCCGCGTTTTTCTGGCTGTCGGACCAGATGTAGGAATGTACCTCGTGCATACGGTAGCTCTTTACCAGAATATCCTTCATTCTGTCCTCGTCCGACTTGAGAGTCTCCTGACGGACGGGCGCAAGAGCGGAAATGGAGGTGAACACGTCAAAATTGTCGTAGCCGTATATACGTGTAATCTCCTCGATTATATCAGCCTTGATGGTAACGTCCTTCGTTGCTCTCCAAGAGGGAACCGTTACGGTAAAGTCGTCTCCGTTACACTCAACCCCGAAGCCAAGGCCCGCGAGGGTCGTAACTATCGTTTCGTTTGGAATGTTGATACCCGTGTATCTGTCAACGTATTTTCTGTCAAAGCTCAGGGTTATTGTGGGATAATGCTTTACGTAAGCATCGGTAAACTTAGATACCACTCTTGCACCGCCGTCGCACAGGGAGAGCAAATAGAGCAGTCTTGCAGTCGCCACGTGGCACAGCTCGGGGTCAAGCATTTTTTCATATCTCATAGACGCGTCGGTGCGCAGTCCGAGACGGGTAGTGGTCTTACGTACGCTGACGCCGTCAAAGGTGGCAGACTCAAGAAGGAGCGAGTTGGTATCCTCCTCTATCTTGGAAGCGTCACCGCCCATAACGCCGGCAATTGCCACGGGAGCATCCCCGGAGGTAATCATCAGCATATTTTCGTCGATATTCCGCTCGACACCGTCAAGGGTGGTGAATTTGAAGTTTCCGGGGAAGGTCTGAACCTCGATTTTGTCAACCTTTCTGCTGTCAAAGGCGTGCATGGGCTGACCCATTTCCATCATTACGTAGTTCGTAAGGTCGGCAAGGAAGTTAATAGCTCTGGAGCCGCAGTAGTAAAGACGGATCCTCATATTTACCGGCGACAGCTTGCGCGTTATGTTCTCAACCTTGATAGCGGTATAGCGCCATACGAGATCTCGTGCCTTAACGTCGACGCCAACCTCGGGAAGCGAGGAATAACGGGAGAGGTCACAGCACTCGGGGCTCCTCAGCTCTCTGCCGGTAATGGTGGCAAACTCCCGGGCAATGCCGTAATGGCTCCACAGGTCGGGACGGTTGGTAAGAGATTTATTGTCTACCTCAAAGATAATATCGTCTATGTCGTACACCGTCTTTATATCGGTGCCCAGAGGGATGTCATCGGTTATCTCCCACAGCCCTGAATTGTCGTCGCTGATACCCAACTCTGCCTCGGAACAGCACATACCGTACGAAGTGTAACCGCCGACAATGGCAGCGGAAATCTTATGACCGCACACAGATCCGCCCTCTGTGGCAAGAGCAACCTTCATTCCCTCTCTGACGTTGGGCGCACCGCAGACTATGTCAAGAACAGCACTACCCGTGTCGACTTTCAACAGGTGCAGCTTCTTTGAATTCGGATGAGCCTCGACCGATGTGATCTTAGCAACTATGACACCGTATGTGTCCTCACCCTTGACGATAATATCCTCGACCTCGGCGGTTGAGAGAGTGAAGTTGTGAATAAGAGTCTTCTTGTCATATCCGGACAGGTCAACGAAGTCGCCTATCCAATTCATCGATAAAAACATTTTTCTTCTCCCTTCTCTCTCAAATAGACTTAAACTGGGACAGAGCCTTCAGGCTGCCGCTGTTGAAGTCGCGAATATCCTTAACGCCGTACTTCATCATCGCAAGTCTGGTAAGTCCGAGACCGAATGCGAAGCCGGTGTATTTCTCGGTGTCAATGCCGCCCTCTTCAAGGACTCTCGGGTGTATCATACCGCAGGGGCAAAGCTCCAGCCAGCCCGAATTCTTGCAGGAGGGACAGCCCTCGCCGCCGCAGATGGCACAGTTGATGTCAAGCTCGAAGCCCGGCTCGACAAATGGGAAAAAGCCCGGACGAAGCCTGACCTTTACGTCCCTTTTGAACACCTCGGAAAGCATGGTCTTCATAAAGTAGATGAGGTTGGATATGGAGATATTCTCGTCGATCATCATGCCTTCCATCTGGAAGAAGGTGTTTTCATGGCAGGCGTCGGTAGACTCGTTTCTGAAGCATCTGCCGGGGAAAATAGCGCGCAGAGGAGCGCCGTACTTCTTCATAATCGCGTTCTGCGCCGCAGAGGTGTGAGTCTTCAGAAGCTGACCGTTGTCAAGGTAGTAGGTATCCTGCATATCTCTTGCGGGATGGTGCTTGGGAATATTAAGTGCCTCAAAGCACTGATAATCGTCCACTATCTCATAGAAGTTCTCGATAGTGAAGCCCATGCTCGTAAACACCTCCTCAACCTCACGGGTTGCAAGGGTGATGGGGTGGTATGAGCCCAGCTCCTTTTCCGGAAGAAGCGTGGGATTATATTTCTTTGCGCTTCTCACGCGGGCGTCTATCTCGGCGCGACGCAGCTCCTCCTCCCTTGCCTTAACAGCCTCCTCAACCTCGGTTTTCAGGCTGTTGATAAGCTGACCCGCGGTCTTTTTATCCTCTACGTTACGCAGATTCTGCATAAGCGCTGAGATGCAGCCCTTCTTTCCAAGATACGCAATACGAATTGCCTCCAGCTCCTCGGCTGTTGCCGCGGTGCCGAGCTTTTCATTGAAGCTTGCCCTGAGCTGTTCGATTTGTTCTTTCATTTTATATTGTCCTTTCGGTTTTATGTGTCTTTAAGCTCTCTGATATATTTCGCAACCGCAGCCGGGAGAAGCCCGTCCGCGCTCTCGCCTCTGTCAAGCAGCTCTCTTACCGCAGAAGAGCTGACGCTGCGAAATCTGTCCTCACAGGGAATAAGCTCGGTTTCGTAACCCCCGTGCTTCATATTGTACTCCGCCTGCACGCGCTCCCATTCCAGATCCCGGTCGTTTCTGTACCCTTTTACTATCCTGTCTATACCGTGCTCACGCATGTAATCTACCACACGGCCGAGCGAAAAGGATACCAAAACGTTGTCAAGATGCTCGGTGGCGAGCATAAGCATATTCACTCTGTCCGAGAGTGAAAAACGGTAATTTTTATTTTCATTCACGAAGATGACTACGTATACCTCGTCTTCCCTCTTTGCCACCCTCTCGATAATGTCAAGATGTCCGAGGGTAACGGGGTCATAGCTTCCCGGCAAAATAACGCTCATAAAAGCTCCTCGCGCGAGTCTTTAAAATATTTACATTTAAGTATTATAATGCAAAACTCAGTTTTTGTCAACAAAAAATATATAAAATATCAGGTGGCTGAGCAAAATACGCCACAGCCACCCTTTTCAAAGTTGCAGTTAATTCAAGTGTAACATAACCGGAACAGGTAATCTGACCGTACGGGAATCGAACCCGACAGCCTCACGCCGGTTGTTTTCGTCATCTTTCGCCGTCATTTTGTTTACCAAGTAACCTACTCATATCCGACGACTGTATAACATTCATCCGTGCAAACCGAAACTCCGTCAACATATCCGACGAATGAAAAGATATACGTCTCGCCGGATACAACGTCAAGCCCGTTGCCGAGGTAGACCGTCACGGTATTGCCGTCCACCGGCAGATCGACGGCGATATATCTGTACAATTCGATATAATTTCCGTCTTCCGTCTTTTTGCTTACAGTCAAAACAGCGCTGTCGATTCCAGCATACCGAAGCTCGGCGTCTATTTGATAAACGCGTCCGGGAATGAGGATACCGTCCGGAACATCGGCGTCAATGGCACAAGTCTG
This sequence comes from uncultured Ruminococcus sp., assembly GCA_964494135.1. GTDB lineage: Bacteria > Bacillota > Clostridia > Oscillospirales > CAG-272 > UBA1740. The sequence goes on along the minus strand of CAZBQN010000010.1, from coordinate 35,710 downwards.
AGCGTCAACACAGTCGAACGCGACCCTTTCGGTCTTCACGTAGGAACTCGCAGCGGAGGATGAGACCACAGGTAGCAGCGTCGCAGTAAGTGTCGCTTTACCATCGGTAACCGCAATCGGCAACGGGGAATAAATGTCTAACGTTATATCGTCTATTGCCGACGGGAAGACGGTAATGCATCCGTTGTTACTGTAATACCGGGTTCCGTCAATCTCAACGTAGGAGCCGTCGGGAAATCCGCCGTCAAACGACAGCTTGATTGCATAGGTATCCCCTTCATAAGCCGTATTAACAGCAGGCGTACTGCCCTTGACGGTAATATTCACAGGAAACGGTCCGATATTTGACGCGTTTTCTCCGTGAGTCGGCGTAACAGTCAGCCGGGTAGTGTCTTCCCCTATATTCACAATTTTCTTTACGGGCTTTATGACATTTTCCAGCTTACCGTTCGCGTCGGAATAAACGAGTAAAATTTTCCCGCTTGCAACCGGATCGTCCGTTCCCACGTAATCAATCAGAAACACCAGTCTTTCGAGAATTGTGGTCCCCCCCGTGTCATTTCGTACGTAAGGAGCTGATGAACCCAGCTCGGCGAACTGTTCGAGCTGAACTGCGGAAACGTCCGGGTCGGATACCGAGTATTTATAATACCTCGGGTTGTTTGCATCCGTAAGGTCAATCATAAGAATTCTGGTACCGATGGCAAACGCCGCCTCCGTACCCGTCGAATCAAAGAAGCTCAGCGAAACATTCAGATCATTATATACCGAGGGATTGTACAGAGTCGAAACGTCATAGGTATAACTGCTGTTGCCCGTAATATATATCGCATCCGGATTCATACCCGAAACGATACCCGCAAAGTGTTTTCCCGCTTCAATAATCACAGATTGCCTTACGTAATAATATTTAAGGTTAACCGTTGCTTCCGCTAACAGAATCCGAGAAGCCTCTTCACCGCGGACGTCGTATCCGTAACCGGTGTAATCATAAGAAACTACGGAATAAACACAGTTTTGTGGTAAAAAAACGAACCCGGCGGAATCGCCATGCTTCATATATACGGTAACGGTCGCGTTTCCCGATTCGTCAGCTTTGATTTTGCTCGGATTTGTAACCGTTTCTCCGTTGACGATTATGTTGTTGTCGTACAAACCTGTTATCGTATATACTTTGTTTGCACGCAGATTTGAAAAAGAACAGTTTATTGCAAAATATTTTCCGGAATCGTTATCGCCTTCCACGCTGCAATTAACCGAAATATCGTATCCCTTAGCTTCAAAGTAGGCGTATAATTCCACGACCTTGCCTGAATCCACCTTATAAGTATAGCTTATACTGTTTGAAACCAGATTGCCGGATGCATCATACCAGCCGTTGAAATTAAAGCCGGTTTGTTGATATGCGGATACGTTGATATACGCGCCGCCGGAAGAATACAGTTCCTTACCTACCGGGTTTAAATCGACATAATAATTCGATTTATCGGACGTCTCTCCGGATATGACCGTAATTTCGGCATAACCGCCTTCGCTGCTGATATCAAATTCCGACGATAAGTCATTGAACGTTTTGTATATAACCCTTTGCCGGTATTGCCATTCCGCGGTCAGGGTAACGCCCTCGTCATACGGTATATTATCAACGACCAACTCGGTTTCACCGCCGGACAGTATCCTGTATATTGCAAACGTTGAATTGTTTATATCTTCCGCATCTTCAACAAACGTCACCTTATGCACGGCATCCAACATATATACCCGGTTATCAGAGGGGCTGATATACTTCCAGCCTATAAATTTCCAACCGTCATCGGCTATCGGAGCATGAGAAACATATTCCTGAAGAGCGCCTTCCTGAATGGAAGGTCCCAATCTTACCTCAAATCCGCCGTCAACTCCGTCGTACTGATATTCATAATCGTTACGGGAATCGTAAACGACGGTATTTGCAACGTATATTACTTCTACCGTAATTGTAGACGTAACGTTTTCAATCTTATAAACGTATTCCTCGGTTTCTTCGTTATAAGTCCAGTCGCTTATAGGAACGAAAGCATTTGATATATACGCACCGATAATCTCTCTTTCACCCTTCTTCAGGTGAATGGAAATATCACTGCCGGCATGAACCCAACCCGAATTGGTATCCTCAGGCAGGAACTTATCCTCATCATAGACGATATTCAGATCGCTTCCGCCGCTGTTCGTGGCATTGTTTATGTCAATAAAGTAATATTCTTTAAAAGAAACGTTATCCAACAGGTTACCGTAGGTTTTATTAACCGTACCGTCAGCTTTGCTGGAGCGTATGGAGACAAATCCGAATATGGATTTATGATGCCCCTCGGGAACTATATATTCAAAGTTATAAGCCGCTTCACTGTCCAGCTCGCCGTAATCGTGCCATGTGTCATTACGGGAAGATATTATCCACACAGACCATTCTTCGGTATGCTCGGCATCCTTCTGCCAGCTGAATATATTACTGTCTGACTCCCACCCTCCGCTTGAATTGAATTTAGGAGTGTATAACGTTATTTTCTGACTGCAGCCTTCTTCGGGCACGTCCAATGCAACGTCTGTCTGCATATAAAGCCAGTCGGCAATTTGCATAAGCTGGTCTCTCGACGTGCTGTTTACTTTTTTAGGTTCATAGGTCTGGTCCGGTCCGATTATAAGAGCCATTGTATCAAGTCCTTCCCGTCCCCTGTGAGACAGGCTCCATCGATACATTTTGCCGACTTCGGTAGTTACTATTTGATACAAGGAGCTTTCTTGATCGGCGTTTAACTCAACAAATTGCTCGCCCTCTCTTATCCACGGCGCGTTCAATACCGTCGTCTCGATTGTTACAGGCAGATTGTACGCGTTACCCTTCTCCAAATTTCCTATTTCAACATTATAGCTTGAAGCAGTGGTACACCAGCCAATCCCCGCTTGCGGTTTTGTGGAATTCGCGGCTTGAAGATAGGAATAAGACTTATTTATTTTTACGTCATCAAAACCCGCGTTTATAAGCAGATTATTCCCCTGACTGTCAGTAAAGCTGCAGTTATCAATCAAATTTCCGGCAGTACTCGGGTTCTTGGTAAAGGAAGAGGCAAAAGGAGTAAGTACAAACAGAACGTCTTTTTTGATTTCCGACAGGTAAGAGCCTGTGTATTCCCCCCAGTTTTCCGCAACCGTGCTCATTAAATATATCTCGAATTTTACGGTATGCTCATAGTCCGGAGTATATGAAAAATAAGAACCCGTCGAAGCTTCCTCAAAGGAATTGGACTCCCCGAGTCCTGTGGTGTAAACGGTGTAGGATACCATCGTACCTGCCTCCGGCGCGGTTACTCCGTTTTCCTTCATCCAACTTATTATCTGATAAAAATGATCCGATCCTGACGCACTTGATTTAACGTAGTCAATATGAGTATCGTCGGTTATTAAAAGGGCTAAGGTATCAACGCCCGTTCTGCCTCGATGATGTATAGACCAATTGTAATTATAGCCCGCATTTAAGGACAGGCTTTGGTATAAGCTACTTGCCTCGTCGGAAACCGCTTCAGCAAATTGTTCGCCCTCCGAAGCACCCACGCCGTCAACAATTTCGGTTATCGTAGTCGGAACCATATGAGCCGAAGCGCCGTTCAGCATCCATCCGAACTCGATTTTTCCGTTCGTCGACGTAGTCGACCATCCGGGTACAGAGCTCATATCTATATCTTTCCAGTTTAAAGTCGGATTTTCGGTTTTTAAGTCGGGTTCTTCAAAACCGCCGTTGACAATATTTGACTGTCCTCCGGACGACTCGCCTTCTTCGGCTCCTACAGGAAAGCAGAGATTGATTAAAATAGCAAAAAGAAACAATACGAGAATAAACCTATTTAACTTTTTCCGGATTTTCATTTTTCAGCAGTGGAAATCCATAGTCCAAGCTACGGAAACTGCGCTCGCCTCCTTTCGGGCTTTTTTGTAACTTTAAAGCTTTATAAAGTGCTGTGTGAAGTACTTTATTTTGATATTGCCGTTACGGCTACCGAAGAAATCAGCTTCATCTGCCTCGGCTTACCTCAGATCGATTGTTCCGTCGTCGGATACGGTAATAAGCTGCGTGTAATCCTCGCTGACGTTCTTCTTCAAGAACACTATCTTCGCCACAGTTCCCGTAACGATAGTTTTCGTTGTCGCAGACCCCGTGTGGAGCAACAAATCGTTCGTAACACTGCCGAAAACATAATCGTTGGTTTCATCAATCAGCAGCTCGTCGTTATTCCATAACAGATCCGCCGTCATATCCGCGTCGGCGGAATATATATAAAGCTCCGCGTAATTGCTTCCGACAGAGTCTTTTATCTCGTATTTCAGATTTGACGTCGGTTTTATGAATACGAACTTTGCCTGCAAGGTCTCGGTATAATCACCGGTCCCGATTACCGAAACGGTGATTTCTTTCTGCGGCTCACCGTCCGGGAAGCTGTATGTAAGAGTCAGACCCGCCGAGCTTTGCACGCCTTTTGTCAGCGTGCCTGCTGACGCGCTGAGCGTACCTGCGGACGAGGCTACGGTATAAGTTATATCCGTCCCGTTTATCCTCAAGCTGTCGGCATAGTTGCGAACTTCAAAAGTAATACTGTTGCCCAAAATCTTATACACCGGAACCTCATCCGGGCGCAAATAATCGCTTGTAAAATAAAAGCTGTCGGAATCAAGCTCTGATTGCATACCCTGCGACGTTATGTATCTGGCAAGCGCAGGCACAATGCACAGCGCGGCTGCAAGAGCCAATGACACGGAGATAAGCACAATCGTTATAATTCTTCTTTTCATAACCTATGAAATCTCCTTTCTGGAAAGATACCGATCGCGTCGGCTTCTTTTTCGGCAAATTATTTTCCTTTTCTCTTCGGCTTTACAGTCCCTTTCAGTCTACCTGTTCCCATACCACCGATACGGAAACGGCATCCGTCATTCCGGAAAACTGCGCCCCGTTATCACTGCTCTGCCATTCGGCTTTCAGCGTATAGCCGTGGTCCTGCTTAACGCCCGGGGTGAACTGAATCGGAATCTCGTATTCGTATTCTCCTGCTCCTCCCGTACCGTCGCAGTAAAACGAAAAGACTTCGTCGTCGTCGCTGTTATAAACGGTAAATCGCAACGGGAGATTTCCCGTAGTTTTCAAAACTATTTTATATTTCACCGTCACGCACGACACGCCGTCACCGGAGTAATTCCTGACGGTGAAAGAAGAGTAAATGCTGTCCCCGGGCTTTTTTATGCCCGAGATATCTATACTGCTGTCGGAAAACAGAGAGGGCGAAAACTGTGCCACAGTCGCGCTGTCGCTTGCGCTTCCCTCGGAAACATACTTTGCAGCTGTGATTCCTATGACAGACGTCAGGCAAAGCATTGCAATACACAGAATTAAAGCCGTGTGCAATAATCTTTTCGGCGCTCTTCCATCATGCATACGCATAAAGCCCCCTCCTTTCCGTAATATTCCGTTTAAATCAAAACGTCTGAATTAAGACGTTTTCCGGTTAAAGTTACCCGAATGATATTATTGATTCAAATGCTCTATGAAAATGAATCCGACTAAAGCTTCTTCCTCAGTTCTTCATTTTCCGCTTTGATACTGTCTATCTGCGATCTGATGCTCTGCAGCCTTTTGTTCTCCCTGTGTTCTTCAACGAAAATCCAGGTCACTGCCGCTGACATCAGCAGGAAAACGATCAGCATAACGAAGGGAGGATCGGTGACAAACCGTATGACTTTTCCCGCGCCGGGCATCTTCCCGGCATAGACACCTAATACGGCATCTGATGAAAAAGCTTCGTCCGCCTTATCGTTTGCATCGCCTTTTGTAACGATAGTGCCGCCTTCAATCCGCACTATTCTGTGGAGCACGTTGCTCTTACCCGTATTGTACAGCACAATATCGCCTTCGTGCAGTTCTTTGGGCTTTGTTATAAATACGAGATCGTCGACGGTAATTTCCGGCTCCATGCTTCCGCTGTATACCAAGGACGCCCCGAAGCCGAACGGCATCGGAATTCCGTTCGGATTATTGATTGTGTCTATGGCGAAAAACGCCGCCGCGTATACAATCAAACCAATCAAAACCGTGAGAACGCAGCAGAGTGCGATCTTCAATTTTTTCTTTTTCTGTTTCGTTTTAATCACCGTGCCGCCTCCTTCGTTTTTTTGGTATTGCTCTGTATTTTTTTTTAGCGTTTAACCGCTTTTGCTTTTTGTCTTCTAAGTACGAGACGGAACGCTTACTAACAGAGCGTTCCATCCCGAAAAGGTGTATCAGACTGTAAAATCAGTCAACCTGAGTTGCTGTTACAGAAGCCGCAACGGTAAGGGTAGCGGTAGCTGCAGAACCGAGATCTGTATCGACAGAATCGTTTCCTTCATATGCCCACTGCCAGTAAACGGTAACGGTCGCTTCTGCTCCCATAGCGATTGCAACGTCGGACACATCAAGCTCGTTGATGTCAGACTTCCATGTTAAACCGTCAACAGAGAACTTAACGGGTATATTATTTGTATTTGTTACCGTGTAGTCTATTGCATATTTTGCATTTACCTGGGATTCGTTCTTGATAACGATATCGAAAGATCCGCTGGTACCGGGAGCGATAATTGTACCGTCAACGGGAGACATATCGGTCTCATCATCGGTTCCGTTGGAGTCCTTTATCGTTTTGAAAAGGTCGAAGTTAAATACATCGCTTGTTGTAATATTGACAGTGTTTACCTTAATATCCCACTTTGCAACGGTGGTGCTGTCAGTACCCGTAGCACTGCTGACGTACTTTGCGAAAGTACCGCCGACAAAGCACATGGTAAACATCATAACAAGGGCAAGTACTACAACCAAACGAATCATCATAGAACTTCTTTTTGTCATATTCATTCTGATTTTCCTCCTGAAAATGGTTTTATCTTGACTTTAACGTTATGTTAGCTCGCGTCAAAGCCGTTGTAAATCTATGTAAAACAGCCTTTCACAGCCGCGTTACCAAAATAATTATCTCTTTTTCCTCTTGGTTTTCGCCCGTCTTTTCGCATTTGCTCTTGCGCCTCGACGCGAATGAACCTTGTCTTTTTTCTTTCTCGTTTTTGTTCTCATTTTCGATTCTGCTGTCGGTACAGACGCCGCGGCATTTAACTGCATAAGCAGTTTTTCTCTCTCCGCCTTTGCTCCCTCAAGCTCCGACAGCATATTTTTTTCCTCGCTATCTGCCATCGCGAAGTATTTTCTTCTTATACGCAGATATATTTCGGTCAATATCAGAGTGGGAATTACCACACATATCAAAAAGCCGGGTATCGTGGATAGGAAATATATTATATAACCGAGAATGGGTATCGACAGACTTTGCTTTCCGATTATTTCATTGACGGGAAGCTTATAAGTTTTCTTATCTTTGAGAGATAGCAAGGTTGCGGTGCCGCCTTCGGAGGACACGAAGGAGCCTATGTACATAGTGTTATTGCTTTTACTCTCCACATGTGCGACTAGATCGCCCTCTTTGATTAAACTTGTATCCCCGTTGTCTATTTTACTGCAAATGACGAGATCTCCGCTTCCTATGCCCGGGGACGAGTCATCCGTAAGCGAAATCAATGGGAAGAAACCGCAAATATCGGGAACGTCCACCCGTACGACGTAGATCTTGACGATGAGGATCAGGTTTATTATTATCACCGGAATCATCAGAAGCATTGCCGCGGCGCAACACAGAGTCTTCAATTTTCCCGGACCTGATTTATTTTTTTCCACGCTCAACGCTATCACACTTTCTGGTTTTTACAAAATCTTTCGTTGCTTTAAATACTTTAAGCGCGTATTGATTCCTTTATATTTTAGACTATTTGTTTGCAATTGTAAAGAGTTTTTTAAAATAATTCTAAATTTTATTAATCTCGAAGATAAAAAGACCCATTTTTGCCAGAAACGCCTAGACCCTTCTTCTGAAGTTTCCGAAGACCTCGTTGACCTTTTCAAAGCTTGCAAAGGTATGGGGATATTTTTTGATTATCTTCATCATCTCGCCGATCTGCCTTTTATTGATTATACAAACCAGCATATATCTGTCGGTTTCCGAGTACATACCGTGAACCTTGATCTCGGTTACTCCGTGCTTCAGCCTGCTCATAAGCTCGGCGGACAGCTCGCTCGGAGCTTCGGTTACTATTTCAAATTTATAGCCTTCCTTGATACCGCCGAGTCCTCTGTCAACGATGACGTTTGCTATAAAGAGGTTCAAGAGGGTACACATAACGGGTGTGACCCTCATTCCGTAGACGAAAAACGCAATGAATACCACGCAGGAATCCATAATAAAAGAAACATAGGCTATGTTCAAATCGGGCTTTGCCTTTTTTATGAGTGCCGAAATGCCGTAGGTTCCTCCGCTGGCTCCGAAACGCCTGAGCATAATCGAGAAGCCGAAGCCGGATATTACTCCCGTGGCGATACACGCGAAAACAATATTGAAATCCTCTCCGTTGTTTGCCGTACAGTACGCACTCGCTCCAATAAGTTCATAAAGCTTGGGCATGAATGACTGTACGAGCATATATATGCTGAGCATAAATCCCAGCTTTTTGTCTACAATTGCGCTTACCAGAATAAATATCGGCATATTAAAAGCTATCATCAGCAAAGACCAGCTCACGCGGTCAGCCAGAAGATAGTGGGTTATGGTGGCAAGTCCTCCCACCCCTCCGGGGGCAAAACCGTTGCTGTTCTGAAAGAAATAATATGCACTTCCGACGACAACTCCCGCGCAAACGGCATAAAGAACATCCGTCAGAAAAATCTTTGCGCTAAAATTCTTCTCCATAGTTACCAAGCTTCCTTGTCATTAAACTACCTTCAAAAGATCTCACGTCCTAGCCGCCGAGCATACCGGAAATGAATATCTCTATGCCGATGGCTATAAGAATAACACCGCCGAGAATATTCGCCTTGCCTGCCAGCCTTGTACCGAAGCGTCTGCCGATAAGTATGCCCACCGTACACAGTACAAAGGTCACAGCAGCAATGATAAGACAGCAGTACAGTGCCATGAGCAGGTCGTACTCGGCAATCGTAAAGCCGACGGACAGCGCGTCTATGGACGTGGCGACCCCCTGCACCAAAAGAGCGAGAATTCCAACGGTGCCGGACTTCTCGTCTTCATCCTTTGAGGTGATCCCCTCCCAGAGCATCTTTCCGCCGATAAAGGTGAGCAATGCAAGCGCGATCCACGGAATAGCGTCCTCCAGCGCGGAAAAGGCGTTGACCACAGTGTGCACGCACACCCAGCCTATAAGAGGCATGGCAAACTGAAAGAAAGCGAAAACGCCTGCGATAAGTGCCATTCTCCTTTTTTTCATATTCGGCTCGCCAAGACCGTTAGCCAGCGACACCGAGAAGGCATCCATGGCAAGCCCGGCACCCAGTCCTATGCTCGTTATAATAAATCCGAAATCCATATTTTCATCTCCAAAAAGCGGTTTTTCTCGACACGCCCCCCATTGATATGCAAAAAGAGGCTTCCTCCGGCTACTCCTGATGAGGGCGGTATATCAGTATGTTCACCGACGTCTTTTTTCCGTAGGACGTGGATTTGATAAGCTCGAATTCGGGAATTTCCGATACGCTCTCGGCAACCTTTTCCGCACCGCTTTCAAGCACTAAAATGGCACCGGGTAAAAGCAGCTTCAGGTCCTTGAGCCTTACTGCCGCGTCGACACAGCACTCCATGGCGTAGGGCGGGTCTATGAACACCAGATCGTAGCCGTCAGTCCCCGAAGCTTTCCTGAGAAAATTGCGCCAGTCGCTGACAGAGTACCTGCACTTTTCAAAAAAGCCGGTAGCCTGCGCGTTCTTTTTTACTATTTCCATAGCCTCGCGTGAGGAGTCAACGAAGGTGACCCTCTGCGCGCCTCGGGACATCGCTTCAAGCCCCAGCTGTCCGGAACCTGCAAACAGATCCAGAACTCTGCGGTTCTCTATATCGAACTGAACCGCGGAAAACATCGCTCCCTTTATTCTTTCCGAGGTAGGGCGCGTGGCGTCTCCCTCAAGGCTCGTGAGCTTCTTACCCTTTTTCGTTCCCGTGATTATTCTCATCATTTCTTTCACCCGTGCGAAGGCTTCCCCTTGCGCTTTTCCTTGAAATATTCGTATATACGTTCCGCATCCGCGGCAGATATGCCTTTGATTTCTGCAAGCTCTCCCGCGGTCACCTGCCTGATTTTGGCAAGAGGCATTGCCGCGAGCAGTTTTTTTGCCTTACCCGGGCCTATGCCCGGTATTTTTTCAAGCGAGGAGTGAGTCAGACTCTTTCGCTTTGCCCCCGAGGAGTGCTTTATGGCGAAGCGGTGCACCTCCTCCTGAAGATTGTATATAAAAGTGTACACTCCCATCTCCCTGGCAATGGAAATCTCCTCTGCGCCGTCTGTTATTGCGCGGGTCTTATGGTAATCATCCTTTACCATACCGAACACGGGTATCTCTAACGAAAGCGAATCGCAAACCTCAAGCACCGTATTTACGTGACCGACACCGCCGTCCAGGAGTATAAGGTCGGGGCGCTCACCCAGCGAGCCTGAGCCGTCGCCGATATGCGACAGTCTTCTCGAAAGTGCCTCGCGCATGGAGGCGTAATCGTCCCTGTGCGCGACGGTCTTCATATTGAAAGCCCTGTAATCGGATTTCTTGAATTTTCCGTCCTCGTACACTACCATAGACGCGGTGATGTTCTCGTCGCCGAAGTTTGATACGTCGTACGCCTCAATACGCCGCGGTAGCTCGTGAAGCCCCAGAAGCTCGGCAAGCCTTCGGAGATTTTTATTCTCCCTCTGTACCTCCAAGCTGTGCTGACGCGCCATTTCTTTCGCGTTTTCAAGAGCCAAATCACACAAAGCTCTGCCGTCTCCGCGCTCGGGTACGCGGACGCTGACCTTATACGGGGCAGACAGCGACAGATATTCGCCCAGCAGGTCAAGTGAGGACTCCTCCGGCAGAAAGTCAAGCATAACTTCACGTGGTATGTTTCCCGCGGTGTCGTAGTAATCAGCGATCAGCGAAACCGCATCCTCCGGGCTTACCAAATCAGCCGAGGACAGAATAAACTCGTTTTTATTGACCAAAGCACCGCCCCTTACCGACAGCATGGCAAGTACGCCTATACATTCCGAGGTATAAAGCGCGAACACGTCGCGCATAACCTTGCCGTCCGCTACTACCTTCTGCTTCTCCGACAGCCTTTCAAGCGCGCGGACAGAATCGCGAAGTGCCGCGGCACGCTCGAATTCCAAATTCTCCGATGCTCTCCCCATTTCCGCGATTAAGTCGGCACGGGTCCCCTTTATATTGCCGTCAAGCACCCATTCCGCACGCTTGACGAGGGCGCGGTACTCATCGGCTCCGACACCGCCCGCGCAGGGCGCGATACACCTGCCCATATCCTTATACAGGCAGGGACGCTCACGCTTTATATCCCCCGGGAAAGAGCGCTTGCAGGTTGGCAGACGGAAAATCTTTACCACCGTCTCCATGGCTCCGTATGCGTCAGACATTCCTCTGTACGGACCGTAATAACGTCCTCTGTCGCTCTTTCGCTCACGTGTAACGAGAATTTTCGGATACTCTTCCGCTGTCACCTTGATATACGGATAGGACTTGGCGTCCTTCAGCTTTATATTGTATTTCGGGGAATGCTTCTTTATCAGTACGTTTTCAAGAGTCAGCGCCTCGATTTCCGTATTGCACAGAATATAATCGAAGTCCCTGACCAAAGATACCATGCGCTCGGTTTTATAGGTATGGTTCCCCTTTATGAAATAGCTTGACACGCGGTTTTTCAGTTTTTTCGACTTGCCGACGTATATTATATCGCCGTCGGCGTTTTTCATGATATACACACCGGGGGTCTGCGGAAGCGATGCAGCTTTACTCGCGAGCCTTTCAAGATGAGTCACGGGCGTCTCCTTTCTGAAACTTAACCTTGTTTTCACAAAAAGTCCGCTATATTTTTAAAAGGCACTGCGTTTTTTTACACAATGCCTCTGTTTTTTATTCGGTTATGCAAAAAGGCGACAGCCCCGGAGTCGGGACGGCATCCCCATTTGCCGTCAGTTCTCAGTGAAATCGTTTTCACAAAGCTCGGCGAGCCCCTCAATGGCACCAGCCTCGTCGGCACCGTCGGCAATGAGAGTGATAACGGAATCCTTTGCTATGCCGAGAGAAAGAACGCCGAGAAGGCTTTTTGCGTTAACGCGGCAATCTCCCTTCTCAACCCAAATGGAGCAATTATATGTATTTGCCTTCTGAATAAAGAAGGTCGCCGGTCTGGCGCGAAGACCCGCACTGTTCTTAATGGTGAGTGTACGAGAAATCATCAGAAAACTCTCCTTGTAACAATTATTACTTAAAGTATACCAAATATGCGTTTAAAAATCAATAGTTTTAAAAAATTTGACTATTTTTAATGATTTTGAAAAAAATCGGAATTTGAAAGCCCCGTTTTTTTATTCAATATCTATATCAACTTCCGATGAATCGCTGCTGCGCACGTCGCTGAAATAGCCCAGTCCTTCATCAAAATCGCGCTTGGAAATTCGGAGAGCGGAGGTACATCCGCCCAGCGTGCACCAGAACAGGTAACCCGTCACAGGGTCGTCCCAAAGACATTCAAACGCGCCGAAAACAATAAGGGTCACAAGCACTACCATGGAAAAGATTGCAAAATTCTTAACCGAGGAATGCTTTACGTAGTGTCTGTAATTCGCTCTGTGCCGAAGCAGTACGGCAAATATTGCCGCAAATAACAACAGGGCAAAAATTCCCGACTCCAAGCCTATCCCAAGAAGAAAGCTTCCGCTGTCGGCAAAGACCGTGTCAACTTCGTATTTGCCGAGAGCCATACCGAAGTTCTCCGAACCTACGCCTATACCGATAATCAGGTTGTCGGCAAACATTCTGAGTGAGATCTGCCACTCGGCGAAAAATTCGCCGATACCCGCACCTGACGACATAGGCACTCCTCCGAGGAATGAGAACCAGGACTCCGGCAGGAACATTATCGAATAAGGCGCCAAGCAGAGAATAATCAGAATAACCCTGGAGAATTTGCGAAGCTTTAAAACTCCGTACGCCAGAACGGCAATTGCCTGCGCAACGAATGCCCAGACGCAAAACGAGCAAACCAGCGCCGCCTGTATTACGGCAAACAATCCGAGATATATCAAAGACACACCGGTATGTGAGGTTGACGCAACGATATACACCGCAAAAATTCCGGCAATCAGCAGAAAGGCGGCAAGATCTCCCGAGGCGGCAAAGCTGCCCGACGTGCCGCGGAAGCCTTTTACGCCCTCGTGGGATATCGTCAATACAGTTTCCACTATGACGTATACGGACATGGGAACGGCGGAAAGCACTACCGTAAACGCCATGCGGTCGGCAAGTCTGCGGTTTGTGACCAGAGACGAGGACAGCACGTAGCACATGGCAAAGACTACCGTCATAAGCGAACCGCGGAAGGATTCTGCACCCCCTTTGAAAATACCGCTGATAAGCACGGGCAAAAGGAACAGCAAAATGAGTATATCGTATTGCTCAATGTGATATACGCGCTTACCCACAAAGACCTTACGTGCAAAGGAAAGCGTCCCCACAACGACGAGAACAGACAGAACCAAAGGCGTGTCTTCCAGGAAAGACAGATATGGCAAAGCAAGAAACGTTACGAAAAATGAAAACTCAGGGGAAGAAAAAGCGAGAATAAGATAAACCGGGACGCCGATTGCGGCGACAATCACCCACAGCGGAACTGCCAGACTCAGCGTGCCGAGAGCTATACCCGCCAACAGAAAAATAGCGAACGGTATGCCCTTTGCATCCTCCTTTTTGCGGGCGCGCCGCAAGCCGAAGAATTCAAAAAATATATAATCCGTCATCGCAAACTCGGAAAAAGCCAAGCTTGCCGGTCGGTCAATCGGAATCAGCAGGATACCGATAATCGAAACGACCGCTCCCACAATAACCACCGACATATCGAAGCCTGAACCGCTTGCATACCCGACGCTCAGATTCAAAACGACAGACATTAGACCCAAAGCCAGCAAAAATGTGCCCCAGGCGCGTAGCGTAGTATAACCGAATAAGGAAACCAGCCTCTTTATTCCAAGCGTTATTCCGTTGTAAATTCTGTTGTTGCTGCCCGTTGTGACCGAGCCGCTGACGTCTACCGAGATAAAGCTCTTTTCCTCATCGGGAACATCGCGCTCATATCCGTCGAGCCAGCTTAAAAGAGTCTTCTTTGCCATAACGCTCCTTTCATCAAAAGAAAACCAAAAAGCAAACTTTTGTTTACAATATCATTTTGTTTCATCCCGCATTTTACGGCGTCCCTTTTTCTTGTCACGGCACGCCTCCTCCAGCTCTGGATGCATAGCTAAAAGGTCGGGACGGCGGGTGCGTGTCAAGTTTACCGCCTCGCAAAGCCGCCATTCGTCAATCTTTGCATGATCGCCGGACAGGAGAATTTCGGGCACCTCTGCCCCCATAAACTCACGGGGCTTGGTGTACTGGGGATATTCGAGAATCCCGGATGCTATTGACTCATCCTCATAGCAGGCGGACTCCGCGAGAACACCGTCCTTCAGTCGTGCCGTAGCATCGACTACGATGCAGGCGGGAATTTCTCCGCCGGTGAGCACGTAATCGCCTATGGAAATGTCCTCGTCGACTATCATATCCAGAATTCTCTGGTCAACACCCTCGTAATGACCGCAAAGAATAATGACGTTATCGTACTTTGAAAGCTCCGCTGCCTTCTCATGGCTGAAAATACTCCCCTTCGGGGACATATAAATCACTCTTTTGCTGTTTCCCTCGGGTATAGACGCCTTTACCGCCTGAAAGCAGTCGTATATCGGCTGGCATGACATCACCATACCGCAGCCGCCTCCGAAAGGCGTGTCGTCCACCTTGCGGTGCTTATCCTTTGAGTAGTCACGGATATTATGGCACTCCACCGAAATTATACCTGCCGCGCGCGCCCTTCCGATAACGCTCTCGGATAAAATACCGTCCACCATATCGGGGAACAGAGTCATAATATCAAACTTCATCGGGCTCGTCAAAGAAGCCGGGTATCGGCGTTACAAACATACCACGCTCGGCATCTATCTCCTTCACAAAAACGTCTACGTGAGGCAAGAGCACCTCACCCGTGTCGGTTTTTATAGTGTAAAGTCTGCCTCTCGGCACGTCGTTCACGGCAGAAATCTCACCGTATACCCTGCCCGTGTTTTTGTCAATAACGGGCATACCTATCATATCGGCTATAAACATCGCCCCACGCTTCAGAGGAATATCCTCTCTTCGAAGATAAAAGACTGTGTTCTTTAAGGCAATCGCCTTGTCATAGTCGTCAATACCCTCAAGGGTCAAAAGCACAAAAGCCCCGCTGACCGACGCGCCGAGCACCTTGTGCTCTATGTAGCCGCCCTTTCCGTCGGCAAAAAATATCCGCTTCTGCCCTGCCAGCACCTTCGGCGAGTCGCACCACGATTCTGTTTTCAATACTCCGCGTACTCCGTGCGCGTTGCACACCTTTCCGCCCTCTAAAAAATCTTTTTTCATACCGTTAATTTTAGCATAAATAAGTATTTATGTCAATTCCTTTTTCTTTTGAAGTACTCCGATAAGATATTCCGGCATTCATCTCCCAGAACACCGCCCCTGACCGACGGCTTGTGATTGAGAGGCACTTCCGACAAATCAATAAGCGAGCCGAACGCCCCGAAGCGGAGGTCGGGCGCACCGAAAACGACCCGCGGAACTCTGGCGTTTATTATCGCTCCGGCGCACATGGCACAGGGCTCCATTGTGACGTACAGCGTCACGTTCGGCAGTCTCCAGCCCCCGAGAGCCTTGCACGCCCTCTCAATTGCCAGTATTTCCGCATGATGAGTAGCGCATTTTGAGCTTTCCCTGGTATTGTACGCCTCGGAGATAATTTCGCCGTCCCTGACTATCAGCGCACCTACGGGAACCTCGTCTATTTTCTCTGCCTGCTTCGCAAGCTCGATGGCACGGCGCATAAAGCACTCGTCGGCATCACAGACCGGAATATCTTTTTCGTTTTCCATTTTTCAACCTCACAAATCAAAACAAAAGGTTCGTAACCGCTATAAACAGCGTCACCGCAATGAGCGACGCGAATGGCAGAAAATCCTTACACGGCTCGCCCCCTCGGAGCTTGTCGCGGCACAAGCACAGGTAATGCTTTCGCCTGAAGATAACTGCCGCAAGCCCCAAGACGGACAGCACGGCAAGAACCGAAACGAATATTGCCGCTGAAGCCCCGTCCGTACAGTAGAGAATCCATATAACCGATACGGTGTTGTTGAGAAAATGCAAAATAACCGACGGCAAAACGCTGTCAGCCAACAAATCAACCGACATAAAAAGAATTCCCGCAACCAAAGCATACGGTATCTGAAACAAATCCATGTGTATAAAAGCAAAGCTCAGCGAAGAGATAATTATACACCATTTGCGGTTATACGGCTTAAGCAGCAGCAGCGGAATAAGTCTGAATATAACCTCCTCGGTAAGCGTCGGAATAAGAGCGTGCACCAAGAGCATTTGAAATAGCGGCAGCTGTTCCACGGTTGAGCCCTGAACGCCTATTGCCCCCAAAAGCAGGGACGTCAGAAATGAAGTGAGAAACGTCACCCCTATTATCGGTGCGAAAAGAGGAAGCACCGCTCCGAGCGCACTTCTGTCAATAGTTAATACATCGCGGGATATTTCCACCAGTCCCTTTTCCTCTTCCCTTTCGGTCTTCAGCCTTCGCGAAGCGGAAAGGGCGAACAGGAGAATGAGAAAGGTGCCGAAAAGATACACGGCGTTCGCCGCCAAGCTTCCCGCGTAAGACCTGAGCATCGATGTTGCAAGCAAAAGTATTAAAAACAGATAAAACACGGCTGTCGTATATTTTATAGCCTTCGTCATCAAGTCCTCCGAAATATTATATTACCAAAGAGAAGCGCAGCTTTCCTCTGCACATATCCGCCTCTTCCAGCTTCACCCTGACTGGATCTCCGAGTCGGTAAATAACGTCGCCGGAACGAACGGTCAGCGTTCTCTCGTCGAATACGAAATAGCCCGGCATTTCAGACAGAGGTATCAAGCCCTCGCAGGTATTGTCAAGCTGTGCAAACAGACCGAAGGACGTTACCGAGGATACCACGGCGTCAAATTTCTCGCCTATCCTGTCCGACATATATATGACCTTATAAAGATTTTCAATCCTTCGCTCTGCCGTAAGCGCTCTGTTTTCGGTCTCGGTAGCAGCCCTTGCCGCACGTCTTGCGTAGGAAGCGTATCTCTCGGCAGGCTTACCCTCAAGCAGTACTCTGCGAATTATTCTGTGTGTTGCAAGGTCGGAAAGACGGCGTATGGGAGAGGTAAAGTGACAGTAATTCTCAATACACAAGCCGAAGTGGCTTCCCTTTTGCTCCGAATATTCAGCCTTTGCCATAGTGCGGAGCATGGCGTATGAAACCGGCGCGCCGATCCCCCGGGCTTCCGCCTCGGAAAGCAAAGCGGCAAGGTCGCGTGGCTCGCATTTTTCCCTCGATATAAAAGAGGTTTCAAATCCCAGATTGTGAACGAAATCAAGGAAAGAAGATAGCTTATCCTCCGTGGGTGCTGAATGGACGCGGTATACGCAGGGGATGCCTTTGGAATAAAGGAGAGTCGCCACAGCCTCGTTGGCGCACAGCATAAACTGCTCTATCATTTTCTCGGCTGTACCGCGCTCGCGCCTTACAATATCGACGGGTGTGCCGTCTTTATCGAGCAGAACCTCAGCCTCGGCAATGTCCAGCTCCAAAGCTCCTCGGCTGACATACTTTTTCAGAAGTATTTTGTACAGCTCTTCCATTCTGCGAAGTGTCGGAATAACCGCGCGGTACTTGGAACGAAGCTCGGCGTCCGCCGTGCCCTCAAGGATTGCGTTTACCTCCGAATACACGCCTCTGACCCTGGATTTGATAATCGAAGGGGTCACCCGTGTCGACTTTATATTGCCGCTCTTATCAAGTGAAATCACAGCACTGAGCGCGTATTTATCCTCACCTGCATTCAGGGAGCAGGCACCGTTTGACAAGGGGGGCGGAAGCATGGGCACCACCTTGTCGGTGAAATATACGCTGGTACCGCGGGACATAACCGCCCTGTCAAGAGGGGTTTTCTCAGCTACGTACGCGCTGACGTCGGCGATATGAACCGATAGCTGCCACCCCGAGGAAGTCCTGCGCAGACTTACCGCATCGTCCAGATCCTTTGCTCCCGCGCCGTCTATCGTCAATATAACCTGACCGTCAAAGCGTTCTCTGCCCTCGTCGGAAAGGGGCGCGCTTGCCGCCCTTTTTGCCTGCTCCAGCTCCTCGGGGGAAAAGTCGACGGGAATTTCGCAATCGGCGAGAATTGCCTCGTAATTTGCCTCTTTTGATGCCGAATCTCCGAAGTTTGACACTATCTCACCGACAGGCGCATTTCCGCGAGCCCTGTCACGGAGAAGCTTTACGGCAACCTTGTCCCCGTCTTTTGCATCGCCGACGTGCAAAACCTCGGGTGTCATCGCCACCTTCGTGTCGTCGGGAATGACAAACCAGCGCTTTCCGCCTCCGCGTCTGCCCCGTACGTAAGACCGTTCGCATCTTAAAGTGCCGATAACGTTCGCTCTGCCGTATTCGATAATCTTCGTGACGCGACCCTCGGTTCGCTCGGTGCCGTCGTATCCTTTGTATTTATGGTAAATAATCTCCACGAAATCGCCGTGAACTGCGCCGAGAGTCCTGCCCTCGGGGATGAAAACGTCCCTGTCATAGTCCTCCTCGGGTGTGACGAAGCCGAAAGCACCGCTTGAGCCTTGATAGATACCTCTGACGCGCATTTCCTCACGACCTGGCTTCTGCGACACTCTGCCGCGCCTGCCCATATCGACGGCACTCCTAAGAATGGCACCGTTGTATTCGACCTCTGACTCCTCAACCGCACGTCGAAGCTCAGCTACCGCGCGGTTCTTCTCCCTGCGCTTGTGGGTATTTCTTTTAGTAAACTTTTCAAAATTCTTTTTGTTTATTCTATTCTTCATTTTCAATCGTCTCCGAAAGCCTCACGCCGCTTGCGGCTTTAATTCACAGAATATTATACCCCGACCGGTCTATGAAAAAAACGTAATAATTCGGCAAGGCTCTCATATACGGCAGCACGCCGCGGTAAAAAGCTCCGAGATTCCGCAGTAAAAAGAAAAACGGAAGTTTCCTTCCGTTTTTCTTAGCTGAACAGGTGACTGTAATCACTCATATTCTTCCACCAATCAATGGAGGAAACGTTCGAGTAATCGGGCTGAATGATGTAAACGATGAGAACGGCAAGTGCAAATACGATAGATGCTACCAGCGTCCATCTGAACCAAAGCTTGTCTGTGCTGACAGTCTTTTCCTTGCCGTAATAGGTTTCGTTACCGCCTGCAATGGTGCCGGACAGTCCCTCATCTCCTGACTTCTGGAAGATAACGGCGATAATGATGAACAGAGCCGCGATCAGAAGAATAGCCAAAAGCACGAATTCCATATTCTGTATCCTTTCAAAAACTCGGTGTAGTGCGTCTTCATACAGCACACCAAACTATCGTGGCATTATTTTACCACAAAGAAAAGAAAAATGCAATACTTTTTTTATATTTTTACGCTTTTTTAATTTTTTCCGCAAGAACCGAGAGTTTGGCAAGCAGATTTTCTCATAAGGATTGTATAAATGTTGATAATCAACAAAAGTGGCTATGAAAAACGCCGATGAATGTCAAATCGGCTTGACTTTTCTTTTGCCGGAGGTTACAATAAATCGAAAGCTCACGCGGTACGCATATTCGTGAAGGACGGATTTGCTTTCAGTTTATTACCGCGACAAACAGAGTAAACGGAGATTTACGTCAAAGGAGCACGTTTTTAATGAGAGTTTTTGAAAAGAACAAAATTTCTCCCCGGGGTCTGATTCTTTCAAAAGACGAGTTCAGGCTTTTTGCTGACGAACGTAACAGCACTCCCGACCCCGAAAAAATGAAAAGGATAATTGAGGTTGCACAAAACTACCTCAATTCGGAGATAACAACCATTCCACTGTGGAATTACCGTCAGTATATGGAGCAAGGCAGCGTCGCCATATACAGCCGCGGATATATGGAGCGGCTTGACAAGCTGATTTATCTGGGCGTCGCCGAATGGTATGAGAACAAAGGCAGATTCTTGGATGCCCTTATCGATTGGATATGGGCGATACTTGAAATGTCAAGCTGGGTGCTCCCCGAGCATACCTGGCACCTGCCGCATCATGCGCTCACCAAGGTCCCCCCTGTAGCAGGCGACAAGTATATGCACGGGCTGGAGCTGGGCTCGGTGTACATGGGAGCGACACTGGCACTGGTCTGTACGCTCAACAAAGAAGCCATAAGAGCCTCCTCCCCTATCATCGAGGCACGAATCATTCACGAGCTGAAGGAGCGGATAATAAAGCCTTACTTATTCTGCGTCTTCTCTTGGGAGGGCGAGCGCGGCAACAAGGTAAATAACTGGTGCCCGTGGAACATATCGAACATCCTTCTGACAACCGCGCTGATAGAAGAAAAGCAGTACGACAGAGAGCGGGTAGTTGAAAAAGCACTGTCCCACCTTGATAACTTCATAAACGGGTACAAGGATGACGGAGGCTGTGACGAAGGTCCTACCTACTGGGGTGCGGCGGCAGGCGCGCTGGAGGACTGTCTGGAGATACTGTCGGATATGTCAGGCGGAAAAATCGACGTCTGGGGTGAACCTATCATAAAGGCTATGGGCGAGTACATTGTAAAATTCAACATAACCGGCAACAGGTTCGTTAATTTTGCCGACTCGGGTGCCAAATGCGCTCACGACGGCGCGCAGATAAGAAGGTACGGTGAGAAGTGCGGCTCTGATATTCTTGCAGCCTTCGGTGACGTTATGAGTACGTACAACACGCCGAACGTTCATTTCAGACATCCCTACCGTTCGCTTCGCGCGCTTATGACGCCTGTTGTAAAAGCACAGGACGTAAAGCCGATGGCGGCAACCTCCTGCTATTTCTCCGACCTTAAGGTTATGATTGAAAGAGAAAACGAAAACCCTGACAAAGGCTTTTTCCTCGCCGTCAAGGGAGGCACAAACGGTGAAAGCCACAATCACAATGACGTGGGCAGCTTTGTGGTCTATTACGACGGACAGCCCGTCCTGATTGACGTAGGCGTGGGCGAATACACCCGTCAAACCTTCTCACCGCAAAGATATGAGCTGTGGTTTATGCAGTCCAGATACCACAATCTGCCTATGTTTGACAACGTCGGCGAGAAAGAGGGCGCAGGATATACATCCCGTGACGAAGTGTACGACGCCGGGGCACGCAGTCTCACCATGGACATATCGGGAGCATACGAAAGCCGCGTCGGCGTAAAACAGCTGATCCGCACCTGTGCTTTCGGGGACGGAAAAATCACAATAGACGACAGTGTTCAGCTTGACGGCGAGCATGAGATAGCCTTCTCTTTTATGACGTACAAAGACCCCACCGTGAGAGGTGACGGACGTGTTTCCCTGCCCATGGACAGGACACTGTGCTACGACCCGACGTCCCTCACCGCAACAGTAGATGAGATTGACCCTGTGGGACTTAATTCTATTTCTGCGTGGGGAAGCGAAAAGCTGTGGCGCATCCGCCTTTACACACGCGGCGACGGCGGCGATTTTCACTTTGAGATCATATAATGGAGGACGGATATATGAATAACGAAGAAAACCTGCAAATCAATTTTCCGGCAACTCCGACAGAGGCTGTCAGAGGTCTTCTCTCAAGTGCCGCCGGCGAGGATCTTTTCGCTCTGTCAAAAGAACAAATTACAGAAAAAGCGGAGAAATATCTCGACACGCCCCTGCCCTTTTTGCCTCTGTCGCTTTACCGCGCCTATTCAAAGGACGGCAAAGCTGAACCATTTGAAGATAGATATACAATGCGTCGGAATATGATGCTCACCTTCATTCTGGCAGAAGCTGCCGGTAAAAAAGGCAAATACACAGACAAAATCTGCGACCTGTTATGGGCAATATCCGAGGAATCAAGCTGGGTTCTTCCCCGCAACACCGAAGTATCTCCCACTTCCCCCGGCACTGATATACCCGAGGTGTTCTCTCGTGACGCCCTTCACGGAATCGACCTGTACTCGCTGGGTACGGCGGTAATCTTCTCCTGTATATATGCCGCGCACCTTGATTCTTCACTCTGTGCCGTCTCGGATATACTGCCTGAGCGTGCGGAATTTGAAGTATACAACAGATGTATAACACCGTTTCTCAATCTCGGTCTTTACCCATCTGTGAGGTGCGAGGAAGCATACGGCGCATTTGATTATATCGCCGCCTGCGGTATTCTCCCGAAAGACGCATCTGTGGCAGTACAAAATAAGCTCTCGGAATACCGCAAATAAACTATAAAAACGCGCAAAAAGCCACCCCGTGTCAAGTTTTCACAGGGTGGCTTTAAAATATCAAGCCGTGGGATATTTATCTCTTAGAGAGAACCTCAGCCTCGTACTTGTCAACCTCTCTTATCCAATCCATACCTACGGGAACGCCTGCTCTCTCGCAGTACTCATCCCAGATGTCGCCGAAGGGGAAGGTCTTGAACTCCTCCGTAATGGCAAGCACCTTGGTGAAGTTTGCATCCTTCTGATACTCGGCAAGCTTCTCGGAGGGCAGAAGGAGCGCGTTGAGAAGCGCCTTCTGCATATTTCTCATACCAATGGTCCACGCGGCAACGCGGTTGATGGATGCGTCAAAGTAATCAAGAGCGATAAATACTCTGTCAAGAGCGTTGTTTCTTACTATCTCTTTTGCAATCTCCTTAGTCTCGTCGTCGAAGATTACAACGTGGTCGGAGTCCCAACGGACTGGGCGTGTAACGTGCAGAGCAATCTTTTCGTTGAAAAGAAGCAGAGAGGAAATCTTGTCGGAAACAACCTCGGTGGGGTGATAGTGACCGTTATCCATAAGAGGAGTGATGCCCTTGCGGTCTGAATAGGAAAGGCAGAATTCTGCGGAGCCTACGGTGTAGGACTCAAGGCCTATGCCGAACACCTTGGATTCAAGGGTTACGTACACCTTGCTCTTGTCGTAAGGAATGGCGAGAATTTCATCAAGCGACTTCTTGAATCTCGCTCTGGGTGAAAGTCTGTCGGCGGGAATATCCTTGTAGCCGTCGGGAATCCAGATATTCATAACGCAGGGTACGCCTGTCTCATTGGCGAAATACTCCGAAATCTTCAGGCACGCCTGACCGTGTCTTACCCAGTAAGCTCTGGTTTCCTCATCAGGCGAGGAAAGGGTAAGTCCGTCCTTTACCATAGGGTGGCTGAAGAAGGTGGGGTTGAAGTCAATGCCGATGCCGCGCTCCTTGGCAAACTGAAGCCAGGGCTCAAAGTGCCGAGGCTCAATTGCATCTCTGCCAACCTCCTCGCCGTCGCCGATGATTGCGTAGCATGCGTGGAGATTAAGCTTCTTCGCACCGGGGGTGAGAGAAAACGCCTTGTCAATGTCAGCCATAAGCTCTTCGGGAGTAGTCGCCTTGCCGGGATAGTTACCCGTAGTCTGGATACCGCCGGAAAGAGCCGCCTTGCAGTCAAAGCCCACAACGTCGTCACCCTGCCAGCAGTGAACCGAAACCGGAACCTTCATAAGAGTCTCAATCGCCTTGTCCGTGTCGATGCCGTACTTTGCATATTCAAGCTTTGCGGATTCGTAGTTCTTCATAATTTATTTACTCCTTTTAATTTGAATCATCATATTGCCGATTGCGGTAGCCTCAATAGGCAGAGCCACAACCTTTTTACCCGTGTACTGCTCGGTAAGAGAATTGAGGTAGGCATTCTTCGCGCCGCCGCCTACTATGTAAAGCTCCGTGCAGGTTTTACCAGTATTCGCTTCAAGGTCCGCGATAGCAACCTTATATCCGTATGCAAGGCTGTTATATGCCGCATTAAACAGGTCGCCTCTCGACACGGGTGCGGGCTTGCCGTGAGATACAAGGTAATCCTTGATTGCCTCGCTCATACTCTTCGGTGCTGAAAACGCGTCGTCGTTGACGTCGAAGACCTCACGGTAGCTGCTCGCCTTTGCCTCGTTCACCATATCGTCCCAGCTCATATCCGGGCACAGCTCCGAGCGCAGGCTCTGAATTATCCACATACCGGTAATGTTCTTCTGATAGCGGTTGTAGCCAACTCCTCCCTCGTTGGAGTAGCCGGACAAACGGCTCTTGTCATCGGTAACGGCCCGCTTTGTCTTGATGCCGAGCAAGGACCAGGTTCCCGAGGAAACGTAAGGTGCGTCGGTATTCATCTCGATAGCCTCAACCGCGCTTCCGGTATCGTGAGTTGCGCACAGAACTACGTCAAGATCGCCGCCGACCTCTGCCTTTACCTCCTCGGACAGCCGACCTACGAGAGTGCCGGGCTGATATATGGGAGCATTCAGCGTCTCGGGAAATCCGAGAGTATCAAATATGTATTTGTCGAAGGTCAGGGTGTCTGCATTGATAAGTCCGGAAGTCGTCGCGTCGGTAAACTCCTTAACCTTATTGCCCGTCAGCTTATACATCAGATATTCGGGAATCATAAGCCAATCGGTCACGCCACGGAGCCGTCCGTCCATCTTATCTCTGTACAGCTGATAGATGCTGTTGAACTTGTTGAACTGAATACCGGTACGCTTGTAAAGCACCTCAAAAGGAATAAGCTCGTGTACCTTGGGAATGGCGTCATCCATTCTCGAATCGCGGTAGGCATACGTAGGCTTAACCTCGCGGTCTCCCTTCATCAGGACGTAGTCAACGCCCCAGGTGTCAATCGAAAGGCTCTCAATCTTCGGAAATTTCTCAAAGGCCTTTGAAATACCCCGCTTAACCTCGCGAAAGAGTCTGTCAGTGTCCCATACCAGATGTCCGTCCTCGGTATCCATACCGTTCGGGAAGCGATACACCTCCTCTGTCATAAGCACGCCGTCCTGCATCCAGCCCACGATGTGGCGTCCGCTGGAAGCACCGATGTCAATGGCAAGATAATATTTCATATCTTCACACCTTTCTTCGTTATTTTATATTCTACACTTATAATAACATATACCACTTTATAACGCAAGAACTTTAATTACTGTAAAAACTGTCCGTATTTAATATTTTTATTGATTTTCCGGTTTGATTATGTTAAAATAATATCATACCTGACCGCGGAGGGACGAGAATGGAAAAATACCTCATAGACCTTTTGGCGCGCCAAACCGAGGAAGAGCGCAGGCTTCTCTCGGGCGACGGGATAGACAAGCAAATATATTTTTCGGGAGAAGACCCGGTCATCAGCAACGATAAGCTTCAGGACTATAAGCAGGGCATCAGCGTGCGTACTCACACCAGATATACCGACTTCCCCACCCACAGACACAACTACGTGGAAATGATGATAGTACTCTCGGGTAAGATCGTTCATATTATAGACGGCAAGGAAATCCCGGTCGGAAAAGGCGAAACGCTGATTATGAACCGGCATATAACCCATTCCATAAAGCGCGCAGGCGAAAGTGATATCGGCGTTAACATCATTATGAGCGACGAATTTCTCGACACGGTTGCCCCCGACCTTGTCGGAACGGTGTTTTCACCGCTGTTCTCCGAGCACAGACGCGAGGGGGGAGAGCCGATTTACCTGCACTTTTCCACAGGCGGTGAGAAAAAAATAGAAAACCTGATTGAAAACCTGCTCTTTGAGCTGACCTCAAAGAGTCCCGCACGGGCGCAAATGGCAAAGACCGCGGCACTTTTGCTCGGCTATCTGTCGCTTGATGAAGATCTGCTTTTGGGTGGAAACACGCCTAAAGATAAGTTTACGGAAAGAACCCTTGCAATCACAAGATACATAAAAGAGAACTACCGCACGGCAGAGCTGTCCGAGCTTTGCGCGAGCCTGTATCTCAGCCTGCCCTATCTATCAAAGCTTATTAACGAATATTTCGGAAAAAGCTTTAAAGAGCTGCTTTTAGAGGAAAGACTGGAGAAAGCAAAGGAGCTGTTTCTCGGCACTGATATGCCTGTCGGTGAAGTAATACGGTCGGTGGGCTACGAGAACGAATCCTATTTTCACAGAAGATTTAAAGAATGTTTCGGCACATCTCCTCTGGCAATGCGCAAGCAAAAAGAGGCTGGCTCAAGTTCAAAAACTTGAGCCAGCCTCTCCCGCATCAAGGGGATAGGGGGATCCCGAGTGAAAATCTTCGTTCTTCGCTCCGAAGGCGTACGAATGTACGTCGAGAGGGCGAAAACGGAGATAGAAAATGACCTCGTTTTACCGGAGAAATTCGTAGAATTTCAACCTTATACAGTAAATTCTTAACTCATTTATTGATTTTTTAACTGTTTTTTTTACTTTTCGGTCATTTTCGCTTGCGCCAGGATGCGCCAGCCCCGATAAGTGATTTCGGCGAGAAATCCGACACGGGTCACCGCTTTTTATATTTCCGTCTCTCAACAGTTTAATAATTGCATCGTGTTCGGGGCTGCCGCATTCTCTTGCGGCAGCCCTGCCTTTTTCTTTTTTAAGCCGAGTTATTTTACACCCCGATTTTTTTATTTAACCTCATAGCCCTGATCGGTTATCGCCTTCTCAATTACGCCGTCCGCGACTTCACGTTCAAGCTCAACCGTAACCGTGCCGTCCTTGTGACTGGCAACCGCGCTTTTCACACCGTCTATTGCCTCGACTGCCGACTTAACGCGACCCTCGCAATGAGAGCACATCATACCCTCGACCTTTATTACCTTTTTCATTTCCGATTTTTCCTCTTTATCTTCTTTTATTTTGTTTTCGATTGCATCCGTACTCTCCGGTAAGGCTTGTACGTCCGTCTTTTCTGCTGATTTTCTTTTAGCCGGCTTGTATAAATTCAGTCTCAAAGCGTTCATCACCACGAAGAAGCTGGACAGGCTCATGGCAAGTGCACCGAACATCGGCGGAAGTGCCAATCCAAAAAGCCCTGCCGCAAATGGAATACCCACAATATTATAAATAAATGCCCAAAACAGGTTTTCTCTGATATTCCTGAGCGTCGCCCTGCCTATACCGACGGCGTCGCAAACCTCGGAAAGACTCTTTCCCATCAACACAACGCCGGCAGAATCAATTGCAATATCGGTTCCCCTGCCGATGGCAATGCCTACGTCCGCGCTTGTCAAGGCGGGAGCATCGTTTATACCGTCACCCACCATGGCGACCCTGCCCCCCTCGCGAAGCGAGCGAATGACCGACTCCTTACCGTCCGGGAGCACTCCTGCAACGACCTCGTCAATCCCGACCTTCCTTGCAATGCTGTCGGCGGTGAGTTTATTGTCACCGGTAAGCATAACGACCTTCAGCCCCATGGCTTTAAGTCTTGAAATACTGTCCTCAGCATCAGCCTTTACGGTATCCGAAACGGCAATTATACCGAGAAGCTCGTCCCCCTGAACGAACAGCAGAGGCGTCTTTCCCTCCTCGGTAAGACGCGTATATTCTTCCTCTGTCAAAGCGTCAACTTTTATTAACGCTTTAGCATAGTTAAAGCTTACACCGTAAACGGCTTTTTCTCCTATTTTTCCGCACACGCCCCTGCCCGTCAATGCCTGAAAGTCGGATATTTCAATCTGCTCGGCATGTTCTACTTCGCAATAATCCGCGACCGCTCTGCCGAGGGGATGCTCACTGAATTTCTCAAGCGAATAGGCTACGGACAGAAGTCTCTCCTTCCCCGATTTCCCGATCGGGATAATATCGGTCACTGAAGGCTCGCCCTCGGTAATCGTGCCCGTCTTATCAAGAACCACGGTTTTCACTCTGCCGCACTCCTCAAGGGCCGTGGCGTTCTTAAAGAGCACACCCCTCTTTGCACCGACTCCGCTGCCGACCATAATCGCCACCGGTGTCGCGAGTCCCAGAGCGCAGGGACAGCTGATGACAAGCACCGAGATCGCTCTGCCCACCGCATAGCCGAAGCCTGCCTGTGCAATCAGCCAACCGAAAAGCGTCAAAAGCGATATTCCCATAACCACCGGCACGAACACTCCGGAGACCTTGTCTGCCAGCTTAGCTATCGGCGCCTTCGTTGCAGACGCCTCGGTTACCATTTTTATAATGGAGGAAATGACGGTGCCCTCGCCCACCTTCTCTGCGCGACAGGTCAGATGCCCGGACTTGTTGACGGTAGCACCATAAACCTTGGAGCCCCGGCACTTGTCCTGCGGAATACTCTCACCCGTCAGTGCCGACTCGTCTACCGCAGACTCTCCGGAAATGACCTCCGCGTCGGTAGCTATTCTCTCGCCCGGGCGCACGACGAAAATATCACCCACCCGAAGCTGTTCTATCTCTATCTCCACCTCTTTGCCGTCGCGGATAACCGTAGCGTACTTGGCATTGAGGCTCATAAGCCCCTCTATTGCGGAGGTCGTCTTTCCCTTTGCCCTCGCCTCCAGCATTTTACCCACGGTGATAAGCGCAAGTATCATCGCCGCAGACTCAAAGTACAAGCCGTGGACGTGTTCGTGTGCCGCCGTATGATTTCCTTCTGCCATGGCGAAGGATATCAAAAAAACCTCCCACACGCTGTATCCGAAGGCGGCAAGCGAACCGAGGGAAACCAGAGTATCCATATTCGGAGCTCCCTTTAACAGCCCTCTGGTGCCGTTTATAAAAAACTTCTGATTTATTATCATTACAGCCGCCGACAGCAGAAGCTGTAAAAGTCCCAGTGCCGCGGGATTTTCTTCAAGAGACCTCGGAATAGGTGCGCCCAGCATATATCCCATAGAGAAATACATCAGCACTGCTAAAAAACCAAGAGAGAGCCACAGCCTCCGCATCAGCTTCGGCGTTTCCGTGTCGGCAAGTGAACTCTTCCGGGGATTGCTCTTTTCGCCTGTCTCGGAATCCTTTATTCCGTAGCCTGCCTTTACCACAGCTTCAACCACTTTTTCTCTCGTCACAGTCCCCTCAACAGTCATGTCCCCGGTGAGAAGATTTACCGAGCAGGCTGTCGTTCCGTCAAGCGATGACACCGCACGCTCGACCCTGGCAGAGCAAGCCGCACAGCTCATGCCCGTTACTTTAAATTTTTCACTCATTTTCAACCTCCGGCAGACGGTATGGCGTCAGCCGATTTGTCACTATTTACTTTAAAAAGCATCGGTTTTCTCATTACTAGACATTTTTACGTTATTATCCCGCTATAAACTTATAGTTATACGGAAGTGCCAATACGTCTATTTCACGGTATCCGTCCTTGACGTTCACCTTTTCTTTGTTTGCGTCAAGAAGCTTTGTGTACAGGTAGTTTGCGCAGTCGGAAAAGAAATCACTGAAGAAGGAACTCAGCTTTGAAAGATTGTAAGCATAAGGCTCCGGCGCGTATTTGTAGATAAAGCACACAACGTTGCCGTCGACGACCTCTGCGTAGCTGTCAACTTCCATCTCATATATTTTGTTCATAAGGACCTCGCCGTATTCCTCCTCAAACGCACCCGAATAAACTGCCGTTGAGGCGAAGTAATAACCGGTCGATATATAATCGTCAAACGGAATATATTTGTTCTGGTAAGAAGTAAAGGCTTCGGGGCTCATCTGAACGTCCGCGTCACTTTCATAGCCTCTTATCATTTCCCGGATGCGGGCAATGTCCTCGCTTCTCTGTCTGAATTCTTCATCTGTCAGACTGCGCATAACGTAGCTTCCCTGTTCAATCACAGGCTTTCCGTCCTCGCCGAGCACGTAGTCGTCAATCAGGCGAATTGACAAGAGCTTTACGTGAGAATAGGTGCCGAGAAACTCCTCCGTTCCCTCGTCGTAGCCTCCGTTTTCAAGATAACTGCCCGAGGTGCCGTAAAGCACCGATTTCAGCATGCTTGCCTTGTACATCATCTCGGTCGCTGTGCGGAAATCCGAGAAGGTAAAGCCCATCTTTTGGCACTCGTCGTTGAAAACAGACTGATTGCCGCCTGCCTTGTAATCGAGGACCTCGTTTATGCCGTCGTCGATGTATTTGCGCTCAGCAGAGGTCAGGGAGGACGTGCTGTCAAACAAATAACTGCCTATTACCACGCCTCTGATATAATTCTCCGTAGCAGAGGTAAGCTCATCGCCGTAAGTCACTCCGTCGGATATCTCGCTGTTCCAGAAGCTCATGCTGTCCTTAACGTCGACGCTGTCGCCCACGGTTCTGTTCAGCATCTTGATATGCTCGTATTTGTAAGTCGCCGCAAGATAGGAGGCAACCCCGCGGCTGACGTATACGCCGTTAAATGTGACAACGGAATTCACCTCGTTTACGATATTCACCGTGACAAGCACCGCCCCCAAAACAAGCACAATTGCCAGTCCCACCGCAATAATAAGTATTATCGGGTTTATTCTCTTTTTGCCCGGCTTCTCTGCCTGAGGCATCTTTTTTACGTTCTTTGCTTTTTCCATTATCCAAAACCTTTTGTTTTTATTCGCTTAACCCGTCGTAAGCCGAGAGTATTTCGGCAGCAACAGCGGAAGGGTCGTCTCCGCGCTTCATTGTATAAACCACGGTCGGCGCGCCCTGATTCAGGAAAGCCATGGGCTTGAATTTTAAAAACAGCTCCGACCAGCGCGCAACGTCAAGCTTCGTGCCGATAAAGCTTAGTCTGCCCGATGAATAGCTGACACGGGATATGCCCGCCTTTTCCGCAAGAGCTTTTGCGAGAGCTATACTGATAAGCCTTGAAACCACGGCAGGCATATCTCCGAAGCGGTCGGTAAACTCGTCTATTATGTCCTGCGCGTCGGCTACGCTACGTATATCCGCAATCCGCTTGTACATTGACATACGGACGGCGCTTGAGCTTATATAATATTCGGGAATATGCGCCGATATCCTGATATCGATGACAGCCTCAGTGCGTGACTCGG
This sequence comes from uncultured Ruminococcus sp., assembly GCA_964494135.1. Classification (GTDB taxonomy): domain Bacteria; phylum Bacillota; class Clostridia; order Oscillospirales; family CAG-272; genus UBA1740. The sequence continues at coordinate 4,619 of CAZBQN010000010.1, read as the reverse complement.
TCTCCATACCGCGCTCCTCCTTTATCGCCTCGTTGAGAAGCTTCACGTACAGGTCGTAGCCCACGCTGTCGATATGACCGTGCTGCTCTGCGCCGAGCAGATTTCCCACGCCTCGGATCTCCATATCCCTGAGTGCTATCTTGAAGCCTGCGCCGAACTCGGCAAATTCCTTAATGGCGGTCAGTCTGCGCTCGGCAATTTCAGTCAGGCTCTTGCCGGGACGGTAGGTCAGATATGCATAGGCCTGCCTCTCGCTTCTGCCCACTCTTCCCCGTATCTGATGCAGCTGGGAAAGTCCGAAGCGGTCCGCGTTCTCGATAATCAAGGTATTGGCACTAGGCAAATCAACACCGGTCTCTATGATGGTAGTACATACGAGAACGTCAATCTCGCCTTGCACCAGCCCCTGCCATATATCCTCTATCTCGTCCCGCTCCATTCTGCCGTGGGCGTAAGCCACCCGTGCCTCGGGTATTGCCTCTTCTATTCTCCCCGCAATAGTGGCGATGTTATCAATGTCGTTGTACAGATACAAGACCTGCCCGCGTCTGTCCAGCTCACGGCGTATCGCGTCGTATATCAACCCATCGTCGTGTTCAAGCACGTAGGTCATAACAGGACGCCTGTCCCCCGGAGCTTCGTCAAGCACCGAGATGTCGCTGATACCGCTCATCGCCATATTAAGCGTTCTCGGTATTGGAGTCGCCGACAGCATCAAGGTGTCAACATTAGTTGTCATTTCACGCAATTTTTCCTTCTGCGCAACACCAAAACGCTGTTCCTCGTCTATTATCAGAAGTCCGAGGTCACGAAAGGCTACCTTATTTGAAATCATAGCGTGAGTGCCGATAAGCAGATCTATATCGCCTCTTGCCGTGCGCTCTATTATCTTGGCTCTTTCCTTCGGCTTTCTGAATCTCGACAGCATTTCCACGTTTATCGCATAGCCTCGCATACGTGAGGTAGCGGTTTGATAATGCTGAAGTGCCAATATGGTCGTAGGCACGAGAAGGGCAACCTGCTTGCCTCCGAGAATTGCCTTGAAAGCGGCGCGGAGAGCGACCTCGGTCTTGCCGTAGCCTACGTCACCGCATAAAAGTCGGTTCATCGGCACGGAGCTTGTCATATCCTTCTTAATCTCCTCCGTTGCTGTCAGCTGAGAGTCGGTCTCCGAGTAGGGGAACTCACTCTCGAACTCCGCCTGCAATTCCGAATCCTCGGGGAATGAGAAGCCGGGCTTTCTTTGCCGCTCCGCGTAAAGCTTTATCAGCTTTTTTGCAAGGTCCTTCGTCGCCGCCTTAGCCTTGGATTTAGCACGGGTCCAGTCTGCGCCGCCCATAACCGACAGCTTGACCTCTCCGTCCTTATCCCTGTCACCGATATATTTGCCTATCATCTCAAGCTTATCGCAAGGGACGAACAGCTTATCCGTACCGGCATATTGTATAGTAATGTAATCCTTTGTTACTCCGTCAATCGTCACCGATTCCACGCCTGTGAATCTGCCTATTCCGTAATTTGCGTGAACTACGTAATCTCCGTCTGACAGCTCGGAGTAGCTCATTATCTGCTTGGCTCCGCCTCCCATTCGGCGGCGTATCATCTGACGGCGTCTATGCGCCATAACCGCCTTTCCGCTGTCCTGCGCCAAGGAAAGCACGGCAATTTTCGGCGCGCATAGATCAAAGCCGTCACCTACGCCCACGGCAACAGCCACCGTCCCCGGGGGAAGTGCCTCAAAATCGACATTCTCCTTGTCGTAAAGAGAAATGGGGATATAATCCATGGATATAAGCGTATCCTTAACCGATTCGGCACCCTGTCTGTTTTCAGCCAAAAGAATTACCCGATAGCCGCCGCGTACAAATCCTCCGATATCCTCGACGAGCATGGATGTGTTATTCCCGTAGGCTACGGTGCTCCTGCACCGAAAGCCGAAAAGTCCCGACAGCCTCATTCCGCTGACACCGCCGGCAAAAGGATTTAAATGCAAAGTAAGATTGTCATTTAACAAGGATTTGAACTCATCTGGAGAAAGCGAGAAGCGAGCGTACTTCTTTCCGAGCGCACCGCCGGCTATAATCCCGTCGGTTTCAGATGCCAGCTTCTTCACATGGGCATCGGCACATTCAAAGCATTCGTTCGTGCCCATGACGAAGAAAATACTCTTTTTATCGAAGTAGTCAGGGAGCGTGCTGAGTTTTTCGTATATAAGTCCGATGTACTTGTCGCGAAAGGCGGGAACAAGCCCTGCCTCCAGTGTGCTCTTTTCCCGTAGCAGCTTCTCCCTGTTCTCATCAGCCAAACCGCTTTTTGAAAGCAGGCGGTCGATCTCTCCGAGAATTCTTCTCCTTGCATCCTTATCAACCACTACCTCGTACGCGGGAAGCACAGACACTGACTCACAGACATCAAGGCTTCGCTGAGTCAGAGGGTCATAATATACCATTCTGTCAATTTCATCGCCGAAAAACTCGACACGCACCGGCATCTCGTCCTCTGCACTCCACAAATCTACTATTCCGCCGCGCTTTGAAAACTGCCCCTTAGCTTCGGTCGTTTCAACCCGTGAAAACCCAAGATTGACCAGCCTCCCGCACAGTCCTTCAATACTTACGGTATCCCCTACTTTCAGGCTGACGGCGAGGCTTTCAAAGACAGATTTCGGCATGGTGGGCGACATCAGAGCCGCAGGGGTCGTTACTATTACATCAAGCTCGCCGCGCATAAGCCTTGCCAAAACCGATAGCCTCTCCCGATCTATGTCAAGAGAGGCGGAAATGTTATAAAAGACAAGGTCGCGGAGCTTGTAGGAAGCGGCGGTAAGCCCTGCGGAGCTTAACAGACCCTCGGCAGCAAGCATTTGCTCGTGGCTGCCGACCAGCACCGTCACGCAGGTGCCGCTTATTTGCCTTGCTTCCTTTACCGCCTCGGCGAGATACGCCGATTTCGCTCCACCCGTAAGTCCGTTGATTACTATGGGCAGTGAGGGGCAGGCAGAGTAGGCGTCGCGCATTGCGCGGACGGACTGTCCGTACTCCTTGTCGCATTTTATTACAGATGTCATCTCAAACATATTAACTCCCGCAAATATGTCTTACAAAAGGAAATCATTTCGAGAAACGCGCCATAGCGTCGTCTATCTTCCCGTCGGTTATCAGAAGTGCAGCTTGATACGCATCCTCAAAGCGCTCTGACAGAGCCTTGTAGCCCTCATCGGTGAACCTTCCCAGCACCCAGTCTGCCAAATCGTAATCTGGGCGCGGCTTATTGCCCACCCCCAGCTTTATTCTCGGGAAGCCGTCGCCGTGGAGATGCTCAATTATGCTTTTCAGCCCGTTGTGCCCTCCTGCAGAGCCCTTACGCCTGATGCGGAGCATTCCCGGCTCAAAGCTGATTTCGTCAAACAATACCAGCACCCGCTCGGGCGGAATTTTGTAGAACGACGCCGCCTCGGCGATTGCCAGCCCGGAATTGTTCATAAAGGTCTGCGGCTTCATCAGCAAAACGCGGCTCTTCCCCATTTGGCACTCCGCGGTCAAAGCCTTAAATTTAGCCCTGTCTATCCGGCATCCCAGACGCTGTGCGATATAATCTATCGCCATAAATCCGGCGTTGTGCCTTGTTCTCTCGTATTCGGCACCGGGGTTGCCGAGCCCGGCTATAATAAACGACACGGGACCCGTGTCGGATTTTTTCTCAATCTGCTTGAACAAATCGAATATGCTCATCCGGTATCAATCCTCGGTCTTCTCTTTCACGAGTATAAGCTCATGTGCGTAAGGCAGCTCGGCAATAGCTTCGCAGAGAGTGTGCCACTCGGCAAGCTTATGGTTACGGCGCGCATAGTATATGTTGATAAGAACCTCGTAATTCAGCGTCACCGTGCGGAGCTGATTGTATGAGGAAGGCAAAAGCTGTATCATATTATGCCAATGGGCTTTGTCCTTTGTTTCGTTAAACTTCACGCGCTCGGATTCAAGAAATGCGATAACCGAATCAAGCACGGAAAGACAATCCTCGCTCATTCTGTCACAGGAGAAATCGGCTCTGACAAATTCCTTGGACTGTATTTTATGCATGGTTGACGTAGAATTTGCAACGGTGCCCACCTTGTAAGTATCAAACTCCTTCCACCAATAAAGAGGAGCGGTTATATCCATAGATACGATTATCTGACGGAGAAATTTTCTGTGGTCGCTGCCTGCCACTGCAAGGCGACGCGCCAAGGACAGGTCGTTCTCACCGAGGACGAAATTCCCCTGCTCGTCGTACCGGCTATCCATTCTCTTCCAGCTGTTCAGAGGATTTCTCGCACCTCTGATAGCGTTCTCCATATTCATTACACTGATTCTATCTACCTTAAGCATACGCTTCTCCCATCTTCCGTCAACCGGACGTTGAATTTACACATAGCAACCTTATTCTATCATATTTTAATGCCTGTGTCAATTATTTAAAAGAATTTTAAGACGGGCTGATGCAAAAAAATCAAAAATCTTAGAAAAACCACTTGACAAACGAAAAAGCATTTGGTATAATGGTGAGGCATTTAACGGAAGGTTAGCTCAGTTGGGAGAGCATCTGCCTTACAAGCAGAGGGTCACAGGTTCGAGCCC
>CAZBQN010000009.1:0-64611 GCA_964494135.1 uncultured Ruminococcus sp. | reverse complement strand
CCCACGCGGCCAGCTTGGAAGGCTGGAATTCTACCATTGAACTACACTCGCATTCGCTTCATTCAAGCCCTATTATGATAACACAACTCTTCTTATTTGTCAACCCTTTTTTTTCACTTTTTCTTGTTTTTCTTGTTTTTATTTGTATTTTGTTTATAAATACAGTGCCGCGAAATATATCGCGGCACTGCTTGATGTTATTTAATAACGATATTGATGATTTTACCGGGTACAACTATTTCTTTAACGATGGTTTTGCCTTCAATTGCGGACATTACCTTGTCATCTGCCTTTGCAATTGCAAGTATGTCATCCTTTGATGCTCCGTTTGGAACCGCAACAACAGAGCGAACCTTTCCGTTAACCTGGACGGGCATCTCTATTGTGTCATCAACGGTCTTGCTCTCATCGTATTCCGGCCATTTAGCCAAAGATACTATATCCGTAAATCCGAGCTTCTCGTATACCTCCTCTGCAAGGTGAGGAGCGAAGGGTGCAAGAAGTCTCGTAAGGGTAGCAAGCTCGTCCTTCGTAATGCTTCCCTTCTCGTATACGGTATTAACAGTCGACATCATAGCCGCAATAGCCGTATTAAACTTCATCGCGTCTATATCCTCGGTTACCTTCTTTATGAGCTTGTGTATATGCTTTTCAAGCGCGGGAGTAAAGCCCTCACCGTTTACCATTTCACAAAGGTTGAGAAATCTTTCAAGGAAACGCTTACAGCCCTTAATCGACTGTGGGTTCCAGGGTGCCGCCTGCTCAAAGTCGCCTATGAACATTTCATAAAGACGCATGGTATCCGCGCCGTAGTCCCTTATAATATCATCGGGGTTAACAACGTTACCGCGGGACTTAGACATCTTCTCACCGTTTTCGCCGAGAATCATACCGTGGCTCGTTCTCTTTGCGTAAGGTTCCGGACAAGGCACGATATCAATGTCATAAAGGAACTTTGCCCAGAATCTGGAGTACAGAAGGTGAAGCGTAGTATGCTCCATACCGCCGTTGTACCAGTCAACGGGCATCCAATATTTAAGAGCCTCGGGCGAAGCCAATGCCTCCTTGTTGTGAGGATCGCAATATCTGAGGAAATACCATGAAGAGCCTGCCCACTGAGGCATAGTGTCGGTTTCACGCTCGGCGTCGCCGCCGCAGGCAGGGCACTTACACTTTACCCAATCGGTCATCAGAGACAACGGCGACTCACCGTTCTCGGTAGGCTCGTAGGACTCAACGTCCGGCAGCTCAAGAGGCAATTCGCTCTCGGGTATTGCAACCCATCCGCACTTTTCACACTTTACAACGGGAATGGGCTCACCCCAATATCTCTGTCTTGAAAATACCCAGTCACGAAGCTTATAGTTTACCCTCTCTGTTCCAATTCCCTGCTCTTCCAGAAATTCAACCATTTTCTTCTTCGCATCTGCAACTTCAAGCCCGTTGAGGAATCCGGAATTTACAAGCACGCCGGTAGCAACGTCCGTGAAGGCAGCTTCCTCAACGTTTCCGCCAGCAACAACCTCAACAATGGGAAGTCCGAACTTCTTTGCGAAATCCCAGTCACGTTCGTCATGAGCGGGAACTGCCATAATGGCTCCTGTTCCATATCCTGCGAGTACGTAGTCGGAAATGAAAATCGGAATTTCTTTTCCGTTCGCGGGATTTATCGCTTTAACTCCGCGAAGCTCGACGCCGGTCTTGTCCTTTACAAGCTCCGTTCTTTCAAAATCGGATTTTCTTGCGGCAGCCTGCTGATATTCAATTACCTCCGCCATATTCTCGATTACGCCCTTATTCTTCTCAACGAAGCTGTGTTCGGGGGCGATAACCATATAAGTAGCACCGAAAAGAGTATCGCATCTGGTGGTATAAACACGGAGAGTATCTCCGGTCGTAGTCTTGAAATCAATTTCAGCACCGTTTGACTTTCCAATCCAGTTTATCTGCTGAGTCTTTACTCTTTCTATGAAATCAAGATCCTTGAGTCCGTCAATAAGCTTTTCGGCATATTCCGTGATTTTAAGCATCCACTGACTCTTTACTTTTCTGATAACAGCAGAGCCGCATCTTTCGCAAACGCCGTTAACAACCTCCTCATTTGCAAGAACGACCTTACAAGAGGTACAGAAGTTTACCGACATTTCCTTCTTATAAGCCAGCCCCTTCTTAAACAGCTGAAGGAAAATCCACTGAGTCCACTTGTAATATTCGGGGTCTGTCGTGTTGATCTCTCTGCTCCAGTCAAATGACAGACCTAAGGATTTCAGCTGACTCTTGAATCTGGCAACGTTATTTGCCGTTACGATTTTCGGGTGAATTTTATTCTTGATAGCGTAGTTTTCCGTGGGAAGACCAAAAGCGTCCCAACCCATGGGAAACAGCACGTTATAGCCCTGCATTCTTTTCTTTCTCGAAATAATGTCAAGCGCCGTATAAGGACGGGGATGTCCTACGTGCAAGCCCTGCCCTGAGGGATAAGGAAATTCTACGAGAGCGTAGTACTTTGGCAGAGTGAAGTCCTGCTTCGCAGAAAAAGCATTAATCTCGTCCCACTTTTTTTGCCACTTTTTTTCAATAGCAGAATAATCGTATTGCATATCTTATGTCCTTCTTTTATTTATATCAAAATTACTTTGTATTAAATTTTTTATCAACTTCAGCTATAATATCTGATATATCAACAAGTCCCTCCTGGGGCATCAGACGCTCAAAGTTATAGAAATCTCTGGATTCTTTATCAAAAACATTTACAATTACGTCGATGTAGTCTATAAGAAGCCATGAGTTGCCCCTTTTGCCCTCAATTCTTTCGGAAGGCTTACCCTTCATGTTCAAGAAATAGTCAACGTCGTCAGTCAGCGATGCCACGTGAGTCGATGATTTACCGGTGGCGATAACGTAAAAATCGGTTATAGCCGCAGTTCCCCTGACGTCATAAAGCTTAACGTCTATGCCTTTTTTCTCAATCAGTATCTTCACAGCAGCCAGAGCGAGCTGCTCTGAAGACGCATTTTTTAATTCCTCTGTTCTTTCCGTTTCCATAAAAACCTTTCCGAATATAATTCAAAAGTAATAATCACGTGTTTGTATTAAAGATTATTGAAAATATCTCATCATTATAATATATCTTTGGCTTTACCCCGATTTTATCATAAAGAAAATTCAAATTATTTTTTCCGACAGGCTTAAACTTGCCTGATGAATCAAAATCACCCGTTACTCCTATTTCAAGCTCTCTCAGCAGCATTCTGTTGGCGTTTTTGTTTGCGACAAAGTACCAGACTCCGCTTTCATCTTTCTCAGCCACACCGCTCAGTGTTGAAAAGGACAACGTATATCCGTCAAAACTGCCTCGACTTTTCCCTAAAATATTTAAAATATCGCGCATTCTGAAATCGGATATGACGCCACTCAGCTCCATCACGGTACCGATAACTGTTTTGAAATCAAAACTTTCGGAATACTTTTTTATCAAGCCCGCTAAAACCAACTTCTGCGCATCCATCCTTCCGAGGTCGCCTGTCAGATAGCTTTTCCTGTGCCGAACTACGCGCAAAACATCATCACCGTCTAAAACGTTTTTTCCGCGCTTCAGCCTCAGCGTATTAAGCAATTCTTCGTCAAACGACTCCGGAACTGTGACCTCAACACCGCCAAGTATGTTTACAATATCGCGCAAATTGTTCGTCGTTAAACCGAAGTAACCGTCGAATTTCAACCCGAAAGCGCCTGACAATTCCTTTGAAAGATAATCCAGAGCTTGGGTTTGGCTCATACCTGATAACAGCTTTTTGGGATAAACGCTGTTGAGCTTGTAACAATTCTCTCCGTCAAAATACGCAGTATCTCTCGGAATTTGAATTAAATCAAGCCGCTCTTTGTGGGCATCAATACTTGCAATAATAATCACGTCGGTATTCTGCGACGCATCGTCAAATCCAACGATTAAATAATTATATCTTCCCTCTTCTTCATTAACAGCACCGACGCTGCAGGAAACCTGCGTGAAAAGCAAAACAGGCATTATGACCGCAAATACAACAAGTAAAGAAAGTTTTTTCATACAAACCTCTACAATAAATGATTATAGATAGTTTGTGTAGAAACACCTCTCTTATATTGACTAAATTAAAGCTTGTAAAGAATTTTTTGTCAAAAGCGTTCTGTTGTTAACACGAAGGCCGCGCTCTTCCACGGAAGCAACCGTGTATTCTATTGACATAATACATGCTCTGTACAAAATTTTGAGCTTATCGGAATATTCCTTACATTCAGCCAAATTACTCCAAAGGTAGTCGGCAACGAGCTTGCAAGACTTATAGCTTCTGCCATCCTCGATGTAGTCGGATATAAATATTATCGTAGAAAACAAGCTCATCCGCTCGCACCCGAGAGTATGACAAAAGACTCCGTCAAGGATTTCATGTGTTGCATAATCGGGGAAATATTTTTTTATATATCCGACGGCAGAAAAGCTATGCCACGCGTTCAGTGTATCCAAATCTTCGGCAGATAAGCAAATACCGCTTTCATTTATCAGCTCACGCTGTTCTTCAAATGGCAATTCCTTCGTAATGTCGTGCAAAAGCGCACAAGCGCGAATTTCAAAAATCCTGTCAGGCAGAAAAATCCGTGCCAGCTTCATAGCGGCGCGCTCAACACCCAGAGTATGCTGAAATCTGTGCTCGGAAAGGCTCTCCTTTACAGTACGTCGCAATTTGTCAAGGGATTTATCATTAAATATCATAAGTGTTCACGGAAGTATGATTTTCTTCTTTTTTTCGGATTCTCTGTACAGTACAAATCTGGAGCCTACGCAGGATACAACGTCACAGCCGATACTCTCGGATATTTCGTTTGCTGCCTCTTTTGCCGTGTACCCGGAATTATCAAGCACACGGGCTTTAATCAGCTCTCTCGCTTCCAGAGCATTTGATATCTGTACACAGATTTCTTCGGTAATTCCGCCCTTTCCTATCTGAAAGATGGTATCAAGCGATTGAGCTTCTGCGCGCAGAAAGGCTCTCTGTTTACTTGTAAGCATATTTTATTCCTTTTCAAAAAGAGCATTTGCAAACTCCTCGGCATCAAAGGGCTTCATATCATCTATCTGCTCACCGACACCGATAAATTTAACGGGAATACCCAGCTCCTGCTTTATTGATATAATTATACCGCCTTTTGCGGTTCCGTCAAGCTTAGTAAGAACGAGACCGGTAATTGCAGAGGCCCCCTTGAATTCCTTTGCCTGCGATACCGCATTCTGTCCGGTCGTCGCATCAAGCACGAGGAGTGTTTCTTTGGAACACCCGGACAGTTCTCTGCTGATTACTCTGTCAATCTTGGCAAGCTCATCCATCAGATTCTTTTTGTTATGGAGTCTGCCGGCGGTATCAATTATAAGAACGTCAGCCTTTCTGCTTTTAACGGCGTTTATCGCATCAAACACTACTGCGGCAGGATCTGCGCCCGCCCCCTGCTTGATTATATCAACACCTGCACGATCGCACCATACGGACAGCTGCTCAGCAGCAGCCGCGCGGAAGGTATCCGCCGCCGCAACGACAACCTTTTTCCCTTGATGCTTAAGCTCGTGCGCAATCTTTCCGATAGACGTAGTTTTTCCAACGCCGTTAACGCCTATGACCAGAATAACTGATGGCTTTGTATCAAGGTGTAAAGGCTCGTGCTCGCCAATCATTCTTCTGAGTATGGAGTAAAGCTCATCCTTTACTTGTTCGGGTTCCTTGATTTTCTTTTCTTTTACGTTCTCGCGCAATTCGTCAAGAATTTGCTCGGTAGCCGAAATACCGATGTCCGATGAAATCAAAAGCTCCTCAAGCTCGTCAAATAAATCATCGTCAACACGGGAAAACATCTTGAAGAAACCGTCAAGCTTGCCGAATATTGCATTTTTCGTCTTTGAAAGTCCCGCTTTAAGCTTTTGAAAGAAACCCATTAGTTAAGTAACTCCTTTTGCATACCTTCAATTTCGTTTACGCTGACTTCGATAGCCTGAGAAATACCTCTTTGAGGCATAGTGATACCGTACAGCTTGTCACCTATTACCATCGTACCTCTGCGGTGCGTGATAAGTATAAACTGCGTGTCAGAGCTGAGTCTCTTGACATACTCGCCGACACGGTTTACGTTTACTTCATCAAGAGCCGCTTCGATCTCGTCGAGAATACAGAAGGGCGTGGGGTTAACCTTCAGAATGGCGAACAGCAGCGCAATCGCCGTAAAGGACTGTTCACCGCCCGAAAGAAGAGACATACTCTTGATAATCTTTCCGGGAGGAGCAGCTTTGATTTCAATACCCGAAGTAAGAACGTCCTCAGGGTCTGTCATCGAAAGCTCCGCATTACCTCCTCCGAACAGTTCTTTGAACACTATGCCGAAGTTACGGTTTATGGCATTGAAGGCGTCGGTAAATGTTTTTCTCATCTCCTGCTCGATTCTGGAGATGATGCCCTCCAACTCTTCCTTGGATTTTGTCAGGTCAAGAAATTGAGAATTCAGATAATCGTATCTGGTCTTAACCTCTGCATACTCTTCTATGGCACCCGGATTGTAATTTCCGATTGAACGCAACTTTGCACGGCATGATGACTGTATTGCCGCAATTTCATCTCTGTTCTCATCGGTTACCGGAGGATATTCGAGAGCTACCGCATCCTCGTAGGTAAGCTCGTAATCCTCCTGAAGCTGGGAGCCAAGCTTATCCTCTTTCTCTTTAAGCTGATCAAGCTTGTTTTCGTTTCTCAAGGAATACTCCATCAAGGTTTGATGGCTGGCTGTTTTTTCCTTAATCTTTGCCCTGATGCTGTTCAGCTCACGCTCAAATTCACCATTGTCGTTTTCAACCTCACGGCGCGATTCCATAAGAGCGGAAATCCGGCTTTCAAGTTCTTCATATTGAGCCTTATGCTCCTCGCGCATAGCATCTATACCGCTGCGGCGATCATTGAGCTGGTCAATACGTGTATTTTGCGCATCCTTTTCATCCGAAAGCTCACCGAGACGGGCATCGATGTTGTCAATCATCGCCTGCACGGCTTCTGCTTCCTTACGCGCCTCGGCAATTTTAACGAAAACATCCCCCGCCTTTGATACAACCTCATCGCGGGACTCGTCAAGAACGCCCATTTCAAGGCTCTTCCCGGTTCTGAATTCTGTAAAGCTCTCCATCCGCTCAAGTGCCGCCTTCTCTTCTGCCTCAAGTCGGAAAATTTCCTCCTCGGCACGTGCCTTACCGCTGACGAGGTTATCGTAATCAGCCTTGAATTTTTCAAGGATATTACAGTTAGCATTATACTTTGCCGTGGCATTATCCAGTGCCGCAAACTGTGAACGCGACAATGTCAAAAGCAGCTCACGCGCTTGCTCAGCTTCGTGTAAACCGTCGGAGCAAGCCTTTATTGCTTCTTCTGTTTTTTCGAGAGTTACGCTAATCTGCTTGATTTTATCACTCAGTTCTGCGCTTTTTTCTCTGAGTTGGTTAATTTCATTTACCCTTGAAAGCAAACCGCTGTCACGTTTTGCGCTACCGCCGGTGAATGAACCGCCCGCATTGATAACCTGGCCGTCCAGCGTGACCATCTTAACCTTATATCCGACTCTTTTTGCAGCTGCCGACGCATTGTCGATATTATCAAACACAAGTGTTCTGAGAAGCAGAAATTCTATAATATTGCGGTATTTTTCATCGCTGCTGACCAGTGTATCTGCTCTGCCCACAAATCCCGGCATATTTTTTGCCGTGCGGATTTCATCGCTTTCGCCCGGACGCCTTATAGCACTTACAGGGTAAAAGGTGGCTCTGCCGGCATTAGCTCTTTTCAGTGCCATCATTGCCGCTTTGGCGGTACTCTCATGCTCAACGACAATATTTTGCAGACTTGCGCCGAGAGCGGTGTCTATTGCGGTTGTATACTGTTTTTCTACGTCGATAAGTGTGGATAGTGGACCGTATATTTCGCCTGCGCCCTGAATCCTGCCTGCGCCGTATTCACGCATTACGAATTTAACGCTCTCGATATATCCGTCAAAATGCTCGTTCATTCTCTGAAGAACGTCCGCGCGCTGTTCGGTGGTATCGCGCTGAAGCTTCAAGCTGTTTAATGCTTCAACTGCTTCGGCTTTTTCTGCGTTCAAATCATTTAATTCGGAAGAAGCTTTAGAAATCAACTCTTCTTTCTCTGCTATCTGAGTCTTAAACGACGCTGCGTTTTCCTCACATCTGTCTGCTTCCTCTTTTAATCTTGCTCCCTCTTCTTCATAAGCCTTAATTTTAGACGCCATGTCAAGGGATTTGTTGCCGTCGGCAAATAAATTGGATTTTAAAAGCTCGATTCGGGCCTTGCAGTCGGTGACTGTATTTTCTTCACAGCGAAGGTCGTCCAGAGCTTCCTCCAACGCCTTTGAAAGGGCGTTTATTTTTTCGGTAAGTGCTTCCTGCTCGCGAAGATAATTGAACCTGATATCTGAAAGCTCATTTACTCTTTCTTCAACTGCGTTCTTCTTCTCGCAGTACTCCCGGCGTGATGATTTCAGTGCTTCTTCACTTCTTTCAATCTCCGCAATTCGTTTTTTGCAGTCATTTATAAGCTCAATCGAATGGGAGAAGTCAGACTCTGCCGATCTCAGCGAATTATCAAGAGCGTGGAGTTGATTTGTAGTAAGCTGAATTTGCTCAAGCAGCTCCTCCGACTTGATTTTATTGCTCTGGCTCTTATCGTAAAGGTTCTCCGACTGCTTCTCCAAGTCGTCAAGAGACTGCTTTACGATTTCAAGCTCTCTTACGGAGAGTCTCCATGTTTTTTCGGCTTCCTCTATATCGCTGTGAATCTTCTTTGTATCGTAAAGCCAAAGAGAAACGTCTGCACGCTTTTTTTCCTCGTAAATAGCCAGACCCTTTCTGGCTTTTTCAGCCTCTTTTTCAAGTGGACCGACACGGCTCTCAAGTTCAACCTTAATATCATTTACACGGTCAAGGTTTTCTGTAACACCTTTGAGCGTTTTTTCCGTCTGCTCTTTTCTGTGGCGGTATTTGGAGATACCCGCAGCCTCCTCAAATATTGTACGCCGTTCGTCGCTCTTCTTGGATATTATCTCAGCAACCTTACCCTGTCCGATAATTGAATATCCCTCACGGCCGACACCGGTATTCATAAAGAGCATATTTATGTCCTTGAGACGTTTTGACTCTTTGTTTATAAGGTATTCACTGTCACCGGTTCTGTAATATCTTCTGGTTACCGTTATCTCATCATATTCGGAGTCAAGACGGTTTACCGGATCGGAGTTATCAAAGGTTACCGAAACCTCTGCGAACCCCATAGGGCGTCTGTCGTCGGTTCCGCCGAAAATAACGTCCTCCATCTTCGTTCCGCGGATATTACGGCTTGAAAGCTCGCCCAAAACCCAACGCATGGCATCCGATATATTTGACTTTCCGCTTCCGTTAGGACCAACAATAACCGTCGTGCCCCTCTCAAAGGTGAGCGTCGTTCTGTTTGGAAATGACTTAAAGCCGTGAAGCTCCAAGGATTTTAAGTACATCTGCCCTTTTTCCTTTCATTGATTTATTCTTATGTCGTATTCCGAAAGGTCGCCGTCCTCTCGGATTTTTATGACTTTTATGCCGTATTTTTGCATAATGGAAATTTTGTTTTCTTTTTTCTGCCCGACAGCCTTTGACGTCTCCCCTTTTGCTACCGATAAATAAAGCACCTTGTCCTTAAGATCGGATAAACAGTTGAGCTGACGGCAAATTCTGTTGTAATATACCCTGCTCTTCACAAGTTCGCCGAGAGCGGGGTGGTTTGGGCCTGCGTAATAAGTATTGCTGTTTGACAAGTTGTCCGATGAACAAAGCCCGATTCTTAACACTGTAAGCTTTGCTTTTATAAATTCTTCGAGAACCATAGCCGATCTCTCTATTGCATCTTCCAAAGAAAGAGGCTCGTAAATTCCAAGCTCCGCCATACCGCAAAGCTCCGTGTCACGAAAAACTACGGTAGGATATATCCTGACGCCGGAAGCACCCGAATCAATAATGAATTTTGCTGTCTGAATCTCATTCTCAACAGTTGACCCCGGTAAACCTATCATCATCTGACCAACAAGCTCCAACTCTTTTTCTTTAATCAACTTGCAGGCATTGTATTCATCAAGTGATGAATGTCCTCTTTTCGTGCATCCGAGAACAGCGTCATCCGTGCTTTGCAATCCCAGCTCAACGGTTTTTACACCGTACTTCTTCAATATATCAAGAATCTCAACGTCAATATAATCCGGGCGTGTTGAACATCTTACCGAAGAAACGAGTCCTTTGTCAAGATATTCCTTTGCAATAGCTAAAAGCTCTGTCATCAGCTCCCGGTCAATACCGGTAAACGAACCGCCGAAAAATGCAATTTCACATTCAGTACCATTCGGTACCGTGGAAATAGCATCTTCTATCTGCGCTCTCACCGTTCCGATATCAAAATCTTGAACTCCGGATATCGTTCTTTGATTACAGAAAACGCATTGATTTGGGCAACCGAGATGAGGTATAAAAATCGGTATATTGGCATGTTTTTTCATTTTATAAAATTCCAAACAGCTCCAGAGCGCATTTTGCCGCTTCCATTTCTGCAGAGCGTTTTGTCTTTCCTGTTCCGCTTCCTACGGCGTTATTGTTGATAAACGCCGTAACCGAAAATGTTTTATTATGCTCCGGTCCGGTTTCTTCGCATTTATACTCCAGGACGGAATCTCCGTTTTTTTCAACGAATTTCTGTAACTTTGTTTTGTAATCATCGTCACCCTTCATAACCAATCTGTCGATCTCGTCACCGTAAAGGTTAATGATTACACATCTGAAAAGAGTACCGTTTCCGTTTTCTCTGTCGTCTGTATATATAGCGGCAACAACAGCTTCAAAAGCGTCTGCCAGTGCCTTGTTCTTACCGCGAAGCCCGATTGTTTCTTCGCTGGTGCCAATATTCAAATAGCTTCCGAGCTCAAGCCTCCCCGCAAGCATGGCAAGGGTGTCCTCACAAACCAGCCTTTGACGCATTTTAGTAAGGCATCCTTCTCCTTTAAGCCTGTACCTGTCGAAAAGTACCTCGGAGATAACGATTTGCAATACAGCGTCGCCGAGAAATTCAAGTGCCTCGTTTGACTCCGAGCGGAAGCCTTTAGCCTTCATTTCGTTGGTATAGGAAGAATGAGTAAGGGCTGTTTGTAAATATGAAATGTCGAAGAACTCATATCTGAGCTTGCTTTGAAGCTCAATAATACTTCTGCCTTTACCCATACAACCTCCCGTAATACTTAAATATCCTCGTCGTATATTTTATCAGCTTCAGCCAGAAGCTTTTTCTCGTCATAGCCTTGCGCAAAAAGAACTATATCGCTTATAATTTCGGTTTCCACGTAATGAATTGCTTGCCTTACCGCGTTTTTTATGGCATTGGCATCCGATGAGCCGTGTGCTTTGATAACAGGCTTCGAAATACCAAGCAAGGGTGCGCCGCCGTGCTCTGAGCTGTCAAACTTGGATTTAAGCTCTTTTATCTTATTTTTCATAGTAAGGGCGGAAACCTTAGTCGCAATATTGGTATAAAAGACCTCCTTCAAAAGTCTGAGCATAAATTTGCCCATTCCTTCAACAGTCTTCAGAAAAATATTGCCTGAGAAGCCGTCCGTAACAAGAACGTCGCAAATATCGAAAGGCAATTCCTTACCTTCAACGTTACCGACAAAATTCAACCCGGACTCGGAGAGCATCTGATATGCCTCGACCTGCAAAGCGTTGCCTTTATTGTACTCCGTACCGTTATTAAGCTGACCTATCCTGGGACGCTCGATATCGTATATCTTTTCCATATACTTAGCGCCCATAAACGCAAACTGGCATATATTGTCAGAGCTTACCGTCAAGTTTGCACCTGAATCCATAAGTAAGACGGGATTGGAAAGCGGAATAACCGACGCGATCGCCGCTCTGTTTATACCCGGAATTCGTCTTACGATTATTGTGGCACCTGTAATCAAGGCTCCGGTATTTCCGGCACTGACGAAAGCGTCAACTTCGCCGTTATGTAAAGCCTTAAGTCCCACGCTCATGGACGAATCACGCTTTTCCCTGACTACGCAGAGGGCGTGGTCCTCCATCGTTATCACCGATTTTGACTCGATTATCTCTATGCCGGATAAATCTATATCATTTTTAACTGCAATATTGGAAATGATGTTCGGATCTCCTACAAGCAAAATTGTATGATCCGAATATTCACTCTTTGCAAGGCTTGCGCCTTTAATTATTTCAAGAGGGGCATTGTCACCGCTCATAGCGTCTACAAGAATTCTCATTTTATTCGGAAACACAAAAACTGCCCTTGATTATTTCAAGAGAACGCTCGGCATACGCCTCGTTTCTGCATTTCTTTCCTCCTTTAATTTTTTTGTCAAAGGGAGCGATTATTCCGAAATTGGCATTCATCGGCTGAAATGACGAACCGCAACCGCCTTCGCTTACGTAGTGCGCCAAAGCTCCTATCTCGGTCTGTTTGGGGAAAATTATTTTTTCAGTCCCAAGTACACGCGCGGCGGCGTTGACACCTGCTACGTAACCAGATGACGTAGATTCCACATAGCCCTCCACTCCCGTCATCTGCCCTGCAAAGAAGATATTTTCATTATCACGCATTGCATAAGTAGGGGTTAGCACCGTTGGGGAATTGAGGTAAGTATTTCTGTGCATAACACCGTATCTGTAGAAAACGGCGTTTTCAAGTCCGGGAATCAAGCCGAAAACTCGCTTTTGCTCGGGAAACGTCAGGTGCGTCTGGAAGCCCACGATATTGTACATAGTGCCTTCTTTGTTCTCACGTCTGAGCTGAACGGTGGCATAGGCATCCTCGCCTGTTTCCGGGACGGGCAGACCGACGGGCTTCATCGGACCGAAGCGCAAGGTATCATATCCTCTCTTTGCCATAACCTCGACAGGCATACAGCCTTCAAAAACGGTCAATTCCTCCTGCAGCTCCTTATCAAAAGCTTTAAGCGGTGCTTCCTTTGCGCTGACAAGAGCTTCGTAAAAAGCGTCGTACTCCTCTTTTGTCATCGGACAATTCAGGTAGTCCTCAGGATTCCCTTTTCCGTACCTTGAAGCAAAGAATGCACGCGACATATCAACCGATGAAAAATCAACGATTGGCGCCGCTGCATCGAAGAAATGAAGCTCGCCGCCACCTGTCATTGATGAAATTTTTTCTGCCATTGCCTCGCTTGTGAGAGGACCCGTGGCAATTACCGTTACGGCATCGCCGTCAATATCCGCAACCTCTTCGTTAATAACCTTAATGTTCGGATGCGAATTTATTTTATCAGTTATATACTTGCTGAAAAGCTCTCTGTTTACGGCAAGAGCACTGCCCGCGGGCACCTCTGTGGCGTACGCCGCCTCCATGATAAGCGAGCCGAGAAGCCTCAGCTCCTCTTTTAAAAGTCCCACCGCGTTATTCAGCTGATTTGAACGAAGCGAATTTGAGCAAACCAGCTCGGCATAGCCTTCGCTGTGGTGAGCCGGTGTAAATTTTTTCGGCTTCATTTCATAAAGCTCGACCTTGACGCCTCTATTCGCTATTTGCCACGCCGCCTCACAGCCTGCCAGTCCTGCGCCGATGACTTTGACTACATTATCCTTCATCATTCAATCACCGTTTTTTCTTCCTCACGCTTGTAACCGCAAGAGGCATTTTTACAGAAAACCAACTTTCTGCTTTTCTTATAGTACAAGGGAGAAGAACATTCGGGACATTTCTCGGCAAGAGGCATATCCCAGGTTGAAAAATCGCACTCGGGATACTTTTCACAGCTGTAGAATACCGAGTTGCTTCTGCCGTGCCTTGCGAGAAGCTTCGAGCCGCATTTCGGACAAGGTACGCCTACTTCAACAAGCTTTTGCTTTGTAAACTTACACGTTGGATAATTTATACAAGCGTAAAACGTGCCGTATTTACCCGAACGCACTACCATGTCCGCTCCGCACTCCTCACACTTAAAGCCGGCGAGCTCGGGTTCAAGCTCCTTTGGAGCGATTAACCTTCCGTCCTTGTCAAGTGCTTTCGTATTTCTGCATGAGGGAAAATTGGGGCAAGCAAGAAATCTGCCGTATCTACCGTTTTTATAAACCATTATTGCGCCGCATTTATCGCACTGTATACCGCTTTCCTCCGCGGGTATCAGGAGCTTCTCTTTGTTATCCGCAGACTTTGAAGCAAAGTCAAGCTCCTTTTTAAATCTGTCATAGAAATCGGATATTACCTCAAGAGTTGAATTCTCACCGTTTTCTATAGAATCAAGCTTTGACTCCAGGTTAGCCGTAAATTCGTAGTCAATTATCTCGGGAAAATAATCCTTCATAAACTTTGTCGTGATTTCACCGAGCTGTGTTCCGACAAGAGATTTTCCCTCCCTCTTTACATACTGTCTGGAGGTAATTATTGAAATAATCGGAGCATAGGTCGAAGGGCGTCCGATGCCGTTTTCTTCAAGAAATTTTATAAGAGACGCTTCAGTGTATCTTGCGGGCGGCTCTGTATAATGCTGGAGCTTTTCCAGCTTTATAAGACTCAGGCACTGCCCTTTTTCCACGTCGGGAAGCTTTGCATAGTTTTCACCGTCAGCGTCCTTTTCATCGTCGTCCCGTCCGTCGTCGGAGTACAGGGACATATATCCCTTTGACTTAACTATATATCCGCCCGCTTTGAAAACGTGACCGTTGTTTTCAACGTCAATGGATACCGTATCGAGAACCGCCGCCTCCATCTGGCAGGCTACGAAGCGCTCCCATATAAGCTTGTAAAGCCTGTATTGGTCGTTTGTAAGCATCCGTTTTACAGCATCCGGAGTAATATTGACGTTTGAGGGTCTTATAGCCTCATGGGCATCCTGAGAGTTAGCGCCCGACTTGAATATTCTGGGCTTTTTGGGGATATTTTCTGCCCCAAAATTACTTTTTATATACTCCGAAACAGCCGAAAGAGCGACCTCGGATATACGAAGTGAATCGGTACGC
The DNA here is from genome assembly GCA_964494135.1 of uncultured Ruminococcus sp. GTDB lineage: Bacteria > Bacillota > Clostridia > Oscillospirales > CAG-272 > UBA1740. Next base: position 49,532 of record CAZBQN010000009.1, on the reverse strand, counting down.
ATATACGTAATCAAACCCTGAACTCCTCCGAGCTCAGAACCGAGGTTCAAGCCGTCGTATAGCTCCTGAGCCACTTTCATGGTCTTTTGCGCCTGGAAGCCCAAGCGTTTTGACGCCTCTTGCTGCAGCGTCGATGTCGTAAACGGAGGTTGAGGCTGTTTCCGCTTTTCTTTATGAGTTACAGACGTAACAATAAACTGTCCTGACAGAATATCCGATTCAACGGCATCGGCCTCGGCTCCGTCCGAAAGCTTTCTTTTTGATCTTTTGCTTCCGTAATATCTGACAGTAAGCGGCTCCTCGGATTTTCCTTCAAGCTTTGCATCTATCGTCCAGAATTCAGTCGGAACAAATTCTCTGATTTCGCGCTCACGCTCTGCAATAATCCTTGTAGCAACGGACTGTACTCTTCCGCCGGAAAGTCCGCTCTTTACGCTTTTCCAAAGCAGCTCGCTGAGATTGAAGCCGACAAGTCTGTCAAGAATACGTCTTGCCTGCTGTGAGTTAACCAAATCCATATTTATGAGCTTTGGATTTTTAATTGCTTCCTTAACCGCGCCTTTCGTTATCTCGTTGAAAGTGACGCGGCACGCCGTTCCCTCGGGAATCCCCAGCTGACCCGCAATATGCCAGCTTATAGCCTCGCCCTCGCGGTCAGGGTCGGTTGCAAGAAAAATTTTATTTGCCGATTTAGCTTCTTTTTTCAGGTCGCGGATAACGTCGCCTTTACCTCTTATGTTTATATAATGCGGTTCAAAGCCATTATCAACGTCAATTCCCAAGCTGCTCTTCGGAAGGTCGCGTATATGTCCCTTTGATGCAATAACCTTGTAGTTGGAGCCAAGATAGCTTTTAATCGTATTCGCTTTTGCCGGTGACTCAACAATAACTAAATTTGCCATGTATATTAAGCGGTGAAAACCGCACCTTTCATCTTAAATTACGCTTTACTCTGTCTCCGGGCAGCATCACAACAAATCTGCCCATTTCAAGCTTCAGAAGAAGACTCATAACCTTCTTCAAATCACAATTTCCATCTGCCAGGGATTCAATCGTGCAATCCCCGCTCGACGGTATTTTCTTATAGATTGCCAACTGCTCGGCACTGAATGTCGGTAAAACCTGTTGTTCCTCCGAAATTATCTCTTTCGCTTCTGCCTTCTCGGGCTCTTTCGGTTCTGTCTTATCGGACCCTCCGCTTCGCTTAGGTAATTTCCTTGCCACGGCAGGCTTAAAAATATCATCAGTCGGAGTAACCGCACATACCTGATATTCAGCGAGAGTTTTCATAATATCAACAGGCATCTTAACCTTCAGGTTAAACGGATTTATTATACCCGGTGCAACCTTTTCATAATCGCGGACAATATCGTCCGCTCCGGTACAAAGATGCGCGCCGTTTTTAATCAACAGGTTTGTGACCTGACTGCCGTCGCTTCCCACGTTCCCGGGAAAAGCATAGACCTCCCTGCCCTGCGCTTTTGCATGACGGGCGGTTATAAGCGAGCCGCTTGACTCCTTACCCTCAACCACGACGGTAGCAGATGACAGACCGCTTATAAGCCTGTTACGCCTTGGAAAGTTATATCTTTCCGGTTTGACCCCGGGTGCGTATTCGGTAAAAACGCAACCGCGCTTGACAATCTCCTGAGCCAGCCGTCTGTGCTGAGGCGGATAGCAAACGTCAATACCGCTGCCAATGACGGCAATCGTAGCCGCACCGGCGGCAAGAGCACCTGCCAGAGCAACGCCGTCAATGCCGATTGCCATACCCGATACTACCGTGACTCCGGCACAGGCAAGATCATATCCTAACCTGAAGGCGTTGCGCCTGCCGTATTCGGACAGAGATCTCGTTCCCACAACAGCGCATCTGAAGCTCCTGTTGAAATCGGGAAGCTGTCCTCTGTAATAAAGCATTACCGGAGGCGTCGGGATCTCACGCAAGGACTCCGGGAACTCCTCATCCTCGTAGGTCAGCATTCCCACGCCTTTTGCTGAGCAAAACTTGTAAATCTCCTCGGCTTTGGAAAGATCCTTGTTGTTTAACGCAGTGCAATCGCTGTTTTTCGTACCAACCGCCGCTCTAATCTCGTATTCTGTCGCATTGTATACTTCCTCGGCTGTATCAAAACTTTCAAGCAGCTTTGGAAACGTAACCGTATCGGGAGTACAAGCGAGTGATAACCAAATCCAATATACAAGTCTGTCCATTATAATATTACTTCTTCCTTTGCTCCCACATAAAAATTGCTGCGGCAACTGATGCGTTCAACGATTCGGTGTTTTGCGATATTGGTATATAAATACTGTTTGTGCAACACTTTGAAATATCCGAAGAAACACCGTGTCCCTCGTTACCGATAACAATTAAATCAGTGGGTAATAAAGTTTCACTGTCAAGCGATAAAGCATTTTCGTTTAACTCTGCCGAGAACACCCTCCTGCCTGACTCTTTTGCAACCGAAATAAAATTCGACAGATTTTTCACCCTTGTCATTTTTATCTTAAAAAGGCTGCCCATAGCGCTTCTTACAGTCCTTGGATTGTATATATCGGCACAGTCGCCGGAAAGAATTACGTGCTCTGTTCCAAAAGCTACCGCGCTTCTTATCACGGAGCCTAGATTTGCAGGATCGCGGACCGAAGACAACACAATTCCCCGCTCATTCTCCCCGAGAAAAAAGTCTTCCTTATTTATTATATCTATATTATGAAAAAAGTCAAGGTTTTTTATAACGCAAATAACCCCCTGTGGAGCTTTTTCGGTTGATATTTTTTCAAAGACGCTGCCCGAAACCTTTACCAGCTGCGTATTTGCGAACACGGAATCGCTAATGAAATCATTCAAACGGTCCAATATCTCTTTCTCGTTATTTTCGTCTACGATTATATGCGACACCGGAAGAGCGCAGCTTAAAGCCTCAACTGTGAGTTTTATCCCTTCGGCAATAAAGCAGGATTCCCTTTCTCTTCCCTTCTTTTCAGACAACGAAGCCGCCCACTTCACAAAGCCGTTGTTTCTGCTGGTTATAACGTCATGCTGTATTTTCATTCCGCACAATCCTCCCGTCTTAATACGAAAAAACCCGGCAGCCGAAAAGCTAAGCCGGGATTTTATTATCAGATAGCAGCCTTTGCCTTCTCGCAAATAACCGCAAACGCCTCTTTGTCGGAAACGGCAATCTCGGCAAGCATCTTACGGTTAAGGTCGATACCTGCAAGCTTGAGACCATGCATGAGCTGAGAGTAGTTAAGACCGCAAACCTTAGCCTGCGCGTTGATTCTTGTTATCCAAAGCTGACGGAAGTTTCTCTTCTTCTGCTTTCTTCCGATGTATGCGTATACGCCGCTCTTAAGAACAGCCTGCTTAGCCATCTTGAAGTGGGTAGACTTTGCACCCCAATAGCCCTTAGCCGCCTTCAATACGCTCTTTCTTCTCTTACGCGTCATAAGCGCGCCTTTAATTCTAGCCATTTTATGTCATCCTCCAATATTTTCTCTTTGTACCGAATTACTTCTGTATAAGGGCTCTGTAGGTAGGTGCGAAGCACTCACTGAGAATAGCGCCCTTACGAAGTCCTCTTTTACGCTTGGAAGTCTTGATTCCAAGGTTATGACGGTGATTGTTGTGATTCATCTTGATCTTGCCGCTACCGGTAAGAGAAAATCTCTTCGCAGAAGCTTTATGTGTCTTGATCTTTCCCATTTTTATTCTCCTTTTTTACGGGTTTTACCCTAATCTAAAACTAATTATTTTTGTCCTGTTTTACAGGTGACAGTGTGATGGACATATATCTGCCGTCAAGCTGAGGCTTCTTCTCCGAAGCACCGAATCCGGTGAGAGCCTCCTGGAACTTCAGAATAACCTCTCTGCCAAGCTCGGTATGAGCCATTTCTCTTCCCTTGAAGCGAACGACGACTTTAACCTTGTTTCCCTCGCCGAGGAACTTCTTTGCCTGGTTCACGCGAGTATCAAAGTCATGCTGTTCAATGCGACAGGACAGCTGAATTTCTTTTACCTTAACAATAACCTGCTTTTTCTTTGCTTCTTTCTCTTTCTTATCACGCTCAAAGCAGAATTTACCGTAGTCGATAGCACGACAAACGGGCGGATTTGCTGTAGGAGCAATAAGCACGAGATCAACTCCATTATTATAAGCGTAAGTACGAGCCGCCTCTATCTTCATTATACCCAGCTGCTCATTGTCAGAACCGATTACCCTTACCTCAGCCGCTTTAATTTCCTCGTTGATGGGTAAATCCTTGTTGTTGTTAACGCTAATGGTTTCATACCTCCAAAACAAAAAATGCATACAGAATACTCCGTACGCAAATACACCACACAAGAAAAGTTTGATATATTAACCCGACGCGCTCTTGCGGTAAGGTGAGAACGGAAATTCTGCTTTATTGTCAAGACCTATGTCTTTCGCAGAGATTATACCACCTTGAAGACCGTTTGTCAAGAGTTTTTTTAAAATTATTTTGCTTTTGAGATTTTATCTGCAAATTACACCGATTTAACAAAATAATGATTTGAAAATTGTGAAAAATTCCATCTTTACAAACAATACCCGTTGTTGTATAATAACATCGAAAGCGAGGGCACCGAAAGAAGCATCAAGCTTATGATGCAGTCCACGGACGGTTAGCTCACACAGCTTTTAAGCCCTGAGTAAATATTTCACTCTTTAGATCGGCAGATGACTGTTCATTTGCCTTTTCTATTTAATATCGTGACATTTTTTATTGACTCGGGCTGACAATCCGCGGGTGTGGCGGAATTGGCAGACGCGCCAGACTTAGGATCTGGTGGTTTCCGTGCAGGTTCAAGTCCTGTCACCCGCACCATGTCGGAGCAAGTCCCGTACTGCTTGCTCCGTTTTTTATAAGAATACAGATTTATATCTTCAAATACAAAGCGCTAAAACAGAAAGGACTAAAAAATGACAGACATCTTAAAGAAAGCGGAAGAGCTGACAGAATACGCAAAAAAGAACCTTGAGCTTAATCCCGCAGATGCAAATCTCGTAAGAAACCGTGTAGTTGAAATCCTGCAGCACTGCGAATACGATGAACTTTCTGAAGAAGAAGCAGACGAGGTATACGGAGCGCTTTCGCTCATGCCGTCACAGGTCAATGCAAAATTTCATACTCTGCTCAAGACCGACGGCAAGGCGGCAACGGACTGGCTGTATAATTACTGCGTTCATAATGATTACGTAAAGCGCGCGAAGCTTGACAAAAATCCTCGCTTTGAGAGCAACGGACTGATAATCACGATAAACAAAGCCAAGCCTGAATTTCGCGACTCAAAAAAGGCTAAAGCAGGCAACTCGGTTGACGGCGGCTTTGCCAAATGCGTTATCTGCCGTGAAAACGAAGGATACGGCGCAAGAAACAAGCGTACCCTGCGCACGGTGGATTTAACACTCGGCGGTCAGTCCTGGTTCTGGCAGTATTCGCCGTACGGATACTTTAACGAGCACGGTATTGCCGTCAACTGCGAGCATACTCCTATGCATATTGACAAAGGTACCTTCGGACGTCTTATGGACTTCGTAGATATGTTTCCTCACTATTTCATCGGTTGCAACGCTGCTCTGCCCAGAATCGGAGGAAGCGTGCTTGCTCACGACCATTATCAGGGCGGAGGCGAAGTACTGCCCATGCACAAAGCGAAGGCATATTCAACGTTAAATCACAAGGATTATCCTGAAGCAACAGTGGAGGTACTTGATTGGCAGGGAACGGTTGTAAGAGTAGCATCAAAGAACCGCGATGACATATCGGAGCTTTGCGAAATAATACGCAGCGCATGGGTGGATTATAACAATCCGGAGCTTGGTATTATTGCGCAGACCGATGGTGAAAAACATAATAACGTCTCTCCCACCGTTATTAAAACAGAACGCGGTTATGAAATGAGCATAATTCTTCGCTCCAACGTAACCAGTGAGCAGTACCCTGACGGAGTTTTTCACGCTCATCCCGAATACCACGTCATAAAGAAGGAGAGCATCGGATTGATAGAGGCGCAGGGCTTGTTTATACTTCCCGGCAGGCTTGAAGCGGAGCTTACCGAAGTTGAGAATTTAATTGACTCAAAGAAGCCTTTGTCCCCCGAATATGAGCAGTTCAGGCTCGTTTATGATGAAACTAAGGCTATTTGCGAAAGCGAAAATATCAGCGCGCACGAGGCGATGAAAAAAGAGCTCGGTATTATTTGCTCGCAAATTCTCGAAAACACCGCAGTATTCAAGGATAAAGAGCAAACTATCAGCTTTTTAACTGATTTGGGATTTGAACAATAAACCGTGGCAATAGACGGCAACACAGTTGCCGTCTATTGCTTAAAAAGCATCACTTTTTTATTATTGTCAATCAGATAAATAAATCGCACTTTTGGTGGTATGACTAAATTGTAATAAAAATTCAAAATAGCAGAGGTAGCAATGATTAAGACTATATTTGAAAAGGCAAAAAAGAATTCAAGCTTAACAATAGCTTGCAGGCGTCACCTTCACGAAAATCCCGAGTTGGAGTTCGATTTAAACAACACTGTCGAATATATTGAGCAATGCTTACGTGAAATTGGTCTTACTCCCGAGCGCATAGGAAGGTCGGGGGTCTGTGCGGTAATCGGTGACAGGTCAAAGCCTGCTGTTTTACTTCGTGCCGATATGGATGCTTTGCCTATTACAGAAGAAACAGATCTTGAATTCAGCTCAAAGAACGGTAGAATGCACGCCTGCGGACATGATATGCACACCGCCATGCTTCTCGGTGCGGCAAAAATTATCACCGAGTACTCAGACGAGCTTAAATGCTGTGTGAAGCTTTTATTTCAGCCGGCAGAAGAAATTCTTTCGGGTGCAAAGGATTGCATTGACTCAAAGATACTTGAAAACCCAAAGGTTCAATATGCTTTTATGCTTCACGTTATGACGGCTATACCCATGCCCTGCGGTACGGTTGTTATCGGTTCGGACGGTGTCGGTGCGCCTGCAGCGTCCTTTTTCAAGATAGCAATAAAGGGGAAAAGCGCTCACGGTGCATCGCCGAGCGGCGGCGCGGATGCAATAAGAGTTGGCGCAAAAATCGTGAACGAGCTATATGATTCGGATATATCACGAAACCGAAATTGCGTTATTTCAGTGGGAAAAATCTACGGCGGCACAGCCCCGAACGTTATATCCGACAACTGTACTGTTGAAGGGTCATTACGTGCGTTCAGCAATACGGCAATCGGAGAAATCAAGCATTTCATTGAAACAATGTCTGACAGAGTAGCAAAAGAGCATGAAGCAAAGGTTTCACTGGAGTATACGGCAGAATGTCCGCCCTTGTTAAACAACGGTACTGTCTCCGAGCGCATTTATTCCGGATTGAAAAACGCACTGGAAAATATATATACGACAGATGAACTGTCAAACGGTAACAGGACGATAGGAGGCTCGGAGGATTTCGCTTATTTCAGTCAACTCGTACCGTCCGTAATGGCAGCTGTCTGTGCAGGAAGCAGCGAAGACGGCTACACAGCACCATTGCACAATCCGAAAACGCGATTTGACGAAAAAGCTCTTTGTATCGGTGCCGGAATTTACGCCGCAGTTCCCTTCTTGCTTTAATACTAATTAAATTACAAATAAAAATGTGAGCAAAGGTTTTCACACCCGAAGCTCACATTTATGTTTTTGAGATTTGTTTACTTTACAAATCTTTCGTTATAGAAATCTCTTATCTTCTGATGATATTCCTCATCTGAATAATCACCTCGAACGAAGGTGTAATCCGCCATGCTCATGGTAACGGACGTGTGGAACAGCTTTTCCTCGTTCTTATCAAGCTCAAGGAACTGCTCAAAGGTGACATTGTCCCTTGCCGAACCGCGGGAACGGGTTCTCTCATATCTCAAACGATCGCTCTCAACGACAATTGCAACAAGGAAAAAGTCGTCACCGAAAGCCTCCTTGAATTTTTCAACGTCCGACGGAGGACGGATACCGGAAACCAAAACCGTTTCGGAATCCATTGATTTGATCTTTTCGATCAGCTTTTTAGGGAAAAAGTCCTGTCCGTACTGTCCCATGTATTTCTGGGAAATGTAATGCAGGTTTTCTCTCGTTTTTTCAAGGCCTTCCTGCTCCGCAAGTTCGCGAGCCACGTCACCGATAGAAAGAAGCGGAACACCGAATTCCTTGGAAATAAAATCAAGGAAGTAATCTTTTCCGGATGCATTTTTTCCGACTGCTGCAATAATCATTGGCAAATCTCCTTTAATTTAAAATCATTTCAATACTACCATATTTTATTTACATTGTCAACCTGTGTTAAAAATTTTTTGGCTTTAAGGCCGAAAATCAGGAAATCAAGGCTTTTCTTTTTTAATGTTATAGCCACGAACAATTGACTTATCTCCGTATTTCTGCCGTATATTATCAACCGTTTTTTCAAAATCTCTCAATTTATTACGAGAATTGTTATTGCTCGCAAAGAAGTCAAACTGTTCACCGACTGCATCTTTATCCGTCAAGCCGTTTGCGGTAACGGTCAACATTCTTATCGGTTTATGCTCCTGCCAATTGGCGATCAGTATTGAATAAGCCGTATCCGCTATCTCTCTGCCAATATCGGACGGAGGCGATTGGGGTGCCTGCCTTTGAATGGAAATCAAATGCTCGTCTTTTATTGTCAGACTTACGGAAGAACATTTAAGTCCTTTCTTCCTCAAACGGCTTCCGACTTCCTCGCAAAGAAAATCTATGCCCATTCTGCATTGCTCCGGGCTTACAAGATCATGCTTGAAGGTGTAACCGTTTCCAATACTTTTTACATCATCGTTTACGCCCGGTGTAACCGGAGAATCGTCCTCTCCCCTTGCGTATTTGCTCAGCACCGGCCCCATTTTACCGAATCTTTGCTCCAAGAAAAACAGATCAAGAGATGCCAGGTCGCCGATGGTCCTCACTCCAAAACGTTTCAGCTCGTCAGCCGTACGTTTACCGACGAATAACAAGTCGGATGCAGGCAATGGATAAACTATCTCTTTGAAGTTTTCCTTGCTTATTACCGTTACGGCATCCGGCTTTTTATAATCACTTCCGAGCTTTGCGAAAATCTTATTAAAAGATACCCCTATTGATACGGTAAGACCTGTTTCGCGCTTAACCCTGTTTCTGATAAGCTCCGCTATTTCCTCGCCGCTTCCAAAAAGCCTGCCGCTTGCAGTTACGTCAAGCCAGCTCTCGTCAATTCCGAAAGGCTCGACCAGCTCTGTGTATTCACGGTATATTGCATTAACTGCCTCCGAATACTTAACGTAAAGATTGTGATGAGGTTCGGCAATAACAAGCCCGGGGCATTTCTTCTTCGCAGAATAAACTGTTTCAGCCGTTTGCACACCATATTTTTTTGCCAGCTCGTTTTTTGCAAGAACAATACCGTGTCTGTCTTCGACGCTGCCGCAAACAGCCATTGGAACGTTTTTATATTTTGGATTAAGTACGGTTTCGACAGAGGCAAAAAAACTGTTGCAGTCACAGTGTAATATAACTCTGTCCATAACCTACTCTCCCCTTTTTAATTCAGTCTGTTTTGCTTCGGCACAGCCGTTCCTTCTTTCAGCGTAAACCAAAATTCACAACCGTCCGTGTGCGTCGCGAGGTGTATCTCCTCGCCGTGGGAATCTATAATAGTTTTGCAAATATAAAGTCCGAGACCCACTCCCGATTTATCAAGTCCGCGGCTCTTATCGGTTTTATAAAATCTGTCAAATACGTGTGCCGCATCCTCATCAGACAGGTTCTGACCGTCGTCGTATACCGATACCGTAATCTTCTTCGCAACATTCCTCGTAATTTTTATAATCAGCCGTCCGTTTTCACGGGAAAACTTTATTGCGTTATGAACCAGATTGTAAAGCACCTGGTAAATTGCATCCTTGTCTGCAAAGGCAATCATCGAATCCTCGTCTGTTATAAAATCAACGTCAAGACGTTTTGATTCGATCTCCTTTTCAAATGAAATAATTATCAGCCTTCCGACCTCGGCAATATCGAAATCCGAGAAAGAAAACCGTCTTTCACCTGACTCCAGTCTGGATATATCCAGAAGCTGGGACACAAGTCTTGAAAGTCTGTGAATCTCGGATGAAATAACAGACAGATAGTGCTCCTGCTGCTCCGGCGGAATAGCGCCGGAGGTAATACCGTCGATAAAGCCGGCAATAGTCGTCATCGGCGTACGGAGATCGTGTGATACGTTTGCAAGAAAGCTGTTACGCATTTTCTCAAAATTATCAAGCGATTCAGCCATATTATTGAAGGCTACCGCAAGCTCCGCAACCTCATCTTTTCCTCTGACCTCAACACGTTCGGAAAAATCACCCTTACCGAATTTCTTTGCTGCCCTCGTCATCATCTTCAGGGGATGGATTATCCTGTCTGTGATAAAATACGTCGCAATTATCGCCGCCATGAGCACCCAAATCGAACTGTTCAGAAGAGTCCTGCGCACAACCTCGATAAGCTCATCCTCCTTGTGTGTGGAAACAAAAGAGAAAACGTATCCGAAGGTTCTATCCTCAGAGGCTATATCGTGGGCGCAAATCAGCGAATGATCCGGATACAGCTCGCCGAGGGAGCCTTTAAAGTCGTAAAAGCCGTCGCCGTCCGGGTCATTCCCGGTAAGGCAATCAAGGTCAATTTCACCAAGCTCACCTTTTATTGACGGCAATTCTTCCGAATTTTCATTCAAGGTTGAAAGCAAAACCGTACCGTCGGTATTTGTAATCACAACCTGAAAGCCGTGATCCTTTTTGATAAGTGCGATGAAATTCCGTATGTTCGATTCTTCAATAAACAAATCAAAATCTTCTATATTTTCGTGCTCAAACAGCTTACACAGCATGCCGACCGAATTATTGAGTTTCTCCGCCTTGTCCTCGGTAACGTGCGTGCTTACCATTGAGCCGATAATGGACGATAAAATGAAAAAGCTTAATGCAATTATCAGAACAAAAGCGGTAAGGTACTTTGCAAACGAGCTTTTAAACATCTGATCCCTCCGTTTCGACCTTTTTGAGAATATTATAATATATTATATCATATAATGTCAAATATTTTTTGGTAATTTAATTGACTATTCATAAATTTTATGTTAAAATACTTCTTGAAAATAATAAGTCAAGAGGTATCAGATGACAGTAACAAGATTTGCTCCCAGCCCAACGGGCTATATGCATATAGGTAACCTGCGTACAGCACTGTATTCCTATCTTATTTCCAAACACGACGGCGGTAAATTTATTCTCCGAATCGAGGATACGGACAGAGAGCGCCTGGTTGAAGGAGCTACCGATATTATCAAATCTACCCTGAAAATTACCGGGCTCAATTATGATGAGGGACCCGATGTAGGCGGTGACCACGGTCCTTACGTACAGAGCGAGAGAAAAAACATCTATATGGAGTATGCAAAAAAGCTGATTGAGCTTGACTGCGCGTACTACTGCTTCTGCACAAAGGAAAGACTTGAGAAGCTTCACGAAGAAGACTCGGTCGGCGGATATGACAGGCACTGCCGTACACTCACTCCCGACGAGGTTCAAAAAAATCTCGAAGCAGGTATTCCATACGTTATAAGGCAGAAGATGCCTCTTGAAGGTACGACTTCTTATACTGACTGCGTTTTCGGTGAGATCTCAATGAACAACGCCGAACTGCAGGACCAGATACTGATAAAAGCCGACGGTTATCCTACCTATAATTTCGCTCACGTCATCGACGACTATCTTATGGGCGTCACTCACGTTGTCAGGGGCTCCGAATATCTTACGTCAACGCCTAAATACGTGCTCTTGTACGACGCCTTCGGCTGGGAAAGACCGAAGTACGTTCACCTTCCCCTGCTGATGGGCAAAAACCCCGACGGCTCGGTTTCCAAGCTGTCAAAAAGACACGGTGCGGTTTCCTTCCAGGATTTGCTTAACGACGGCTATCTTCCCGAGGCTATCGTAAATTACATTGCTCTTCTCGGCTGGTGCCCCAAAAACAGCGAGACGGAATTTTTCAATCTGGATGAGTTGAAAGAGGCATTCACCATCGACGGCGTTTCCAAGTCTCCCGCAGTATTTGATTTTGAGAAGCTGCTCTGGTTCAACGGCGAATATATACACAAGCTCTCCGAGGAGGATTTTATAAAGCTCGTCACCCCGTTCATCACTATGGAGATCCCCGACAACGTCAACAAGAACAAAATGTTCTCTCTTTTGAGGACAAGGCTGTCCAAACTGTCGGAGATTAACGAGAAAATGAGCTTCTTTATCTCGCTGCCCGAGTATGATGCCGAGCTGTTTTTGAATAAGAAGAACAAGATATCCGAGTTTGACACCGTAAAAACGGTTCTGGGTTCGGCAAAAGAGATACTCTCACAGATTGAGAGCTTCGATAACGATACGCTCTTTGCGGCGCTTACGCCTCTTTGCGAAAAGCTGGGGCTGAAAACCGGTACGATAATGTGGTGCATAAGAATTGCACTGTCCGGCTTGACGGCGACACCCGGCGGAGCCACGGAAATTATGGAAGTAATCGGCAAAGCCGAGAGCCTTTCAAGAATTGAATTTGCTCTTGCAAAGCTCGGATAATGAAAAACACCACGCTTTGTTACATCGAAAAGGACGGAAAGTATCTGATGATACACCGTACCAAAAAAGAAAAGGACGAGAACAAGGATAAATGGATCGGTATAGGCGGAAAGCTTGAAGCCGGAGAAAGTCCCTTTGACTGCGTTCGAAGAGAGGTAAAAGAGGAAACCGCCCTCACTCTGAAAACCGTAAAATACCGCGGTATAATCACTTTCGTCTCCGATGAATACGGAACGGAATATATGCATCTTTTTCACTCCGAGGATTTTGAAGGAGTGTTGGCAGGTGACTGTGACGAGGGCGAGCTGGAATGGGTTAACAAAGACGAAATATCGCGCCTTCCGATATGGGAGGGCGACAAGATATTTCTCGGACTGCTCGACGAAGACATCCCATTCTTTTCTCTCAAGCTATGCTACCGTAAGGACAAGCTTATTTCCCACACTCTTGAATATTAAAAGTTTAAGCACAAGGAACTGCAACGGTTCTTTGTGCTTTTTATATCAAATATTTTATCCTTGATTTCAAAACAGCGAGAATAATTAATAATACAAAGCAAAATGATTTTATTTCTTCAACATTTTTATTCTCTCTTTGTAATCGGGCATATAACTTTTTATGACGTCGTAAAAGGCTTTTGAGTGATTCATATAAACCAGGTGTGCAAGCTCGTGCACAATAACGTAATCCCGTGCCGCCTCGGGGTACAGCATAAGTCTGTAGGAATACCTTATAACCCCCTTTGAATTGCAGGAACCAAACCGCTTTTTCGCGGAGGATATTTCAATTCTGCTGTATTTTAAGTTCATAATTTTTGCATATTCTGCGGTTTTAATTTCGAAATAAGCCTTAGCCTGCGATTTCAGCTCAATCGGATTTCGGCGTGAAAGCTCATCATCACGCTTCAACAATATCTTCTCTCTTTCAAGACTTCTGTTTATCCACGCTTTATGCTTTTCTATCAGTCTTGCTATATATTCGGGTGTCGTCCCTCTCGGTGCCTTAACAGTTAGCTTTCCGTTTTTCACCGTAAGGCTGACACTTTTCCTCTTGCCGTACAAAATCTCATAATCCATATATCAATCCGCCTTCCGATTATATTGTAGCACAAACCATCCGAAAAAACAATTCCTATTTATGATGGTAACAGCCTGAATTGAACTGTTTTTTTCCTTTGCTCTTTCCGACAAATTCTCCTTCCTCAAGCGTATATACAAAATACGGAACGTCGTATCCGTCACCGATTTCGGCATTACCCAGCTCCCTGTATACAAACTCCGCATCCGTAACCGTTAGCTCTACGGGAAAGCTACGCTTGATATCCAATAAAGCTATTTGAATTACGTCCTCCTCGGGACATCCGGCGTGCGCCACTGACATAGTAGAAACGTCGTAATCGCACAGAACGTGGATTTTGCACTCATCTGTCGGCTTATTATCCGCTGTAAAAAATCCGTATTCCATTCTGTTTCCTCTGGGGTCAAGCTCACACGTTTCGGTGAAGATGTGACCGGAATCTCTGCAATACGGCAGGTAAAGCAAGCCATCATCTTTAAAATTTTCTATGCTTTCAGACTTTTTATTGAATATTTTTGCTTTATGAATCTCGGTCATTACCCTATCCCATATTTCAATATGCCCCGGTGATACTCCGCTTACCCCATCGGTTCTATCCGGACGTCCCATCCAAATTCCCGCCGTGTAATAAGGTGTAAAGCCTATAAATGTCTTGTCGAGATTTCCGCTGGACGTTCCGGTTTTTCCACCAACATCAATATAGTTTTTGAGAGCGACCCTTTTGGCTGTCCCGCTATCGGTAACCCTTTCGAGCATTTTGCACATTATTCTGGCAGTTTCGGGTTTCAATACCTGCTTCGCGCTAACTGTATTTTCCAAAATCACTTCCCCATTTTGCGCAATGACTCCGTAATAGCTTCTGGATTGTCCTGTCACACCGTCATTTGGAAATACCGTATAAGCGTCCGTCAGGCTCCGAAGACTCGTTCCTACACTGAATTGTCCCAAAGCCAGCGCGGCAAGTGACACATCCTCGTCAGATAGCTTCAGCGAATAATCGTTGATGATCGTGTTTCGTATTTCGCTGACCGAGCTCATACCGTATAACCGTGCCGCCAATGTGTTTTTGGACAGCCTGATTCCGTCTGCGACCGTAGTCAGACCGTCATAGACGTCGGGAGAATTTCTCGGGTAACCTCGGAAATTAGCACCTTCACCTACGAAAGATACCGGAACGTCGTCAAGCACCGTTGCCCAGTTTATTTCATTTCTGTCAAGCATTGGCGCGTACAAGGATAGCGGTTTTATGGCTGAGGCGGGAATTATCGGCGTAAGTGCATTATTTAATAATTTGTCGCCCTTTTTCTCTCCTACACCTCCGATTACCCCGACCAGATTGCCGCTTTTATTATCGACTACCGACATTGCGATTTCCAAGCCTGACCTTGCCACGTCGGGGAGATTGTCGTAATTCTCGAAAAAGCTTTCAAGTATCTCTTGTATTTCAGTGTCCACCGTCGTATACACCTTAGCTCCGCAGAGCATGAGCCGTGCAGCACTCTCTGATATTTTGTATTTGCTGACCGCATCGGCTATAATGTCGTTGTTTACCGTTTCTATAAACCACGAGGAATAGTCCGTGCCGCCTGCAGGGATAACCTCCAAAGGCTGTATCTTTGCGCTATCGTATTCTTCGTCGGTAATCGCTCCGTCTTCGTGCATGGCATATAAGACGGTATTTCTTCTTTTGAGACATTCTTCCGGATGCAGATACGGATTGTACTTTGACGGAGAATTAGTAATACCCACTATCGTTGCCGCCTCTGCAAGAGTAAGCTCATCAGCCGCTTTACCGAAATAAACCTCAGATGCCGCACCGACGCCGTAAATATTTCCGGTCATGGGAACAATATTCATATAAAGCTCAAGTATTTCGTTTTTACCATAGGCTGAGTCGAGATGATACGCTCTTATTATCTCATTCATCTTGCGCTTTACCGAATATTCGTTATCTCCGCTTATGTTTTTTATTACCTGCTGATTTATGGTTGAGCCGCCGAAATCCGACGTAAAGTGAAAGAAATAATTAAATACAGCGCCTAAAGTTCTTTTGAGATTCACACCGCTGTGCGAATAAAAATCCCGGTCCTCGGTGGAAACGAAGCCCTTTTTCAAATAATCCGACGTATCACCAAGCTCGGTCCAAACCTTCCGTCCGCCAAAGGAGCCTTCATATATTTCAATCAACTCACCGCGATTGCCGTAAGCGTAATATTCAACCGTCGTCCCCTGCTTTGCTCTTTCAAAAAGCAGCTCATCGGTTTCAAAATCGATATTTGCACTTGCATAAACAAAAATGCCGAAGACAAACAAAAGAGCAAGAACGGCAATCGCCGCAATTGATACGCTTATAATCACAAATTTCCTTTTCATAAAACCTCTAAAAAACCGCAATATTGGATTGATTTAATTTTCCCAATACTGCGGATTTTTTATTTTATTAAGTTTTTACATAAAAGGAATTTTATAAGAAACCTTGTTAAGATAAAGTCCCTCTGCGGGAGCGGTGGTCCCTGCTTGCTTTCTGTCCTTTGATTTAAGCATTTTGGCGACGTCCTTAGGCGTAAACCTGCCGAGTCCGACTTCTGTCAGAGTGCCTACGATTATTCTCACCATATTGTATAAAAAACCGTCTGCGGAAATTTTTATTTGTATCTCTTCGCCCAGCTTGTTTACGGTAAGTGAGTAAACGCTTCTCACAGTATCCTCGGCATCCGAGCCTTCGGACATAAAAGCAGCATAGTCGTTCTTGCCGACCAGATATTCGGCTGCCTCGCGCATTTTTCCAATACCTTCGTCTGTAATTTCGCGGGGCACGAACCATACCCTGCCGAAATCAAAGGGATCGTAAACGCGGGCGTTTCTTATTCTGTACAGATACTCTTTAAAAACAACGTCATACCTCGGATGAAAATCCTCCGGACATTCCTTTGCATAATAGAGTGACAAATCATTCGGTAAAAAGCGTGCCACTGCCACGGGCAATTTGTCTGCCGGTATTGTTCCTCCGTCATTTTCAAGAGTCAGGCAGAACTCGTTTGCGTGAACTCCGGCGTCGGTTCTGCTGCACCCGGTCACGCTCGTAGGTATGCCGAAAGCGTTTGTCAATGCCTCACACAGAACTCCCTGAACGGTGCGCTTTCCGGGTTGAACCTGAAAACCGTGAAAATCCGTGCCGAGATATTTAACCTTTGCAAAATATTTCAAAAGCGTCTGTCCCCCCGTCAAATTCTGTAAAAGATAATGTTATAGAATAAGTTGTCCACGTTATAATTATACGGAATAATTCTCAGGCATATCACTCCGGCTAAAAATGCAGCAAAAAACATCATCCACAAATAATCCGACAGCTTAAATTCCAGTTTGACAAGCTTGGTTCTGTTTTTGTCACCACGGTAACATCTGCACTCCATCGCAGTGGCAAGCTCATCGGCGCGCTTGAATGCGGAGACGAAAAGGGGCACGAGAAGCGGAATAAGAGCCTTTGCTCTCTTTATAAGTCCGCCGCTGGAAAAATCAGCACCTCTTGATTTCTGCGCATTCATTATTTTTTCGGTTTCCTCAATCAGAGTGGGAATAAACCGCAAGGCAATGGACATCATCATTGCAAACGAGTGAACCGGCACTTTTATAACCTTCAAAGGCGACAAAAGAGATTCAAGTCCGTCAGTAAGGGCTATTGGAGAGGTAGTGTACGTCAGAAGCATACAAGTGCCGATAATAAGCAGTATGACCCTCAGCGACATAAATACCGCCCGTACTATTCCCTCTTCATAAATTTTTATGAAATAAAAGCTGACGAGAGGTTCACCCTCTCCGACGGTCAGGAACAGGTTGATAAGCGAGGTGAATATGAGAATGAATATTATGGGCTTAACGCCCTTGAGCACGACTCCGAGAGATATTCTGCTGATGGCAATCAGAAAAACGGTGAGAAAGGCAAGCGCTAAAAAGGATAACGGATTGTGCGCGGTGAATATCGCCGCTATATAAATGACGACAAGAATTATTTTAGTTCTCGGGTCAAGCTTGTGAAGCGGAGAAAAGCCGGGGAAAAACTGACCGAGCGTAATATCGGAAATCATCGGTTTTCTCCCCTTACATATTTTATTATGGCAGATTTCAGTCCCTCCACAGTATAAAGCTCGCCTTCCAGCCGTATACCGCGCTCTATAAGTGCCCGTGCGATTTTGGAAACGGACGGTATGTCCAAGCCTATCTCGCACAACTGCTCGCTGTCATTGAAAATTTCATCGACCGTACCGGTTTTATAGACACAGCCTTTATACATTACGATGACGTTATCGCAATAGTGCGCCATATCCTCCATGGAATGGCTGACAAGAATTACCGACCTGTTTTTCTCTTCTGCATATATGCGAAGTCCGCCGAGTATTTCACGTCTTCCTCTAGGGTCTAGACCTGCGGCAGGCTCGTCTAAAACCAAAACGTCAGGCTCCATAGCCATAACGCCCGCAATGGCAACTCTGCGCTTCTGACCGCCCGACAGCTCAAAGGGAGATTTGTTCAGCATATCATCACCGATACCGGCAAACCGGGCTGACTCTTTGATCCGTTCATCGATTTCCGAGTCAGACAATCCCAAATTCCTTGGAGCGAAACCAATATCCGAATATACCGTCTCATCAAAAAGCTGGTATTCGGGATACTGCATAACCAACCCGACTCTGTATCTGACCTTTGTTATTTCCTTCGGCTTCTCCCAGATATCCTTACCGTCCAGAAGAACCACTCCCTCATCCGCCTTCGTCAGTCCGTTGAGAAGATTTATAAGAGTTGATTTTCCCGAGCCGGTATGGCCGATAAGCCCTGTAATCTTACCGCGCTCAAAGGAAACGGAAACGTTATTTAAAGCCATCATCTCAAACGGAGTTTTTTTACCGTAAACGAAGGTGGCGTTTTTAACCTCAAGAATATTATCCATTTTTATCTTTCCGAATTTCTTTCAAGTAAGAATAAAGTATATCCGTGCACTCATCCTCTTTAATGCCGCAGCCTTTAACATCAAAGCCGCATTTTCTCAAGGAGTGAAGCAGCTCTTCGCCCTGCGGAGCTTCAAGACCTATGCTGTGAAGCTTTTCGACCCGGGAAAAGACCTCCTTTGGCGAACCGTCCATAACCATCTCGCCGTCGTTTATAACTATAACGCGGTCGGCTCTCGCCGCTTCTTCCATATAATGGGTTATATTTATCACCGTAATGCCTTCCTGCCTGTTCAGCATCTCCATGATTTCCATAATGTCACGTCTGCCCAGCGGGTCAAGCATGGCGGTGGACTCATCGAAAATTATTACATCAGGCTTCATGGCAATGATGCCGGCAATGGCAACGCGCTGCTTCTGTCCTCCGGAAAGCTTGTGAGGCGCGTGTCTTGAGTATTCCTGCATACCGACCATATTGAGCGCGTCTTTTATTCTGCGCTTGATTTCCTCACGCGGTAATCCAAGGTTTTCCGGTCCGAAAGCCACATCCTCTTCAACAACCGTAGCTACGAGCTGATTGTCGGGGTTCTGGAAAACCATACCGACTTTCTTGCGTATATCAAAAATCTCATCTTCGGTCAGCTCTTCCGATGATACGTCCTTTCCGTCTATAAACAGATTACCCTTTGATGGGATAAGAATGAGATTCAGAAGCTTTGCAAGAGTGGATTTTCCCGATCCGTTATGCCCGAGAACAGAAATGTATTCGCCTCGTCTTATTTCGAGATTCACACCGCGCAAAGCAGGAACAGCCGTCGGAGTCTGACCGTCGGCATCGTTATCCTCATAAGTGAAAGATAAATTCTCCGCCTTAATGATTACATCGTTTTCTATCATCAATTATTCCTCATATCAGGATCGATTTTCAAATTCAACCCGCACGCTTGAACCGCAAGGAAGAGCAAGCCCTGTATCTTCGACCGGAAGTCCAAGTTCATCTGCCTCACTTTTTCCTTTAAATTTTGTTAAAATCCTCGTATCAACTATATATTTCATAGTTGATGCGGAAAGTCCTGTCGTATATGAATTAAGAAGGAAAAACAGAGGATTCTCAGACAGCACACCGCACGTCAGCTTAACAAGATCGTCGATGCTCTCCTCAATTTTCCACACCTCGCCCGTCGGACCTCTGCCGTAGGAGGGAGGGTCCATAATTATACCGTCGTATTTATTGCCGCGCCTGATTTCTCTCTCTATAAACTTCTTGCAGTCGTCGACGATATATCTGATTGGGGCATCCGAAAGTCCGGAAAGCGCGGCATTCTCCTTAGCCAACTGCACCATTCCCTTAGATGCGTCGACGTGACAGACAGACGCACCGCTCTTAGCGGCAGCAACCGTGGCACCGCCCGTGTATGCAAACAGATTAAGAACCTTTACCGGACGTCCTGCCTTCTCAATCAGTTCTCTGAACCAATCCCAGTTTGCCGCCTGCTCCGGGAACAGTCCGGTATGCTTGAAGCCCATAGGTTTAATTCTAAACCTCAAGTCGCCGTAATTTATCACCCAGCTTTCGGGAAGCTTGTTCTCGTTCCACGAGCCGCCTCCGGATTTACTCCTTGCGTAACTGGCATCAGCCCTTTTCCATAACGGATTTTTTCTCTCCGTCTTCCATATTACCTGTGGGTCGGGACGAATAAGACTGTATTTTCCCCACATCTCCAGTTTTTCTCCGGAAGAGGTATCAAGAACTGTATAATCCTGCCATTTATCTGCTAACCACATATCATAACCTCAATTGTTAAAGTACTTACGCATTGCCGAATTGCTGGAATTTCCGTGACAAATGGCAATTGCAACGGCGTCAGCGGTATCATCAGGTTTAGGAGGTGAAGGCAAACGCATAATCGACGTTACCATGGCGATAACCTGCTTCTTTTCTGCCTTGCCGTATCCAACCACCGACTGTTTTACCTGAAGCGGAGTATATTCGAAGATTTTCACACCGAGCTTGTGCGCCGTACAGATAATGACACCTCTTGCTTCGGCAACGGTAATGGCGGTAGTTCTGTTGGTATTGAAGAACAGCTCCTCTATTGCCATCTCATCCGGCTTATATTTTTTTATAACGTCCTCAAGGTCTCGCTCTATGGTGAGAAGTCTTGACTCAACGGAGGTATGAGCGGGTGTCGTTATCGCACCGTATGCCAAGGGGCGCATATTTCCCCTTACACTCTCAATTACTGCCCAGCCCACTATCGCAAGTCCCGGATCTATGCCTAATATAACCATACTAACTCTAACTTTCTTCACGCATATTTTTTCATCTTATTCTATCATAAAAACCTTTTTTAGTCAATAAAATAATTACCAAATATTTTAATATTTTATTAAAAGTATGGATTTTTTCTTTTTTGTGTGTTATAATGCTAAACGGCATATTATGTGTCAAAACGAACTCAGAGGTATAAAAATGGCAGAATATTTCAACAATGATATAAATACTGAACAGCTTCAGGTCAATCTTCCCCTTATCGCACTGCGCGGTCTGGTCGGTTTTCCTGCAATTCAAATGAATATAGAAATCATCCGCTCATTATCGCTCAAGGCTTTTACCGCCGCAGCTACAGGTCACGATGCCAAGGTAGTTCTTGCTGCGCAGAAGGACATTTCCGTGGATGAGCCTACCGAGGACGATTTTTTTGACTACGGCGTCATAGCGGAAATCAAGCACGTCGTCAAAAACCCTCAGGGCTATCTTTCGGTTGTTTTCGAGGGAATATCCAGGGTAAGAATTCTCAATATACGGGCAGTATCCGGCTTTTATCAGGCAGAGGGAGAGGTTATTCCGGAGCCTCCTGCGAGAATCACGAAGCAGTCGGAAGCTCTGATGCGCCGCGTCAAGGATTCGCTTGACAGCCTTAAAGCAATTCATCCCACCTTTACGGATGAGTTGAAAATGAGCGCCGAGGCAATTACCTCCCCCGGTTATCTTGCGGATTTCGTCGCTTCAAGCGCGCTTATTGACTATCACAATAAACAAGAGGTTCTTGAGGAAATCTCCGCAAAGGAAAGGCTGGAAAAGCTTCTTGTTTATCTTGAAGAAGAAATCATGCTTCTTGAGTGTGAGCATGATATTCAAATGCAGGTCAGGGAGAAAATTGACCGCAATCAGAAGGACTATTTTCTGCGCGAACAGATTAAGGCAATACAGTCGGAGCTCGGAGAAGAAGACGACGAAATTGCAGAATACGAGGAGAAAATACTTTCAGCAAAGATACCCGACGATATTAAAGAAAAACTCATGAAGGAGCTTAACAAGCTGGCAAAGACTCCGTTCGGAGCAGCCGAGGGCACCGTTCTTCGCACCTATCTTGACGCATGCCTCGACTTCCCCTTCGGTATTACGTCAAATGATGAGGTTAACGTCGAGGAGGCACGCGAGGTTCTTGACAAGGACCACGACGGGCTTGAAAAGGTCAAGGAAAGAATACTTGAATTTGTCGCAATCAAGCAGTTCTCCCCCGACGTCAAGAGTCAGATAATATGTCTTGTCGGCCCTCCCGGAGTCGGTAAGACTTCGGTTGCTTCCTCAATCGCCCGTGCTCTCAAAAGAAAGTACGCCAGAGTTTCTCTCGGCGGTATGCACGACGAGGCAGAAATAAGAGGTCACAGAAAGACCTACGTCGGTGCCATGCCCGGACGCATTGTCACAGCTATTATTAACGCTAAAGTGCAAAACCCGGTCATCGTCCTTGACGAGATTGACAAGATTGCCAAAGACTTCAGAGGCGACCCCACCTCCGCCCTGTTGGAGGTGCTTGACCCTGAGCAGAACAAGTCCTTCCGTGACAACTTCATGGAAATTCCGATCGATCTGTCCGACGTTATGTTCATAGCAACGGCAAACAGCTATGAGGGTATTCCCGCGCCCCTGCTGGACAGAATGGAAATTATCGAGCTCTCAACGTATACCGACAGCGAGAAGCTGGCAATTGCAAAGAACCACCTTATTCCGAAGCAGATGAAGCTCAACGGTATCACGAAGAGTATGTTCAGGATCACCGACGGCGGT
This sequence comes from uncultured Ruminococcus sp., assembly GCA_964494135.1. Lineage (GTDB taxonomy): Bacteria > Bacillota > Clostridia > Oscillospirales > CAG-272 > UBA1740. The sequence continues at coordinate 26,788 of CAZBQN010000009.1, read as the reverse complement.
ATTCTCGCCCTTATAAAGGGATATACGAGAGAGGCAGGCGTTAGAACGCTTGAGCGCGAGCTTGCCTCGCTGATGAGAAAGGGTGCCAAGAAAATTGCCGAGGGAAAAATCAAAAAAGCAAATATAACGGAAAAGAACCTGTCCGATTATCTCGGCAAAACCAAGATTATCCCCGAAAAGTTGGAGGGGGAAAATCCCATCGGTGTCGTCAACGGGCTTGCCTACACACAGTCCGGCGGAGACCTTCTTAAAGTCGAGGTCGCAGTAATGGAAGGCACGGGAAAAATTGAGCTGACGGGCTCTCTCGGCGACGTTATGAAGGAGTCGGCTAAGATCGCCCATTCATTCGTCAGAACGGTTGCGGAAGAATACCGCATACCAAGCGATTTTTACAAAACCAAGGATATACATATCCATTTTCCGGAGGGGGCAATCCCTAAAGACGGCCCCTCTGCAGGAGTCACGATGGTGACGGCGATAATCAGCGCACTCGGCAATCATCCCGTAAAAAGAGATGTTGCCATGACAGGAGAAATCACGCTTCGAGGAAAGGTACTGCCCATAGGCGGGCTTAAAGAAAAAACGCTTGCGGCATTCCGTGCAGGAGTCAGCACCGTGCTTATCCCCGAGGATAATATGCGCAATCTTGACGATATTGACAGTGAGGCAAGAGAGCATCTGACCTTTATTCCCTGCTCCCGCGCCGACGACGTGCTGAAAAACGCTTTGATTTTATAATTTTGCACTTTTGGGAGAAAATATGAAGGTTAACACCAATAATGCCGATATTGCATTGACTGTCGGAAGCGCAAAGCAGTTTCCCAGGGATGCCCGTCCGCAGGTTGCCCTGTCAGGCAGATCAAACGTTGGCAAGAGCTCGCTTATAAACACCATTCTCGGGCGAAAAAGCTTGGCGCGCGTTTCTTCCGCCCCGGGTAAAACGATAACCATTAATTATTACAACATTGACAAAAAGCTATATCTTGTAGACCTTCCCGGATACGGATATGCGAAAAGGTCAAAGGAATCCAAGGTCGGCTGGAGCACGCTCACACAGGACTATTTCATAAATAATCCTTCCTCGGATGCGATAAAGCTTGTAATACAGCTCATAGATATCAGGACGGGTCCGACGGACGACGACATTATGATGATAAACTGGATGATAGATAACGGTATACCTTTCGTTATAGCGGCAACAAAAACGGACAAGCTCTCCGCGTCCCAGCTGAGCGCCGCACTTTCCGACATGGAGGAAAATATCTTCAAGGGTACGGACATTGAGATAATTCCCTTTTCCTCCGTCACGCGTCGCGGAAAGGACGAGCTATGGGGCAAAATTTTAAACTGTATACTTTGATTTAGACATATATCACTTTCCTCTCTGTATATTTGATACATCCCCTGCGTTTTGGGAAAAATAATTGCAAAGGCTGAAATTATGTTTAATTCTATTTTTACAAACAATTTTGCCGAGAATTTCTCGGAGCTGCTTGTCACGCTCCTTGCCGTTCTTATCGCACTTACAGTCCATGAATTTGCACACGGATACACCGCTTACAAGCTGGGCGATAACACTGCAAAATATATGGGAAGGCTCAGCCTCAACCCACTGCACCATCTTGACCCTCTCGGTACTTTGTGCATGGTATTGTTCCATTTCGGATGGGCGAAGCCTGTGCCCATCAATCCCCGAAACTTCAAAAATCCCAAGCGTGACTTTGCGATCTCGGCACTGATGGGACCTTTAACCAATATTGTTATAGGTTTTATATTCGGATTTTTCTATCTGTTGTCGCTCAACTTGTTTTACTATCAAGGTATGAACTCGAATATCCCCTTCGTTTACAATTCGCTTTATTATCTCGCCGATTTCTGTGCAACCTTCTTTTCTGTAAACATAGGCCTCGGAATATTCAACCTTATTCCCGTTCCGCCCTTTGACGGGTCAAGAATACTTAACGCCGTTCTGCCTGAAAAAATATATTTCAAGGTAATGAAATACGAGAGAAAAATTTATCTGTTTTTCGTCGGCTGGCTTCTGCTCGGTCCTTGGGTATACCGCGCCCTGGTGAGTCTGCCTTTCGTCAGCTCAAACGCAGTACTCTCGGGGATAGCGAAAATATTCTCCCTGTCCGACCTTATATCCGAAGCGACATCCTTTATTATCAACCTTATAATAAAATTCTGGCAGCTTATCCCGATTTTTTAAATCCTTACCATAACTCTGACGGAGTGTAATATGACTGAATTAACCTACAGATTAGACCAATTTGAAGGTCCTCTTGACCTTTTATTGGCTCTTATACAAAAAAACAAGGTCAGCATCACCGATATACCCATTATCATGATTTGCGACCAATATATGGAATACCTTGCAGAAGCAGAGCGAATGGATCTGGAAATTGCCAGTGAATTCATAGTTATGGCAAGCGAGCTCATGCTGATAAAAAGCAAAATGCTCCTGCCACACGAGGAAGGCACCGAAAACGACCCCAGGCGCGAAATTCAGGACGCCGTTCTTCTTCATCTTCGCGCAAAGCAGGCGGCACAGGAGTTGCGCCCTATGTACGACACCTACTCAGGCAGATACGTCAAGGGCACGGACGATATTCCTCCCGAAAAAGGACTGCCGCTTAATCTAGACCCGGACCTTTTGATTAAAGCTCTGAACGCCGTGCTAAGGCGTATTAAGGTTGCCGAAGCACTCAGAAAGCCGACAGACCTTGTTAATCCTCTTATAAAGCAAAAGGTCGTTTCGGTCAAAGAAAAAATCGATGAGATCTGCGCTTTGCTTGAAGAACACGAGGAAGCATCGCTGTTTTTCCTTCTCAAAGACGCCGACAACAGGCACGAGCTTGTGGCAAGATTTATGGGTGTACTGGAATTGATAAAAACCCAGAGAATTCTCATTACATCGGTAACGGTAATCGAAGATGTTGTTGAATACGACACCAACGGGCTTGAAATGATGTTCAAGCTCAACCCGGACTATACTGACAATGAGTATACCGCGAGTGAGTTTGACGATACCGATAAGGACGAAAATAAAGAAAGCGAAAATGAGACATAATATGAGCGAAGAAATTTTGGATATAAAAGACGACGCAACCTTCGAGGAAGCGGAAAATCGGGAAATCGTATTTGAGGAAGCTCTTGAGGCTATTTTGTTTGCGGCAGGACATCCCATTTCATACGCAACCCTTGCAAAGGTGTTTGAGATGACACCTGCAAAGGTTAAGGATAAGGTTTTCGAGTATTCTGTGATATACAACAATCCCACGATCCCCCGCGGCGTAATATTGCTCACCTATGGAGATTCCTGTCAGCTTTGCACAAAACAAGAGTACCTTCATGAAATAAGAGAAGCACTCGGAATCAAGAAGAGCGGCACTCTTTCCACCTCGTCGATGGAAGTTCTTGCGATAGTAGCATACAATCAGCCCGTAACCCGTGCTTTCGTCGATACGCTCAGGCGAGTTGACTCCTCTTACGCAATGAACAATCTTCTTGACAGAGGACTCATAGTATCCAAAGGAAGGCTGGACGTACCCGGCAGACCTATGCTGTACGGTACAACCTCGGATTTCCTGAGGTGCTTCGGACTTGACAGTCTTGATTCGCTGCCAAAGACCAGCGACGAGCTCATCAGCGCATTTGACAGCGCAAAGCTCGCAGAGGGCGGACAAGAAAGTGCCGAGGACGAGGACGGCGCTCAGCTTAGTGCGGATATTGACAGTGTTATGCCTCCCGCGGCGTCAGGTGAAGAAAAGCCCGATGAAAACACAAACGGCAGCGAGGAATACCTCGCAGAACCCTCGGCAGAGGACGATATAATAGAAGATTAAGGAGAAAAGGTTGATAGCTCTCTGTTTCCTTGGCATTTTGATGAATATAATTTTTATGTCATCGACGGTAGACGTCAGCTTTTACATCGGCAGGGACTCTTTTGCCGAAATACACTTTATATTTTTTGCCATAAGGTTATCCCGTGGAAAGAATAAAAAGCACAAAGGCAAAAAGCTTTCGCTGAAGTTTTTATTTAAGAATTATCCATACCTGAAATCAGCTTTTGACAGACACCTGTCGGTAAGCCGGGTGAGCCTTATCGAATATATCCCCTCGGGGGTCCCGGAAATGGGTGAATATTTCTCGCATCATATCGGTAAGCTCTTGACTCTCAGGTCAATTGAAAGCTATTTGCAAGCAAAGTCAAAAGACTTCTGCTCTATTATTACTCCCGTAACCGGAGAAAAAAACGCTGTAAAAATTATTTTTTCATTCAGATTGTTTCAGCTGTTTATTTCCTTGGCTTTTTTCCCATACTACAAAATAAAAAGCAGTATCAGGAGAAAAGAATATGTCTGAAAACAAATTAAGCGACGTAATTAAAACCTCGCTCGACGGTATCCGCGATTTCACTGAGATGAATACGGTCGTAGGAAACGCAATCAACACGCCTTCGGGTGCTACCGTTATACCCGTTTCCAAAGTGAACATAGGCTTTGTTAACGGCGGCGTTGACTTCGGGCAAAAAAAGATGACCGCTCCGCAAAACTACGGCTGCGGAGGAGGAACGGGGATGTCAATAACCCCGGTAGCCTTTCTTGTCGTAGGCAAAAACGCGGAAGTCAGTCTTGTAAATCTTTCCGATGATGACAACAGTCTTGGCAAGACCCTATCGCTTATTGAGCATGCTCCGGAAATAATCGAAAAAATAAAAAATACATTGTCATAAATACACAGTAATTTATACCTGCCTTCCGTATCATAATAAATACAGGAGGTTAGTATGAGAGAATACAGAAATATCGTAATTTTGTTTCTGCTTTTGGCTATGATTGTCACCATGCTGACGGTTATAGTATCCGCAAACGGCAGCCAACCGACTGTGGGAGCACGGGCGTCGGCTCTTTACGAGCCGACAAGCGGGGAATTTATATTTGGGACAAACCTTGATGAAAGGCTCCCGATGGCGAGCACCACGAAGATAATGACAGCCCTCTTGGCAATAGAGCTGTGTGACCCCGACGAAATAGTATCCGTCCCCGCCGAAGCGGTGGGAGTCGAAGGCTCATCCATATACCTGAAGGAGGGCGACCTGATTTCCGTCAGGGACCTGATTTACTCGGTTCTGCTCCAGAGTGCTAATGACGGGGCAACGGTTTTAGCTTTGAAAATTAGCGGTGATATCAGCAGCTTTGCCGAGCTGATGAATGAACGAGCCGCAGAGCTCGGGCTTTTGAATACTCATTTTGAAAACCCTCACGGTCTGGACAGCGATGAGCATTACACTACCGCAAGGGATCTTGCAATCCTCGCCGGGGCGGCGCTGTCAAACGATACCTTTCGCAAGATTTGCTCATCCTACAAGCACTCCTTTACTCTGTCTGACGGTATAAGAACGGTCGTCAATCACAACAAGCTGCTGAAACGCTACGAGGGAGCAATAGGAGTAAAAACCGGATTTACAAAGAAATCCGGACGTTGTCTTGTCAGCGCGGCGGAGAGAGACGGACTTACGCTGATTGCAGTTACGCTGGATGACCCGGACGACTGGGGAGACCACACCGAGATGCTAGATTTCGGTTTCTCTGTAATGGAAGCGGTTTCTATCACGTCTCTGGCGCCCTCCGAATTTCAGGTTAAAGTGCTCGGCTCGGAGCAAGATTCGGTCCGTGCGGTAATAGATGAGAACTATCCATACATTTTAAAAAGAAAAGCTGACCCTTCCCTGTCGGCTGAAGTTATATTACCGAAATATAAAGCGGCACCGATCGAAGAGGGAGAAAAGCTGGGCGAAATAATAATAAAACAAAACGGTAAAACCGTTAAAGTCATAGATATAATATCCGAAACCGGTGCAAAAAAGTCTTCGGAAAAGAAGCATTTTCTTTGGTTTTAAATCGGCTTAAAACATTTTATCTTACGGAGCGTACAATGGAAAAAATCAGACTTCAGAAATTCATATCAGACGTCGGACTCATGTCCCGCCGCGCGGCAGAGGAAGAAATAAAGAACGGAAATATGTCGGTAAACGGACATCTCGCCGCACCGGGCTGTAAAATCGACCCGAAAAACGACGTCGTTACATATAAGGGCAAGCGAATTGTTTACAAAAAGAAGGAATACACGTATATTCTTATGAATAAACCGCGCGGATATCTGTGCTCTACCACAGATGACAGAGGACGGAAATGCGTCACCGACCTTCTGGACGGTGTTGAGGCTCGCGTATATCCCGTCGGAAGACTTGATTTGATTTCCGAGGGTATTCTCATAATTACCGACGACGGCGAGCTGAAAAACAGACTGACACATCCCAGCCATGAGATACCGAAGGTTTACCGCGTTAAGGTCGCGGGCGAGGTCTCCCCTGATCAACTGGATATTCTCACCTCTCCTTTGGTTATCGACGGTTACAAGATCAAACCCGTCGACGTAAAAATCACAGGCTCGGACGAGAGCGGAACGGTTTTGAAATTTACGCTTTTTGAAGGCAGAAACAGACAAATACGCAAAATGTGCCAGTGTGCCGATCTGACCGTAAAGCGTCTGTCCAGGATTTCCATAGGTAATTTGAAGCTTGACGGTCTTCCCGTTGGAAAATGGCGTTATCTGGACGACAGCGAGGTTCAGTATCTCTACAAAGCGACGAGGGTGAAATAGAATGTTTAAAATTACACCTGTACAGGACAAAGAAATTCAGTCCGAATACGCCCAGCTGTGCGGTACCGTATACCGGGATGGCTTCTTCGCTTACGCGATGCTGGATAACGAAACCGATGAGCTTATGGGCTTTTCTCAGTTTGAGATACTGGGCGGCGAGGGATACATTTCCGACCTGAAGCCGCGAATTGGTACTGAAGACTTCGAGGCGATGTTTATTCTCGGCAGATCTACCATGAATTTTATCGACCTGTGCGGCGCTCATATTGCAAATGCGTCAATGGATGCAGGTGAGGAGCGGCTGATGCGAGCCATAGGCTTTAAAGCGGTTAAGGACGGAAATCTTTACTGTGATATGACAGGCTTCTTCGACGGACATTGCGACGGCAAACCCGTCGAGCTTTAAAGTACTGTCGCATTTTGCCGTAACCGAATAAAAAAACGGAGGTACTGTGTAAAAAAACATAGTACCTCTTTTAAATCATCGTAGTATTATAAATAATATAATTTAATGTATTTATTTTGGGGCAGATTTACATTGGTAAATCAGTCGTCGCGCCTCTTTGCAACCTTATCCTTGTACTCGCGATAGAATTGCTCGTATCTTCCCTCATCCAGAGCCGCTCTGATTTTTGCCATCAGCTCGTTGTAGAAGTAAAGATTGTGAAGAACCGCAAGGCGCATACCCAGTGCCTCTTTCGCTTTGAAGAGGTGTCTGATATAGGATCTTGAGTAATGACTGCAGGCGGGACAGGAGCACTCGGGTGCTATTGGACGGGGGTCATCAATATACTTCTCGTTCAGAAGGTTCATCTTCCCTTCCCACGTAAAAAGGTTTCCGTGTCTTGCGTTTCTCGACGGCATAACGCAGTCGAAGAAATCCACTCCCCTGTAAACCGCCTCGATGATGTTCTGCGGTGTCCCTACGCCCATGAGATACCTGGGCTTATCCGCAGGCATATACGGCTCAACCGTTTCAATAATATGATACATTACGTCAGCCGACTCGCCTACCGCAAGACCGCCTATTGCGTAGCCGTCACATTCGACCTCTCTTATCTGTTTCATATTTTCTATTCTCAGGTCCTCATACGTACCGCCCTGATTTATTCCGAAAAGGAGCTGATTCGGGTTTACCGTCCCCTCGGCGGCGTTCAGCCTGTCCAGCTCTGCCCGGCATCTTTTAAGCCAGCGGATCGTTCTCTCCTGAGACGCCTTTACGTACTGATACGGAGAAGGGTTTTCTACACATTCATCAAACGCCATGGCAATCGTAGAACCAAGGTTTGACTGAATACGCATTGACTCCTCAGGCCCCATAAAAATCCTTTTGCCGTCAAAATGGGAATTGAAAGCAACCCCTTCTTCGGTTATCTTACGCAGCTTTGCAAGCGAGAAAACCTGAAATCCTCCCGAATCCGTAAGGACGGGCCTATCCCAATTGAAGAATTTATGAATACCGCCCATTTTTCTGATAAGTCCGTCGCCCGGGCGAATGTGCAAATGGTAGGTGTTCGACAGCTCAACCTGACAGCCGACTTCCTTTAAATCGACGGTTGAAATACCGCCCTTTATAGCGGCACTGGTGCCGACGTTCATAAAAACGGGAGTTTCTATCGTGCCGTGAACCGTCTCAAATCTTCCTCGGCGCGCTTTTCCCTCCTGTCTTAGCAATGTATATTTTGCCATTATAACCTCTGTATTATTTTATTCTTTCAAACTGTCTGTCAAGCTCGTTCTTCGTGAGCTTGTACGCAATTGGTCTGCCGTGAGGGCACACCGTGATATCCGGTAGAGCCAGCACCCGTTCTATCAGCCAATCGAGAACCGCCCTATCATATACCCTGCCGCCTTTTATCGCGGATTTGCAAGCAATCTGATACAGCGTCTTTTCAAGTCTTACCGCCTCGGTTACTGCGGGATTGCCCTTGCCCTCGACAAGCTCGTCAAGCATTTTCACGAACAGTCCCTCAACCTCGTCTGCGCTCAAGGAATTCGGAATAACGGTTATATCGCAAGCTCGATCGTTTACCGTATATTCAAAGCCCACGCTTTTTAGCTCATCGGAAAATTCTCTTGCGCAATCAAGCTCTCTGCCGTCAAGTAAGACTGTAACTGGCAGAAGCAAAAGCTGTGTAGCCAATCTGCCCTCCTCTTTTCTTTTACGCTTCAAGTCTTCAAATATGATTCTCTCGTGCGCCGCGTGCTTATCGATAATCAAAAGCGAGTTTTCATACTCTATCATTACGTAGCAGTCGAAAGCCTCACCGACGAATTTGTATGTTGGTACGTCAGGTCTTTCCACGGTGCCCACATTTTTCAAAACGGTGTTTTCTTGGTGGGTAGGTACTGCGCTGTTCATTGCAGCGGTTTCACCGGCAGGCTTCGCATCTCTGTATCTGTTCAGCAGTTCTAAAGAGTCACGGGGAGTCAGAGTCGGCGAATCGACGGCGATGCCGTTCTTATTTCTTGACACACCTGCAAAGTCACCTGCTGAAACGCGCACAGGTTTATCAAGGTCGATTTCCCTGCCCTCTCTGCCGTATTGAGGCTTGACCTCATAACGCTCCGCTTCTCTGAATGTGCTGCGAGGCTTGTCCTTTACGTAAGGCGCGGCTTTTATACCGAATCCAAGCTGTTCACCCTTTGTATCGGCACCGATAGGCACAAATTGGGACAAAGAAGCAGCTTTTTCTTTCTGACCGGCGAGCTCCATCTCCGGTCGGTATTCATTTTCTGTAAGAGCTGTTTTGACCGAATGGTAAACCGCCTCAAATACCGGTCTTTCATCAGAGAATTTAACTTCAAGCTTCGCAGGATGAACGTTCACGTCGACCTGCGAGGGATTTATTTCGATAAACAAAAAGCAGTTCGGATAGCAATTCGGAGCAATATAGGACGTATAGGCGTTTTCAATTGCCGCCTGTGCCGTCAGGCACTTTACGTATCTGCCGTTTATAAAAACGTTCATACCGTTACGGTTTTTCCTGACGTTGTCGCTTCGTCCGATAAATCCATGGACGCGAACGCCGCTCGCAACGCCGTTGACCTCGATAAGCTTTGATGCCATAACTTTGCCGTAGATCGAATAAACAGTATTGTACAGTTTTCCGTCGCCGGGAGTCTTGAATTTCTCCTCACCGTCTATAAGCAGCTGTACCGAAATATCCGGACGGGAAAGCGCAACCTTTTCAACAAGTGCGCTGACGTTCATTGCCTCTGTCGAGTCCTTTTTCAGGAATTTGCGTCTGGCGGGCACGTTGTAGAACAGGTCGTTGACAACTACCGTCGTGCCGTCCGATGCGCCCACCTCGCCGATGTCAATAACGTTTCCCGCTTCGGCAGTCAGCATATATCCGGTATCCGAATCCTTGGTCTTCGTAATTATAGTCATGGAAGATACGGAGGATATTGCCGCCAAAGCTTCGCCTCTGAAGCCCAGCGTCATAATGGAATCAAGGTCTTCTTTATCCTTGATTTTGCTCGTCGCGTGCCTTTTCAAAGCTATCGGAAGATCATCCTTTTCAATACCGCAGCCGTTGTCGGTTACGCGGATAAGAGATACGCCGCCGCGCTTTATCTCGGCGATAATCTGCGTAGCCCCGGAATCAATTGAATTTTCAATAAGCTCCTTCAGCACGGACGAGGGTCTTTCGACAACCTCGCCTGCCGCAATGAGATTGGCAATCTCGAAGCTCAATACGTTAATTTTTCCCATAACAGTTCCTAGTCATTAAGTATTTTCTTTAATTCAAACAGCAAATTCATCGCTTCAATCGGAGTGGTCGTATTCAGGTCAACCGCTCTCACTCTGTCCGCAACCTCGCTGTCTTTTGACTGCAAAATAGCGGAAAACAGGTCGGGGGTATGCTCGTTTTGCTTTTTTACGCCGCTGCCGTCTGCGATACGCGAATTGCTTTCGATGTCTTTAAGTATTTCCTTTGCCCGCTTTACGACTTCGTTTGGAACACCTGCCAGCTTTGCGACCTCAATACCGTAGGAGTCATCGGTGCCGCCTCTGACTATTTTGCGCAGGAAAATGATATTGTCTCCGCGTTTCTTTGCGGCTATATTGTAGTTTACAATACCGTCGAACTCATCCTCCATATCAGTCAGCTCGTGATAATGGGTGGCAAAAAGGGTCTTCGCCCCGATTTTCTTGGAGTGAGTATATTCGACGACCGCTCTTGCAATTGCCATGCCGTCAAAGGTGCTCGTTCCTCTGCCGACCTCGTCGTATATTATCAGCGAGCGTTTTGTAGCATTCTTCAAAATCTGTGCGACCTCGTTCATCTCCAGCATAAAGGTAGACTGACCGGACGCCAGATCATCTGATGCGCCGACTCTGGTAAACACCTTGTCAACGATGCCCATTCTCGCCTCACGTGCGGGTACGAACGAACCAATCTGCGCCATAATGGTGATAATTGCGACCTGACGCATATACGTGGATTTACCCGCCATATTCGGACCCGTAATTATCATAACCTTATTCGCGCCGACATCAAGGGTCGTATCGTTGGGCACGAAATAATTGTCGGTCACGAATCTCTCAACCACAGGATGCCTGCCGTCCTTGATATGCAAGTCGAATGACATATCCACTTCCGGACAAACAAAACCGTTCCTGTCCGCAACCTCACCGAAGGAGCGGTACACGTCCAGCTCGGCGATAAGTGCCGCAACTGCACGAAGCCTGGAATTGTTATCGGACACGACCAAACGCAGCTTGTTGAACAGCTCATACTCAAGCGCAACGAGCTTTTCATCTGCACTGAAAATGGTAGTTTCCATTTCCTTTAACTCCTGAGTTATGTATCTCTCACAATTGGTAAGAGTCTGCTTTCGTACGTATCTGTCGGGAACCTGATCTGTAAGCGATTTCGTAACCTCAATATAGTAGCCGAAAACCTTGTTATAGTCAACACGAAGAGTTTTAATACCGGTTTCCTCACGCTCTCTCTGCTCAATAGAGTCCATTATTTCCTTACTGCCGTCACGAACCGAACGGTAATAATCAACGTCCGCGTTAAATCCGGATCTTATCATTCCGCCCTCGCGTACGGTAAAAGGCGGGGTGTCAACAAGCGCACTTCCGAGCAGTGATGAAAGATCCTCAAGCGTATCAAGTGCTCTGCCTATTTCACAGAGATATTCGCATCCGCTTTCCAAAACAATGCGTTTAATTTCAGGCAGATTTGCAATGCTCAGGTATATTGCACGCAAATCCTTTGCGTTGGCAGTACCGTATACCGCCTTAGCAGTAAGGCGTTCTATATCAAGCGTGCCTGTGAGCAGCTCGGTAAGCTCGTCGCGGAAGACTCTGTTTTTGCAAAAAACAGAAGTAGCACTCTGTCTTTTCTGTATAGTGACGGGATTAAGCAACGGTTTCAGTATCCATGACCTTAAAAGTCTGGCTCCCATCGCGGTCTTGGTTTTGTCAAGCACCCACAAGAGTGAGCCGCGCTTTTCCTTCGACCGCATCGACTCCGTAAGCTCCAGGTTACGTCTTGTGTTCAGGTCAAGCTCAAGGAACTGTCCCCTTTGATAGAGATTGATTTCCCTGGTAAAGGTCAAATCGGACTTCTGCGTATCCTTGATATACAAAAGCAAAGCTCCGACAGCCATTATAAGCTCCGGCTCGTTCAGCTTATCCGACTCGGTGCCGTATACGCTTTTTACCGTATCCTTTGCTTTTTCGTAGGAAAAAAGCGAACTGTTTTTGGCACTTATCAATGTGTTAAATCGGTCATGCAAAAATGAGCAGAGGGATTTACATTCATCTTCCGAAATATTAATTATCGCCTCCGACGGTGAATACGCACCGATTTCGTTCTGCAAGCGTGCCTCCATATCATCTCCGTCAACGTAAGTGCAGGATACGTCGCCCGTAGTTATGTCTCCGAAGCAGAGCGCAACACCGGACTTGCCGTAATATATGGAAACGAGATAGTTATTTGTTCCCTCGTTGAGCAAATCTGCATCCGTAACCGTACCCGGAGTTACCACCCTGACGACCTCGCGCTTTACAAGTCCTACCGCAGCCTTGGGGTCCTCCGTCTGCTCGCATACGGCAACTCTGTGTCCGCGCTCAACCAGCTTTCCTATATATGCGTCAGCCTTGTGAAAAGGGACGCCGCACATTGCAGCTCTTTTATTATCTCCGCAATCGCGTGAGGTCAAAGTCAGCTCAAGCTCTCCGGATGCCAAAACCGCATCCTCGAAGAAGCACTCGTAGAAATCCCCCAGTCTGTACAAGAGAATATAATCCTCGTACTCCCCTTTTAAGTCTAAATACTGCTGCATCATCGGGGTGACGGTCTGTAAATCCTTTCGGTTTTTAATAATCACCGCAGCCTGCTTGTCAGCCATCGGTCAATCCTCCAAAATAATAAAATGAATCAGTGGCAACCGGAACAGGTGGAGCAATCATGAGTACAGTCGCTGCGCTCTCCGGTTATGCAAAATTTGATCTCTGCGTTAACGTCGGCCATAACCTTATTGAGGTTCGCCTGAGCCTCGGAAAAAGCAATATAGATCGGGTCCCTGGAAATTTCCTTCGTCAGCTCTTCAATTCTTGCTTTCAGATTTGCTATGGCGATTTGGTCAGCCTCCCCCTCTTCCTTCATAAATTCCTCGCCGAGAAGCTTCCTTTCAGTCTCGTACTCACTCATTTTTGCTTGAAGCTCTGAATTTGATTCAAAGGCATCCTTTGCCTTTTCAAGATTCTTTATCTCATCGCTTGCGGCAATCTCCATGCCGAGCGCGTGTGCAAGTTCAATAATTTTAGTCATTTTCATATACCTCTTTTTTTCCATTTTGCTTTCATTGATTTATTTCCGTTGCAAGAAGATTGTAAGCTTCCGCCTTTTCTATCTTTACAAGCCTGAACTCACCGACTGCCGTTTCAGCCGCATCGAAATGTACAAGTCTGTTCGACGCGGTTCTGGCGTTAACCGTCTTAAAACCTCTGCGCTTGGATACCGAATCGACAAGCACTCTTTCAACTCTGCCGACATACTCCGCGCTCTTTTCATAGGATATCTCTTCCTGAAGCGCATTGAGCCTTGCGAGCCTGTTCTCCTTTTCTTCCTCGGGAATATGGTTTTCCATTGATGCGGCAAGCGTCCCTTTCCTCGGCGAATACTTGAAGGCGTAAACCATATCAAATCTCACCCTTTTCAGCATATCGAGAGTATCAAGAAAATCCTGCTCCTCCTCGCCCGGAAAACCGACGATAATATCGCTGGAAATGGATATACCCGGCACCGCCTCGCGAAGCTTATTCACAACCGAGAGAAATCTGTCGGTGTCGTAGGTTCTTCTCATCGCTTTCAGTATTTTATTGCTTCCCGATTGCAGGGGCAGATGAAAATACGGAGCAATTTTGGGAGTATACCTTTTCATTACATCAATCAGCTTGTCCGGCACATCCTTCGGGTGGCTTGTCATAAACCTTATAATAAAATCGCCTTTAATCTGCCCTATTTTTTCCAGCAAATCCGCAAAATCCATATCAGATTTATAAGAATTTACGTTTTGTCCGAGTAGTGTAATTTCACGGCAGCCGTCTGCGACCAGCAGCTCGCATTCTCTTATGATATCCGACGAACTGCGGCTTCTCTCTCTGCCTCTGACATACGGCACTATACAATAGCTGCAAAAATTATTACAGCCGTACATAATGCTGACCGAGGCTTTGTAGGAACAGTTACGGCATACGGGCACACCCTCGTACAGATCCCCCTTATCCTCTCCGAGAACGAAGCTCCTCTCATTCTCCGTAATGTGCTTATAAAGCACCTCGGGAAATCTGTGAAGCATATTAGGCTCAAGTGTGAAGCCCACGTTTTTAAAGTTTCCCATCAGTTGCTTTGCAATATGCTCCTCCGCCGCCATACAGCCGCATACGCCTATTATTAGCTCCGGCTTCACGTTTTTCAGTTTTTTGTATCTTCCGAGAAGCGACAAAACCTTAGCCTCGGCGTGCTCTCTGATTGCGCAGGTGTTAACCAAAATCAAATCCGCGTCTTCCGCGCGTTCGGTGCTGAGGTAACCCATTTCCTTTGCCATGCCGAGCAGCTTTTCACTGTCGGCTACGTTCTGCTGACAGCCGAAGGTTATTATATATACCTTTGGCATATAGGCAGAAATGTGTGCCCTTACCAGATCAATATACTTTTCCGTATCTGTATTTCTTGTATCAATTATCATTGCTTTTACCTGAAAAATTCCGCAAGCGCATCCGGCGCGAAGCCTGCATAATCGTAAATATCACATTTTACATCGGGTATAACGAAGTTGTCGTCAATCGCGGCTACCTTAAATTTACAAACCTCACAGCCCGACTCATAAAGCTTGTCACGGGTAATCATTCCCGCGCCGCCGTTTTTTATGCCCTCCTCAGCATAGAGGATGCGCGTATTTTTATTGCAGACCGAAAAAAGAAAATCTACCAGGGGTTCATACGGTTTAATTCTCTCAACAAGAATTATTCCGACACTCTTTCCCTCTTTTTGCAGAATATTTTTCGCGTCTATCACCCTCTCGGCGAGCTTGCCGTACGTAATAAAAATGCACTCGGGAGGATCTTTTTCATCAAAATCGTATTTGTACGCACATGCCTCACCCTTTGCGATATTATAGAAGTCGGCAATTTTCGCGCTCTCCGACGCATTGGGATAACGCACCGCAATGGGTGCTTTTGCATCGCGTGCGAGTTTTACAGCCTCATTAAGCGAAGCGTATACCGCAGGCGCGTATATTTCCGTATTGGGAGTATGCGAGAGAAAGGAAACGTCAAATATTCCGTGGTGGGTTGCACCGTCGGAAGCCGCAATCCCGGCTCGGTCAATGAATATCCTGACGGGAAGCCCCTGCAGGGCAATATCGTGAATTATATTGTCATATCCGCGCTGAAGGAAGGTTGAATATATTGCCGCAAAGGGCTTAAAGCCGTTAGCCGCCAAGCCTGCCGAAAATGTCAAGGCGTGCTCCTCTGCTATTCCGACGTCAAAATATCTGTCGGGAAATCTTCTGCCGAAGGTGCTGAGTCCGGTTCCGAGACCCATGGCGGCAGTAACGCCGACGATAGTGCTGTCTTCCTCTGCAGCCTTTACCAGCTCGTCTGCAAAAACCGAGTGATAGGTTTGATTTCCTTTTGCTCCGGAAGTGACGCTGTGATATTCGTCAGGAGCGTTTTCCGCATCCGAAGAGCCTTTTCCTTTAACGGTTCTGGTGTGTACAACAACGCAGTTGTTAAGCTTTTTCGCTTTTCTCAGCGCGCGCTCAACCTTCTTGCAATTGTTTCCGTCAACGGGACCGATATAATAGAAGCCGAGATCTTCAAAATAGTTGGATCTGAAAACGACTTTCTTGATGCCGCGCTTTATGGTTGACAGAACCCATGCAATTACGTTTCCCAGAACCGGAATATACGAAAGGAAAGAGTGCGTCTTTTGTTTAAGATGCGAATATCCGCTGGAGCTTCTGACCCTTGACAGATAGTTTGCAAACGCGCCCTTGTTCGTGGATATTGACATTCCGTTCTCGTTTATGACGATAATCAGTCGGAGTCCCGGATGACAGTTATTAATAGCCTCGTGAGCCATACCTCCGGTATAAGCCCCGTCGCCTATAACGCATACGGTATACGCGTCGCTCCCCTTCAGCTTGTCGCCCTCGGCATATCCGAGAGCCGAGGAAATTGACGTCGAGCTGTGTCCTGCGCCGAACGGGTCGTGCTCACTCTCCCTCATAGTCGTAAATCCGGACAGTCCGCCCGGCTTCCGAAGGTCGTCAAATCTATCCTTTCGCCCTGTAAGAATTTTATGTACGTAAGCCTGATGTCCGACGTCGAAGATTATGTGGTCCTTCGGTGAGTCGAAAACTCTGTGGAGTGCCACGCACAGCTCAACCGCGCCGAGGTTGGACGCCAGATGTCCTCCGCTTTTACTGACCTTATCAATAAGGAAACTGCGAAGCTCGTCTGTCAGAAGCTTCGTTTCTTCGTCTGTCAGTGCCTTTACATCCTCGGGACTGTTAATTTTGTCTAAATACTTATAACTCATAAATCCTCACTCAATCAGCTGTCGGTGCTTTGCCCTCAATCTTAACGTAGGCGCGGTAAAAAGCGGAATAATCTCCGAACCCGACGCGATACGCCGCACCCGACGCAGTTTCTCCCGACTCAATAAGCTGCTTTGCGTAAGCAACTCTTTTTCGGTTTATGTACCCGTGCACGGATATGCCGTTATGCTTTTTGAACGCGCGGCATAAGTAATACTTGCTGACGAAGAAACGCTTTGCAAGCTTATCAAGGCTTATATTTCTGTCAATGTTTTCATTCAGATATTTTATCACTCTGGCACCGAGCTCTGTCTCGTCGTTTGCCATTTGCTCTCCGCCCGATACAGAGAGAAGAACGATTAGCTCCGACAGCAGCATTTTAACGTAAACCGAACGCTCTGCCGTGGGCAACGAAAGAGCGGTCTCAAAACGCTCAAACGTGGAAATTACTCCGTCTGCCAAGGTGCCTGCGGGATAAAATCTGCCGCTGGCATCCTCACTCTGCATCAAACCGCCGATAAGCTCCTTTGCGTCATTCACAAGATGAGCATCAGAAAAGTTGATGACGAATCTTTCGTAAGGAATATCCGTGCGCAAAAGTACGCAGTGATACTGAAAAGGACGTATTACCATAATCGTACCGGGAGTTATGGGGTATGAGCTTCCCTCTACGACGTATCTGCCCTCACCCGAAGCCACGAACAGTATCTCATAGGTTTCATGACAATGAGTGCGCACGAGGCTGTCAGGCGGTTGTATATCCGTCTTATGAGAAAGGCAAATTCCGTGCGTTTCAAAGGAAAAATTGGCGTTCATATACCGTTCTCCTTTCATTTGCGTATACTTATACATATATATTGTATCACATAGGAGCAATTTTTGCAATAGTTTTTGCAAGGGTTACAATAAAAAAATCCTCCAAAAATATTGAATAAAGCAAATTACTGTGTTAGAATTAAAACAAAAAGAAAGGTCAGGTTCAAACAATGAAACTTGGTGCACAGTTCTACTCTATCCGTGACAATACCACAAATCCGGACGATTTGCGAGCATCCTTTGCTCAAATGAAAAAAATCGGCTATGACACGGCACAGATGTCTGCGATCTGCCAAATTGAAGCAGAGAGGCTCCGCGATATATCCGACGAATTTTCAATGCCGATCGTCTGCACGCACTCGCCTTTTGACAGGATAATAAATGACACCGACAATCTGATAAAAGAGCATCAGATCTACCGTTGCCCGGTAATCGGCTTAGGCGGTATGCCGAATGAATACCGCGGCTCCCTTGACAGCTTGCGTGGTTTCTTTAAGGTTGTCTCTGAGCCGATTAAGAAAATCAAGGACGCAGGGCTCAGCTTTGCCTATCACAATCACGCCTTTGAGTTTGATAAGGACTGCGGTACAACCTTATTTGACGCAATGATTGAGGAAGCAGAGGACCTGAATTTTATTCTCGATACGTATTGGGTCAGATACGCGGGATACGACGCTATGGAATATATAAGAAAAATCGGAAAAGACAGAATGAACAACGTTCATTTTAAGGATATGCTGACCGAACCGAAAGGCGATATATGTCCCTGCGGCGTAGGTATCGTTGATTTTAAGCCAATCATCGAGCTTTGCGACAGTCTCGGTATTGAAAACGCGCTGGTTGAACAGGACAATGCACCCGACAGCGGCGATTCCTACGGTCAGATGGCAATCAGCTTTAAAAATCTGAAACCCCTCTTTTAAGAAAGGATAACTGATGGCAAGGTTTGTATTTTCCGCTTTTGCGGACGAGGCAGGCTCGTCGCTTGACGAGCAGATTAAGGCACTCAAAGAAAACGGTATCTCCTACATAGAGCCTAGAAATATAGGCGGAAAACCTATTCTCACACTTACCGATGAAGAGCTTTTTTCGGTAAAAGCAGAGCTTGACAAAAACGGAATCAAGGTTAATTCATTGGGTTCTCCCATAGGCAAATTCCCTATCGAAAAGCCGCTTGAGGAGCACTTGCCCGATTTTGAGCGTGCGCTCCGTGCCTGCGAAATATTCGGAACGAAAAATATGCGAATGTTCTCATTCTACGTAAAGCAGGATGAGCTCTCAAAATGGCGAGACGAGGTACTTCGCCGTCTGAAAATACTGGCAGACATCGCGAAGAAAAGAGGCATCCGACTCTGCCATGAGAACGAGTCCGCCATCTACGGACAAATGCCCGCCGAGGTCAGGGATGTTCTCACGGAGGTGCCGGAGCTTTATGCGATTTTTGACCCTGCGAATTACAGAATGAATAACGCAGACGTTATTGACGGAATAAACGCAACGCTTATGAACCTCGCATATATGCACATAAAGGATGCGATCTATGAGACACAGATGATTGTACCCGCAGGCGACGGCGAAGGCAGAATAGGCGAAATAATCGACATAGTAAACGAGAGCACGGATAAACTCGTTTACCTCACGCTTGAGCCTCACTTGTTCCTCTTCGATGCTTACAAGCTCATCGACGGACACGAGCTGAAAGGTAAATACGGCTTCAGAAACAACAGAGAGGCTTTTGATTTTGCAGTACACGCACTTGAAACACTGATGACAAATCAAGGTTACAGAAAGGATAATGAGGGAATATGGACAAAGTAAGATTCGGTATAGTCGGCTGCGGTAATATGGGTACGGGCCACGCAAATAACTTTTTAAGCGGAAAAATTGAAAACGGCGTAATTACCGCCTTTTGCGATATCAACGAAAAGAAATTCAAATACTTCAAAGAAAAATTTGAAAACGTTGAGTATTTCACAGACGCGGAGGAAATGTTCAAGTCAGGTCTTTGCGACGTGGTGATGATATGCACTCCCCACTATCTGCACCCCGAGCTTGCAATCAAGGCGCTTGACAACAACCTCAACTGTATAGTTGAAAAGCCTGCCGGAGTTTATACTCTGCAGGTAAAAGAAATGCTCGCAAGAGCCGAGAAATCCGACAAAATCCTAGGTATTATGTTCAATCAGAGAACAAATCCCGCCTTCAAAAAGATGAAGGCAATGATTGCCGAGGGTAAAATCGGCGACATAAAGAGAACCAACTGGATAATCACCGACTGGTACAGAACTCAGTACTACTATGACACCGGCTCCTGGCGTGCAACGTGGGTCGGAGAAGGCGGAGGCGTGCTCTATAATCAGGCTCCCCATCAGCTGGACTTGTTCCAGTGGATAATCGGTATGTCCCCCTGCAAGGTACGTGCGTTCTGCCATTTCGGAAAATGGCACGACATAGAGGTTGAGGACGACGTAACCTGCTATTGCGAATACCCCAACGGCGCAACAGGTGTGTTCGTAACAACTACCGCGGACGCTCCCGGAACAAACCGCTTTGAGGTTACGGGTACTAAGGGTACGCTTATTTTTGAGGACAACAAGCTGTTTTACAAAGAGCTTAAGGTCGACGAGCGCGTGCACTGTGCCACTGCGAAAACCGGATTTGACAAGCCGGAATGTCTGCCCACCGTTGAAGTTGAGCTTGAAAAGGACAATCCGCAGCACGTCGGTATTGTTAACAACGTCATAAAGGCTGTTCAGGGAATCGAGCCGCTTTACGCTCCCGCATCAGACGGACTTGCCGGAGTTCAGCTGGCTAATGCCATGCTCCTGTCAACATGGCTTGACAAAGATATTTCCCTCCCCATTGATGACGAGCTGTTCTACGACGAGCTTAAAAAGCGTATTGCAATTTCCAAGCCCCGCGAAACCGCAAACGACGATACCGTAGAAGCACAAGGTAATCAGGGCAAATAAATCAAAATATCGGAAGATCTTGTTATGAAAAAACTCAGAGTAGCTCTGATTGGTTGCGGCGTTATTTCTGATAACCATCTTTGGGCAATAATCGAAAATGAGTCAGCCGAGCTTGTCGCACTATGCGACATCAGACGGGAAAGAGCGGAAGCAAAGCTTGAAAAGTACGGCGTCTCTGTTCCAATCTATGAAAATTATATTGAAATGCTTGACCGCGAGAAGCCCGACGTCGTGCATATTGCAACGCCCCATTATCTTCACGCTGAAATGACAATCGAAGCCCTCGAAAGAGATATAAACGTCTTTCTCGAAAAGCCCATGTGCATAAACCGCGGCGAGATTGAGAAAATAATCAATGCGGAAAAGAAAAGTAAAGGCAAGGTCTGCGTCTGCTTTCAGAACAGATTTAATCCTGCTACCGTGCGTGCAAAACAGCTTGTCAAAGAAGACGGCGGTGCCATTGCAGCCTACGGTACTATCTTCTGGGAGCGCAATCTTGAGTACTACAAGCAGGACCGGTGGCGCTGTACAATGGCGGCTTCCGGCGGAGGCGTAATGATAAATCAAGCCATCCACACGATAGATCTGCTTTGTTATTTCCTTGGAATTCCAAAAGAAATATGTGCTACAAAGGCTAATCACACGTTAAAAGGCGTAATTGACGTCGAGGACACCTGCGAGGGCGTTATAGAATTTGAAGGTGGAATAAGGGGCAATTTCTACGCTACCAACGCCTTTAAAAATTACGATGCGCAAACCGTCCTTATTCTTACAGAAAATCACAAAATAGAAATAAGAAATTTTGAACTGTTCGTCGACGGCATCAAGCATGACCTTGAAAAAGATTCTGCTTCTTCGCACGGCAAGGCTTGCTACGGCAACGGTCATAAGTATCTGATTGATTCATTTTATTCAAGCGTATTTGACGGTTCCCCCTCCCCGGTTACTGCCGAGAGTGCGCAGTATTCATTGAGAATACTTCTTGCGGCATACGACTCAAATGATAGGTACATACCCGTTTAATAATGAAAGGATTTATTGATATGAAGCTTCCCTTTGATATGGATTTACACGGCAAGGTTGCCGTCATTACAGGAGCCGGCGGTGTTCTCTGCTCCGACTTTGCCAAAGCTATTGCCGCATGCGGCGCTAAGGTCGCTCTGCTCGACATAAACTACGATGCGGCAAACGCCTTTGCCGAGGAAATAAAAGCCGACGGCGGTGTGGCAATCGCCGTAAAGGCAAACTGCCTTGACAAAGACAGCCTGAACGAAGCAAAGGCTATCGTTGACAAAGAGCTCGGCACGTGCGATATTCTGATTAACGGTGCCGGCGGAAACAATAAACGCGCAACTACCGACAACGAATATTTTGACGAGGCAAGCATCGAGGATGACTCGAAGCAGAGCTTTTTCGACCTGTCCGCCGACGGAATAAAATTCGTATTTGACCTCAACTGTACCGCCGCTTTTCTTACCACACAGGTATTTGCCAAGGATATGGCAACTTCGGGTAAGGGCGGAAATATATTGAACATATCGTCAATGAACGCCTACCGACCCTTAACGAAAATTCCTGCTTACAGCGCGGCAAAAGCGGCTGTTTCCAACTTCACGCAATGGCTCGCCGTTCACTTTGCAGGCACCGGAATTCGCGTAAATGCCATCGCACCCGGCTTTTTCGTTTCAAATCAGAACAGAGCTTTGCTGTTCAACGAGGACGGTACCCCTACCCCGAGAACCGGAAAAATTCTCCGCGCAACGCCCATGAACCGTTTTGGCGAGGCTGATGAGCTTCTCGGTGCGCTTCTCTTCTTCCTGAATGATGCGGCTTCAAGCTTCGTCACCGGCGTAGTTCTCCCCATTGACGGCGGCTTCTCCGCTTATTCCGGAGTCTAACACTAACAAGGTAAAAAGAACAAATACCTACACCAGTGGCTGGTGCATCCCGGCGCGAGCGAAAATGACCGAAAAGAAATAAAAAGCTTAGAAAACAATAAATGAGCTAAAAAAACTTTATAAGGTTGAAATTCTCCGAATTTCTCCATTAAATCAAGGTCATTTTCTATTTCCCTTTTCAAGGCTCATCGTACGTTTGTACGATTAGCGCCTCGAAGAACGAAGATTTTCGCTCGGGATTTCCCTAATCCTTAGCGCATTCCGGGGTAGCTCAAGTTTTTTGCAACTTGAGCTACCCTCGTTCCTTTTTTTCGACAAATTAGCATATTCTATTGACAAAAAATGTTTTTTGTTTTATAATCATTTCGGCAACAAAAAAATCAAAGTAGGAGAGAATATGAAAAAATTTTTTGAGGAATTTAAAAAGTTTATAACTCGCGGCAACGTCGTCGATATGGCAGTCGGTGTTACCGTCGGCAGTGCTTTCACCGCTATTGTCAACGGTCTTACAAACTTTATTTTAAAGCCTGTTATAAACTGGATAATCGCACTTATCATCGGTGCCAATTCGCTCAGCGACCTTTACACCGTGCTTGTACCCAAATATACCAGCGTTACAAACGAAGCAGGTGATATTGTACAGGAACTTGATGTCGCAAACTCAATCTACATAGACTGGGGCTCGTTCATAAATGCTATTATTAACTTCTTTATAATCGCTTTCGTTCTCTTTGTTATCGTTAAGGTAATAAACAACTTCCGTGACGGTGCAAAGAAGGTGCGCGAGGGTCAGCTTACCAAAGAGGATAAAAAAGCTCTCAAGGCAAGAGGCGTAAAGCTCTATGACTTAGACGCTGTTAAGGCTTATCTTGACGAAAAGGAAGCAAAGGAAGCAGAAGCGAAAGCCGCTGAGGAAGCCGCAAAAGCAGAAGCAGACAGGATTGCTAAAGAAAACTCTACCGAGGAGCTACTGAAGCAAATCCGCGACCTTCTCAAAGAGAAGAATTGATTTTTTACTAAAAAGAAAACTTTTGATACTTAAAAAAGACCGAGTCAAGTGCTTTTTGCTTGTTATCGGTCTTTTTTTTCGCAACTTGCATCAATTCATTACTTTTTATACAAGTGAAAATTCTTATTTATGTAAATCCTTTTTTGAAAATAAAAAACAAAATATATTTACAAACCACTAAAAGTGTGATATAATGAAAATGCGACGTAAACTGAATAACAAAACACTACCATGGTCAACATGGGATAAGTATACCTTTTTCCTTTGTGTAAAAATGTATGCTCCCTTTTTGTATGCTTTTCCGTGTTATATGGTAGTGTAAAAAGTTTGCGTCGCGGCATGGAGCTACGTTTTTCGGTGCGTGGTTTTATGCCGCGCACTTTTTTATTTATTGTTTATCATTTTGAATGAAAGGAAGGCTAAAAAATGTTTATTTAATTGCGATTGCCTTGCAATTTGAACATTGTTTTACAATTTCTGATTGTGTAAGCAAATCCGATGATGACAATTTGTCAAAAACTCAGAAATAAGAAGCGAAAGACTGTGTTCTTTGTCAGATGATGGCTGAAATCAGTTTCAAGACTTTGAACCGAGTTAACATTTCTTTTGTTAATTGCGCATGTGTAACAGCAAGAAGCCTCGGCGGTAATTCTTTGATAAGCGCCAAAGAAATAGTTACACTCCAATGAGGTAGTTCCCATGTGACATATTATGATGAAGTGGTTGAATATGGTGCCAACATAAAGTCAAAGATACAAAAATCAATTTTAGTTAATTAAAAAAGGTGGTAAAAATGAAAAGTTTTGATGATATGACATCCGAAAAATTGGAGAAAAAGGGACAGCAATATTACAAAATCGGTATATTGGGTAGTATTATAGGAATTATTGGGTTATTTTTGTTATATATTTCTATTCTCATAACTTTATCCGTTGCAGGTGAATCGGGGATAGCATCCCTTTTCCTTCTATCCATTCCAAAGAAATATGCTTATTTGAATACTATAATGATTTTTTCATATATCTTTATATCGTGTGGAATAATTAGTAATAGATTTTTCTTTAACGGGCTTCTTATGTTTGCTCTAGGCAGAATTGCACACAATACGGAAAAAGAATAAATCCATATTGCCAACCGTAGACCGAAATATCGGGCGGCATAAAATCAACGAGCCGCTAAAAGCGGCTCGTTTTTATTAATTTTTCCATTTTTGTACAAAGATTTTACGAATCTTTCTATATGATAAAAAAAGCATTTATTATCCGTTTTTGCAAGAAAACGATTGAAAATGCCAGAAAAGTGAAAAAACATGTTTACAAATGGAAAAAAGTGTGATATAATGATTATGCCAAACAAATCGAATATTTGATATATGGGGATATTTTTGCCCTTTGGGGCATAATATACCTTTTTTACGCATACCCTAGTTTTATGAATTTGGTAAAAATGCAGATCTCTCGAACTAGGTTATGAAGAATGTTGTATTCCCATATCTTTTCGATTTGTTTGGCGACAATTGGAGTCTGCGTTTTTCGGTGCGCTGACTTCGGTTGGCGCACTTTTTATTTTTTGGAGGTAAACATGTTCTGTTCAAAATGTGGAAAAGAAGTCAATGACGATGCTGTAGTATGTATTCATTGCGGATGTGAAATCGAAAATAAAAAATCATCTGTTGTGAATAAATATGACGCGCCTAATACCGGATATGCTATCTTAGGATTTTTGATTCCTTTGGTAGGGCTTATTCTTTATTTGGTTAATAAAGATACCGCTCCGCTGAAAGCAAAATCTGCAGGAAAAGGCGCGCTGATTGGCTTCTGTGCATCGATTGTATTATCGATTATTTATGGGATTTTTGCCGGTATCCTATTTGCCGCTATGATTTAATAAAATTTTTACCAATTGTAGACCGAAATATCAGTTGGTCAAAACAGGCGAGCCGTTTATGCGGCTCGTTTTTTGTAGCATTAAGCGAAAAAAAGAGGCTAGCTCAAGTTCAAAAACTTGATCCGACCTCTTTTTCAATTATTGTTTAATTCAAGATTTTATTTCAATATTCCACGAGTATATCTTTATGCTTTTTTCTAAAAATCTATGTCATATCCCGATTTAGTCAACACTTTCCATTGGCAAATCGGACGTCACGGTGATATTTCCGTTCCCTTTGTGCACTATAAGCTTCATATCATCATGCAAAGCAATGTTTGAAGACATCTTTACCTGTATTTCTTTGTCAGGCACATTATTCATCAAAAAATCAGTATCTCCTTCTTTTGTAAAGGAGCAGCCATAAATATTGATACTTGTTTTTTGATAATCCTCCATTGCTTCATTTGAACCGAAGCTGATCATATTATCATAAAACGTGGAAGAAGAAACCGTAATCAAATCTATCGGTGTATCTATTCTGAGCAATCCCTGTTTCTCTTTATGTAAAATCCTGATGTTATCAAATACTAAATTCTCTTGTCCGGGAACCTTTGCCCCGGGATAATATGACCGGCTGAATCTGTCCTTATCAAAATAGACTGCAAAGCCAAGTCTCGCTTTCTCCAAAAAAATATTTCTGAACGTAACATTTCTGACACCTGCAGTATATACGACGTCGGTTTGTATAACAACCCAACAAATACCGTCTAAAACCATTTCGCCCTTTTCGTGTGTAGGTCGAGTTACCGAAACATACTGTTTTCCGTCAGCATCAGCCCGCACTCGATACATTCGTCCGCAGGAAACGACCGTATCCGATTTTTGGACAACCATGCCTTCTCTCCAATCCACCCAAGCGCCTGCAAGAATTCGGCAAAAAAATCCCGTAGTTTTTTCTGCCGTTAAGTCATGGCAATTCTCTACCGTTCCGTTTTCTATCCAACCGAGTTCGGGATTTCCTACGTCATAGTCATGTCCATTAAGTGCAATAGCGTCGTCAAATGTTTTAAAAACACAGTTTCTGACTAAAAACCTTTTTCCTCTGCCAAAATGAATGCCGTCTTTGTTCCCTTTTATAACGGCATCTTCTACAACCGCATCTTCAAACGTACAAATATGAATTCCGTATTGTGCTTCCCCTAAATCAAAACAGCGAAAGCCTCTTATTTTGACGTCTTTAACATAAAAAAACGCCAATTGCCCATGCAATCCAAACACTAAAAAATTACGAACATCAATCTTATTGACAATAATACACAGATTGTTTATTTCAATGTGTTCGTCGTATGTTTTTGTTAAAGCACCTTTATTTAGAATTACATGTGTAAATTCACCGTGCTCATTTACCTTTTTTATAAACACACCGTACCCAAAGGTTAGGGACGTATTGCTATGAATAAAAACCGTATCGGAAAGATCATAAGTTC
>CAZBQN010000008.1:0-73187 GCA_964494135.1 uncultured Ruminococcus sp. | reverse complement strand
GGTGTGGCGCAGTTGGTAGCGCGCTACCTTGGGGTGGTAGAGGCCGCTGGTTCAAATCCAGTCACTCAGACCAATAGCGACTCATACGAACAAGCAATTTGTTCAAGTGAGTCGCTATTTTCATTTAAAAAATATGCAATATGCACTATTTTGTCCATAATCGTGTGATTAAGGTGAAAATAACGACACAAAAATCGCAAAGAGAGCTTGATGTTTTTTAACGTCAAACTCTCTTTTTTATCTTTCCATAAAAAAATATGTACCATTTTAGTGGCACAAATTCTTGCCTTTTGTACCACTTTAGCGATCACCTTGACAACTCAAGAAAGGATTATATTTCAAAATGGATAACTACACTCCTAAAATAATCAAATTAATTGCTTATAGAATCGACTCTCAACGTTGCACATTAGGTTTGTCAATAAGAGAGTTAGCAAAAAAGGCTGGAATCTCTAAAACCACACTACAAAACATCATTCAAGGAACAAAGATTCCAAACATTCTAACCTTACAGAATTTAACCAAAGCTCTTTCAATTTCACTGTCAGACTTGCTTAACGACAACGAAGAGGTGTTAAAACTTCGAGGAAAAGAAACCATCGTCATTAAACTCTTTCGTGAAGTGTCACCAATGTCCCAAGACACCGTAATCAAAATGCTTAAATGCATGAAATAAACACTAAGCCCTTGGCTCAATAACGAGTCAAGGGCTTTTTTTATTCTCTATCAAATTTAATTTTAATCTTCAAAGCTCACAAATTTTACGACATTATATACATCTTCACACCGACAAATTAAAGCAATCTTCAATCCTTCTTCGGATTCTTCATAGTTCCTCGACACAATTCTTGTTTCATTTACATCTTTATATGTGAACCCATTATCATACGGTTTCTCAAGATCAAGTTTCTCAAATCCTTCTATAACATCTCCTAATTTATAGAAGCACCATCCCATATCCTTTTGAGCAAGGCACTGAGATCTAAGCATATCCCAAATTCTGTCGCGATCTTCCACAGGATACGACTCATTAAATGCTTTTTCAAAAATCTCCCAAGCTTCTTTATCTCTATGAGCCAGCATGCAAAACGGGACGTATTTTCTTTCGATAATCATATATTACTCCTTTTTAACAAATTATTATATTAAAACTCCATTACAATGGTCTACTTCGTGCTGAATTATCTGTGCAGTCCACCCGGTAAAATTCTTCGTATGCGTTTTCATCTCAAGCGTTTGGAACTGTACTTTTATCGTCTTATATCTCTTGCATTTGCGAGGTCCGCCGAGAAGTGAAAGACATCCTTCCTCTGTTTCATATATGCCGGACTTTGCTACAATCTGAGGATTAAGCATAACCGTATATGTAGGAGCTTGTCCGCTCTCGTCAAGAAACGCGATGATGCACTTTCTGACTCCTATCATATTGGCTGCCATTCCAACACAACCTTCACGGTGAGCAATAAGTGTTTCAAGCAAATCCCCGGCTATAGGTAAATCTTCTTTAGTTGCAGGTTCGGACTTTCCGGCAAGGAAAATTGGATCGTGTACAAGTTCTCTTATCATCTGGAATACCCCTTTTTCTACATAATAATTGTACCATATTTATGTGAAAAAGTCAATGTAACGAAGTCAGCTTATGGACTAAATTACATTACACAAGTGTAGTTCCATAGGACAGCAATTCAAAACACTATAACGTGAAC
The DNA here is from genome assembly GCA_964494135.1 of uncultured Ruminococcus sp. GTDB lineage: Bacteria > Bacillota > Clostridia > Oscillospirales > CAG-272 > UBA1740. Next base: position 71,481 of record CAZBQN010000008.1, on the reverse strand, counting down.
TTCTACATCTATTTCTCCAAATCAATAGACTTAGAATTTATTATTTGCCTTTCGGTAGGGATCGTAGCACAGTTCTCGTATATGTCAACGGTGTAAACTAAATAAAATTTTGCTACAAATTCAAAAAACGATATGAGGTCAAGTAGAAATACTTGGCTTTTTTGTTTTTTACCCCGATGCAAATTTTTCTTCGATGCTTACCGTGATTCTTAACCATTGACATATACACACAAGACAATAATAAATACTTCATCGTACCCGAACAGTGCTACGATTTTGGAAGCGCCGAAAGGCAAAATAAAAATAAAAGGAGAAAAGAAAAATGAAAAAAGTATTTTACTCAGTTCAGAAGTTAGGAAGATTGGAGAGTCCAAAGATGACCGGACTTGGATATCTGACCGATGAAGATTTAGTCATCGCTTGTATCAGCCAGAAAGGAAAACCGTACATCAGAGTATTTGAAGGTGTTAGAGAATACTGTCATCCACAATACGGAAGAGACGGTGAATTCAAAGGTGAATACACCGAATACAGAGAAATCGAAGTTGAAAAAGAAAGCAATGGTTACACCTCACTCGAAAAGATAGATATCGAAGTAACCTATAAGATTTGGTTCAAATATGCAGATTAAGAAAGGAGATAAAATGACAAAACGACTAATCCATAGAAAGCTCCGAAGATTAAAAAGCGAGCTTAAATCTGTAGTTCATTACAATTTTATGAAACGTCACAGAATTAAAAAAGAAATTGAATCATTACAATGCTTACTTAAAGAAAGGATTTGAAAAATGAAAAACAAGTTTTATCTTCAAGAATTTAAACTCTTCGACGGCGAAGAGTTTATCACCTTTAATATCGTTGCTCTCAACGAATCTAAGAAAGAAATCTTAGTTGCCATTACCAACAGAGGTAGAATAACTCAAGTTACTTATGACCTTTTCGAAGATGAAAATGGATATTACTTCGAATATGGTTGCGATTATACCAAAGTAAAAATTGAAGATTTTAAGGAGGTTAAAGATGAATACTGAGAACAAACCAATCTGGGATTACTCAGAGCTTCTTGAGGAAGCAAAAGACAGAATTGAAGAAAAACTCATAATCGAAGGAGAACAAAAATGATTGGTGTATCAAATGAAATCAAAATCGTTATAGGATCTTGGGGTTCTTACAACGAATGCAACGAAAGGGCTTTAGGCTCTAAATGGATTGACCTCGCTGATTACTCAGATTGGGATGAAATCGTAGAAGAACTTGAAAAACAAGGTTTTGAACTTGACGGTATCGATGAAGAACTGTTCATTCAAGACATTGACAACTTCCCTACAGGAGCAGCAAATTGGGATTATGTTCACCCCGAAACGCTGTTTAACCTACTCTACGAAGCTGACGTGCTTGAAAACTCTCACAAGTATGACGTTATGTTAGCCTACCTCGAAGTGAGAGATTACGATGATTTCAAACGCCTCGTAGATAACTACGGAGACCGTTGGGATGATGACATAACAATCTACAAGAACTTCGATTGGGAAGATTACGGTAGAGAGATGTTTGAACTTATGGGATATAAAGTAGATGAGTCCTTACTCGACTATTTTGATTTCAAAGAATATGGCGAATCATTCAGATATGACGGAGATATTCAAGAATACTCCGAAGGTTTAATAGAGATAAGGAGATAAATATGTATATTCACGAACTTAAGAATATGACCTTCCACGAAGCTGTAGAAAAGCTTTCCGAAGAAAAAGACCAAATTACTACCTATGAGCAATTAAAAGAATTTGCTATCCATCACATCAACAAAGATAATCTCTATCTTGCAATTCATATACTCAATGCTATTCACGAACGTTATGCAGAGTATTATGACTATGACTACAATATGGGAACACTTGATAATCCTACTCCACTTAGAGAAACAAGGGATTTACAGGATTATTGCGAATTTCCGGACGAAGATACAACCTATCCGATTCGCGCCCATATAAACTCACTAAACGGAGATATGGATATTGCAACCGTAATTGATGAAAAAAATGACGATAACCAGACTATATACATAGTCGATTATAAAGGTGTTAAATGCACAGCAATATTCAATCCTTTCGTTTGTGAATACTACGTTGACGATAAATACGGAATTATAAAGGAGAATTAAAATGAAACCTGAAGAAAGAAAAATCAAAGCAATCGAGCTGCTTAAGGAGCTTGACATCTATAAGCCTTACATAGATGGCTTTGTAGAAAAAAACCGAGTCTGCTTCTTTGAACGATTTGGAGGCTATTGGGTAGACCAAGAGCCCGAAGTCGAAAAGAAAATGAAGGAGATTGAAGCCGAATTTAATTGCACCGTATATGCAATTACTCACGAATTTATGGAATTTGGAGAATGTTACTCCTTTATGCTTGTTTCCCGATATAAAAACGAATGGGATTATACCCTCGAAAAAGATGGCTGTTACTACTACGCATTCGCTTACGTATGGAACAAAACCAACGATGACTTCTCGGAATTCGGAACTATCGGACTTAGAAGCTTCGGTGGTGGCATTACTCGTGTATCTTAAGGAGAATAAAAAGATGAGAGAAAATGCCGGATATAAGATAATTAAAGGAATCTTACTTCCCCATTGTGAATTTGTACTCGGAGAAAAAGAGACAGCCACAGGAACTAAATACGTAACGTGGCGCTGCATCAATTTCACAGAGTATTATTACGGTCACTACATAGAGTCGCTTGATGCGGCGACTCGTGATTTATATGAACGTGCAAAGGAAGAAATTGAATTTATACTTAATCAAATGGAGGATAACAAGAATGAAAATTAAAGAAAAGATTAGCAAAATCGTTCACGATGCAATAAGGAACTATGACTTTGATAACGCGATTGACAACGCACTTGATGAAATAGACATCGAGAAAATGATAACCAATAAGCTTGAGAGCAAGATTGAAGATATCGACCTTGAGCCGCTTCTTACAAGCTTGATAGCAGATTACATAGATGAAGAGCTTGATGAGCTTGACATCGAAGATGAAGTTCTTACAGCAATTCAAGACCAGTTTGATTGATAAGAAAGGAGATAAAAATGAAAAACAAGACTACCGTATTCTATGACGATATGAAAGAAGGAGATTTCGACAATACGAAAGAATATCTCTTTGATACCTATGCCGAAGAAGAAGGCTGGGCTTCCATAGACGAAATTCCCGACTGCGTTGTTTATCACGAAATGGAACTTATCAAACGCAGTGAATGGGATGACTTTATGGAAGATCTCGAATACATCTTTTCGAACGACTCATATCTGCTTACAGGTACTTGCGGAAGATGGAATGGCCCTGCTGAAGGTGGGAAGTTCGTTACTACAAAAGACGAGCTTTTAGACTGTTTAAGCCACCTTGATTTCATTAAGTTTTATGACAAAGACGGGCATTTCTACATAAGAGGTTATCATCACGATGGTTCTGACTCATATGAGATGAAGAAACTGACGAAGAAAGGATATGAATTGGCTTCAAGAAACTACTTCGCTCAAGACAGAGAGCTTCATCAAACGATTATGAATTGTAATATTTACTCGTCGCTGCCACGAGTGGCAACAAGATTATACGGAGGATGATATGAATAAAAGCAATCCTTACGGTTACAAAGTTTGCTACCGAGAACAAGGTTGTAAAGAATATATAAGGCACTTCCTTACATATACCTATAACCAAGCTCTTAAAGCTCGCCGGTATTACCGCAAATATCCGCAAAAATCACGAGAAGATAATCACTTGTTGAAAAAAACAAATTGGGTGATTATCCCGGTAAAGAAGTCAGAGGTCAAGGATGGCATCTGGCACGAAGTTCCCTTCTGGAAACAGAAAGGGCTTTTTTCATTTATAGACACAATTAAAGTAAAGGAGATAACAAATGATTAAATTAGAACTCACCGCTAAAGGTACAGAACAGGAAATCTTAAAGAAATACCTCGAAGAAAACGCAAGTGAGGTGCTTGCAGACAAGATACACAATGGCGTTAAGATCGTTAAAGACGGAAAGACGCTTATAAACAAGAAAACCCTCAATGGCTTTATGAGATATGCCGCAGAAGAAGCAAAGAAGCTCGCTGAAAAAGGAGCGCGCTGTGCTTGTATCGAAGATAAGGTAGTGTTTGGATGGGCTATTCACTACTTTGAAGAAGACTCTATAGAAGAAGCCCTTTATAACGAGGAAGGAACGCCCTATAAAACCGCTGTTCCTGCTCCTAAAGCAGTTACTACTCCGCCCAAGAAACCCGCATCTAAACCTAAAGAAGAATCTTCGCAAATGTCACTCTTTGATTTCTCAGCTTCGGAGGACGAAGAAGCAGACACAGATGATGAGGATGCAGAAGAAGAAAATGACGATGAACCCTTTGAGGTTACAGATGGCACTCTTCCCGTCATAAATGAAGCAAAGGAAGATAAAAAGGAAGTCGTCGAAAACAAACCTCAAACGCTTTACGATAAGTACAAAGCTCTTGAGAACAAGTACCCTACAGCGATAATTGCCATGCGTGTAGGTGACTTTTATGAAGTATTTGGAGAAGCAGCCGTTACCGTAGCAGAAAACTTAGAACTTACGTTGACGAGCCGAGATTTCGGACTTGAAGAAAGAGTCAAAATGGTTGGCTTCCCATTCCACAGAATAGATGTTTACAGAGAAAAGATAAGAGACTTCGCAAGTGTCGCTTTCGTTGAAAATGTAGATGATATTAAGTTTTATCTGCGCCACAACGAAGAAGCCCCGGATATGATGGTAGACACGACAACAGGAGAGGCAATAGAAGAAAAGCGCTCCCCTGATGTAGATGACCTTATAGGAATTCTCTTTAGAATATTAAAAACTGATTTGGAGGATAAAAGATAATGTTAGAAACTAAGATTAAATCGATACCGAAGTACATACTTGCAAAAATCCGCAAGGAAGATGAACGTACTCACAACAATACCGATACTACGGTACGTTATTATAGTTATTTAACTAAAAATAACGGTGAGCTTTGCAAAGTGACTGTAGCTGTTAAGTATTACAAGAAAAAATGGCTGCACAAACAGATTTCCGTACACGGAATAGACTCAGAACACTGCTTTATCAAAGATTTATGCTTCTACTATATCGCCGGCTATATCGTAGGTTGGTATGCAGAAGGAGCAAAAAGACAACCAAGCTGGTTTGAAAGTGGTGAATGGGGACTTCAATACGATGATTTTGGCCCGAAGTCCAAGTGCATCAATAAAGAATATGCCCTCAAATTTCCGGAATTCAAATACAGCGCTGCAGACCTCTTCAAAGGTGACGATATAATCAAATATTTGAGACTTTATCGTACCAATCCGCAGGCTGAAATGTTACTAAAACTTGGACTTTCGGACTATGTATTAAGCAAGCAAATACTCGATTTGGCGGGCAAAAACAAGGCTTTCCAAAAATGGCTCGCTAAACATAGAGAGGAACTTGCTAAAAAGCGTTACTACATACCCGTTATTCTAAATGCTTTTAAGAAAAACAGATCGCTCGTTCAATCTCAGATATACGAGCAAACCAAGAAGGAGCTTGAAAGCAAAAACTACAAGAATTTGAGAGACTTCTTCGCAGATGAAAAGAGCAAATACATCAAGTATATTGTAACAAAAGAAATAAGCAACGCGATGTATAACGACTATTTCAAGGCTTGTCAATATCTCGGTTTGGATATGAATGATACGAAGAATCGCTATCCCATAGACTTCCACTATTGGCACGACACAAGGATAGCCGAGCAAACCGCAGAGAAAGAAAAATCCGACAGAGCTAAGCGAGCAGAATATTACGCAAAATTCGCTCGGATAGCTGATAAATACTCTGCTCTTGAGCGCTCGGAACAAGAAGATTTCGTGATTATTATTGCAAAAAGCCCCTCCGACTTATTTAAGGAAGGTGAGCTAATGCACCACTGCGTCGGCGGTGGATCTTACGAACAGAAATTCTTAAGAGAAGAAACACTAATCTTTTTCGTAAGAGCAAAGGACAATCCCGATGCTCCACTTGTAACACTTGAATACTCTATCCTAAATAGAAAAGTGTTACAGTGCTATGCCTACCACAATACTACGCCAAGTCAGCCGGTGCTTGATTACGTTAATCAGATATGGCTGCCTTACGCTAATAGGAATATGAGAAAAATAATTGCAACTGCATAAGGAGGCAAATATGAATTACTACAGAATAACCGCTTATCACTCGGATGAGGACATCTCGGTAATCCTTGACTCAAACGGCAAATTTGAGAGCTTATGGGATTTCAGTTCTTTCCTTGTAGCTCACGGCTTCAATATAATTGTACTGACTCACGCAAATCGCATAGCCGAGACTACCTTCCCTGCTATAGAGCCATCAAATAAGATCGGAGTCAGAGCTATTGCAAAAGGCTTGCCGGAGATACAGGATTTCCCGTATCAAAACAGAAAATGCAAAGCAATAACCGTAGGCGATAAGGTCTACGGTCAATTTATGGATTAAGTTCGAAAGCCGGGCAAGGTCTAATCGACCTAGCTCGGCTTTTTTTATGTTAGTGGAAGTTCATACAGACATCAATCCGTGAGAATAGAACTCATCTGTTTTTCTAAACGTTCCGCTGCTTGACGTTTCTTCTTCTCTACTAACGGCAAATACCTTTTAGTAATCCCTCTTACAGACTTAGTACCCAGCGTGTAAGCAACCGTCTTAATGTCTATTCCATAGTTAAGAGCATTGACAGCAAAAGTATCTCGAAGGGATGAAAACTTCGCTTGCTCTAATCCCATTTCACGCATTATAGCTTTGAACTTCATAGTAAAATCGTTTGGGTTTCTAGGGCGGTCATCATTATTGCCGTATGCTGTCGGGAACAACCAATTAGACTTAACTCGCTTCTTATATTCTCTTAGGAGTTCAAGCATTTCAGGCGGCAGGAAGATAGATCGGTACAAACTCTCCTTACTGAGAGGTTCTATTTTAGGCTCACCCTTTACCGATACAAACAACCGTTTTACCTTTAGTTCCCCTGTCTTGAAGTTAATATCTCTAAACCTAAGAGCAACCAATTCTCCACGAGCCAATCCTGTCGCTAATGATAGCAAAATTACTTCGTAAAAATCATATTTGCGAGCTATAATTAGCATTTCCCTTATTTCTTCGGGTGAAAAGATTAAGACGTCCTCATATCTGCGTTTTTGGATCTTAACCGACTTCGCGGGATTCTTCTCAATAAGTTTCATGGAAACAGCCTTTTTGAAAATTGCCCGTACTTGAACGCTTAAGCTATATACGGTAGCCATAGATAAGCCTTTGCCTTTCTCATCGATATGTACCATTCTTCCGCTTTTCCTAAGATGAGAATAAAGACGTCCTAAAGTTTCCGTAGTAATATCCTCAAGCGGCAGCTTTCCTAAATGTGGCTTAAGATAGTTCTCTATCAAACCTCGCCTTAGTTCATACGTGCTTTGCGTTACCTTGCCGCGTTCTGACTCATTCCATAAATCGCACCATTCACCAAAAGGCATATCCGAAGAACAAAGATGCTTGTCTATAAGACCAATCTCTCTTTTAAGCATCTCAAGCTTCTCTTCGCACTCTTCCTTAATAGGAGCATAACAAGACCTTACTATAAGCTTATTGCCTCCGTCTCTATATCTTATTCTACCTTCCCATTGACCGTCGTGAAAATATATAGTTCCCGTTCCTAAATCTCGCTTATCAGCCATTGTTATCACCCCCATATTCTAATAGCAAATCTCTAATATAAGCCGAAACGTTCTTCTGCATATCTACGGTGCTGTGCATATATGTATCGAGAGTAAAGCTAACATATTTATGCCCTAAAATGTTTGAAATCGTTTCTGGTTCTATACCACTTGCCAAAGCTTGAGTAGCAAAGGTATGTCTTAAGTTATGGAACGGAATATACGGTAACTCAGCCTGAGCCATAATCTTCTTAAGTATCTCAGTGGCTCTTGTAGGCATAATGGGAAATTCATCGTCCTCAAAGTCCGGGAACACCCACTCGGATGAAATACTCTTATGTCGTTCTATGAGCTGCTTTCTCAAGCTCTCTGCCAAAACAATTACTCTCTTGCCCGAATTTGTTTTTGTAGGCGTGACAATAAGCTCGTTCTGTATATACTTAATGCCTCTTTTAATTTGAATAACACCCCTGCTTTCGTCTATATCTTCCCATTTAATACCCATAAGCTCACCGCGACGTAATCCTGTTAAGAGTTCCATATAATATAGGTCGTACCACTCCGGATAATATGCTAAAATCGTATCGAAGAATCGTTTTACTTGTTCGGACGTTAGTACAACTCTTTCCTTCTTGGTTGCTTTAGGCAAAGTTACTTCTTCTGCAGGATTTAAGACAATGAGCCTTGCATTTACAGCAGATTTTAGCATCTGATTTAATACGTTGAAAACCGCCTTGAGACTTGGAATAGTTAAAGGCTTTTTATCCTTGCTCTTTGCTTGAAGCTTTCCGACAAATCTTCCTATGTCCTCTTTCTTAAGGCTCAATAATGTCTTTTTTCCTAAAATCGGAATGATATGATTATCTATGTAACTACGGTAACTGTTGTATGTGATCTCACCGATAAGACAAAACTTTATTTCGTCTATCCATATATTAGCCCATTCCTCAAGCGTCATTTTGCTACGCTGCGTGAGTTTGTTCCTTGCATACAAAAGCCTTTGATAAAGCACCAAAGCTTCAAGTTCTTCTTTACTCTCTCTAGTAATCGTTTGATACATCGGACCGGTCTCGGTTCTGCCGACAGCAACTCTACCTTGCCAATGTCCGTTTGCAAGCTGGGTAAGCTCACCGTTCTTAACGCGCTTTTTACGTTTCTTTTTCTTCTTAGTCATAATATACCCCCTATAATACAGAAAGTGACAAAATTCGACAATGAAATCAGAGCAATAGCCGAGCGATCATAGCTCGGCTACCACTTGACTTCTTATTGATGTGAAAGTATAGACTGCAGCTTATGAGGCTCATTATAAAAGACCTCAAGAAACCTATCTACGTATTCTTCTAAAGATACTCCTACTGCATCAGCTTCAACCTTAAGTACCGCACACACAATGGCATCAGATAGTATTAGATCTTTTTCATTCTTCATCATTTTCATCCTCTTCACTGTATTCATACCAATAATCCTTATTGTGTATGAGGATGCCATCGTCCTGACAGGTGAAATACACGGCATCACCCGGTTTAAAGCCGTAAAGCTTTCTAAGCTCCTTTGGTAAAACCAATCTGCCTAATTCATCAATTTGTCTGCTAATCTCTGTTTTCATCGAAATCCGTCCCCTCTTTTGTTTACTTGCAGTCCGTTTTACGTACTGTGAGTACATTATATCACGTTGGCATTGTCGAAACAACACGAAACTCGCTGTCGAATGAAAAAAGCATAAAAAAAGAAGAACCTCGCGAAAGGCTCTTCTTGGAGTTATCATTTATGATGTTGTAAATAGGTGTCTATAAGTGCTTCTAACGCTATTCTCTCTTTGGGGCTTAGCTGTTCGACCTTACTTCCCAAAGCATTTTCACCAAAGAGTTTTCCTGTTGAAATAGAGTCACGCAAGAGATAATCGGCAGATACATTCAAGACTTCTATAAGCTTGATGAATACCTGCATACTTGGCAACCTTGAACCACGTTCTATATGGCTGACAGACTCTACACTAACGTCTAACAACTCGGCTAATTGCTCTTGAGTAAGTCCTTTGTGTTTACGGGCTTCTCTGATTCTATCGCCCATAGTAAGTTTATCCACCTTCTCACCTCCGGTACTCTAAGTTCAAATTCCGTACTAATATTATAAACTGAAATATATATTATTAGAACGAACTCAATGTACAGTTATATACTCAAAGTACAAAGGCTATAGAAAAAGCCGGGCAATTTGCTCGGCTCATTTCTATATACACCTCCTTAGTGTGCCGACTCAAAGCACATATAATAATACCTTATCCATTCATCAGCGTAGATATTGTAATTTTACAGACTAGATAAAGCTCTCATTACCAAGTCAATATCCTTGTTTTCAAGCTCCTGTATTATATGTAAATAAGTTTTTTGCGTGGTATTTATACTTGAATGTCCTAAACGTCTCGCAACACTCGCTATCGAAACGCCGGCAAACAATAGCAAAGATGCATGCGTATGCCGCAAGCCGTGTATCGAGATGATAGGAACATTAGCCTCTTTACAACGTCTTTTGAGCAAATCGTTAACTGTTGAATTATAGACCTTACATCCTATAAACAGCGGCTCATCTTCCGGCTTGCCCTTTATCAGTTCAGAGAACTGAACAACAGTTTGCCAATCAATCTGAATCTTTCTTACTGAAGACTTATTTTTGGTCGGGAGAAACCCGCCGTTTCCTTTATAATCCCAAGTCTTTCCTATTGATAAAGATTGGTGAGAAAAGTCAAAATCGGCAGGAGTTATCGCTAGCGCCTCGGAAAATCTCATGCCTGTTTTTGCTACAAGAAGAATTAACCAATCCCAATTTACTTCAGGAGTCAAGTTCAAATTTGCTAACAAAGTGTGCAATTCAAACTGACTGAGGTACTTAGGTTTCTTCGTCTTTGGCTGCTTCCCCTTAATGATCGCCTTACGAGTCGGATCTCTCAATATCAATCCCTCATCCACAGCATCCAAAATTGCTCCTTTGAGTTGATGATGAAAATCCATAGTCGTTTGCTTTTCGTGTTCCCTCGCATAATCGTTTATCAAACGCTGATACGCAGTTCGATCCAAATCCGAAATTTTAAGATCGGGAACAAGCTTTCTTAACCAAGAAAGAGCTAACAAGTATTTACTCATCGTGACTTTTCTTATCGCACCCTCCTTATACACTCTGATCCAGCGTTCGAAATAATCACAGAACAATTCTGTAATTTCAGTTTTTTTCATACTAATAAAACTCCTTTTATTTTTTTATCCTCCACGCTGATGAAGGGTGATAAGGTTGTCGAGGTTGGTGAAAAATTCGGCTATTTTCTTCTGCTCGGCAATTTGTGTAGGCTTCAAAATATCCATTTCTGAAATCATTTCAAGGCGAACAGAATCGACCGTTGCTTTGGCTGTCATTTTCATTGCACGGTCATAAAATCGTGTTGAAAAGAAGTAGTAAAAATATTTGCCCCAAATGTCCTGAAAATCCGTCATTTTATAGCATCTTTGGTGCAAATCAAACTTCCCATTAACATAGTGAAACACTCTACCAATGTTGCCATCTCCGATAGTAATAACCGCTTCACAATCGTACAGATACTTATTACTTTTAACAGGAATATCAGACCTTATATAAAATGGATATATTCCATCTTCAACTTGGTCTTGTGTATTGCTTTTTCCCGTACCTATATTGCACAATTCTTTTGCCTTACGCTGTTCCCAAAGAGAAGGATTTTGATCTCTTTTTGACTCGGAATAATCGCTACTTTTTGACGCTTTTTTTATCCTTTCCTTACGCTGATGAAGGGTGATAAGGTGGTCGAGGTTGCGAAAAAAGTGTCCTATCGCTTGTTGCTCTTGCTTTTGCGCAGGCACCGGAATATCAAAATCAGCGAGATTACTTCTGCTAATTCTTTGGCGTGTACCACCCGCAAGGCAGGTGTTTACTTCGTCAAAATATCTCTGTGACGACAGGTACTGAAGTAGAAATTCATTGCTTGTATTTTCCGATACTCTTACTATCGTGCAATCGACTGCTGTAATCATTTTTGTGCCTATATTCGGCACTATACAAGCTCTTCCGGCTGGTTCGGGCAATCTCGAAATCAATATATCCCCCTCAAAAACCTCCTCACAATGTAAGGCTTCAAAGGTATCTTCCGACACCCACTTTTTGTTGTTGGGTTTGTCAAGAAATTCTGCCACACCGACATTGCCTGTCTGGATTAAACGCACGCCTGAATTGCTTTGGTCTTTTGCTTCAATCCAATCGCCGTCCGTAAACTTATCGCACAATGATAATAACTTACGCTGTTCCCAAGTATTAGTCATTTTTTCTTCTTTCATTAAAATATTGAAAGCATCAATCGCGATACAAAATATGCTATCCTTACACTGATGAAGGGTGATAAGGTTGTCAATACTACGAAGAATCGCGCCAAGTTTATCTTGTTCGGCTTTCTCAGACGGAATATGAATGTCAATATCAAAGAAATCCTCCGCAGAAATATTAAGCAAGCCGTGATTTCTTGCCCCCTCTGCCGCCCTTGCCGCAACACCTCTATGCCACCTATTAGTGTCAAAAAACACTGTCATATAATCAGAGCTGTATTTTGCGACATCTTTAATGGCAAAAACAATATAAAGTGTTGATAATACGCCTTTTTCGTACAAATCAAGCCGTTTTATCGCTCCGAATGGGTATCCATCAGAAGTGCTTTTGTTATATGCAAACTCGCCGTTAAGCACAAGATAGTAATTACTTACGTCTCTGCTCGCAACCCTATTATTAAAGTATGTGGTCTGATCTACCAATCCATATTGTGCGGAAATTGTCAGTGGTAACTTCGATTCATTATTTGTATTCTTACGTACAACTCTTTCAAATATATCGCCCAACTTACGCTGTTCCCAATCATTAGCCAAACCATATCTTTTCGAACCAAACTGATGTTTTATCCCACGGATAGTTATCCCAAATTCCTTACGCTGATGAAGGGTGATAAGGTTGTTTAATGTATCAATTGCATCTCCAATGAGTTTTTGCTCTGGATATGAGGTAAACGGAATTTCAATTGTTTTCATGCCTTCAATATCGATACTCCGACCATCTCGAATTCCATAAACGTGCGGTTTAAGATCTGTGCCAATAAATTTCTTTGATCTAAAATATGCATAGAAAAATCTTGAATCTATGCCTTCTCCGTGAAAAGTATGATACGCAGGGCTTATAATTCCTTGCGAATTTGCCTTTTCTAAGCCACCTTCAAATGATCTTAAGTGTACAATGAAATCACCTTCATTAACTACCTTATAGTTTGACAGACTTGCCTTATCATATTGGAGCGCACGTTCCGACTCATCGCGCCTAATAGTACCACCTCCTTGTATTATTGTCAGCGGAGGCAGATCAGCACGATTTTTTTCTGAATATTCATCAAACACGTCTCCGAACTTACGCTGTTCCCAATCATCAGCCAGTTTATTTATGATTAAAATCACCTTATTCTTCATTTTTTTACAAAAAAACTTACGCTGATGAAGGGTGATAAGGTTGTCGAGGTTGCGGAAATAGGTGCCTATCTTTTCTTCTTCATCAAGTGGCTTTGGAAAAGATATTTCGTATTTCGCAAGTTGCGGCACTGTAAGTTGTGGTACTCCCGTTGACTCAATAACAATTTTCAATGTGTTAATAGCATTTTCTAAAAAGAATACATCGTGATTTGATTTTATTGACAAAAGCCTTACAACTGGCGTAAAATCAACAATTCTTGCCTTTGCGTGTCCAACATCTCCACGACCTGTTACGGTAACAGCAGGAGCTTTAATTCTGTAATCCTCATTATAGTAGCCAACAATACCGTCATTGGTAAGAGCATTTGCAATAACGGGATAGCGACCTTCATCAAGAATTAAATCCTTGTCAATATCACCGCCCGCAACCATTTCTGTTGCTACATCTCCTAACTTACGCTGTTCCCAAACTGAAGTAAAAAAAGGTTCACGAGAAACTCGTGAACCTTGATGAAAAGTGCTAAAAATGAGCAAAAATCCATTTTTAAAGATCAAAACCACCCGATAAAATGAATTGTCGCAATAAAATATCAAATTTAGAACGGACTTTGAAAACCGAAAGTGAAGTTCCTGATACTTTTTCGAAATATGCCTTCGCTTTATCCATATCCAACGTAGCTTTTAAAGCATCATATCTACCAAATTCGTTGATTGTTTCCTCAGTTAAGCTTAAAGACATTATCTCTCTTAAGGCTTCCTCATTGATACCAAAGGTTTCTGAGAACCGATGAATTTGATGTAATTTCATGTGGACAATATCGTTTGTTTGTGGTATAATGTTTCATGAAGTGATTGAGTCCTTTCTGTTAGAGTTTGTTAGGGGTAACATTATTTTAACATGACTCAATCACTTTTTCTATACCTTTTTATCTCCTCAGTCTCACATCTATTGTAACACTACAATGTTCTTATAACACTTGCACTTACGCAAATCCTCCTTCGTTGCCGCCTCCGACTTCCCTGCGAGGAAAATAGTGTCGTGCACCGGTTCTTTAATCATCACAGCCTCCTCGGAAAATCGGAATTTATCATTCAAACCACTTTACTTTCATAACAAAGTTTTTCGCATCAGAATAGCCGGCTTTTCCATAATACCTTTCATGCATTTCATCATTAACCGCTTGAAGTTCAACGCAGGATGCACCGGCTTCTCTGACTTTTGCTTCAAGTGCGGCAAGGAGCATGCTTCCGTAGCCTTTGTTTTGATATTGATATGCAATAATAATCTCCTCCAGCGTGTAACCCACGATATCATCGTATTGTTTGAAATATCCCATAACGAAGCCACACGCAATATCATTATCATCTTTCATAATTAGAGAGAAGGAATCCTCTATTGTCAGTACTTGCTTTATTCTCTTTTTCGCAGTTGTTTCTGTCCAACAGCTATTTTCGTATTTGTTATAATACTCTATGTACAGAGGAAGAACCAAATCAATGTCCTCTGCATTCATTTCTCTTATTTGCATATCACCACTCCGCTTTACAAATTCTATCTTATATCATTAAAACTCCGCGTTTTCTCAAAACTCTATCGACCTTGGAATTACATTTTTTATTATAAAAAATAACGGGTTATCTTCTTATCGCGTTATCTTCCGGATAGTCCGATTACGGTTTTACCTTAGGATTTTCGTAATGATCCGGACTTGCATCCGCTTCGGAAGGACGTTCAGAAGTCTCAAGAGAATATTGCGGTTGACGTTATAAACGTACCTTGGACGCTTTACGGTCACCGCCTTGAAGGCGGTATCGGCAATTTTTTCCGGGGTCACGTTTCGTGTCTCAACCGAATCTACTACCCGGCGAAAATTCTCGGCGTTATAAGAATAGCGTTTTGTTTTTTTGCAGAAATCCTCAAGTGCCGCCGTTGAAGCGCCGAGCATACCCGTCTTCACCGCACCGGGACGTATCACGCTGACCGATATACCGTTAAGATTAAGCTCCATTCTGAGCGAATAAGCGTATTTCTCCACCGCACTCTTGGTTATCGCATAAAGCCCGGTAAACGGCAAAGGATCAAGCGGCGCAAGCTCGCTTGACGTTATTACGATACGACCGCCACGATCCATCATCGGTACGAATGCTTTGTTGACGCGATAGATGCCGAACAGATTGATGTTGAATATCTTTACAAACTCTTCCTCGCTTATCTCAATCAGCGAATCGAGATTATATATTCCCGCGAAATGCAGAATTGCATCCAGTTTTTCCGTCTCTGCCGATATCTTGTCACGCACCTCGTCAATTGAATAGTTATCAGTGATATCTGCGCAAAAATAATCTATCGGCAAGTCGCACGACGGGCGGCAGTCAATGCCGAAGACACGGAATCCTGCTTGCGCAAATCGCCTTGCGACAGCGTATCCCATGCCCCCGCACACGCCTGTAATAAGAACACTCTTCACTTGGATTTCCTCAATTTTTCACAGAATAAAGATATTTATTACGGCAGACAATGCCCTGCCGCGCGGTATATCTCATACCATTCCGAGCGTGTCAGAGTCACCTCAGCCGCTTCACATATTTCTCTCAGGTGATCGGGATCCATAGTTCCCGCAATCAGCTGCATATTGGCAGGATGGCGGAGAATCCACGCTGCAGCCACACCGGTCTTTGATAAGCCGTATTTTTCGCCCAGCTCGCCGAGCTTGACGTTCAGCTCGGGGAACTTCTCGTTATCGATGAATCTTCTCACCATAAAGCCGTAATGAAAAGGCGACCAGGTCTGAATCGTCATTTTCTTGATACGGCTGTATTCGAGAAGTCCGCCGTCGTGCATCACCGACTCCTCATTCTTCATATTCACGTTCATGCCCGAGGTCACCATTCCTGCCTCTGTCACCGAGAATTGCAGTTGGTTGACATAGAGGGGCTGTCTTACTGCCGTCTTCAGAAGCTCAATCTGCATGGCATTGTGATTTGAAACGCCGAAGAAGCGCACCTTACCCGACGACTCCAGAGCGTCAAACGCCTCTGCGACCTCCTCCGGCTCCATCAGCGTATCCGGGCGATGGAGCAGTAAAAAGTCGACACGCTCCACACCTAGGCGTGCAAGACTACCTTCAACCGATTTGATAATATGCTCCTTTGAAAAATCGTACTGTCCGTCGTGAATTGAGCATTTCGTCTGTATGAACATTTTATCTCTGTCACCCTTATGACGTCCAAGATACGCTCCGAACAGGCTCTCCGACTTACCTTTTCCGTAAATGTCAGCATGGTCAAAAAAGTTGATACCGTTTTCCAACGCACAGGCAATAATTTCGTCTGCTCTTTTCTCGTCAAGCTCCGCCATTCTCATACATCCCAAAGATACTGCGGATGCGGATATCTGTCCGCCGATCGTTAAATATTTCATCATAGCCTCCGGATTTGTGTTTATTTTTTGGTGTTGAGCGACCACCCGTGGTCGCCGTGGTAGATCATCTGACGTGTCATACCGCCGTCAATGCAGATATTCTCGCCCGTAATAAAGCCCGCTATATCCGAGCAGAGATAGAGCACCATATTGGCGATATCGGGCGGATTTCCGACCCTGCCCGCCGGCTGTTGTACGGCATCCGCGCCGTCATATACGGTATAGTTATTATCAATCCAACCGGGCGAGATAGAATTTACACGCACCTTGCCGGCAAGACTTACCGCAAGTGCGTGAGTGAGCGCGGAGATACCGCCCTTTGCCGCCGTGTAGCTCTCGGTCTCGGGCTGGCTCATACGGTCGCGGGAGGAGGAGATATTGACGATGCTCGCCCCTTCGGCAAAATAAGGTGCAAAAAGCTTGGAAAGATAAAACGGAGCGGTCACACCTACCTTCAAGGCATATTCAAAATCCTCGTAGCTGCCGCCCGTAATGCCGCACATTTTCGGCGCGGCGTTGTTTATCAGATAATCGACGTGACCGCAGTCGGAAATCACCTTTGCGGCAAACTTCTCAAGCGTTTGCTTGTCCGAAATGTCGCCGACAAAAAAATCGTTCTCCAAAAGATCAATGACACAGACTGTCGCGCCTGCCGCCTCAAACTGCTCGCGGATGCACTTCCCGATGCCCCGTGCACCGCCCGTTACGACGGCGATTTTATTTTTGAAATCAAACATATTATTTAATCTTCTTTCCGTCCGAGAAAGCCTTTCCGACCTTTTCGCCGAGGCTCCAATAGGCGTGCGCCACGCTGTCGTAAATAATAGGATCGAGCTTTTTCGCATCGACCTTGCCGTTTTCGTCGAGGATGCTCTCGTCGGCAGAAACGTTGACAATCTCTCCGATGCAGATGCCGTCCTCGTTGAATTTGAGGAGCCTGCACTCCACCGTCATGGGCAGCTCCTCTATGATGGGAGCGCACACGTGCTCGCTCTCCCGGGCGTGAAAGCCGGCACGCGCAAGCTTATCGGGAACGTCGTTTGCCGAAACGATGCCGACGTAGTCGCATGGCACGACCGTATTTGCCGTGGCAAAGCTGACAGTGAATGCGCCTGTTTTCTTAATATTTTCAGTGGTCTTGTGGTCATCCGCAAGGCAGACCATAACCAGATTTGTGTCATAAATTCCGCCCCAAGCCGCGTTCATGGCGTTTGGAGTGCCTTTTTCATCATAAGTGCCGACGATCAGCACAGGCATGGGGTAAAGCCAGGTTTTTGCTCCGAAATTTTTTCGCATAGCGGTTTCTCCTTAATTATCACATTTCAATTTATAAATTTTCACAAGTATTCCCTCATCCGCCGGGCAGAATTCATAGTTCGGAATCTCACTCGGCATGATCCATTTAATATCGTTATGCTCAAGTTTCTGCGGGATGCCCTCGGCAATAGTTGCGTTGAACAGCGTCAGATGCACCGTGATGTCGGGATACTCATGGGTAACTTCCATAAACACGTCACCGACGGAAACAGTCACGGCAAGCTCCTCCCGGCACTCGCGGATGAGTGCCTTTTCTTTCGTTTCGCCGGGTTCGACCTTGCCGCCGACAAACTCCCATAGAAGTCCCCGCGCCTTGCTTGCCGGGCGCCTGCATATCATGAGCTTTTCGCCCTGCCAAATGAGGGCGGCTACTACTTCTGTCATTATTCTTGCCTCATTTTTCTTGCTTGTCCTGCTTCAAAACGGCATCAAGAAGTGCCGTGCATCCGTCGAAAATATCCCGATATGCCACGTCAAACCGCTCGGAATACCACGGGTCGGCAACATCGCCGCCACGGTCGGTGTAGTCCATCAGCTTGTGCACTTTTTCATCCGGATCGCCGCCGAAAATGCGGAGCATATTACGGATATTGCCGCTGTCCATACCGATGAACAAATCGTATTTGTCGTAGTCGCTCTTTTTCAGCTGCACCGCACGCTTGCCGTCGCAGGACAGCCCGTGCTTTGCAAGCTCTGCCTTTGCCGGAGGATATACGGGATTTCCGATGCCGTTCCATATCTCTTCCGTGCTCGTGGCTGAGGAAGAGATCACAAATCGGTCTGCCACGCCTCGCTTCGATGCAAGGTCTTTGAATATAAGCTCTGCCATCGGACTGCGGCAGATATTCCCGTGGCAGACGAACATGATTTTCATTTTTGTTTTTCTCTCTTTGTGCTTTATTTCAGAGATACAAATATTAACTTGGCATCTTAATTGTAGCATATTTCTCACAGTTTTGCAAGCTTTGACCGCCAACCCTTATCCCTTACCGTATCTATCAGAGAATACCGACAGCGCAATATGCTCCCTTAAATAGATTCCTCTGCTCTCTTCATTCGTATCGGCATAATCGCTATGGTGCGAAAAAATTGTTTTCGCTTGTCTTTGCTCCACCCATTCCGGTATTGCACCGACCTCAATTTCCCGTTTTGTCGGATTTCTGTCCGTATGTCCAACAACTTCACACACAAAATAGTAGCTTACGAATTTCCAATCCTCATAGAACTCGTTTATGACGAGGAAACAGTCCTTTGGCACGACGACAAGCCCGGTTTCCTCCGCCACCTCGCGGACACAGCCCTCCTCGGGCGTTTCATTTCCTTCCAAGCCGCCGCCCGGAATCATCCAATGCCCGATATTAACCTCATGAGACAGCAGTATTTTGTCATCTGAAACGATAACGGCACGTGCGGCTTTTCTAAAGTGCTTTGTAAAGCCGGAATAATTGTCACCGTAGACGTTTTTTACCTGATACTCCGTAATGCCGAAATCCGCACCCGTGTTTTCTTTTTCCACCATATTACACTCCCCCATACACCTATTCACGTATTGCTCACCTTTATATTATCCACACCGAGTGGCATGGTGCCGATTGGCAGGACACCGGTTTACCGCTCCTTTATGCGTTGAAATACATATCGTACACGACGTAGCCCTGTATGCCGGCGAGAGAACCCGGATATGTTTCCATACACATCATACAGCGGGGTTCTGTAATTGGATATCCCCCTGTCGGAAAAATTCCGAATTCCGATGAGGTCCGAAATCCGACCTTGTTGTAAAACCTGAAATTTCCCTCAACCGTGATCCCTTTATAGCCTGCCCTCTTTACCCTTTCTATTCCCAGCTTCAGCATGGTGCTGCCGATGCCTTGCCGAAAATAATCCGCATGAACCGACACGGGTGCCAGCATGACTACTCCGGAATCCGTCCCGTCGCCGTGCCCTCCTTTTTCGGTGGCGGACAGGGGAAAACGCGAAAAGAGAAAGTGCCCCACTATCTTTCCGTCCAGCTCCGCGACGAAGGACAGATCGGGAATATAGTACCTGGAATCCCTAATCTCCTCGACCAATGCAATGATATCTGTTCCGTCCGAATAATCCGTCCCTTCGCTAAAGGACCGCAAAATCAAGGATACAATGCTCCTATAGTCCTTATGCTCCTCCGGTCGGATGGTGATCTTATCGCTTATCATACCCATGTCTCCTATTTTCTCAGATATTTTGCCGTGATGGTATCGGCTGTTTCCACCATCTCCCTCGGCGTACCGGTAAAAACTACCTCTCCGCCCTTTGTTCCGCCGTCGGGACCTATGTCAATGATGTAGTCGGCGAGCTTCATCACGTCGGTGTTATGCTCGATAACGATGACCGTATTTCCACGGTCGACGAAGGCTTCAAGAATCCCCACTACCTTTTCAATATCCGAGGCGTGAAGTCCGGTTGTCGGCTCGTCCAGAATATAGATGTTTCCTTTCCTTTTGATATTCTGCGCCAGCTTCACCCTCTGCCTCTCTCCGCCAGAAAACGTGGACAGCGGCTGACCAAGGGAGATATAGGACAGTCCGACCTCGGTTAACGCGTCCAGCATAGCGGATATCCTTCTGTTATCCGCAAAAAACGGCACGGCTTCCTCGACGCTCATGGAAAGAACGTCGACAACCGTTTTCCCCTTTAACAGATACCGAAGCGCCTCGTCGCTGTATCTGGTACCGTTACAATGCTCGCACACCGAGGTGACCGGCTCCATAAAAACAAGCTCGGTAGTGATTGCCCCGCGCCCTTTGCAATATGGGCAGGCGCCCTTGCCGTTAAAAGTGAAAATTCCCGGGTCAACGTGATTTTCTTCGGCAAAGACCTTTCTTATCTCATCGAAAAAGCCGAGGAACGTGCATACCGTGGAACGTCCCGTTGCGGTAACGGCACCTTGATCGATGAGCACCGTCTGATCTTCATATTGCTTTGCAAAGACGTCGCGGATCAGCGATGACTTACCGCTTCCCGCAACGCCGGTAACGACCGTCATAATTCCGAGAGGGATATCCACGTCGACGTTCTTCAGATTGTGGATATTTGCGCCTCGGATTGGCAAAAATCCCTTAGGCTTACGCGGGTTTTCCTTGATTTTAATCTCCCTCGACATAGCGTTTCCCGTTTTGGTCCCGCTGTTCAAAAGCTCCTCATAGCTGCCCCGGAACAGCACCTGACCGCCGTTCTTACCCGCCAAAGGACCAATGTCGATCACTTCATCCGCAATGCTTATGATGTCCTTGTCGTGCTCAACTACAAGCACGGTGTTTCCCTTGTCACGCAAGCTTTTCAAAAGCCTTGACATTCGGTGTACGTCCCTCGGATGCATCCCCGTGCTCGGTTCATCAAAAATATAGATCATTCCGCACAGTGAGCTGCCCATATACCTGACCAGCTTCAGCCGCTGTGCCTCTCCGCCTGAAAGCGTTGCACTCTCCCGATTCATAAAGAGATACGGAAGGCCGATATCTATCATACGATCAAGAGCAGCCTTTAACTGCTCCAGAATTCCCGTGGCTCTTGGGTCGTTAATCTTGTCAAGCTCTCCCCGAAGCACCGAGAACTCCATCTCACACATTTCGTTGATGTTGTAGCCGTTTATCCTGCAGGAGAGCGCGGCTTCATTCAGCCTTTTTCCCTTACAGTCGGGACATTCGCGCTCGTAAACGAACTGCGCAATCTTCTTCAGCGTATTATCTGTCTGTTCCTCAATGCCCTTCATCAGGACAAGCCGTTTGAACTGGTTGTAAACGCCTTCAAGCTTTTTGTCAAGCCGTTCTCCACCCCTTGTTCGGCTTCCGTAAAGCAAAATGCTCTGTTCTTCCTCTGACAGCTCCCGCCACGGGACGTCGGTGCGGAAATACTCCGGACGGCGATATATTCTCCAATAGTAATTTCCGTGTCCGAATGCCGGAAGAAGGAAAAATCCCTCGTCATAGGTTTTGTCAGGGTCTATCAGACGACTGATATCCAGATCCATTATTTTACCGATACCGGCGCAGCTCGGGCACATTCCGCTCGGGTTATTGAAGGAAAAACAAGAGGCAGGACCGATACTCGGCACTCCGATTCGTGAAAACAGCAGGCGCAAAAGCGAATACATATCGCTGATGGTGCCCACGGTTGAGCGGGCGTTGCCGCCGAGGCGCGACTGGTCGATGATCACCGAAGGATTCAGATTTTCAATAAGCTCCGCATTCGGTTTTTCAAATTTAGGCAACCGCCCTCTTACCCAGGCGGTGTAAGTCTCGTTCATCTGCCGCTGACTTTCCGCCGCCACGGTGTCAAACACGATGCTGGACTTGCCCGAGCCGGAAACGCCTGTGAAAACCACGATTTTGTTTTTCGGAATATCCAGAGATATGTTTTTCAGATTGTTTTGTCTCAGTCCACGTATTTTTATGGGCTCTGTCATGTTGTATACCTCACGTCGTTTTTAAATCTCTTCAGCGTGTTTCAATCTTAATTTCCGATTTAAACACTGCTTTTCTTTTTATGAGCAGGCAAATTGCAAGCAGTATCAGCACGTCCCCCGCCCCTATCATGATCCAAGACAGGGGTATGACGTCAGCCAAGGGACCGAAGAGTGCCATTCCGACGGGAAGGAAGCCCGAATACATCGTTCCTACCAACCCGAACACACGTCCCTGCATGCTTTTCTCCGCATTCTCCTGAATAACGGTAGTGACGGCAGTCTGCACCATTGTCAGCGGAATCCCGTACACAAACATAAGGATGAGATATAGAACGAAGTGCCCGGAAACCGCCATAGCCACCCCGATAAGACCGAACAAAGCAAGCCCGGATACAAGCGTTGCACTTCGCTTTTTGAAGCCGCCCCACACGCTCATGACAATACCGCCAGTCATCATGCCGAAAAAGCCGACCACCTCCACGGCAGTCAGATACCAATAGGTCTCTCCGAAGGTACGGCTGACGAAAAGCTGAGCGAGAAATCCCGCAGGCACGCTGAAAAAGATAAACAGACCGTATGTAAAAATAACAGTTCTCAGAAGCTTGTCCGACAGTACGTAGCGTGTTCCTATCTTCATATCCGCAAATACGGACGTCTTTTCCGCGACCGGCTGTTTGGGAACGAAGACAAAGGAAAAAATACCTATTCCCAAAGCCGCAGTCAACACGTCAATAAGCAGTACCGAGCGGAGTGAACTGAAGCTGAGCAATGCACCTGCGGCGGCGGGCGCGGCAAATTGCACTACCGATTGCATAGTGGCGTTTATGCCGTTATACCGCATCAGGCTATCCTCGGGCACAAGCTGCGGCAGAACCGCGTTTACCGCAGGCGTCTGAATTCCCGCGCCAACCGACCGAAGCGCAGACATCAAAAGGAGCAACGGCAACATTGCCGACGCTTCGCCGAGGTAAGGCAGGGCAAACCACATTGCAAGCGTTATGGCGGCAATTCCCGCATCTGCACCGATGATGAGTGCCTTTTTATTATATCGGTCTGCCCATACACCGCCAAGGAATGATATCAGGAATTGAGGCAGATAAGACGCAACTGTAAATGCGGCGATCCACGCGCCTTCGCCTGTATTCAGCGTCACGTACCAGACTATTGCCATCTGCACAAGCGTCGAGCCAAACAGAGTGACTGCTTGGCTCGTCAAAAAGATCATTGCTTTTCTCTTCGGATTCATGCTTTCGCCCTCACGGCTCTCAGCTCAATATAGCCTCTCTCGCCTCTCGGCTCCAGCTGAATACGGGGATTGCCGTCGTCCCACTCGTATCCTATAACGGACGGGTCGTACCTATCCATAGACTGCTGTACCGCGGTGATTGCCTCGCAGTAAGCCTCCTCGGCGAAGGGCTCGCCCTGGAACATCAGATACTCGCAGGCAGGCAAGGTGATTATGTCAAAGCCTTCGGGAAGCGCGCCCGAATAGTCGACATCGACCTCAACGCCCTGCACGTACTTTGACGTGCCCCTTGCGATATATTTTTCGGGCAGCCACAGGCAGACAGGCTCACCGCATAGCGAATCCATGCTCATAAGCGTCCCCCAGACGTCACAGTCCACCTCCATGCAATAATCCCAATACCCGTCGGCTTTTACGCCGCGCTTGATAATGACCTTCCGCTCGGGCTTGCGAATTACCTGAATAAATACGTTTCTTACGGTTTCAATTGTCCTTTTCTCCTTTATGAGTTCCTTGAATTTCACACCGTAAGGGATAAACAGCGATATCGGAACGGGACGCAGGCGGTATTCGCTGGGCGTCATGCCGAACTCACGTGTGAAAGCGCGGGTAAAGCCGTCGGCACTTTCAAAGCCGAGCTCAAAAGCCAGCTCGGTAATGCGGCATTTCTCGCTTTTCAGCCGTTTTGCCGCTTCTGAAAGCCGCAATTTGCGTATATAATCCGACACGGGTACCCCAGTCAGCTCTCGGAACAACCGATGAGCGTACCAAGGCGAAAAGCACGCCGCACCTGCCAGGTCGGCAAGCGTTATTTCCTCTTTGATGTGTGCGAGGATATAATCCTGCATTCTTTGTACTGCCCCTGTCCGTTCGTTCACGCCGTCACCCCCTTTTTTGTGATGTATTCATTGTAGCTAGCCAATTGTAAAACTGCGTTTTACAATTGAAACCCGCGCGGCGGGGATGCGCGCGCTTATCGCCGCCTTTCAAAATCTACGATTTTGAGGCTCCCCTCGGCGCGCGTACTCGCTTTGCTCGTCTTAAAGGTGTTTTTTCGTCGGCAAAGCCACCGAAAAAACGGATTTTATTTAAATTCATTGAATTTTACAATCGGCTATGTATTCATTGTAGCAAAAAGGAGAAGAAATTACTCGACCGTTTTTGCGAAGTTAATCCGGACAAGCCCTGCCCTTCGTACTGATATAGTTGATCCCGGCAAGCCTTGCCTGCTTCATCAGATCCTTCACCTGAAGCTTATACAGCCTTCCGTCCTTGATAAAATGCGTTCCGCATTGGCGAAACTCAAAACCGACGTCTGCCTTTATGCACTGCTCTCGGATATGAAGAACCCAATCGTAATAAAGCGGTCGGGCATCTTTGTCCGATTCACCGCCCACGATAACACATTCAACTCCCTCAAGATAGGCTTCCATATTTATATCCCCGATAAGAGGCTGCGCCGTTATTTGCCTGTGTTTTATAGGCAGGTCCTTGAATATCGAAAGCTTTACGTCGGCGTTTCTTTGATTTTCCACCGTACAGCAGACTACCACGTTGTCATAACCGTCACCCCAATCGTCGGGGATACAATTCATAAATCGGTCGATGCGCTTGGTGAGAAAGAGAAAGGTGCAGTCGGAACGCTCTTTTATCATTTGCCAGCACTCGCCACGCCACACGTCGGCTTCCTCAATCAAAAAATCCGAGGAAAAGCATACGTATACCAGCCCTGCGGGCATTTTGTATTCGCCGTTTTTCTTTTTCTCCACGGGCTTTGAAAAGCCCGCCGTCCTGACGACGTCGTCGGTATTTACACCGCGCTTTGCGTCCCCTTTGTGTATGTAACAGTGCAAACAGCCGTCACTGCACCTGTGACAGCCGCGCCATGGATCCCACATAGACGCCATAATCGCTTCTCCTCTCTCTTCTCTGGATATAAAAATTCTTGCCTTCGATCCTATTTATCTGCCTTCGTCTTCAAGCAGTTTCCGGAATGAATTTGAATTCAGTATTGTATTTGAGATAAACTCACCCTGATAGAAATTCGCCCAGTTGTTGAATACGCAAGGCGCACTTTTCGCCTTCTTCAGCGAATCGATTTTTATGAAATTGATTATTATGTTATTTTCCCGGGCGTAATCGGAAAGCTCCTTTACCTCGTATTCCACGTAGGGACATTCGGGGCTGTAGTAAACCGTGAAATCCCGGCTGTCGATCCTCATAGCCCTCGCGCTGTCGGTAAAGACGGGTGTCGGACTATCGTCAAATCGCAAGGCCAACAGCTCGTAATCCCCGATGCTGTCGACGACCTTGAATCCATAATGCTCAAAGAATTTCTTTTCCCCGAGGAAGGGCTTTTTCTTTTTGGATACAAGGGTGCAAATTCCGCTCATCCCTTTTTCCCTCGAATCCTTTATCGCGTAATCCAACAGCTCTCCGGCAATTCCCTTGCCCTTGAAGCTGCCCGCGACCCAAAGGCAATAAATGTACTCGTAATTCTTGCCGACAATTGGCACCCATGCGGTCTCTACAGGCTCGTATTCGATAAAAATTTTTCCTCTTGCATTAAGCTTTCTGAACACGTGACCGTCGTCAAATTTCTCACGAAGCCACGCCTTTTTGCTATCCACACCGGCCTGATGCTTCTTGTCGCCTATTGCACAGCAAATATGCTCTTTTTCTATGTTCTCGGGTGTTAAATTTATATACTCGTTCATTTCGCAGAGTTTTCCTTTCGTTGTTGTGACATCTCCTTTGGCAATCGCACGCTTCAAGCAAAAAGCTAATCGGTACGATACCATTATTACAGTAAAAGCGTTGCTGATTTTAAAATGCGTAAGTTCTTAACGCGCGTTTTGTGCGCGGTACTTGGCAGGTGACATTCCCGCGGCGTTTTTGAAGGTTCGGTTAAAATTCGAAAGCGAGGTAAAGCCGCAGCTTGACGAAATATCAATGACAGAGCGCCTCGTTGTGCAAAGCAGGAGCTTTGCGTGATTTAATTTCAGCGAAGTTAAAAAATCTATGTATTTCTTTCCGGTTACTTCGTGAAACTGCTTGCTGAAATAGCTCGCAGAATATCCGCTTATCCTTGCCATTACCTCAAGCGACGGCGTTTCGCTGAAATGCAAATACAGATATCTCATACACTTGTATATCGGCGAGGCATCCGACACAGGTTCGGATGTAGGTGCCGAATCAACCGACCGCACCAGCTTTACCAAAAGATATTCAAGAAAGCTCTTCGTAAGCGTACCCGAATACCTGTCGTCGGTCTCACAGTCGTTGACAAACATCTCTGTCAAAAACTCAACACGGGTAGTGTCTTCCTCGGTGAAATATATCACACGGTTTTCATTACGGTCAAGAAGCGCGTTCAGCATCTCGGAGGAAATCGCACCGCTGTCAAAGCTGATATTGATAATTTTCAGCTCCCCCTCGGGTATAACGCAGTGATATTCCACAGGCGACAAAAAGTAAGCCGAGCCGCGTTTCAGCTCGTAGGTATTGCCGTTCAGATTCTGAGTCCCACAGCCGTCCGTGATGATTTCTATTTCAAAATAATCATGCATATGCAAAATTGGTCCCGACGTAATCGTTTTTTCGGTAACGCTGACCTTTCTTTTTTCATCCACCCAATTCTTTGACGAAAAAACGGTAACCGACTCGCTCATATTCTCACCCCCGTCAATTCTTGCGTTTCCTTACAGTACCATATTAACGTATTTTTCTCCCTTTGTCAAACAAATAAATTAAAATACTGTAAAAAAATAATAAAAAACTGCAAGACCTTTACCTGTTCTGTATGATAAAATGGCATTGAAGACGAAAAAATTAAAAAACCGTCAAAATAGAAAAGCATCGGGAGGTCCGTATGGGAGAGAAAAAGAAGATATATTTTATAGGCAACGCACACCTTGACCCGGTTTGGATGTGGCGATGGCAGGAGGGCTCGGCGGAAGCCAAAGCCACAATCCGCAGTGCACTTGACCGAATGAACGAGTACGAGGATTTCAAATTCGTATGCTCCTCTTCCTCCGTGTATCAGTGGATAGAAGAATTCGATCCCGGAATGTATGAAGAAATCAAAGCCCGTGTCAGTGAAGGCAGATTTATAATTATCGGCGGCTGGTACGTTCAGCCGGACTGCAATCTTCCTTCCGGCGAGAGCTTTGCAAGGCACAGCCTTTACGGCCAGAGATATTTCAAGGAGCATTTCGGAAAAACCGCAGAGGTCGGCTACAATGTTGACTCCTTCGGCCACAACGCCATGCTTCCCCAAATACTGAAAAAATCCGGCATGAACGCCTATATTTTTATGCGCCCGGACAAAAATGAGAAAGAAATGCCCTCCGAGCTTTTCGTATGGCAATCGCCCGACGGCTCAGAGGTTACGGCTTGGCGCATCCCGGGAATGTACACGGAAAACGTAAAAAATCTCGAAGAACTGGAGAATTTGATTTCGGCAAACGAGGACGCGTGCAAAAATCCCACGGACAGTATGATGTTCTTCTACGGAGTGGGCAATCACGGTGGCGGTCCGACAAAGACGAACATCAACACCGTCCTCGAATACGGGAAGGCTCATCCGGACAGAGATGTCATTTTCTCGGACGCTTCCGACTTTTTCAGGCATATCAAGGCTTGGAAATGCGAATTCCCCGTGCACAAGGATGACCTGCAACACCATGCCAGCGGATGCTACTCGGCTGTTTCTTCGATAAAAAACGGAATTCGCCGCGCGGAGTGCGCTATGTACTCCTCCGAGGTATTTGCCTTTCTGGCAAACTCCGTTCTGAAAAAAGCATACGACACCAAGGAATTTGAGAAGGCGTGGAACAACATACTGTTCTGCCATTTTCACGACATAATGGGCGGTTGCGCAATAAAGGCTTCCTATACCGACGCAGGATATATGCTGGGCGAAAGTATGTCCTTTGCGGCAAGGACCGAGAACAATGCTCTGCAAAGCCTCTCCTGGGCAATTGACACCTCCGACGCGGAAAAGGGATATCCGATTATAGTCTTCAACCCCCACGGCTTTGACGCGGAGCAAATTATAACCGTAAACAAGCAGGTGACGGGAATAACCGACGGCAAAGGCGACCCCGTGACGGTACAGCACGTACATTCCGAGACCTTCAGCTGTTATGCAAGGTCGGATACCGCTTTTGTGGCAAAGGTTCCGGCTCTAGGCTATGCAACCTATTTCATAAATGAGCAGAGCCCGGAGGTAAAACACGACACGGGTAGGCTCTCTATTGACGACAGGTCAATGGAAAACGAATATCTCAGGCTTGAATTTGACTCGCACACAGGCTATCTGACTTCCGTCTATGACAAGGCGTCGGGGAAGGAGCTCCTTGACGGCTTCGGTGCCGTACCGGTAGTAATAGACGAGTACGAGCACGACACATGGTCCCACGCGATGAATTACTTTGACAAGGAGATAGGAAAATTCTCGGATGCGGACTTGACCGTCACCGAGCGCGGACCGCTCAGAGCTACGATGAAGGTGGTTAACAGATACGGCGGTTCGACCCTTACGCAGTATTTCACCCTCAGGGCAGGCGGTACGAGCGTAGACGTGAGAGCCCACGTCGATTGGCAGGAAAAGCATAAAATGCTCAAGCTGGCTTACAGCACGACACTGAACTCCGACGCCTATTACGAGATCCCCTTCGGGGTCATCAGCCGTCCCGCAAACGGTGAGGAAGAGCCGGGCCACAGCTGGATAGCTATGCGAAAAGACGACACGGGTCTTGCCATTCTCAATAACAACAAGTACAGCTTCTCGGTCAAAGAGAACGTAATGAACCTGACCGTCGTCCGCAGTCCCCTCTTCGCCGACCACGGCAGAGGCAGAGACGGTGAATGTGAATTTACCGACATAGGAAGGCATGATTTCTCATATTCCCTGCTTCCCATTCACGGGGAGGGATGGAGCGAGGTTATAAAAGCGGCAAGACTTTTGAACCTTCCAATGAGCCATATACTTGAAAACAATCACAAGGGCAGCCTCAAAGAGGGCTTCCGCGGATTTGAATGTGACAAAAAGAACGTCGTCCTTTCGGCACTGAAGAAGTCTGAGGACGGATGCGGCGTTGTAATCAGGTGCTATGAGACCGATGGAGTGGCTACCCGTGCTAAATTATCCGGGGATCTGCTACCCTCGGAGCTTAACGCCGACTTCGGCGCATACAGCGTAAACACCTATTACTATTCCTACGAAACCGGAGCCTGGAAAGAGGTACTCTTGACCGAGTACGATATAGAAAAGGACAAAGAAGCTGAATAATATGAAGATCGGAATTGACATAGGCGGTACAAAATGTGCCGTTGTTCTCGGGGACGAAAAGCATATTGAAAAAAAGATTTCCTTTGCCACTGTGGGCTGTGAGGAAACCATAAGAAACATAATAGCTGCCGCGGAGCAGATAGGCTCTGCTGATGCCATCGGCATATCCTGCGGCGGACCGCTCGATGCCAAAAGCGGAATAATCATGTCCCCGCCCAACCTACCCGGATGGGACAATATACGTATCACCGAGCTTTTGACAGAAAAATTCGGAATTCCCGCATATCTTTGCAACGATGCAAACGCCTGCGCTCTAGCAGAATGGAAATACGGCGCGGGCAGAGGAACGGACAATATGATATTTCTCACCTTCGGCACCGGCTTCGGCGCGGGAATTATTCTTGACGGCAGGCTGTATAACGGCACCTCGGGCATGGCGGGTGAGATAGGACACGTCAGGCTATCCGATTACGGTCCTGTGGGGTACGGAAAGTGTGGCTCTGCCGAAGGCTTTTGCAGCGGCGGAGGGCTGGCGCAGATCGGGCGCGCGCTGGCAAGAGAGAAGCTGCAACAGGGAGAAAAGCTGCCCTACTGCGAGACTCTTTCCGACCTTGACCTGATAAATGCCAAAATTCTCGCCGAGAGCGCGCGGCGGGGGGATGAAGTCGGGCTTGAAGCTTACAGAATTTCCGGCGAGATGCTGGGCAGAACGCTTTCAATACTTATCGACCTATTAAATCCCGAAGCAATTGTAATAGGCAGTATTTTTGCGCGCGCGGAAGACCTACTGCGGCCTCATATAGAGAGAGTTATAACGCGTGAGGCAATATCTGCTTCGCGTTCGGTATGCCGGGTTATGCCGGCAATGCTGGGAGAGAACATAGGAGATTATGCCGCGCTGGCGGTGGCGTATGAAGGAGGGCAAAACGATGCTTAACGAACTGATTGAGAGATACCCGAGCCTTTCGGTATGTAAAGAGGATATACAAAAAGCCGAGAAAATGATGCTTGACACCTATTACGCCGGAGGAAAAATACTGATTTGCGGTAACGGGGGCTCATGCGCCGATGCGGGACATATCGTCGGCGAGCTGATGAAGGGCTTTATGCTTCAGAGAAAAATGAGCGGCACCGAGGCAGAAAAATTCCGCAATGCTCTCGGAGATGATGCAGAAAAATTTATAAATAAGCTCCAGCGCGCCATCCCCGCCATCTCGCTCACCGAGCAAAGCGCGCTTATCAGCGCGTATGCAAACGACTGTGATGCCGAGCTCGTATACGCCCAGTTGGTTTACGGCTACGCAAAAGAGGGGGATATGCTCATAGCAATCTCAACCTCGGGAAACTCAAAAAACGCAGTCGCCGCCGCAAAGGTCGCAAAGGCCCTCGGTATAAAAACCTTGGCACTGACGGGAATGAGAGAAAGCGCGCTTTCCGCACTGTCAGACTGCACGGTAAAGGTCCCCGAGGTGGAAACCTTCAAGGTTCAGGAGCTTCACCTGCCGGTATACCATTACCTTTGTGCCGCAGTCGAAAAGGCAATTTTCGGTGTGTAAGCGTTTTTTATACTGCCTGCGGTTTCAGACAAAATACGGATAATTTCACAGTTTTAGATTATCAAGTAATCCCATGGTTAAGGTTATCACAAAACACAGATTCATTTTTTCATAGAAAAAGGGGCAGATCTGCCCCTTTTTAATATGTCAACTTTTATTTGCAAATACACACACGTCCTTATTGTCAGTATGGAAGCGTGCTGAGTTTTATTGATTTTCTACATATCGCAAAAGCATCTTAACATTGTCTTACCAATATCTTTTAATCATCTTATATCCCACTTAAATAAACGATGTCAAAGAATTCTGAAAATGCTGCTCACTTTAAGCTTATTACGCATATCCTATAAAGAGGTGATACGCTATGAATTCTTTGAAACTAACCTCGGAGATAACGGTTATTGCCAACGCCTTGGCGTGCGGATTGACACCGGATGAGATTTCCCTGCTGTCGGCGATTTTCGTGCAGCTTGGCGACACGCTGGCGACGATTTCCGCACAGCAAAGCCTGTGCGGTGATGATAAACAAGAATTATCCGATTGTAAAAATGGCTGTAAACAAACCCGAAAAGGAGAAAAACAGAAAAGCGCGTGCAAAGAATAAAAGTCCCCGCGCCTGAATATACTTAACCTAAAGATATTTGAATTATATCCGGGGGTGAAGTTATGAAAAAAGCTATCGGACTGTGGCAGCTGACAGGCTTTGCGGTGACGGCGGCAGGCGGTGTGCTGTTGCACTTTTTGTACGAATGGACGAGCGGTGCGGTGTGGATTGCCCCTTTTTCGGGGGTTAATGAATCTACGTGGGAGCACATGAAGCTGCTGTTCTGGCCGTTGTTTGTTTTTGCCGTTGTACAGAGCTTTTTCTTCAAGTGGCGTGAGGACTTCTGGTGTGTGAAGCTGAAAGGAATAATGCTCGGACTCGTCATGATT
This sequence comes from uncultured Ruminococcus sp., assembly GCA_964494135.1. Taxonomy (GTDB): domain Bacteria; phylum Bacillota; class Clostridia; order Oscillospirales; family CAG-272; genus UBA1740. Next base: position 39,024 of record CAZBQN010000008.1, on the reverse strand, counting down.
CCGGTGTCCTTCTACACTTATAACGGCGTTATCGGAGAATCGCCGGACTGGGTCAACATTGCTATTTTCTTCATCTGTGCGGCACTAGCATTTATTTATGAAATGCGCCTGTTCAAAAAAGAGGCGAAGCCCTGCTCCTCACCCGAGGCGGCACTGATGGCACTATGCATAATCGCCCTCTTGTTCATTGTATTCACTTTCGTCACGCCCGAAATCGGTATCTTCCGCGATCCGATAACGGGCACATTCGGGATTCAATAAATCAGAAAAGCCGATGGAAAACCGCGCACCCGTACCCCATCGGCTTTTTATGTTCCGTCATCGGCAAGGACGGCTCCGTTCTATCGCCGTCACCTTTTTTAACATTCAAAACAACTTACAATCCGAATTTTAAACAATCAAACATTTAGACAAAAATGATATTTTCCGATTGACAAACGCCAGCCGCTGTGCTATAATACCTATGTTCGATTTGTTGGAGCCTGTTTGCGACCGTCATTAAAGCAAAGCCGATTTGAGTTCCTTCGGGCAGTCCCCGAAAAAAACAACGTTCATTTTCAATTTTCCATTTTCAACTTTCAATTTACTTGTTTCGAGGTGTAGCGCAGTTGGTAGCGCGCCAGTTTCGGGTACTGGAGGCCGCGAGTTCGAGTCCCGCCACTTCGACCAAAAAGACCGCAAACGCGGTCTTTTTTCATTCACGGTCGAAGCGGTGAGGACGAGAACTCGCCTTGCGAGTCACACCAAAGCACTGAATTTTCGCCTCCGCTTCCGACGAGCAAGAAAGCTTCTCCGCGTTGCATCGCAACTGCCGACATTCTTCACGTCGGCAAGGAGAGCTTTCCGCGCCGCTTTTCTGTTCGCACCCTGAGCGGCGCAATTCGACTGTCCCGCCACTTCGACCAAAAGATGAGGATTGTCTTTTAAGACAGTCCTTTTTCTTGTTTTGGGCGGAACTCGAACCGAGGTTCTCCGACGGCTCGAAAATATAGTCGTCGCCTATCGCCTCCGCAAGTCTGCGGCTCTGCCGCCTCCTTATTTTCTTCGGGTGCGGCAGCAAAAACAGTTATCAACTGTTTTATGCTTTGCTTACCCGCCACTTCGACCAAAAAGACCGCAAACGCCTCCGTCTGTGCGTGGTACACGGTTTGCTTATCGTTGTGTTCACCGTGGTATTTTTGAGTTAACATCGAATCTAAAGAGTAGGCAGAAAGAAAGGAGCATAACTTTTGTTCTGCCCCCCTCTATAGGTCCTTTGCTGAAGGACAGTTTTTATGCGGCTTTCGTTCCTCTCGCACCTCTTTTAACAAACCTACGAGATCTTCATCAATCGATATAATATCAAGTAACTTGTAAATATCATACAGATGTCGGGAATGTTCATCGACCTTGCCTTCAAAATAGTAATCGGCTATTGCGAAAATCTTATCGATGAAAGTTCTCGTTGCAAGCTGTACGTTAACTTTGAACGGTTTGATTCCATGTTCTTCAATCAAAGAATCAAAACCGGCTTCCGACAGATAGTCGGCAACGATACTGCTCGCCTTCATTTTAGCATTTGGGAAGGCACGAATATACACAGCTGTCTCAGCTATAAGATTAGGTTTAAGATATCCTACGCCAAACGATATGGGATAAGCAATAAGATATCGGTTATAATCTCGGCGGCTTTTTATTGAATCGGGATTGGTGAGTTTAAAGCCGAGCGCATTTATTGCATCAATAATATTTTCTTTTAACTGACGGCGCTCTCCTTGCGTAGGATGAGTCACAGAGTCAACGTTCAAATCAATATCCTTAGAAAACCTTTTGATAATCTTATAGCATTTTGAAAGCGAGGTTCCGCCTTTGAAAATAATATCAGGCTGTCGTTTTACAATTTCGCGAAGCAAAAGCGTAACATAGTAATCTTTCTCGACAATACCTGCTTCAATCCCAAAGTGTTCGGAGGATTTTAATACAACCTGTTCGAACAATTCTTTATCATCGTGTAACACTATATATAATCCCGCTTTCCACCATAGTTCTCATCGCTTTATCCGGGAACGCAGGTGCGTATTCGGAAATTGCTTTTCTGGTAATTCCTTTATCGGAAATAAACTCTGCAATTTTAAGGCGCCGGCTATCATCAAAATAACTTGCAGATACCGAGTTCATCATTTCAAGAAAACTTTGCACATCCGCATTCTGTGCGGTTATCTCCGTCCTCGCACGGCGGAGCAATACTCTTTGATTTCCTACTCGAATTTCTCTCACCGTGCTTGTTTCTCTGTTGGTGAATATTTCAATAGTGTTCGGCATTTGTGTAGATATACCGAGTTGATTCAAGAAAGTAATTCCGGAATAATATCCGATTCTTTCGCCACGCGTACCGATATATTTTTTCTCGATTACTTTGTGAGGATCAAGGTTGCTTGTGCCAAGTGCAGTGACTGTTGGAATATAATACACCCCTTTTTCAAAGCGCACGATTTTTCCTTCATCGCACAAGCGATTTAATGCTTTGTATAACCACGCTTCCGAATAATCTCTGTATTTGATCTCTGCGAATAGAATCGGTTCGTTTTTGCCGTAGCTATCAAGAAGATACTGATAAAATTCCATTTGCATCACCTCCTTTTCATTTATTTTATCCATTTTCACTATTATTATAGTATATTCTATCTATATTGTCAATAAATCTATAAAAAGTTTTTTTGCTAGTTTTCTTTGATTAAAGTGATGTAATTTTCATTAATTATGTGTCTTCCTAAACCAAAAATAATTGGAATTTGTTTTAATCCCGAGTGCTACGCAACGCTTCAGCAACTATCTGTTCAATTCTTTCTGCTGCCGTTTCAACGGAAGCGGATAACTTCACACTCTTATCTCTGGATGCAATCTCCACGATGCTTTGCTTCATATTTCGGGGGCTTACAATCACTCTGTACGGCACACCGAGAAGGTCGGCATCCGAGAACATCACGCCCGCACTGATATTTCTGTCATCGTAAATAACCTCGACACCTCTCTTTTGAAGCTCAGCATAGAGCGAGTCTGCGTATGCCTTCACCTCGGCATCATCCGAGCGAACCGCGCACAGATGGACCTGCCATGGAGCGATGGACAGAGGCCATACGGGACCGTAATCATCGTGATGCACCTCACATATTGCGGCGGCAAGTCTACCGACACCAATGCCGTAACAACCCATAAAAGGATGTCGCGTGTTTCCCTCACTGTCGGTATAGGTCATATTCATAGACTTTGTATATTTCGTTCCAAGTTGGAATATGTTACCTACCTCAATTCCTCGGAAAATCGCAACAGAATGCTTTCCGCACGAGGGACAGATACCGCCTGCCTGAATTTTTGAAAAGTCGTGATACTCCGCATTCGGCACATCTCTTTCCATATCAAGTCCGGTGTAATGATATTCTTCTTCGTTTGCACCGCAGGAGAGATTGTTCATTCCTTTGAGCGAATTATCATACAGAACGATGTAATCGCCGTCAAGTCCTACGGGGCCGATGTAGCCTGCTTTCAATCCCGACTCAGGCGTGATCACGGCAGGATGAATGTCAAAGCCGAGAAAGTTCGTCAGCTTGGTTTCGTTGACCTCAAGATCGCCTCTCAGGAACAACACAATATACTTATCATCGGTATTTCTCTGATATACTACCGCTTTGCAAGATGTCTTTTCGTCACAGCCGAGGAATGCGCATACCTCGTCAATTGTGTGGATATTCGGAGTGTAAACCTTTTTCAGTTCCTCTGACGGCACTATACGGGTGTATTCGGTGATGTTTTCTGCCGCCTCCATATTGGTGCGGTAATTGCATTCGGGGCAGATTACGATGGAGTCCTCACCGATATCTGTCAGAAGCATAAACTCGTGAGAGATACTACCGCCCATCATTCCCGAATCCGAAGCAACCGATACGACCCCGGGAATACCAACTCGGCTAAAAATACGCTCGTATGCCTTGTGGCACTTGTCATAATATTCTTCAAGGTCTGCCTGACTTGTGTGGAAGGAATAAGCGTCCTTCATTGTGAACTCACGCACACGGATAAGTCCCGATTTCGGTCTTGCTTCATCACGGAACTTTGTCTGTATCTGATAAATCATAAAGGGATATTTAACATAGCTTTGACCGTATTCGCGCACAAGCTGCACTGCCGCTTCCTCGTGAGTCATACCGAGAACGACGGGGCTTCCGTTACGGTCGCTAAAGCGGACAAGCTCCTTGCCGATACTCTCATATCTTCCTGATTCTTGCCAAAGAGATGCGGGCATTACTACAGGGAAGCTGACCTCCTGACCGCCTATCGCATCCATTTCCTCACGTAAGATTTGCTCAATCTTGCGAGTGATGCGCTTAAGCGGCGTATAGGATGAGAATATACCGTTTGCCACGTATTTCATGTAACCGCCGCGCACCATCAAGGCGTGACTGTCAGCCGAACAATCCGACGGCTTTTCCTTAAATCTTTCTCCAACGAGTTTTTCGAGTTTCATTATGAAGACACCTCCATTTTTTGTTTTTTGAATACAAAAAGCCCTAAACCGACTATACGTCAGCTTAGGGCGAACCTTAAATAAGTCCGTGGTACCACCTAAATTCGGATAATATCCGCGCTCATCGGTACAGAAAATCCTATACCGTATCTCTGTGACGGGAGAACCCGGCGACGCTTACTGCTGTGTTCAGCTCGCAGCTCCAAGATGGGTTAGGTATCCTTTCTGTGAAAGCTCACACCAACCGCCTTCTCTCTGTAACGTAGAGGATACTTAATATTTCTTATCATAGCTTTTTATATTCAGTTTCGGTCATTGTACAATAAAATCACGCTATTGTCAAGTGATATGTGAAGAGTAATTGTAAACTGCCGCAATTTTTAATGTCGCTCGGCAACAAATTAAAATATGTTTACTTCTCCATAACATAATTCGTTAAGAAAATTCAATTTCTCACGACTTGTTGTTCCTTGAGCAACCTGTATCCTCTTTGTAAGAAAAACGGTTTTGCCGTAATAGATGAATGTGTTGTGATTTTGATATAGCCACTTTCCAACTTGTTGCATAACATGGTTGCGATGCCTTGCCGTTGATAATCCTTGTGTACGAATAATCTGTCAAGATAGCCTGTACTGTCAATATCTCCAAAACCTACGATGATATCATTTTTAACAGCCACAAGCGTATTATGCTCTGAAAACGATTTGTTCAGTATGGATAGATCAACGTTACCCGTTGCCCATGCACGTAACTGTTCCTGAGTGTAGTCCTTAGCATTTACGGTATGAACCGTTTGATAAAACAACTCTGCCAGTTGCTCACAATCCGATGATATATATTCCCGAATAAGCGTTTCGTTTCCCTCTTTAAATTGAGATTTCCGGTTATAAATCAATATTGATTTCATAGTTATCTTCAATGAGTATATAGTTCGCATTGTGTTTTTGTGCCAGGGCTAATGTCTCCGCATTGTCTTCCAATACACTCTCCATAGTGCACAACCGGTCATCAAAACGTTTTTCAATGGCGTTTGCATATTCCTTTATGTCAGTGAAATGACTCCTTATGTATCCTTCGCTCATAACAATACAATAATATCTGATGCTTTCAAGATACCCGGAGTCAAAGTCCTTTTGCCAATCGAACGGAATATAGCACCCCTCAACGACCAAATTCTGCTTGTTTTCAACAGCAGTCTTTATCATTTCACAAACTATTGGCCACAAGTATGCAGTCAACTCCTTATCATCGCTCATAGGTGTTAGTTTCGTGTTTCCGCTGCGAATCAACCCCATCTTCAAATGATCAATTGATAAATACGGATATTTATATTTTTCAAGAAGCCGTTGAGCCAGTACGGTTTTCCCTGTGTGGGACGCGCCTGCAATTAAAACAATCATTATCTCACCTACAAATTCCAATTTATCGATGAACATTGCCCGAGAGCATTTATAATACAAATGCAAAAATCGTATTTAGCGCAAAATCCGGTGCTATTGAATATCGAGTTCGGGAGGCACGTCCAGCTCATCTGAAACATACTTTCCGTTTTTCTTTCGTTGCCTGACACACTCCGACAAAAGATATTCTATCTGACCGTTTACGGAACGAAAATCATCTTCAGCCCAAGCCACGATGGCGTCATATAGTTTTGGTGAAAGTCTGAGCGGTATCTGTTTCTTTTGCTGATCCTTCATATCAGTATAAGCTTCCCGAATTAACTATTGGCTGCGCATCATGGTTGCCGCAGAGAACTACCAGCAAGTTTGAAACCATTGCTGCCTTCCGTTCCTCATCAAGTGAGATAGTTTCGTTTTCACTCAATCTTTCGAGTGCCATTTCCACCATTCCCACGGCACCGTCAACTATCATTTTTCTCGCATCAATTATTGCAGATGCCTGCTGACGCTGAAGCATAACAGCGGCAATTTCCGTAGCATAAGCCAAATATGTAATACGCGCTTCGACGATTTCAAGACCGGCTTCGTTCACTCGCTCCTGAATTTCATCCCGTATTCTTGCCGCCACAAGCTCGCTTGATCCACGCAGACTGCCGTCGTCCGCTATTCCGTCTCCTGTCGTATCCACGTCCGGAGCAACGTCATACGGATACATCCGAACGATATTTCGGAGAGCACTGTCACACTGAAGTGAAAGATATTCCTTATAGTTGTCAACATTAAATACTGCTTTTGCGGTATCCACTATTCTCCATGTTACTGCAATACCGATTTCGATTGGGTTTCCGAGACAATCGTTGATTTTTTGCTTATTGTTGCTCAAGGTCATTATTTTCAGCGACAGCTTTTTGTTTGCAATGTCTAATGAATTGCTTGCCGAAGCACCTGCGGCAATGGCGGCGGTAACAGTCTTTACGTCACCGCTCTGATTGAGCTTTGTCTTTGCGGCGGGGTTTACGCTTGTGCAGAAGGGATTTACGAAGTAAAAGCCTGCGTCCTTTATAGTGCCGATATATTTACCGAATAAAGTAAGGACAAGTGCTTCCTGAGGCTTCAATACCCTTAGACCGACGAATGGCACCCAACCCACGCATAATACAACCAAGCTTACGCAAAACAGAATAGGCGAGCCATTGTTTTCCAGCATTATTGCGCCGAAAACGCAACCTACGACGGCAAGTATGCAGATAAGCGACGTAATCAGTAATGCTGCCATACCGTTTCTCTTGTTATTCAATACAATCTCTTTCATAAAGCATTCTCTGCTCCTTTAAAAATTTTTTAGCCCTTTACAAGGCTTTTGATATCAATATGATATCATATAGAATGCATTTTGTCAATAGCAATTTATTTTTCGCTGATTATTTTGCTAAAAAGTTCTCGCAAAACGTTTGTTTGGTCCGCGAGAACTTTTGTTTTGTGTTTGCTCAGCTAAAGACATCAGTCTTTGGTTGTCCGTGCTTTTTCTTTTTTGTATCGAAGCGGTGAGTGGGAAAACTCGCCTGCGGGTCTTGTCGGAGCTTTGAATTTCCGCCACAGATTCCGACGGGCAAAAATCTCTCTGCCTTTGACTCCGGGTTCAGTCACGAGCCTTTAATCAAATCCGTATACAGTCAACTTGTTATTTTTGTCCGAGACGGCGAGAAAGACCTCTTTCGCACTTGAATATCCCTGCTCCGAGAGCTGTTTTTCCAGCCATTTCATATCCAAACCCAGGCGGTGCAGGTTTTCGTCCATGATTCTGCCGTCCATGATTATCTCGGTATTTATTTCGGCAGACTCGGGAGTAATGCCGAAATCAGAGGGGTTTGCCGGGCGTTTTTCGCTGACGGGAAGAATAGACAGCTTGCCGTTGGTCTCAAAAACCACGGTCTGTATGTCCTTCAGCTCAAAATACCCCTGCTCACGGCAAAGCAGCATAAATTCGCTTAAATCCAGCTTTGCTTTTTTCATATTCTTTCGGTACAGCTTGCCGTCGCTCATCAAAATCGTCGGAGTTCCGTTAATGAACTTCCGGGTCTTCGGCAGTTTGTTCGTTATAATGCTGAGAAGCAACGACACTAAGCCGAACAGCACCAGCGCGATAAACGGCTTGTAAGGCTCTTCAAGCTCGGTTGCCAGCTCGGCGGCAATCGAGCCTATGGTGATACCGCATATATAGTCAAAAAAGTCCATTTGCGAAATTTGTTTGTGCCCCATAATCTTCGCAATAACGAACAGCGATACTATTGACAAAAGGGACGTAAGAATTACCAATATTACTTCCATATCGATTTCATAAATTCTCCTGCCGTTTTTATATAGTATTGCCGAAAAAGACAATTTTAATATTTAAACGGCAAAATGTCTTTAATCCGAGCTGAATACTTCAAATGTTCTGTGAAAAATCCGATTTTACATAAAATTTACATTTCTCAAACGCAAATCTGATAGCATGCGACAGCCGTCAAAGGTATAATGACTGTGCAAATCAAAAAGGAGATCATGAAAATGAAAAAGTTTTTTGCACTTATACTGGTATTCGCAATCGCAGTATGCTCGCTTGGAGTGCTTACCTCCTGCGGCGGTAAGGACTTCGATGACAGTAAGAACATCGCAGTTGTTACAAGAGGCGGTGAGTCCGGAACGAAATCCGCTTTTATGGAGCTCCTCGGTCTGAAAGGAAAGACCGACGTTTCCGGTTCAATCCAGCCCTCCAGCACCGCGGCGGTATTGCAGGAAATCAAGAGCAACCCTCTCGCTATCGGTTATGACAGTCTCGGCTACGTAACGGACGAGGTCAAGATGCTGAAGATTGACGGCGTCGAAGCCACGGTCGAGAACATCAAAAGCGGTACATACAAGCTGTACAGACCCCTTAACGTAGTGTACAAGCAAAGCACGGCGGAAGAGACGGTAAACGCGGCCTTCCTCACTTATCTCGGGAGCTCAGAGGCACAGGCAATCATTACCGAAAACGGCTACGTATTCACCCACGAGGGTACAAAGTCCTACACGGTTACCCCGGGGCTCTCGGGTGAAATCGACATTTCGGGAAGCACCTCGCTTTATCCCATGATGGAGATACTTGCCGACGAGTTTGAGAAAATACAGCCTGGCGTCAGCATTACGGTCGCAGGCGGAGGCTCCGGCACAGGCTACAACAACGCGGAGAACGGTGTTTCCGACTTCGGTATGATCTCGGAAAAATTCAACTCCGAAAAAGCGGCAAGCTGTACCTACTACGAAGTAGCCAGCGACGGCATTGCGGTAATCGTCAACAAGGCAAATCCCACGGACAATATCTCCCTTGAGGATTTGAAGAACATCTACGACGTTGACGCCGGCGATAATGCCGTTAAGGTCTGGGCTGACGTCAAAAAGTGATATGACGAAAACCTACAAATTCATTATTGCAAGAGAAAAGATAATGCACGGAGTATTTCTATTCTGTGCAATCTTTTCTATTCTTGCGCTGGCGACGATAACCGTATTTCTGCTGGTCAGCGGCGTCCCTTTTATTGCAAAAACGGGATTTGCGGAATTTCTTTTCGGAAGTCTGTGGGCACCTAACGCCGGGGAGCCCTCCTACGGCATATTCCCGATGATCGTAGCGTCACTTTACGTCACCGCACTGTCTGTGGTTATCGGCGTGGGGATAGGACTCTTTACTGCTGTGGCTCTTTACAAATTCTGCCCGAAAAAGCTGGTAGCCCCCATAAGGCAGATGATAAATCTTCTGGCAGGTATCCCCTCTGTTATCTACGGTCTTTTCGGCATGACGCTTATCGTTCCATTCGTCAGGGATTATATTTCCCCGAGCGGTGTGGGCTACGGAATTTTATCGACCTCGCTGGTACTGGGTATCATGATACTGCCAACTATTGTCAGCGTCAGCCTCGACTCGCTTACGGCAGTTCCGAATTCCTATTACGAGGGTGCGCTGGCACTGGGTGCAACAAAGGAGCAGGCGACCTTCAGGATTATGCTCCCGGCGGCGAAGAGCGGAATTCTGGCAGGCGTGGTTCTTGCGGTAGGCAGAGCGATCGGCGAAACTATGGCGGTAATAATGGTCATCGGCGGCAGCCCCGAAATGCCCGAGAGCTTGTTTCAGAGTGTCAGAACGCTGACTGCGAATATTGCCCTCGGTGCCATGGAATCCTCGGGCGACACCTTGAGTGCTCTGATAGCAACCGGTGTGGTGCTGTTCGTCTTTACTCTCATAATAAACATGAGCTTCTCGCTTCTCAAAAAGGACAAAGCGGAAAAAAAGGAAAAGCGAGGTACGAAAAAATGAGGAAAGTATACACCGCACTTAAATACGTCAGTATCGTTTTTCTCGTCATCTCCCTGACGGCACTTGCGGCAGTCATAGTATACGTGCTGAACAGCGGTGTCGGGAAGCTCTCTTTTAATCTGATATTCGGAGAATACACCCCCTCCTCCCCCACTATCTTCCCGGCACTTATCGGCACTCTGGAGCTTGTCGCCGTATCAATACTCATCGCCGTACCCATTGGTATTGCAAGCGCGGTATTTCTGGTAGAATACACGAACAATAAGGGGCGTTTCGTAAGAACTGTCCAGCTGGCAACCGAAACGCTGGCAGGCATCCCGAGTATCGTATACGGTCTTTTCGGGTATCTGATATTCGTCGTTGCCTTCGGCTGGGGATACTCTGTCATCGGCGGCGGCATAACTCTCGCCATTATGATACTTCCTACCGTCGTGCGCTCCACCGAGGAGAGCCTTCTGTCCGTGCCCGGCGGTCTGCGTGAGGGCGCGTATGCGCTCGGCACAAGCAAGGTCAGGACCATATTCAGAATAGTGCTGCCCTCGGCGGCGGGCGGTATCGTTACCGCAGTCATTCTGGCTGTCGGGCGTGTCGTTTCGGAAAGCGCCGTGCTTATTCTGACTGTGGGAATGGTCGTAAGTAAGGTTCCCGACAGTCTTATGTCACCGGGCACCAGCCTTGCTTTGGATATCTACTATTTCGCAAGCCACGGCTACCCCGACGAAGCGGCGGCGACGGCTGTCGTCCTCTTGGTATTCGTCATTGCGCTCAACCTCACAGCAGGCAAAATCGGCAGTTTAATCAGGAAATCAACCTACGGAAAGGAGTCTTAAATGACCGAGTTTTCAGGCAATATCACCGCACGGGACTGCAATCTCTACTACGGTGATTTTCACGCTTTAAAGGATATTAACATAGAAATACCCGAGATGAACGTAACCGCTCTCATAGGTCCGTCGGGCTGCGGTAAGTCTACGTTCCTCAAAATTTTCAACAGAATGAACGACCTGGTTGAGGGTTGCCGTATAACCGGAGAATTCAGAATCGGAGATGTGGATATTTTCGGCAAAAACACCGACATAAATCTGCTTCGCAAAAACGTAGGTATGGTTTTCCAAAAGCCTAACCCCTTCCCTATGAGTATTTACGACAACATCGCCTTTGCGCCCCGAACCTTCGGCATACGCAAAAAGAGTGAGCTTGACGAAACCGTGGAAAACTCCCTTGTGCGCGCAGGACTTTGGGACGAGGTCAAGGACAGACTTCGCAAAAACGCACTCGGCATGAGCGGAGGTCAGCAGCAAAGGCTGTGTATTGCAAGAGCCTTGGCGGCAAGTCCGAAGATTTTGCTGATGGATGAGCCCACGTCGGCTCTTGACCCGATATCAACCGGAAAAATCGAGGAGCTGATGGACGAGCTAAAAAAGGATATTACCATAGTAATCGTCACCCATAATATGCAGCAGGCAACGAGAATTGCCGATAAAACCGCCTTTTTCCTTCTCGGGGAGCTAGTCGAATACGGAGATACCGATGATATTTTCACCTCTCCGAAGGACGCACGCACCGAGCGTTATATTACCGGAAGATTCGGTTGATTTTTCAATAATTTTGTTGTATAATTACAGGAGAGAAAATATGTCCGTAAGAAAATTTTTTGAAGAAGAACTGAATGAGTTAAAAACACAGCTGGTTGAGATGTGCCGTCTTACCGAACAAATGATACGGAATGCCACCGAAGCTCTGATAAATCACGACAGAGAGCTGGGAAAGAGCATAGGTATCCTTGACAAGCGGGTCGACGAATACGAAATGAATATTGAAAAGCAGTGTATGCGTATTCTGCTCCGTCAACAGCCGGTTGCAAAGGATTTCCGCGAGGTATCTACCGCGCTGAAAATGATTACCGACATAGAGCGCTTCGGCGACCAGGCATCGGACATAGGCGAGCTGGTTTACACTATGCCGGGCGAAACCTACGTGAAAAAGCTGACACACATCACGGCTATGGGCGAGCTGGCAGTTAAGATGGTGCGCGAGAGTGTAAATTCCTTCATCAACAACGACGAGGCTCTGGCAGATGCGGTCATAAAGCTGGACGATGAGATGGACAGTCTTTTCCTCACCGTGAAAAACGAGCTGGTTGAGCTTATAAAAAAAGATTCCTCAACCGGTGATCAGGCAATCGAGCTGATGATGGTTGCGAAATATCTGGAGAGAATAGGCGACCACGCCGTGAACGTGGCAGAATGGGCAAAATATAATGAAACGGGGGTACATGAGAAATTCTGATGGAAGCTCTTATTTACATAGTTGAAGACGACGAGGGTATTCGCGAGCTTTATGACGGAGCCTTTGAGGGGCTTTATGAAACGAAAATGTTTGAGAACGGCAACGATTTTCTTGAGTGCTTCAAAACCGAACGTCCGAGTCTTGTAATTCTCGACATAATGCTTCCCGATATGGACGGTTATACGATTCTTTCAAAGATTCGCGAGCTGGATGACCGGCTGCCCGTCATAATCGTAAGTGCAAAATCGGATGAAATAAGCTTTGTCAAGGGGCTCAACAAGGGTGCCGACGATTATATGTCAAAGCCCTTTTCAGTCCTGGAGCTTATAGCCCGTGTCAAAACGAACCTGCGCCGGGCGGGGCTGTACGTCACAAACAGCCACGGCTTTTCCGTCGACAACAACGTATATAAGATTTTCTATGAGGGGCGTGACCTCGGTCTTACTCTTAAAGAGTTCAAGCTCCTGAAGCTTCTCATCGGTAAGGCGGGAATAACCGTCACGCGTGAGGAGCTTTTCCGGGACGTATGGGGCGAGGACTATATGGGAGAGACCAGAACTCTCGATATACACATAGCACAAATAAGAGATAAGATTAAAGAAAACGGAGGCGGCGATGCCATCGTTACCGTCCGCGGTATAGGCTATCGCTTTGAGGGGCAATGAAAAGAAAGATTTTTTTAAGATTTTTCGCAGTCACCCTGGCGGCAGTGCTCCTGATATTCGCCTTCGGCGTAATCGCGGTGAATATTAACGCAAAAAGCATAATTACAAAGCGGCTGACCGAGGAAACAGAGCTTGCCGCGGCACTTATAGGCGATGCCGAAGACCTGACGCGGCTTGAAAGCTATGAGGGCAGACAGGACATTCGCCTGACGGTAGTCGACACGGACGGCAACGTGCTTTACGAGAGCGATACCGGAGCAGAGCTCGAAAATCATAAGAACAGAGAGGAAATAAAAAGTGCCCTCCTCGGCACGCCGATTACCGTGGAGAGATATTCCGACACCTTTCGGTGCGATATGATCTATTACGCCAAATGTAAGACCCTCGAGGGGGGTGAGAGAATAGTCATTCGCCTGGCTGTCAGAAGCAGTGAGATCACCTCATACATAAGTACCCTTTTGCCGCTTTTGATTGCGGTTCTCTTCGTTGCTCTGATTTGCTCCTATATTCTGTCGAACATACTCTCAAACGGTCTTTGCTCAAAATTCGACGAAATAAGCACGAGCTTGAAGAGTGTAAACGAAGGTAACTATACACCTATAAAAACCGATATGAGCGAACCCGAGCTTTACGCAGTGCTAACCGAAATAAACGGGGTGAATGTAAACATTTGTTCGCATACACGTCTTGCTGAACGTGAAAGAAGCAAGCTCAACACGGTGCTTGACGGAGTATCGCAGGGAATTGTCGCCATAGACGAGAGCAAGCATATAGTCTTTGCCAACAAGAGTGCTTACGAGCTTTTTCACGGCTCCCATCAGGATGTCGGACGCGACCTGCTCTTTCTCATAGATGACTTGGATATTTACAGGTCAATATGCGGGCATTTGTCCGAGGACTGTTCCTTTTTATGCTCCTACGGAGAGCGTGAGCTGTCAATTTCCCTGACAAAGCCAAAGGACAAAGAGCTGACAGAAGACGTTTCTGCCATAATTATTGTTACCGACGTTACGAAAGAAAGGCTTATCGAAAAGCAGAAGGCGGTCTTTTTCGCCAACGCTTCTCACGAGCTTAAGACACCGGTCACGGTACTCGGTGGGCTGTCCGAGCTTCTCTTGGCAAAAGACGGCATTGACGAAGGCTCAAAAAAGCAGCTGTCAAGAATACACAAGGAGAGTATACGCCTCGGAAATCTCATATCTGATATGCTCACGCTGTCCCGTATAGAATGTGGAGATTCGGGAAAGGAAGAGCCTGCCGAGGTATCTCTGGATACCACATCAGCCGAGATTCTGGACGGCTACTCACAGCAGATTAAAGAAAAGAATATCAGCACGGAGATTGTCGGACACGGAAAAATCACCGCGGACGTGAGTTTGATATACGAGCTGATCGACAATCTGGTATCAAATGCCGTGAAATATAACAAAGAGGGCGGTTCTGTTACAATAACAGTAAGCGAAGACAAAAGCAGCACGCGCCTCACCGTAAAGGATACCGGTATAGGTATTGAACGGGAGCATCTGCCGAGAATTTGCGAGCGGTTCTACCGCGTGGACAAATCCCATTCAAAGAGAGTGGAGGGCACGGGCTTAGGTCTCGCCATAGTCAAGCACATATGTGCCCACTTTAGAGCCGAGCTTACGATTGACAGCGATTTCGGAATAGGTACGACTGTCACCGTAGTATTTCCAAAATCGCAGAAAAGTTGACACGGGGTACCTTGAATCGGCAAATCCGACTATCTAAATAAATTTAAGAACCAAATGGGGCTGTCGCTCAAACCCAAACGACAGCCCCTCTCTTTATCTTTTTTCAAAATCGATTTTCTGCAAAACGGCAAACTCGTTGATTATACCGAGCTATGGAATATCCTTACCCTCGCTCGAAGCCTACCATAATACCGCCCCGCTCGGCATAAAAGCTGCAAAGTCCACGACAGGGATGAACCTCTACGGTGCTGTTCGGGAAAGCCTTTTTTAAAAGCTCGCACAGCAATATTCCGCCCTCTTCGTTGAAAACGTGAGCTATGCTTATCTTACCGCATTTATGCCCCAGCTCCTTCAAAAGCGATACCATGTGCTCCAACGCCTTTTTAATTCCGCGGCACTTGCTCATCGATTCAAGGTCGCCCTCGTCACTTGCCTTGCCGACGACACGGATACCGAGCAAGCCCGCTACCTTTGCCACGATTGGCTTTACACGCCCGTTATTAGCCAGATTTCTCAGGGATTCCAGCATAAAGAGAAGCCCGGTTTTCTTTGTATAAGCCGAAATCTTTTCGGATATTTCGTCAAAACTCAGCCCCTCGGTCACACAGTCCCGAATTTTCTCTGCAATGAGCTTCATCTCAGGTCCCGTGGACAGAGAATTTATTACCAGAACACGCCTTCCGGGATGCTCCTGTTCATAGGTTTTTCCCGCTATGCAAGCGGCGTTGTAGCTGCCCGACAGCTTTGAAGTTATGGTAATGCAGAATATTTCCTCCGCATCGCCGAAGGCTTCCAGCCAGTCGCCCACGTTCGGGCAGGATGTAGAGGATTTGCCCGAATAACCGCCCAGCTCATCAACCATCTGCAAGACGTCAAGCCCGCCGTCGTCCACGTACTCTCTCCCGGCTGTCTTTATTTTCAGCGGAGCCGAAGCAAAGTCAACTCCCTCAAGCTCTAACATATCAGAGGATGAATCGCACACTATTTTCATATTTCGTTTCTCCATAATTCTCTCTCCTTGTATATAGTATTATATGTACGTAAGCCTATCTCAAGAACAGGCGTACCAGCTTCATAAATGCGGACTTATACGGCTGATAGCGCATAGGAAGGTCGATCAGAGTGCTCTTTTTGACGATGCTTTTGCGGTGAGTGAAGGCGTCAAAGCCGTCTTTTCCGTGATACGAGCCCATGCCGCTCTCCCCTACTCCGCCGAAGCCCATCTCGGAGGTAGCAAGATGTATAATGCAGTCGTTTATACATCCTCCGCCGTATCTCTGTCTTGCGGTAAGCTCGCGGATATGTGACTTATCCTCGCTGAACAAGTAAAGTGCCAGAGGTTTTTCTCTTTCCCCGAGGAGCTTATACAGCTCGTCAAAGCTGTCAAAAGTCAACACGGGTATTATCGGACCGAATATTTCCTCCCCCATTACAGGATCTGAAAACTCCACGCCGTCCATAACGGTAGGTGCAATGCGCAGAGCATCTTCATCGCACTGACCGCCAAAGACTACCTTCGATTTGTCAATCAAGCCCGTGAGTCTGTCGTAGTGCTTGCGGTTGATAATTCTCCCGTAGTCGGGGTTTTCAAGAGGGTTATCTCCGTACTGGAGCTTTATCTGTGAAATCAGCTCTCTGACAAAATCGTCTTTGACATCTCGCTGACACAGAACGTAGTCCGGAGCGACGCAGGTCTGACCGCAGTTTATAAGCTTTCCGAACACTATTCTCTTTGCCGCCAGCTTGATTTTCGCCGTGCTGTCGACGATACACGGACTTTTGCCACCCAGCTCCAAAACGCAGGGTGTAAGCCGCTCTGCCGAGTGGCGGAGCACCTCTTTTCCTACGCCGGCGCTTCCGGTAAAGAATACGAAGTCAAACTTCATATCAAAGAGATGTCCGTTTTCCTCTCTGCCGCCGGTAACGACGGCGACGTGCTCGGGAGAAAAGGTATCGCCTATAAGCTGTGCCAACAGCTCACTCGTCGCCGGAGAGTATGCGCTAGGCTTCACCACCGCGGTGTTGCCTGCGGCTATCGCGTCGACAAGCGGTCCCAGCGTCAGCAAAAACGGATAATTCCAGGGGCTCATAATCAGCGTGTTGCCGTAAGGCGTAGGCTTCGTATAGCTTCTTGACGGAAACTGGGAAAGAGGCGTGTGAACCCTGTGCTCCTTTGCGAATTTTCCCGTATGCTTTATCATATAAGACAGCTCGGAGAGCACCATGCCCACCTCGCACATATAGCCTTCATCCCTGCTTTTGCCGAGGTCGCTCTTCAATGCCGAAAGAATATCCCCTTCCCTTTCCTTGATTGCCGCCTTCAGCTTTTTCAGCTTTTCTATACGGAATTTCACGGGCAGGGTCGCACCCGTGTCAAAATATTCTCTTTGAGAATTCAATATTCTCTCTATTTCTGATTTATCCATAATCAGCTCCAATCGGCTACCTTATAATAGAATTTCTCAAGCTCTTTTGCACTCATAATACGGGGAACCGGATACAGAGGATTTGCCTCGCGCTCGGCGTGCCTTGCCAAATCGGGAATATCCTCGCGGAGAATACCCGACAGCTTTTCGGGGATATTCATTCGATTGTTCATCCCCTTTATCGCTTCGATATATTTACGCGCCCCTTCTTCGGGACTGTCGCACTTATCGGAAATTCCCGCCGCAACTGCCAGTCTGTGCAGCTTCTTGTAAACCGCACTGCCGTAATCCTCAAGGACTATGGGCATCAGTACCGCGTTTGCAAGACCGTGGGGGATGTTATATTTTCCTCCCAACGAGTGCGCCACGGCGTGAATGTAACCGACGTATGATTTTGAGAATGCTCTGCCTGCAAGAAATGCGGCACGCATCATATTAGCCCTCGCTTCCACGTCCTCGCTGTCAGTATAAGACCGCTCCAGATTTTCGAATATGAGCCGAACGGCTTGTTCCGCATCGGCTCGCGTGGATTTGGTCGTTGACCTGCCGATATACGCCTCGGTGGCGTGAGTCAAGGCGTCCATACCGGTCGTCGACAGCATGGAAAGAGGCATTGTCTTTGTGTTATCGGTGTCAAGAACCGCAACCTTTGGAATAAGAAAGAAATCGTCTATCGGGAACTTATCTCCCGTATCGGGGTCGGTGATTACGGTCGCCAGAGTAACCTCGCTTCCCGTGCCTGCCGTGGTGGGAATGGCACTCAGGTGAGGTATCCTACGCATGACGCCGAGAATGCCGCCCATTTTCTTTATTGGCTTTTTCGGCCTTGCTATTCGCGCGCCCACCGCCTTTGCACAGTCTATCGCCGAACCGCCTCCGAAGCCGATGAGAGCCTGACAGTCCTCGCCGATATACATTTCCCTCGCCTCTTCAACGTTTTTCACGGTAGGATTGGGGACGGTACCGTCGTACACGGCGTAGCCTATACCCCGGGCTGAAAGCTCCGACTTCAACCTGTCGGTGACACCCATTGTGTGTATGACATTATCCGTCACTATCAATACCTTCTCTATCCCCTCCTCGGCAAGCACCGAGGGAAGCTCGGTCACGCTGTCAAGAATCCTGGGATTTCTGTACGGCAGAATAGGTATTGCAATATGAAATGCCGTCTGGAAAACACGGCAGTATAATTTATAAAAACAGTTCATTTTCTCCTCTTTTTTGACACGGGTCTATGCTTTCATTCCACCAAGCAATATTCCGAAGCAGTATTTAAAGTCGGATACCGCACGCTCGCACATTACTCCTCGTTCGATGGCATCGGCGTTGTAGCCTCGGATGAAGCACCATATAGCATAACTCATTTTCTCGGTATCCACATCCCCTACGTACCCCCGCGCCTTGCCCAATTCAATTAGCCCCGCAATCCTGGATTTCCACCACATATAGTTCTCGCCCGACGCCGAGTCGCTTTGGAAAACAAACCGGTTCAGCTTCTTTTTCACCTTGTAAGACACGACCAGTGTATTTGCCACAATATCGGTAATCTGGGCAAAAAAATCTCTCTCCCCGTCTAACTCTACCGACATAATTTCTCTTATCCGCAGTACGGTTTTTTTATATATGATACTCAAAACCTCATCCATGTTCCGAAACCTGTTATAGAACACGCGGTTGGTTATATGCAACGCTTCCAAAATTTTTCGGACGTTAACCTTCTCTGCGCCATAGGTCATGGCGATATCCTCGGCGGTATTTATAATTTTGTCCGACATTTCGTCCTTTATAAGTCTTTGCTGACTCATTATTTTTCTGGCCTCCATCGTCCAGCACACAGTGTGCTGAGCGTATTATAGCACATCCGAAGCAATTTGTCAACAAAAGATAAAATTAAGAAAAGCTTAAAAAAAGCTTTTATAAGATAAAATTGAGAAAACTTTTATAAAAAAGCTTGTAAAGCAAATCGGGATTTGTCTCTTTACAGAGTATTCATATAGCAGCGCAGAGCCAACAGCCAATCTGTTTGTATGAAGTCAAATCCCTTATCTATCAGCCAGCCCCAACCCTTGTCGGGCGAATCTGTGAGAGAAATATCATCGGTGTGTCCGGCACTTATTATCGCCTTTTCATCGTAAACGATGGAATTGGACCATACCAAAAGCCCCTTGTCGTGCATGCGTTTGACATAATCCGCAGTGCCGACCTCGTCTTGCTCGGTCTTAAAAAGGGACTCAACACCGATGTAGTTGATATGTCGCTTCAGCATAACGTCGGTGATTCTGTCAGTGCCGTTGACCAAAGGCATGAACATAAAATCGGGTGCGTATTCTTCAACCTGCCATAGACACTCCTCGCTGTCGGGAGTCTTGACGATGACCTGCTTTTCAACTCCTGCCCGTCTTACGGCTTCGGAGATGCCTTTGATGTCCATCCGGAATTTGTCCACGTTAATATACGCACGATCCTTTAACAGGGCAAGTACATCGGCAAGCGATGGGATTTTGAAGCTTGTGGGTGTATCATCCTGATTGAGTAACACGAGCGAGCGTATTTCTTCACCTGTAAGCTCTGATAAAGGCTTACAGCTCTTGATGAACACAGGCTCCATACCCGGATGAAAAACGAAGTATTCTCCGTCACGGCTTTTTACAACGTCGATTTCGACCACGTCTGCCGATTGGTCGAGTGCGATCTTTGATATATTTCGGTTGGAAACGCTGTCTACGACTTCATTTTAATATGCGGAAATTCTTTATATTCTATATATTCTATCTCAATTTTATCTGCCACAGCATAGGTGCTTCGCCGGAAATAATTATCGAAAGCCCCATTCTCAAGGTATCGAGGACAATAAGGCTTCCGAGTATCAAAACAACCCATTTCGCGGCGCGAAGGCTCACGTTTTTCTTTAAAAAACTCAGCACGGGTATGTATATCAGTCTGAAAATCAAAAATGCTCCTATACCGAAGCCTAATGTGGAAATCGGATTTGTGTATGCGGTAACATTAAGGAAATTCAGCGGCATATTTGAGTAATCCCACAGCTGTACACCGAAAAGCAGGTCCCATAAATTCCCCACAGCCAACTCACCGAGGAAAACCGCCGTGCAACATAGTATCACGGTAAGCACGTCGGACAAAATCCGAGTTCTCCTGCTCTCGGCTTTAAAAAGCTTCTTGCCGAAAAACGATATATTTCCCGGCTCTCCGAGTAAGAGCCTGAAAGCAAAAGGAATCAGTCCGTACGGCGATATGAAGGGCAGAATATGATACCGGGAATCTATAACTCCATCCGTGATTGCAATAGATGTGTTTTCAACAACCCATCCGAGGAACGTAAATCCGATACCCAAAAATCCCAGATATACGAGCTCATCAATTGAAAGAGAAAGAAAACGTTTTTTGTGCTCTGCTGATTTAACGGCGTCACACTCTTCGTCTTTTATATCAACCATATCAGCCATTGTCACCGTCACATACCTCTGATAATTCATCGGAAATTCTTTCCGGTTCTCTGATTTTCAGATGCTTCACTATTGCGATTACGGACACTGCAACGCATCCAAACGCGATCGCCGGTTTGCCGGTCGCGCACATTATAACCGCCGCACCTGTAGCGAAAAGCGAAAAGGTAACGATGCTTCGCTTGCTGTTTGGATTTATCTTTATGGCTGTGGAAAACAGAATGTACAGTCCAGCCAGGAGCAATCCTATACGCGTAACCGGGAAAAGTCCGATCATAACGCCGAAGGTGGTGGAAATACACTTCCCTCCCCGAAAGCCGTTATACATTCCTACGGCGTGTCCGAGCACGGGTGCCGCCATAACCAAAGCGAACACCCCGTTATGCGTGTCAAGAAACAGTGCCGCAAGCAAAACCGGCAACGTACCCTTCAATATATCCAAAATCAGGCACAGCATACCGACAGCCACGCCGCAGTTCATAAAAACGTTTGCAGCTCCAGGGTTGCCGTCCGCGCCCAGCTCATACATATTCTTTCTCAAAAACACTTTGGGAATAATATAACAGAACAAAACGCTTCCCAGAAGAAAACCTAACAAAGAAAGACAAAATAACATTTTATTTATGAAAGCTCCTCAATAACCTTGTTGACAATCTGCTCCGCGGCGGCGCGGTTTATAACCGATTTCTGATTTTGAACCATACTTTCGGAAAGCTCGGCGTCACCCAGCAGTCTGCACGTTGCCGCCACTGCACGCCGGATGCTTCCCGCATGGATAGCCAAGCCGTTGGCAGTAAAATACCTGACGTTGGCGGTCTCACAGCCCGACACCGCACGCATAAGAACAAGAGGCGTGGCAGACGTGGCAATCTCGGTAGTTGAAAGTCCGCCGGGCTTTGACAAAACCACGTCAGCCGCCTTGACGTACATGCTGATTTTGTCGGTGAACCCAACTATTCTGACCCGGTCATTTCCCGAAAATCGCTTTTCCAGCCGCTGCTTCAGTTTTTTGTTTTTACCCGGGAAAACATATATAACCCGGCTGTCGTCAAGCGTCTTATCCAGCCGTCTTGTCAGTCTGACTATTTTGCCGCAGCCTGCGCCTCCCGACATTACCGCAACCATTCTCTTATCCTTCGGAATTCCAAGCGCCGCCTTTGCCTCGGTCTTGCTGATTTCCGAAGAGAATTTCGGGCTGACGGGTATACCCGTGCAGAGAATTCGCTCCTCGGGTATTCCTTTTTTTATGAGCTGTCCCTTCGTGCGCTCATCCGGCGCAAAGTAGCAGTCCAGGTCGGTTTCGCGGTAAAAGGGAATGGCAACGTGGTCGGTGAGAATACCGAAGCTCGGAACGTGCTCATATTTCCGCTTCACAGCCGTCAATGACTGCATGGGAAACAGGTGCGGACAAACTACAGCGTCAAAGCCATGCTCCTTTATATATTCGTACAGCTTACCCGCGTGCCGTGAATTTGCCCAGTACACCGGTGAGGGCAAACGCGACGCATCGTACAGCTGACCGATTCTGTATATCAGACCGAATAATATCGGAATTTTGCTTATCATTTTATTGTAAACCGCGGCAACCACGTTGCCGGTTTTTTTGCCGCTAAGGCTCAACGGGTCGGTTATTTCACATTCTATTCCACGGCTTTCAAGCACCTCGGCGACAGCCTTTGCCGCGCTGTTATGTCCTTCACCCGTGGAGCAAGTAAGTATCAGTATTTTCATTTTTCAAATCATCCTATCGGCATATCCAGTTTTTTCATCCGTTCAAGCAACTGTTCATCCTCTGTCGGCTCATCCTCTGCCAGCTCCAGCCTTTTTCTGAGCTCCATCATTTTCTCGTCTGTCATGGCTATGGACTCGGCGCACTCTCTCAGCTCCTCTGATATTTCATTCTGCTCCGGCAGATTTCGCTTATATCTCAGCTGGTGCTCAAGGCTAGCCCAGAAATCCATAGCTATGGTGCGTATCTGCACCTCAACCACAACCTTCACCGTTGCCTTTGACAGGAAGACGGGCGTCTTGATTATAAGGTGAAGACTGCGGTAACCGTTTGGCTTTGGATTTTTTATATAATCCTTTCGCTCAATGAGCTCGACGTCATCCTGCCTGAGCAACGCCTCCGCTATATCGTATATGTCGTCAATGTACGAGCATATTATTCTGATGCCTGCCATATCCCTGACGTACTTCTCTATATTCTCCGCCGTCGGTGCCGCATTGTGACAGGACAGCTTTTTTACGATACTGTCAAGCCTTTTGAGTCTGGTCTGTATCGAGCTTATCGGATTGCGCTTATGCCTGATATTGAACTCGTTGTTCAATACCTCAAACTTGGTCTCTACCTCCCGCATGGCGCAGGTATATACCATCTGCAATTCCTTGAATTCTACGGCACTCCACATTATCCTTTTCGTCCGGTTGTAAAGCAGCTCCATTCCCGACTCGGAAATCAAACCGCCCAGCACAGGATACTCGGCACTTGCCACGTCTTTTTTTATATCTTTTCCGCTCATTATCCTTTTTTCCTTTGTCCGGCGGTTTTCGTTCCGGTGCGTACCGGCAACAGCAGGATACTCTTCACTGCAAAAATCCGCGGTCTTTAAAGTTTGAAGCCATGGGTTCACTAAGAATTGAAAAAATTCCTCTTTTTTAATTTTACTCTCCGAATATTTCTATTTCATATAAATGTTGTTAACATTATTTTAATTATTCTTATTATTTTAATTATATACTCCGAGAGTGCATTTTGGCAAAAGCTTGAAATCCTATAAAAAAACCGGAGCAAGGAGGCAAAATGCGCTTTCTCCTTGCTCTTCTGAGTCTGTCAAAAAAGTACCCGCGGCTTCGTCGGGCAAAATTAAACCCGTTTTTTCCGGAGCGCACGTTTTCCCTGCGTTTTTATTTGCAAAGCTCCTCAGCCAGCTCGCGCAGCTGTGCCTTGTTAGTATCGGTCAGGGCGGAGCGGAGCGTGACAGTCTGTCCGACGTAGGTTATATCCTTGCTGCCCTCAAGCATGGACTTCAGCTTCTTTGCCGCCATGGGAGCCCAGCTTCCGTTCTCAATCAGGGCCACTTCACGGCCTCGATACCCTCGCTCGGTCAGCTCGTGAACGAACTCACGCATAAACGGGAAGATGTCTGCGTTATATGTCGTGGTAGCAAGTACAAGCTTACCGTAGCGGAAAGCATCTGCTACAGCCTCTGCCTTATCGCATCTTGAAAGGTCGTGCACCGCAACCTCTGGACATCCGAAATCGCGGAGCTGTTTTGCAAGATATTCGGCAGCTTTTTTCGTGTTTCCGTAAACAGACGTATACGCTATGCAAACGCCCTCACTCTCAGGCTCGTAGGAAGCCCATTTTTTGTAGAGATTTATATAATAATCAAGGTTTTTATTCAACACGGGTCCGTGCAAAGGACAGATAACGGCTATATCCAAGCCCCCCGCTTTTTCAAGAAGCTTTGACGCCTGTGCGCCGTATTTCCCGACGATGCCGATGTAGTATCTTCTCGCCTCGGGAGCCCAGTCCTCGTCAGCGTCCGCCGCACCGAACTTACCGAAAGCATCGGCAGAGAACAGCACCTTGTCGCAGTCGTCGTAAGTGACTATAACCTCGGGCCAATGCACCATGGGAGCGGTGACAAAATGCAGGCAATGCTTACCCAGCTTCAAGCTGTCACCTTCGGTCACAACCAGACGGCGATCCTTGAAATCCGAGCCGAAAAACTGATTCATTATGGCAAAAGCCTTGTCAGAGGATACGATGACGGTGTCGGGGTATTTCTGCATAAAGGTGAATATGTGAGCAGAATGGTCCGGCTCCATGTGCTGAATTACAAGGTAGTCCGGCGTTCTGCCGCCCAGTTCCGCTTCCAGCTTTCCGAGCCACTCCTCGCCGAAGTGGGAGTCAACCGTATCCATAACCGCAATTTTTTCGTCAATTATAACGTAGGAATTGTACGCCATACCCTTTGGTACGGTGTACTGACCCTCAAAAAGGTCAATACTTCTGTCGTTGACGCCGATATATTTTATGTCCTTCGTTATTTCCATTTTTCATATCCTCCAAAAATAAATTCATAAATATATTGCATTGCTCTTTAAAAGCGTTGAAACAACATTTAAAATCCGTTTCTTTACCGCAAAAGCGAAGCAGCTTTTCAAACCTGTTTTACTGCTCTTACGGTCGTATACCCGTATCTTTTCAACAGCCGTACCTCGCGCTTGCCTATTTTCTCACCGCTTATTACGATTGGAACGGCAGGCGGACAGGCAACAGATGGGGATGCGCATATTCGCCCCTCTGACAGCTCGACAGGTACGGTCTCTGCCTCAGACAAAACCGCCTCCCGTATACTCATTACGCGCTCGGGCAAAGAAACGATATCCCGCTCCTCGGAAATCGGTGAAAGAGGCGGAATACCCAAGAGCGCACTCATGAGCCTTTCAAGCTCCCCGTCGGAATTCTCCGGTGTCAGCATAAAAACGGCGTAACCTTCGTCGGCGAACTCGCACTCTATCCTCATTTCACGCAAAAGCTCGGCGAAGCGGATACCCGTGTAGCCGTATTTCAACGTATCAATAACTATTTTTAACCGCTCTCCGTCCTTTATGCAGTAGCCGTGACGGGCAAGGTTCAGTTTCATTCCATCCGTTTTATCCTCAAATACGGAGAGCCTTTCCGAATACCCCTCCGACAGATATCTGTTACACAAGTCAAGGGACTGTAAAATCAAATAGGAAGGGCTCGTGGATGCAAAAAGCGACAGAGCCTCGCGCACGTCGTCATCCGAATAGGGACAGTATGCGGACAGGTGAAGATACGCCCCTCCCGTCAGGACAGGCAGAGTCTTATGAGCAGAATCGGCACACATAAACGCCCCCAGGGAGATGGGGTGGCAAGAGGGCTTTTCAAAGGCGAGATAGGCACCGTGGGCGTTGTCGACCAAAAGGGGCGTATCGAATTTCCTACACACCTTTGCTATTCCCGACACATCGGCAAGATTGCCGAGATAATCCGGGCTTGTCAGGTATACGGCAAAGGGGGGCTCGGACATTTCCGACAGCGCGCGCTCAACATCGGAGGCTGTAACATTGCATTCGCATATATGCCCCTCTCCGGGGAGCCACGAGATGTCGAAATTCAAAAGGGCTGCGGCGTATACAAGCGTCTTATGCGCGTTTCTTCCTGCCAAAAGGCGGGGGGGCGTGCCGATTTTTCGCCCTTTCAGCGCAAGGGCAAGCATCGCTTTTATAGCAAGTGTCGAGCCCTCTGCGGAGTAAAAAGTGCGCCCGGAGGCAAAAAGCGAGCTTGCGTTTTTCTCGCTCTCGGCAATAATGCCCCCCGGGGAGTACAGTACGTCTGCTCCAGAAATCTCGGTTATATCAAACGCCTCGGGGCCCAAAAAAATCTTCCCCTTGTGCCCCGGCATATGGAAGCGGCAGGTACCGCTCTTTGCGTAGCTCTCAACAAAATCGAAAATGGGAGTTTTCATTTTTCCAGAGCTTCCGCGACCTGCATCATTACCGCGCACTCAATACGCTTCTTGAACAGCTCACAGCCGTAGGAGTAAACGCCTCCTATACTGCCCGTCGCGTGGTATGCGTTGGCGGCACAGCCTCCCGAGCAATACAGTCTTGCCCAGCAATCACAGCACTCGGGACGTGAATAGGAATTACAGCCGCGGAATTCATCCTGAACTGCCTTGTTGGTAACTCCGTCCCAGATATTGCCGAGACTGTATTTCTCATCTCCCACAAACTGGTGGCAGGGGAACAGCTCTCCCCAAGGAGTGACTGCCATATACTCAGTACCCGAGCCGCAGCCGGTGATCCGCTTGTAAATGCAAGGTCCGTTCTTCAGGTCCAGCATATAGTGGTAGAAGGTAAAGCCCCTGCCCTCCCGCTTGCGCTTTATCATCTCACGGGCGAGAATTTCGTACTGTTCAAGCAGCTTCGGCATATCCTCCTCGGTCAGGGCGTAAGGGTCGCCGGGCGGGCAAACCACAGGCTCCATACTGAGCTCGGTAAAGCCCAGATCCGCCATATGAAACAGGTCGTTGGTAAAATCAACGTTATTGTGCGTAAAGGTTCCGCGGACGTAGTAGTTCTTTCCGCCCCGCTTTTCGACAAGCCTTTGGAACTTAGGTACTATCACGTCGTAGCTTCCCTCTCCGAGATAGTTTTTCCTGAAATGGTCGTTGACCTCACGTCTGCCGTCAAGGCTCAGAACCACATTGCTCATCTCACGGTTAAGAAAATCAATTATCTCATCGCTCAGCAAAACGCCGTTGGTGGTAAGGGTAAATCTGAAATTTTTGTTGTGCTCTTTCTCTATACTGCGTGCGTAAGCAACCAGCTCTTTTACCACGTCCCAGTTCATCAGCGGCTCGCCGCCGAAAAAATCCACCTCAAGATTTCTTCTCGTTCCCGAATTGGCAATAAGGAAATCAAACGCCTGCTTTCCCACCTCAAAGGGCATCACCGCCCGCTCGCCGTGATACTTGCCCTGGCTGGCAAAGCAATAGGAGCAGTTAAGATTGCAGGTATGAGCGACGTGCAGGCACAGAGCCTTCACCACGTTGCTGTTGTTCTTGTAGCTGTAGGCGAGGCTCTCGTACTTGTCCTCGGAGAACAGCTTTCCCCCCTCTTCCAGCTCCTTTACGTCAGAAAGACAATCGAGAACGTCCTCCCTTGTCACGTCCTCCCGCTCACCGTATTTTTCAAGAATACTCGCCACTATCTCGTCGGCAGTCTTCTCTTTATACATGGCGATAACGTCATACGCCACCTCATCCACGGAATGTACGGAACCCGAAGCGGTGTCGAGAACGATATTGTATCCGTCAAGTTTATACTGATGTACCATTCTTATATCAGCTTTCTTTATTTTCTATTTACTTTTTGAAATGAAACGGAGCCGGGTCAAAGCAATCAACCCAGCCCCTTTGTGTGATATACAGCGAACGAAAGCCGTTTCGTATTATGAAAATCGATTACTTACGATTCTCACACTGCTGATTTGCAACGCCGCAAGAGGTCTTGCAGGCAGACTGGCAGGAGGTCTGGCACTCGCCGCATCCGCCGCCATTTACTGTTCCCGCGATATCCTTAGTTGCAATAGTCTTAATTCTCTTCATCTTAAAAGTCCTCCGACTTGTATTATTTTAAGTATTTTGATTTTAACATAATACACGCGTATTGTCAAGCATATTTTTTAACTTTTCGGCTATACGTCGTTGATAAACGTACTTTTTCGGCTTTTCCGGTCAAGTCACAAAAAAAAGAGGGGTTGTCACAAATCTCATGATCATGACAACCCACGGGAAATGACCGGGTTCTTCCATTTTATACTCCTTTACGCTTTCGCGCCGCATTTCAGCATTTTACGGAATTCTTATCCGTCTGTCTCTGCGCCACTTATCGGCTGACACTTACCGTACTGCGGTCTTGATAAAAACCGCTATCTTTCCTCCGGCACCTCTCCTGTCCGGAATTCATAAAGCATATTCAATTTTGGTTCGAGTATTTTTACGTTATTCATTGGCCCTCCTCAATTTCGGCTTTCAAATATCTATAATCAAATCCTTCAAATGAAAAGGCTATTCCGCTTTGAATAACGAATTTTAACTAGCCCATTGGCTTAACCTCCCTTTCCTCGGGGCTTCATCCCCGAACGTTCGCGAAAAACATCATTCAGGCATCAGCAGTCCGTAGCCACTATCCTTTCTTTTGTAGACTACGCATACTTTACCGCTGTCGGCATCTGTAAAAGCATAGAAGTCGTGCCCGAGAAGATTCATCTGCAGTATTGCCTCTTCCGCACTCAGGGGTCGAAGCGGAATCGTCTTCGTTCTGATTTGGAATTCTTCCTCTTCCTCATACTCGTCGTCATCGCCATCAGCTATGACGAACGCCCCTCTCTTCATTTTCTTTTCAAGCCGCGTCTTGTTTTTCCGCATCTGCCTCTCAAGGTTCTCTGTTGCCCTGTCAAGCGCAGTAATGAAAGTATCGCTCTCTTCCTCGCTCCTGAAAGTGGAGCCGGAATAGTTTACGGTAATTTCGATTATCTTCACCCCTTTGCGCACTCTGCAAGTCACATAGGCCTCTGTGTCCTCGCCGAAGAATCTGTCAAATTTTGATAGCTTCTTCTCTATCGTCGCCTTGAGTGTTTCACGGACCGTCATCTGCTTTCCGTAAATAGTAACCTTCATACCGTATTCGTCCTTTCGTGGTATAGTTGCGAAAACGGGATATCATCCAACCGATTGGGGATCATCCCCTCTCGCACTTTTATTATAGCAATTTTTTTGTAGATTGTAAACACTTTTTTCGTTTTTCTACACGTAAATTTGTAAATTATGTCCAAAGTGTAAATAATACGGGTGAATAAGGTCGAATTACGGAAAAACTATTGACATAGCAATTTGGCTATGCTAAAATAAGTTTTGTGGGTGCCCGTCCTCGGGGCACCTTTTTTTGTGCATTTTTTACAATCACGCACACAATACGCGACGAGTACGAAAGCTTCCCATTTACCTTTTTACCCACGGAAAAAACAGATTTAAAAAAAACCGATAAAATACATTCCTGGTATTGACTTTACAGGAAAAAAGTTGTATTATTTACATATAATCGAAGTAGTACGATAGCGCGCGGCGAGCCTGCGCAAAAACGAGACCGCCGTTATTACAGCTGTTCAATCATCAGAACTCGTGAAAAGGAGAATTTGTTATGCTTGATTCGGTTGCATCCTCCCCTTCCTGGATTACAATGAGCGCGAACAATTATTTATCTCTCGGTATACTGATTTTCGTAGCTTTTGCAATAATTGTGGGAATACTCTACGGTCTGAAAAGAGGAGTCGGAAAGGCGACCTTCCGCCTTCTGACCGTGTTGATATCTCTGGCAGGAGCGATTGTCATTACAAAAGCGGCAAGCGGCGCGTTTCTGTCATCCTTTGACGGTATGACAGTCGGTGAAGCTATACGGGGCTTCTGGGCGGATTTTGATACGGCGCTGGACCCTCAAGCCGTAAATATCCTCAACAACCTTGACGGGGAAACGGCACAGCATCTGTTGGCAATGCCCGTTTACCTGCTGGTTACTCCCGTCATGTTTGTTATACTGTTTTACGTTATCAAGCTGGTCACCTATATCGTATACTTTATATTCAGTCTGATTTTCGGCTTCTTTAAAAAGAAGAAATCTTTCCTGTCGAGAATAGGCGGTGCGCTCATCGGAGCGGTACAGGGCGTCATCATTGCAATCGTCGTTCTGGTGCCCATCTGCGGTATTCTGGGCATAGCAACAGCTGCAAAGCCTGCCGTTACCGCCGAGACTATACCGGAAGAAACCCGAGAAAACATAGAGCACGTTTATTCCGAGGTTATTGAACCCGTGACAACATCACCCG
This sequence comes from uncultured Ruminococcus sp., assembly GCA_964494135.1. Classification (GTDB taxonomy): domain Bacteria; phylum Bacillota; class Clostridia; order Oscillospirales; family CAG-272; genus UBA1740. Next base: position 8,807 of record CAZBQN010000008.1, on the reverse strand, counting down.
CAATGACGTTTATATCAAATCTCGGCGCAAGCGGAATATACAGCACTCTTACAGACGCAAAGCTCGGCTCTCACGGCTATAATTTGCGAAAAGAAGCCGTGCTGTTCGTGTCACTCGTCGGCGACGTAATGGCACTAGGTCCGGAATTTGACTGGAAAGACCCCGTGCCCTATCAGAGCACCATAGATGAAATCGTAGACGACATCGGCGACAACCGCTACGTATCAGTACTGGTGTCCGGTACCTTCAGAACCATGGCATACTCTGCTGAGGACGGGCTTATTGAGCTTCCCGAAGAAGAGCCATACAAGAGCGTTATGAGCGATATTCTTCAGATATTCAAAACAAGCGACGAAAGCAACCTGAAGGGCGATCTCGTTACCCTTGCAGACGTCTATCAGCTGCTCGGAAAGTACGACGTACTTACCGCTATTGAAAGCGGAGATACCCAGCAAATGACGGAGGCACTGACGAAGAAGGTGCCCGGCAGCGACTCTACGGTAGTATCGCTCATTAACAGTGAGCTGAAAAAGAACGAAAGAACCAAGCCTCTGACCGTCTCTCTCACCAAGATATCTGTTGCACTGCTGTGCGAACAGGTCGGCATAAGCGGTGACACAGCGGCAATGTACGAGGACGTCAAAAGCAGTATTAACCAGGTGCTCACTATTGACAAGAGCAGCTATGACAGCGATGAAGCGTACGTGGAAGACCTGACGCAGAATTTGACCCAGGAGCTGGAGTCCTACGATATAACTCTTGACGAGGAAGTCGTAAAGCACGTTGCCGAATATATCAATGAAAACAACGAGCAGCTTTCCGAAATCACGGACGATGATATAAACGAAATCGTCTTCGACTATTACGATAAGTACGCCGACTACATCGCCTCCGGCGACCCCGCAGACCTTCCCGACGCTGACGAGCTTCCCGATATCAACGATATCATCGGCGGCGGCGAAATCCCCGAGGGCGTAATCCCGGAGGGCGGTAGCGGAAGTCCCGAATAATCAATCGGGGTTAAAACAGAGCTGTCGCGTTTTCATGTAACCTGATAAAAAAATCTACCTCCCTATACTGCGCACCAAAATAAGGGTGTCACTTCGGTGGCACCCTTTAGGTTTATTTATTGATTTCAAAAATCCAACGTATAAAATCAGATTTCACTCCATTTTCATAATGTCCGTATACCAAAATAATATCCCCATCATTCTGAATTAAAACATAATATAGTCCAACGCCGTGTGAATCAACCGGATTTACAGAATAAATAACTTCATTATTTTGTTGAATATCTTGCGCAATCTCGCTAAACTGACCTTGATAGTTATTTATCAGTTGTTCAAAAATAGTCGGTGATAATGCTATTTCCAAAACGTCGCCAAGCAACTCCTCATTATTTGCGTCGTAGAGCTTTTCACCTCTTATTGTGACATTTGGAACATATGATGTAACCCAAGATAGAGACGGTTCGTCAAATATCAAATCAATTGTGCTTGATTGTTCACCATTCTCCGTTGTACCTGCTCCTATAAATAAATCCCCCTCAAAGAGCATTTGACGAATATATTCAACGTATGCTTGCTTTTTCGCATCAGGATCCTCATCATCGATAACTATCTGCCAATCACATATATAGCTTGAAGTGGGGTTTTGCCATGGAATAATATATATATCATTCTCATTAACATTGTACGTTGACAATATTACGCTCATATCTTCAGATCTTGTTCCTCTGAGATTCAGCAATTCATTAGCAATCCAATAACGCCCCTGTTCAGAATGTGGTAACAAGCCAAATGAATAACAGTCTTTTGCCATTTGCCAAACATAAACATCAAGTCCGTCCGACGCATCAAGTCCAAAATATTCGGGGTATTGCTCCATAAGAGTTACTTGTTCCTCATTCATTTTGTCCGGGTCGGTCTCACCGAAATCAGAAGATTTATTAATGGGATTCGTCAAGAAACAAACCGCAACAACAACGCAGGCAACCACCGCAACTGTGATAACCCAAAACGCAGGTTTCTTGTAGTTGAGTACAGATTTTACTCTATCTTTGACACCTACCTCGCCAAAGGCAAGAGGACAAGCAGCAATCATTCGGCGGTTCACACTACATGTAAGAAGTACTTGAGAGTAGTCGGCTCTCGCATCGTGATCAAGCTCCTTGATAACCTTTTCATCACAAGCAAGCTCTATGTCACGGCAAAGAAGAACATACCCAAGCCACATCAGAGGATTGAACCAATGGATCGTAAGCAAAAGGAATCCGAGAGGTTTCCAAATGTGGTCTTTACGACGTATGTGAGCCATTTCGTGTGCTACAACGTGCTCCATATCCTTTTCGGACATTTTGAAAGGAAGATAGATCTTCGGCTTTATAATGCCGAGCACAAATGGAGATACCACGTTCTCGCTCTGAAAAATATTATCCTTATAAAGTACCGCTGTGCCGATTTTACGTCTTACACGTACATAACTGATTACTGTGTAGATTAGAAGCGCAACCATACCGACAACCCACACGGCTGTCAATATCGGAATCCATATCTGTAATGGATTTGCGCTATCACCGGGGTTGGGGGTAAACGACTCGCTGATAACGGGGTTAATTGTACTGTTGATAATCGGTATTCCTGTATTGATCGTCGGTGTCTTATCCGTCATAATATTCGGACTTACGACCTCGGAACTCGGTATCAAGCTGAGTACGCTTTCAATGGAGAACGGACAAACAAGGCGAACTGCCACGATACCCCAAAGAACTACGGTGATCCACTTGGGTGCTTTCTTTAGAAGCAAACGAAAAAGGAGCACGGCAAGCACGATATAGCTTGCAGAAATGCTCATATTGAAAATCTTTAAGAATATCTCATACATCGCTATTCTCCTTTCCGATAGCGGTCTATCATGGCTTGAACGGCATCAAGCTCCTTTTCCGAAATCTTTTGATGCTTGGTAAAAGCGGCAATAAATGCAGGGAGCGAGCCTTCAAAGGTTTTCTCAACCATTTCGTTGATCTCGGCTGCCTGCACTTCGTCCTTGCTTACAAGCGCAGAAACAACAGAGTTATCGTTTTTGAGGACTCCTCTTTCCGACAAACGCTTGATTACAGTATAAGTCGTGGTAGGTTTCCATCCGAGCTGCTCTCTGCAAAGATTAACAAGCTCACCGCTCTTTATAGGTTCGTGTTCCCACAAAATAAGGCAAAAGCGGTATTCGCTTTCAAATACTTTTGGTGTTTCCATCATAGGTTCTCCTTCATCTAATCCGTTAGAGCACATATAGTCTAACACATTAGAGCGAATATGTCAAGAGGTTTCGAAAAAATTTGTCTCTCCATTAACGAACAATAATAAAAAGAATTTAAATTGCCTCGGCGATTTTCTCCGAACCGTGTAGAGATTTCGCCGAGGCAAAGCCGCGATTTTAGCCGGGAGACGTGAGAATTTCAAACATCGAACCCTGCTTCAAGCCACGGTCAGAGAGCTTCCCGCGGATTTCCCGGATCACCCGATTTTTATCTTTGTTCCACTCAGGGGCGACCAGCATATCCTTCGGGCAGTCACCGGTAATTCTGTGGATTACGATATTCGGAGACAGTCGGGCAATACATTCCGATGCCAGCTCGGCGTACTCCTCTAAGGTGGGGGGCGTGTATAAATTCTCGCGGTACATATCCGCAAGGCGTGTGCCCTCCATTACGTAAACCGAATGTATTTTCACTCCCCACACACCCGCCTTATTCACCGCGTGGACAGTCCCGAGAAGCTCCTCGCGCCCCTCACCCGGCAAGCCCAGCATAATATGGGCAACGGTGGGAATACCGTATTCTCTCAACATCTCCACGGCACGGAAAAACACCTCGGTGTCATATCCCCGGTTGATAATGCGCGCGGTCTTGTCTGAGGCTGTCTGCAGTCCCAGCTCCACCCACACGTCACACAAGTCCTGGTAGGACGCAATTAACTCAGCACGCCCCCTGTCGATACAGTCCGGCCGCGTCCCGATAGCAAGGCAAAGGATCCTCTTGTCAATGAGGGCGCTATCGTATCTTGCCTTCAGAACGTCCGTCGGTGCATAGGTGTTGGTGAAATTCTGAAAATAAGCGATGAAGCGATCGTCATCCCCCGCCGCAGCCAGCCTTTTTCTCACCTGCTCCCCGATCGACAGGGTGGGGTCAATATGCTCTCCCGCTCCCCTCTCGCCGCAGAATATACAGCCTCCGACCCCGCACGTTCCGTCACGGTTTGGGCAACAGAAGCCGCCGTCTATGCATATCTTGCGCAGTGCCCTGCCGTATTTACTTTTAAGGTAGGATGACAGATTGTTGTACAGCATAAAGCCCCCTTTATCAACAGACGGCTGTCGCAGATCTCTCGCGGCAGCCGCCCGGCTTTAATTACTTTAATTATCTATCGGTAAGATTATCTGTTGTTGATTATCTTCGTAAGCTCAATGGGGTCAACGATAACGCCGTCCCTATAAACGCGCATATTGCCCGAAGCAATCTCGTCGATAAGGATAACCTGACCGTTATTGTATCCGAACTCAAACTTAATATCCCAAAGGTCAAGACCGAGAGTTTTAAGGTCGTCAGCAACGATCTTCGTAATCTTAAGCGTCTGCTCCTTCAGGCTCTCAAACATTTCCTTCGTCATAACCTTAAGTGCCACAAGGCCCTCGCCGGTAACGAGGGGATCGCCCTTGGCGTCGTTCTTGAAGGTGCACTCAACGTAACCGCCCTCAAGAGGAGTTCCATCCTTGATATACTCGCCGTATCTGCGCACGAAGCTACCCGTAGCAACAAGACGGCAGATAACCTCAAGACCGCCGCCGCCCAGCTCTTTTCCAAAGCACTCCGCGGGGAGAACCTCCATGGTGGCCTCGTCTATGTTCGCGCTGACATAGTGAGTCTTGATGCCTGCCTTTTTAAGAAGCTCGAAATAGTAGACCGATGTCTGAAGATTTGCCTTGCCGATGCCCTCAATGGTGAGTCCTACGCTGTTCTCGCCGGGATCGAACTTTCCGTCCTTGCCGGTGCAATCATCCTTGAACTTCAAAAGAACGTTACCGTTTTCAAGAGCATACACGTTTTTGGTTTTGCCTTCGTAAGTCAGTTTCATTTGTCCTGTCCTCCTGTGCGCAAAGCGCGAAAAGTTTTTGTTTCTACATTTGTCAGAAAAACTTTGACACAATGATTTTACCATAAAACCGACTGCTTGTACACCATTTTTCAGTAAAAAAATGAGTTTTCCCCGATTTTCTCGCAAATTGCCATATTCGAGGCTTTGCAAAAAAACCGTTTCGTGCAAAACGCCTTTGCCACGGTCGCAAAGCAAGGACGGTATTCTGACGACGGCACTCAAAGCTTTTCGCCAATCACGAATTTACTTTACTTAGATCACGCGCACCCTACGAGGCGCGCGTGAAACGTGAGAATTATTGCTCCTGAACCGTGTTTGCCGCAGAAGTTTTCGTTATATTTCGGGATATTCTATCTTTACCGGCACGCCTTCATTCATGGCTTTCACAGCGGCGCAGGCGGCAATTACGGTCTTCGCTCCCTCTATAGAGGGCACGGGCATGGGCCCGTCATCCTGAAGCGCGTTTATAAACAGCAATATCTCTGCCGCCGCGTTGTGGTTGTTCACGTCAACCTCGATTATCTCGGGCTTCCGCCACCAATCCTTCCCCTCAGCGTCCTCAAACAGCTGAAGCGTGGGAGAGGTGTTGTCGCAAATTATCGTACCCTTCGTTCCATAAAGAACCGTGCGCATGGTGTAATTTCTCTTACAGCCCGAGGAAGCGAAGATCTTGCCTATAACGTTGTTCGGGAATTTGAATATGGCAACCGACGTGTCGGGGGTAGGCCAATCGGGCAGATTCTTGTGGTTATGGTAGCCGTACACTTCTATGGGGTCTCCGGCAATCCAGCGGAGCAGGTCAATAGGATGGCATCCTCCGCCAATCATTATATGGCGCAGAGGATGCAGACGCCAGTCACGGTTTCCTCTTGCATTCGTATAGTTGTGAGCGTACTCGCTCTCAACGAACGTAAGCTCGCCTATTCTTCCGGAATCTACAAGCTCCTTGGCCTTTTTGAACGCGGGTGTCATACGGCAGATCTGACCGATGGTAAGCTTTCCACCGGTCTCCTTCTCGACCTTCATCATCTCTATACATTCTTCCGCTGTGAGTGCCATCGGCTTCTCGCACAGAACGGCTTTTCCCGCGCGGAGAAACGCCTCGGTCATTTCGGGATGAAATTGATCGGGTGTTGCGATAAGCACGCAGTCAAGCTCCGGGTCGTTTACAAGTTTTTTGTAATCAAGCACCGTCTTTTTGGCATTTGCAGACTTTTGAGCTTCCTTCAAAATGTTTTCGTCGTCATCGCAAATTGCATACAAATTCACACCCTCCAGCCCGTTAATTGCAGGGATGTGATGAACGGTGCATATAGGACCGCAACCGATAACAGCAATATTTAAAATTTTTTTGCTCATCGTATTCCATTCTCCTTTGTTTTGTGGTAAAATCAGTATAACACATTTCATCTGCCCCCGCAAGATATATTTGTTTGTAAAATTCTTCAAAATGTTTGGTATTTTAAGATGAAAAAAGATGTTTTAACCACTTACGAGAACGAGTCGCCTATTCTTTATATGTGCGCCCGTGACATGAATATTGCTCCCGGCACCCGATGCGGTCCCATGGTGTCGGATATGTATATAGTCGAATGCTGTACGTCGGGCTCCGGCTCTGTAATAATCAACGACCTGGAGATTCCCTTCAAAGCCGGAGACTGCTATATTATTCAGCCGGGCCAAAAGGTATTATATACCACCTCAAAAGCTGAGCCTCGTTGCGGCGTCTGGTGTTCGATAGGCGGACTTGCCGTATCAAAAGCGGTAAGTGCCATAGGTGTTGACAGCGAAAATCCTTTTGCCCCCTGGCAGGTATTTGATGGCGTCGTTTCGGCAATTTGCGGCATGATAGACTCCGCAGGTGAGTCGGATATGGGAGCCGAGCTGCGCAAACGGGGATTCCTTTATATGCTCCTAGGGTCGCTGGCAGGCACTATTCCCGCGCAGGATAACAGCATATGGGCGAAAAAGGCGATGGGATACATCGAAACGAATTATTACAAGGACATTTCCGTTTCAGATATGGCGCGTGAGATGGGGCTGGAGCGATGCTATTTTTCAACCCTGTTTCGTTCATATACAGGCACCTCGCCGCACGCATACTTGTCACAGGTTCGTATAAGGAAGGCGTGCGCCCTTATCGGCGAAAAGAATTACAGCGTCAGCGAGGCGGCAGAGATGGTCGGGCTTGACCCTCAAAACTTGGCTAGAAGCTTCAAAAAGCTGACAGGCAAGCTGCCCCGGGATTATAAGACAAGGTAGGGATAAAAACGCATTTCGAAAAAACCGAATAAAAACAGAGGCATTGTGTTGAAAGGCACAGTACCTCTGTTTGTAATATAACGGTAATTTAATGATAATAAAGGTGAAAATCCGCAGCTTATTGCAAAGGGATTTAACGCATTTGGGGCGGAAATTTACCTCTCAAAACCTATCCTGTTCGATTCCAGTACGGCTACCCGACACACCGCTTTGAGAAGCCGACTGCTTTCAATCGAATTTGCCGCAATGCTCGGCAAAAAAATCGTGATATACTCTTACGCAATCAAGCTCTGTCCATTTCTTCTCCGTCGGCGGTGTTTCGTCTATATCGTATATATGTGCCCCCTTCAAGGAAAGCAAAAAGGGCGAATGGGTGGAAATGACGAACTGACATCTGTAATTTCTTACCGAATCCTCAATAAAGTATTTCAGCTGAAGCTGGTTTTGCGCAGACAAACTGTTTTCTGGCTCGTCCAAAAGATACAGAGCATTCTCCTGTATAGAGTCCACAAAGTAGGATAACGCACTCTCGCCATTTGAGCGTTCCTGAATGTTTCTCATCAGATTTTCTTTCAAAAAACGGGATTGAGTACGGTTTCTGTTTCTCATATCCCGAACTCGTTTCCATCTTTCATAGTCATCAAGCCCATTCAGAAGATTGGGAGCAGCACCGGGACTGTTCTGTTCTATGTATTCATCAATCAAATCGGATCTTTTGCTGTCTATACCGTCATTGATGCGGCGGATATCAAGCACTTTTTCGAAAACTCCGTCGCTTGTGATTATTTTGCTTCCCTTTGGAACGGGCTTGTCAATACTGTAATTACACAACCGTACGTAATCCTCAAAAAAAGCCGAACGGTTAAAAGGCGCGGTTCTTTCGAGCGAGAGTTTTTCCGCAATCACGTTCAATATACTGCTTTTTCCGCTTCCGTTATTACCGCAAAATATCGTTATGTCATCAAAAAGAAATTCAGGAAGCTCCCGATAGCGAAACAGATCAAAAGGATATTTTATAGTGTAATAAGTAGAAAATGCTTTTCCGCTCGGAGGATTCAAAAAATAGTCTGCCTCGTCATCCCCGGTCGGCATTTTAAATCTTTGCAAATATACCATTATACCGTCCTTTCTACGTTGTTCTGCACTATAGGTGAGCAACATTTTTACTTTAAGTATTTCAATCTGAAGCTTGTCTTCTTTCAAAAAATCCATTGTTAAATGCATTTTGGGAAAAACAGGTCTTAGTTAATAGGGGGTACTCGCCTTCAGCAAGGATACCCTCGCCCTGCGCCTGGTGAGCAAGCTCCCCGATCTTCGGGCGGGGTATGCGAACCCTGTGCTTGCACCACTGTGCAAGCACTGACGTATGAGAGCCTATTCCCCAGCCAGCGAATG
>CAZBQN010000007.1:68777-75638 GCA_964494135.1 uncultured Ruminococcus sp. | reverse complement strand
CTCTCCGTTATTCTTAACCATAGCCTTTGTGCCCTGCCAGACGCCTTCAATCAACCGTTTCGGCTCGTAACCGTAGGGGGCAAGTTTCTTTGACAACCTGTCAAAATACGCCGTTGTAAATTCGTCCTGTTGCATGGGCAGCAACGTTCCGTCTAAATCAAATAAGATGGTTTTAACTTTTTTTGAAGCTTCGGATTTCATCATGTTTTATCTCCCCTTCGGCTTACGACCCGCAAAAAAATTTCTAAGAAAACAATCGTCAAACGAATTCCTTTTTCCCGTCTACCGCGTTTTTGTGACATAAATGCAGTCGTCACAGTTGTAACGCTAAATACTGATTGACATTTTTGCCGCGGTATGTTATAATCATTTTGGTACTATCGTACCGATAGTGTATCATAGTTTCCTTGAAAAATCAATGAATGAAAAATCCATCGGTACGATAAACGTAAAAAATACCGTTATTATCATGGGAGAACAGATTATTATGGGCGGAAACATTAAAACGACTATGTTTTTGAAAGAGTGTCTGGCGGACGCATTAATAAAATTACTGAACCAAAAGCCGATGGAAAAGATCACGATACCTGAAATTTCAGAAACAGCCTCGGTTGGCAGAACGACTTATTTCAGAAATTTTACGACAAAAAACGAAATGCTTACCTTTAAGCTGGTCTGCCTCTGGAATCGGTGGACGGAAGAACACGGAGTGTCGGAACGCAGAAAATTCACTCTGGACAACGCCGATGACTTTTTTAGCTTCAATTACAGTATAAAAAATCTGTTGGAACTGATTTACCGTCGCAATTTGCAATCCACCGTGTACGACGCCTTTTATGAAGTGATGATGCCGCAGTACGGTTCGGACGCTTTTGAGTGTTACGAAAGCAGATTTTATTCATACGCCTTATTCGGCGTGCTTGACGAATGGATACAACGTGGATTTTGCGAATCTGTTGAACAAATGGTGGAGAATATCACCAAAATAAGCGGGAAATTTTGAATTTTCCGTCCATAACTTAAACTCTTTATTGACAAACAAAAAAGCCGAGCGGAATGATTTTTAATTTCAATCCGTTCAGCTTTTGACGAGCTCGCTATTTGCTTTGGCTGATTTTTTCTTCTGATTTTCAAAGAGCATTTAACATCATTATTCACTTCAAAGAGGCACCGGGTGGCGTGACCCGGTGCCTCGGTTTTATTCGGTTGTTCCGAAATGCGGAAGCCCCTCGTTCAAGGAAGCAAAGGCTCCCATTCTTCAACAATCATATTGCCGCCCTCATCGGTGATAAAGGTCGTATTTCCGCGGGCTATTCTTATATCGTAGCCGAGGCGGAGCGTGCGCACCTGAACTCCGGGAAGGTTGAGATGAAAGTTCGTGTCAAAGAAATACCCGGCACCGAGGATATAATCCTCGGGAGTGCTGATAAACTCACATTTTATATTGTCTTCAAGATACTTGAAGAACTCCTCTGCCTCTTTATCCGTTGAAACAATACCCTTCTCATTCATCGGGCAGTAGCTGAAATAAACGGTCGCACCCTTGTCCTCGCATTTTTTAATATAGCCGTTCAGATAATCGATGAATTCGTCAAATTCATCCGACATGGCGTCAAGGCTCAAATCTACGGGCACGGCTGGGTCGTAATACAGCTTCATCACGTTCTCGTATCTCGGATACATAAAGTCGCCGTATTCGTTGAAGTACTCAGAGCGGTATATTCCCTCGCCCGAGGCAAGGTTTCCGCTTAACATCCGGATTTTCTCACCGACGAAATCCCAGGTGGCAAAGATGAGCTCATCCCAGTGCTCAAAGGGGATGTCAAAGAGCATTGACATATTTCCTTCAAGGGCGGAAAGAGTTGTGTCGGGATTGAAATACATCGACAGCGTTTCCGCGTTCAGCTCGGGGGAAAGTATGACGACGTCCCCCTCGCCGATAGCAGATTCGGACAGGTCAAGCATAAGCTTCGTGCCAAGGGCGGCATAGAGTCCGAAGTTGACTACGGGCATACCCGTGTATAATTCCAGCGCACGGCTGTCAAGTCCGAACGCAACGGATGAACCGCCGACGACGACTATTTTCTCGCCCTCAATGCTGTGAAGCCTGTCGTACTTTTCATCAAGCTCGCCAAAGAAGGTATCCGCATAGGCACCTGTAGGAGCGGCGGCAAAAGCAATTATGGCAACGACGGGCATTATCAGGAGTAAAACCGCCAATAAGGTGGAAATAACAACATATCTTTTCTTCATAATACCACCTCGTCAAAACTGGAAATAGATAAAGCCGGACTGTATATTTTCGGACAGAAGGAATACCCAAGCGAGCATTACCGCCCAGATTATATAGATAAACGCACCTCGGCGAACAAGGATATCCGAGCCGTCGGATGTACCCTCGTGGGTCAGGAGTCTGTCCATAAACCAAAGCACCGCTATGGAAAGAACCCAGCATATGACGGTGGAGATGCCGATACCGGCGGCTTCAAAGCCCGCTTCAAGACCCTGCCAGCCGAAGAGCAGCTTTTCAAGTAATATTCCCAGGTCGGAAACCGAATTTGCGCGGAATACGAGCCATGCAAAATCCACGAGAATAAAGGTGATAATTCTCCTCGTCCACAAGACGGCAGGGTGCGTGGGTGAAAAACCGGCTTTTATTACAAGCGAATTTCTCTTTTTCGCGGTAAGTCTGCCAATGACCTGATATACTCCGTGGAGAAGTCCCCAAATGACGAAGGTCCACTCGGCACCGTGCCACAGTCCGGAAACGGCAAAGACTATCATCAGGTTAAGGCAGCACCGCGGCAAGGAGCATCTGCTTCCGCCCATGGGTATGTAAAGATAGTCGCGGAACCAGCTTGACAGAGATATATGCCATCTGCCCCAGAATTCTTTGATTGAGGTTGCAGTATAGGGATGGTCAAAGTTCTTCATAAGCCGAATTCCCATAACTCGGGCACAGCCTATGGCAATGTCGGTATATCCTGAGAAGTCGCAGTATATCTGCACGGCAAAAAGCACCGTTGCCAGCAGCACTCCGAAGCCGGTCGCCTCCTCGGGATTGTTATAAACCGAATTGACGTAAACCGCGATACAGTCTGCAACGCAGATTTTTTTGAAAAAGCCGAGAAGCATATGCTTCGCACCCTTTGTCGCATCCTCTTTGTTAAATCGGTGCTCCTCTTTGAGCTGTGGAATAAGATTTCCCGGACGTTCAATGGGACCAGCAACCAGCTGAGGGAAGAAGGAGACGTACAGAGCGTAGAAAAACGGATTTCGCTCGGTGACGATGTTACCGCGGTAAACGTCTATTACGTAAGACAGAGTCTGAAAGGTATAGAAGGATATACCGACGGGGAGAACCGCGTTAATTATTATTTCGGGCGCATGTCCGCCCAAAAGATTTATAATACCTACAGCACTGCCGACGAAGAAGTTGGCATACTTATAGAAAAACAAAACGCCGAGGCAAACGACAAGGGTCAGGGCCAGGCAGAGCCGTCTTTTCCACCTTTTCTGTGTGCGCTCAATGGCAAACGCCATACACCAGGAAACGGCAGTCGTTCCTATTATCAAAAACAGAAGCTCCGCCTGATAAAAGGCGTAAAAGTAGTAGCTGGCACCAAGGAGCATAACCCAACGCAGCTTTTTCGGAAGAAGGAAATAAAGAAGGGCTACTATCGGATAGAATATCAGAAATTGAATTGAATTAAATGTCACTTTTCATCTCCTCCCGACGCTTTTTCCCTCTGCCCGCTACGCAGGCGACGGTATGAAAAGTACGCGCTCGATACGTATGCAAGAAGCGACACCAGCACAAACATAACGCCCACGATTATCGGCACGCCGGAAAAAGCGAGCAGCACAATAAACGGCAGGTGAAGGACAAGATTTATATAGGATAAAATTTGCGAAAGCCCACCCTTAGTCAGTGCCGACAGAATATGCAGCACAACTGCCAGGGCACATAGAAGCATGGCGAATATAAACGGTATAAAATTCACCGAAGAAAAGTCCATAGAAGCTCCTTTACATTTTTTTGTAAAGTTTTATTTATATTTTAAGAAATTAATTTGCGTCAAATACAAAGGTCAGCCCGCGCTCGCTCCAGAAATAGTGAATAGGATAATCCGAGCCCTCCGGCACGTGAACGGTAAAGCCGGAGGCTACACCCGAGAAGCTCTGGGGCGGAGATACGGCGTCACCGCTGGGCTTATATATCCACAGCTCGCGAAGGGACGAAGCCCCCTCAAAAGCACCGTTGTAAATTACCGCAAGATTTGAATCCTTTGTGATTATAAGTTTTTCAAGCTTCGTACCCGAGAATGCGGAGGCGGATATTCCCATAACCTTGACTCCGTCAACTCCCAGAGGAACCGTAAGCGCGGTCTGCTCCTTGCCGAGTGCGGTAAGACCGGTTATGGTTTTTGCCCCGTTTTCCATATCCGAGAAGGTAAAGTACTTCGCATTTTCATCGGTGCCGGAGAATTTAACGTCCTCTGACAGCATTCCCTCTTCAAACAGGCATCCCTCAAAATCGGTACCGACCGCGTCAAAGGCTTTGATTTTACCGACGCCGAGCAACCTCACCAGATCACGGTACATACGGTAGGTTCTGATCGTCCTGCCGTAGTCGTTCAGATGGAAGGCGCAGTCGTAGAAATACTCGTGCTCAAAAACGTAATTGCCCGAGCCGCCGACGATGCCGTCAAAGCCGTAAAGCTCAAGTATCAGGCTGTCGTACGCTGCCTGCCATTCCGCCGTCTCTGCCCCGGAAACGAGCGCATCCGCGTCTGTAGGACAGAAGCCGAACATTACCGTTGCACCGCTCGATTTTGCAGAAGCTATGGCGTGATTCATAAGGTCGGCAAAGTAGCTGTCGGATATTGAAGCCCACGTGATATTGTCGGGATCTGTGTAATCCGAGTTTTCATGCTGGTTATCAACATCGTTCCACCAGCCCTCGTCCTTGGACTTCACGCGCTCATTTAAGGTGATGAAATAGGCGTCCTTGTAGCCGGTCGAAAGGCTGACACGCTTCTCATACTGATAGTCGCCGTATTTATTGGTCGTGCCGTCCTTATAGGGCTCACCTGTGCCGATGGAGCCGTTAGAGCATATTTCCTCATAAGTACGAGGCGCGCTCTTGTATCTGTACTCACGGTTGAACTCCGCAAATGCTCCGAAAACGTTTGTATAGTTTGAGATATCCACGTATCTGAATATATTGTTCATACTCTCAAAGTCGCGCAGTGTCTTCCAATACAGCTCCCTCTCGCCGAACATATACGAGGAATTCTCGGGGGTATATATTATGACGTCGTCGCTGTCGGTAAATTCCTGCATGGCTTCAAGATACATAGCACCGTGAGTCGTTCTGGTCGTACCGAAGTTAATGACGCGCCACTCGCCGTCAAGGAGTGCTTCAAGATACTCGCTTCCCAGTCCCTGGTATGCGGAGGAGCCTCCGATTATGACAAGCTTCGGGAGCGTGGTATAAGCCATAAGTCTTGAAAGCTTAACCGAAAGCGCACCTGTATCAGCACCTACGTATCTCGGTGCCAAGGTGGCGTTGACATACAGATGCTTCAGCGAAGTGTAGGAAGCCTCGTCAAAGGAATTGTTGGTTATGTAGTATATACCGTCAGGGTAATAAATCGTTTCAAGCTTATCACAGCCTACAAAGGCTCCGCTCTCAACCTTGATTACGTGCCGTCCCATAACCAGAGTTTCAACACTTTGGTTCTTAAACGCGCCCGAGCCTATTGAAACTACGTATTTGCCGTCTATCATATCGGGGATTACAATGGAAGAGTCGGAACCGTAGTATTTTGTAATTTTTATACCGTTTTTCACCCAGTTCGGGGCTTTGTCGACATCAACACCATCGGGATAGGACATGGTGACGCTTACGTAATCGAAGCGGTAGGAAGGGGTTTCCTCTGCCCATATACAATAAAGCGTAGGCACGCTGCCGTCGGGAAGCACAAGCGGAACCTTTGAGCCCAGGCTGTAGGAAAATCCCGAGCCGTCGGGCTTCGTATTGTATTCGGCAAGGATATAGCCCTCTCTTGTAAAGGTGCCGTCATCCCAGAAGGAGCAAGCCGCCTCCATAAAGTCCATATACTTATCCGAATAGGTGATAAGTATGCCGCTCTCCTCCTCGGTGACGGTGTAGTACTGTTGATTATTCATATTGATTGATGAATAGTCTATTTCACCGCCGTTTGCGGAATAGTGGATTTTATCGCCGTCAACGTAATTGGAATAAAGCACTATTCTGCCGTCTTCATCGGCGTACTCCTCGCTGATACGGAAGCTTGCATTTCGCTCTGCGCTGACAAGGATACCGCCCGATGCTCTCTCGCCACCGACCGTCCAGCCGACGAATATGCGCGACGTATCCAATGCGCTCATCTCGACCAGGGTGCCTGCGGGGAGCGATGTGGACGACGCAATACTCGAAGTGTCGGTGCTGTGTCCCGAACGGAAAACGTATACATACTGCTTTTCCGGCTCGCCCTCGAACTTCTCGGTCAAGAATGACACCCTCGTATCTCTTCTGACATCGGTGACGGTCAGAATACCAGTGCTTTGGTCAAAGCTGCCCACCGAAACCGATTTGAAAACGTATCCTTCGGTAAAAGTAATGTGAAATTCAGCCGTACCGCCCTCGCTGACCGTTACCGGATTATCTCCGTCGACAGCAGCACCGCCGTCAAACAGAACGGTTACCTTATATGTTTTAACGCCAGGCGTATCGCCGCCGTTATCGGTGTTGCCACCGTTGTCGGTGTTGCCGCCGTTGTCGGTGTTGCCGCCGTTGTCGGTGTTGCCGCCGTTGTCGGTGTTGCCGCCGTT
>CAZBQN010000007.1:0-68677 GCA_964494135.1 uncultured Ruminococcus sp. | reverse complement strand
TCGGTGTTGCCGCCGTTGTCGGTGTTGCCGCCGTTGTCGGTGTTGCCGCCGTTATCGGTGTTGCCGCCGTTATCGGTGTTGCCGCCATTATCGGTGTTGCCGCCGTTGTCGGTGTTGCCGCCGTTGTCGGTGTTGCCGCCGTTATCGGTGTTGCCGCCGTTATCGGTGTTGCCGCCGTTATCGGTGTTGCCACCGTTATCGGTATTATCGCCGTTATCGGTATTGTCGCCGGGGTTAACCGTAACGGTTACGCAGGCACAAAGTGAAAAGCACAATATCAAAATCAAAGCCAGAAATATCAGAAATTTTGATTTTTTCATACGTATACTCCTTGTATAACAAATGTCCTTTTCTCCATTGTAACACAAACCCATGCCGTTTTCCTGCAAAGATAAAGCCAAAAAGAAAATATTTTAGATATATATACAAAAAGCAGGCTTCTCTTTTGTATAAAGTTACTTTAAAGAGAAGCCCGGGATTTTGATTATTCACTTTTTAAACCTGCCGACGGTAAAGCGGAGTTACTTGCACTCACAAATCAGCCCGCGTATTTCATCAGGGTCTGTGACAATAGCGTCAGCTTCCGCATCCCTGAGCTCGCTCTCGCCGCGGAAGCCCCAAAGGACGCCAACGGTAAGTGCCGCCCCCATATTCTTTCCTGTGTAAATATCCACGTTGGTATCGCCGATAAAGGCGCACTCCGAGGGATCGCCTCCCATTTTGCCGAGCAATGCCAAAGCGATATCGGGTGAGGGCTTCAACGGCGCGCCATCCTTGGCACCGGTAACGAAGGAAAAAGCATCGCCGAAGAAGGCGCGTACAACCGACGCGGCGGCAAAGTCCGGCTTGTTGGAAACTACACCGACCGTAATGCCCGCTCTCTTAAGCTCGCCGATAAGCCCGGTGATGCCCGGATAGGGCTGTGTCAGATACAAAGGAGAGCTGTTGTAAGCCTTGTCATACTCGGACAGCACCTGCCTGATTTTCCCGTCGTCCAGCTCTCCCCTGTCGGCAAGGGCACGGCTGATAAGCTTCTTAGCACCGTCGCCTACGTACCTCTTGCACTGCTCCTCAGTCGCCGGCGGATAGCCAAAAGAGGTGAGTGTTTCGTTCAGATAGTAAAGTATGGTTGGCAATGTGTTGAGCAAAGTGCCGTCCAAATCAAAAATACAGTATTTTACCATTTTACTCCTCTATCTTTTTCAGCTTGGCGAAGGTCGCCATAAGCCGTTTTACCTCACCGCTGTCAAATGCCACCTCGTAGAGAACGTCGCCGCCCATATCCCTTGCGCTGACTATTCTGCCGTTTCCGAACAGTATATGGTTCACACGGGTACCCGTGTCGAATTTTTCAACTCCAAAGCTCTTTGCAGTTCTGCCGGATGAGTTTCCGTTCTGTCTGCCTATCTCAGGCGGACGGTTAAGCTCGGAGGATACGGAAGTCCTTGCCCTGCTTGCAAAACGAGCCGCCTCGGTCGGGCGGTAATAGCTTCCGAAGCCTGCTCTGGGAGGCTCACGCCTCGGAATATCCCGTTCGGTAAGCTCCTGCGGCAGCTCCTCTCTTATGAAACAGGAGAGTATGCCGTAATTGGTTCTGCCGTACATCATGCGCGACTTGGCGTAGGTTATATACAGTCTTTGTTTTGCTCTGGTAATGGCAACGTAAGCAAGCCGTCTTTCCTCGCTCATTTCCTCTTCGCTGACTCTGCTTGACTCACCCGGGAAAACGCCGTCTTCCATTCCCGCCAAAAATACGACCGGAAATTCAAGTCCCTTTGCCGCATGGACGGTCATGAGCACTACCGCATCTGCGTCCTCGTCGTATTTGTCAACATCGCTGATGAGAAATACTTCCTCAAGAAATCCGGACAGGGTCGGCTCGGTATCAATATCCGACATACGCTTCTCATACTCAAGTGCCGCAGAAACGAATTCCTCCACGTGCTCAAGCTTCCCCTCGCCCTCTCTGCCCTCGGCTATGAGCATATCACGGTAGCCGGATTTATCGAGAAGATAATTTATAAGCTCCGAAGGCAGCTTAGTGTTTTCTCTTGCTCCTTCGATAAGCCTGACGAAGCCTGACAGCTTATCGGCACTTTTGGAAAGCACGGGAAATTCATCCACACGTTTCATAACCTCGTACATCGACAGCCCGTTCATCGAAGCGATTTTGTCAACAGCCTCCACGGTTGAAGAGCCGATTTTGCGCTTAGGCTCGTTTATTACTCTTTTCAAACGCAGATTATCCGTGCTTGATGCTACGACGGCGAGATAGGCTATCATATCCTTGACCTCCTTGCGGTCGTAGAAGCCCATACCGCCGACTATTCTGTACGGAATACCGCTCTTTGCAAACGATGTCTGAAGCGAACGTCCCAGTGCGTTCACGCGGTATAAAACCGCAAAGTCGGAGAACTTCCGTCCCTCCTCACGTGTACCCCGTGTTATTTTTTCAAGAATATATCTACCCTCGTCGTTCTGATCGAAGGCTTCCTTTATTATTATTTTGTCACCGTCGCCCTTGTCGCTCCAAAGGCGTTTGTCATGTCTGTTGTCGTTGTGATGAATAATGGCGTTTGCCGCGTTAAGAATATTCCCCGTTGAACGGTAATTCTGCTCCAGCTTTATTATCGTTGCGTCCGGATAAGTTCTGTCAAAATTAAGGATGTTTTCAATAGTCGCACCGCGGAAACGATATATAGACTGGTCGTCGTCTCCGACTACCATGATATTGCGCTTTCCGTCCGAGAGAAGCTTGGTAAGCACGAACTGAGCGTAGTTGGTATCCTGATACTCGTCGACGAGAACGTACTCAAACTTGTTCTGATAATACCTGCGCACGTCCTCCTCGTTCTGCAGCAGCTCTACGACGCGCATTATTATATCGTCGAAATCGACGGCGTTGTACTCCATCATTTTCTCGGTATAAAGCCGATAAATATCTCTGATTTTCCCCCCTCGCGGATCCTGTCCCAGCTCCATACCGTCGGGGGACTGAAGATTATCCTTTGCTATGCTGATAGCAGATGCCACCGCCTTGGGATCCAGATATTTCTCGTCTATGTCCAAATCGTGCATGCATTCGCTTATCATACGCCGCTTGTCATCCGTGTCGTATATGGAAAAGCCGTCGCGGTAGCCCAGTCTGTCACCGTACTTACGCAAAATCCGAAGGCATATCGAATGAAACGTGCCCGCCCAGATACTCTCGGCAACCTCCTTGTCACCGAAGGCGGAAAGAAGCCTGTCCTTTATCTCTGTTGCCGCCTTGTTGGTGAAGGTTATGGCAAGAACCGTCCAAGGAGGCGTCGGCTCGGTAATGAACTGAGGAAGAATTTCCGAGATGTCCTCGGACTCCATTTTGAGAGCCATTTTCAGTGCCTCGACCGTATCTTCGTCAACGCCGTCCGGTATATCCTCGGAAAAATATGCGTTGCCGTATTTAATAAGGTATGAAATCCTGTTGACAAGCACGGTGGTCTTTCCGCTTCCCGCGCCTGCGAGAACCAGCAACGGTCCCTTTGCGGTAAACACCGCACGGCACTGCTCCGGGTTAAGCCGTGCTCCGAAAACTTTGTCGAAAAGCGCGCGCTTTGCCAAGATAAATTCATTATTCAAATCTTTCAATTGCCGCATTTTATACTCCCTGGATTTGCGTGAAAATACCCGTAATCGGGCATTTCTGTTTGCATTCGTAAAAATTACACTTTCATTTTTGGACAAACTTCAAAAAATGATATTTTATATTTAATTTGCCGAGGATATTTCTACACCGAAATACTTTCTAAAACCATACTTTCCGATAAAATCAACTGCCTTGTTTTTGAGTTTTCAACATTATGGAGTGTTGAAAATGTTGATAACTTTTTGTCGAATTTTGGTTTTCTTGGCTTGATTTCTCGGCTTATTTGAAAAACCGACCGAAGTTTTCAACATTTTGTATGTGGGTTATGTTGAAAAGTGGCGCAGAACGCCAAAATAACACTTTTCCGACTTTTGACTGTTAAAGCTTCATTCTCGGGACCGTGACACTTTTTAATTCATTTTCCAAATCTGCCGTTGTTTTTCTGTCGGACAAGTTCGTTAAATTTACGATATTTCTCAATTTGATGAGGTTTTTTGTGTATTTTTATCAATTTCTTAACGAGCGTTTTTTCCTTTTTTGTTACCTACCGCCCGCCTTGCTTTGTCAGGCTTGGTGCCGACGGTCTTTCGCTTCGCGTCTTTTCCGTTTTTATCCCGGTCCGCGACTCTCGCCGCTTCCCTGAGAATTCTGACGCTGTCATCTCCGAACACGCGTTCAAGCTTTGACGATTTCTTAGCCGCACCGCCGGCAGTCAAGGACTTTGCGCCGCGGTTCGCATTTTTCGGTGTTACATCCGATCCGCGTACGCCCTTTCCCGCTCTGCCGGTACGACGCGGGGAAGCTTTGGTTTTCTTTTTTCTCTTATCCGGCACAAATCTGGCACTTTCTCCCTGACCGAAGGCGGGACGAACGAGGCAATCCGGACCGTAGCCGATAAGGTCTTCTCTTTCCGCAAGCTTCAGAGCCTCGCGCACCAGGTTTGCGTTTTCGGGCTTTGAGAACTGGAGCAGGGCTCTTTGAAGCTTCTTCTCCCTGTAATCGGTGCATACGTACACCGACTTTCCCGTCATAGGGTGTATACCCGTGTAGTACATTACTGTCGATATAGTACCGGGAGTAGGATAGAAATCCTGAACCTGCTCCGGGGAGTAGTCCCATTTTTTCAGCCACAGAGCCATATCCACCGCATCCTTCATAGTCGCTCCGGGATGGCTGGACATAAGGTATGGCACCAGATACTGTTCGAGTCCCGCCTCCTTTGAGAGAGCAAAGAACTTACTTTTAAAGCGTTCAAAGACCTCGACGGGAGGCTTGCCCATCATTGTAAGTGCATTAAGGGCACAGTGCTCGGGCGCAACCTTAAGCTGACCGGATACATGCCTTTCGACAAGCTGACGGAAGAAGCTGTCATCCTCGTCGAGAATAAGATAATCAAATCTGATTCCCGAGCGGACGAATACCTTTTTCACCCCTTTTATCTTTTCTATTTCGGAGAGCATATGCGCGTATTCCGAGTGATCTACCTTCAAATGCTTACACGGGGTGGGGGCAAGGCACTTTTTACCCGGACATACGCCGGCCGCCCGCTGCCTGTCGCAGGAGGGGTATCTGAAGTTGGCGGTAGGTCCGCCCACGTCGTTTATGTAGCCCTTGAAGTCCGGCATTTGTGCTATCAGCCGTGCCTCCCTCAGCACGCTTTCTTCACTGCGCGAGCGCACCTCTCTGCCCTGATGAAAGGCAATGGCACAGAAATTGCAGGCACCAAAGCAGCCTCTGTTGTGCGTAATTGAAAACTTGACCTCCGTGATGGCGGGGACTCCGCCGTCCTTGATATAATCGGGATGATAATCTCGCGCGTAGGGCAAGGAATAAACTCTGTCCAGTTCCTCTCTTTCAAGCGGGGGCATGGGAGGATTCTGTACGAGGACCTTGTCGCCGTAGTATTCCAAAACCGCCTTGCCGTGCACGAAATCGGTATTTTTATACTGGGTGGCAAAGGCTTTTGCATAAGCCGCCTTATCGGTTTTCAGCGTGTCAAAGTCGCCGACGGACACGCTGTCAAAATGAACCGGTTCGCCTGCCTTGGCAAGATAGACCGTACCGCGCACGTCGCGGATTTTCTTCACGGGCACGCCCTTATCAAGCAGCTTCGCTACACGGATTAGTATGTTCTCTCCCATGCCGTAGGTGAGAATATCCGCTCTGGAATCTACGAGAATACTCCTGCGCACCTTGTCGTCCCAGTAATCGTAATGTGCAAATCTTCGTAAGGAAGCCTCAAGACCGCCTATTATGATCGGCACGTCGCCAAACGCCTCCCTGATTCTGTTGCAATAGACTATAACCGCCCTGTCGGGGCGCAGTCCCATCTTTCCTCCCTGGGAATAGTAATCGTAGGTACGCTTCTTTTTCGACACGGTGTAATGAGCCACCATGGAGTCTATGTTGCCGCCGGTGACGAGAAACCCGAGTCTGGGTCTGCCAAAACGCTTGAAATCCTCGCAGCTGCGAAAATCCGGCTGAGACAGAATCGCAATGCGGAAGCCCTCTGCTTCCAACACTCGTGAAATGATAGAAACGCCGAAGGACGGGTGGTCAACGTAAGCGTCACCCGTAACGTATACGAAATCTATTTCCGACCAGCCGCGCCGGCGGACGTCCTGCATATTGACCGGCAAAAACCTTGTTCTGTCCATTTCTCCTCCGAATATCGATATAAAACGGGCATACCCGTGTCAAGTTATATCCCGTTTTTTGCTTTTTTACAACATAAGGGCTGTCGCAAAATGCACTTGCCACAGCCCGGGATTTATGCGCTGAAAATCGTTAATACTGTTTGTTTCGTCCTAAGAGATTACATCGTGAAGTTATCCAGCTCAACCTCTGTCTGAGTGCCGTCAGCCATATTTCTCAGCTGAGCCTTGCCGCACTCAAGCTCGCTGTCACCGATGATAAGGGTGTACGCCGCCTGAAGCTTGTTCGCATACTTCATCTGCGCCTTCAGGCTTCTGCCAACTATGTCGCACTCAACGTATTTACCCTCCCGGCGCAACCGCTCGGCTATAGCCAGTCCCTTTATCATGGCAGCCTGTCCCATCGCGGCGATATAGAGCACGGGGGAAGCCGGCTCAATCTTATCAAGACCCAGCTCCCGCATAGCGAGAACCAGTCTGGTAATACCCATAGCGAAGCCGATACCCGAAAGCGCGGGTCCGCCCAGCGACTCCACGAGTCCGTCATATCTTCCGCCGCCGCAGACTGTGGACTGGGCGCCGATGCCATCGGCAATAAACTCAAAGACGGCACCGGTGTAATAATCAAGTCCTCTTACGATGGCTGGGTCAACGGTATATTTTATGTTCATGGCGTCAAGTGCCGAACAAAGCATATCGAACTTTGATTTACAGCTCTCGCAAAGGTGGTCAACGGTTCTGGGAGCGGACAGCGCAATCTCGTGGCATGCGGGATTCTTGCAGTCAAGCAGTCTCAGCGGGTTTTTATCAAGTCTTGACAGGCAGGTATCGCAAAGGCAAGCCTTTTTTGCGGTAAAGTGACCTACAAGTGCCTCTCTGTAAGCAGGTCTGCACTCCTTACAGCCTATGGAATTCAGGTGCAGAGTCACGTTTTTCAGCCCCAGGCGGTTAAGCACCGACGAGGCAAGAGCAATGGCGGTAGCGTCCGACATGGGATTCTCCGAGCCGAACATCTCCGTGCCGAACTGGAAGAATTCACGGCTTCTGCCTGCCTGCGGCTTCTCGTGACGGAAGCAGGAAATTATATAATAGTACTTCAGCGGCATTGGGTCGGAGCATTTGCCGTTCTCAATAATCGCCCTGGCAACGGACGCCGTGCCCTCGGGACGCAGAGAAATAGAGCGATTCTCGTCCCTGTCCCGGAAGGTGTACATCTCCTTCTGCACCACGTCGGTGGTGTCTCCCACGCCTCTTACGAAAAGCTCGGTGTTCTCAAAGGTAGGCGTACGTATCTCGCCGTAGCCGTATTTCTCGGCTTCCTCACGCATAATTCCCTCAATGTATCTGAACAGAGGGGTCTCTGTGGGAAGCAAGTCCATGGTTCCTTTAATTTTCTGTATCAAGGTTATCCTCCTTATGCGCTTCGTCAAGCAGCATATTCAATCTTTCTTCGTCTTTCATCCATAACAGCATACCTATCACCGCCTCAAAGCCGGTCGCCGTCCGATAGTCCGCACCCGAAGCGCGCTTAGGCTTATTGAGATGTCCCGAATTGGCAGCGCGGCGAAACACCTCGCGCTCGTCCTCAAGAAGCAGCGGCTCGATTTTTTTATACATCAGCGCCTGCCGCTCTGCGGTAACGTATTTCAGCGCCTCGCGGTTCAGCTCCCCTGATTTACACAACCCTCGCTTCACCAGCATAAGTCTGACGTATAGGGAATGTGCGGCATCTCCGAGGTATGCAAGAGCCTGTGTTGTGGGCAAATGTGCCCCAATTATTTTATCGTGCAAAGCTATTCTCCCCGTTTACATACGATACTTATCCGCTATTTCTCTGATCTGAGCGTCAACGTCGGATATCTGCTCCTCTATCGCAGCCTTCTTACTATCAATCTCCTCGGAAACGGCTTCCTTTATATTGAAGTATATCTCACGGTTAACGAAGCTCTGCTCGGCAGAGCATACCAAAAGGTCGTCGTCCGCGACTCTGCTCCTGATGTATTCGATCATCTTAGCAAAGGAATTCTGCTCGGAGGTAGTGGCTCCGTAGTAATGAGATTTGCTGTACGAGCTGTGGCTCACCGGGAAAAAAGATACCGTGAAAGCGGCACAGCCGCCGATATTTACCAAGTCGTCAATGAATATGTTTTTTCCGTAAGGAACACCGTTCAACCACTCCACCTGCCAGCCGATGGCACCGGGATGAAGAACTCCGGTTTCGCTTGTTGTATCCTGCTCTATAAGAGCCAGTCTTTCCTCGTTGTTATGTACCGCATATTTTATTCCGTACTCAGCAAGAACCGAGTCCATCTTCGTGTAGCTGTAAGTGTTATTATCCTTGAAGACCAGCGTGTCGGGAAAGTCTATACCGCGCTCGTCCAGCAATTCCCGCATCTCGTCAAGATAAGCGCGCAGCTCTGCCACTGTATCGATGATCTGAAAATTCCCGTCGGTTTTTACGTCACAGCCCTGCCAATAGAGCGCGGTGCTCCAACCGGATTCAAGCAGCTCGTTGTACTGAGCCACGGTTATTTTGTCGTCAAGTCCCGGCAGCTCCTCGGCAGACAGACATACAATACCGGTAATATTCTTCCCGGGCTCGGTACTGAACATAACGGGAAAGAGTTCGTAATAAAGTCGGTCTGACACGCCGAGAAATATCATTGACAGGTTGGCTCTGTATTTCACATCCGTGCCTACGACTTCAGCCTCGACACCGACCAGCTTGCTTATCAGCTCCGCCTTTTCGACACGAAGCTGTCGGGTTTCCTCTTCGTATTTCAAGGTCCTGTCTCTCGCGGCTGCCCTATTGCTTGCATCAACAGCGATTATCGCAACGATGCCCGAAAGGAGAATAAAAGACAACAGCAGTACCACTGCCAATAATTTTTTATTCATATCGCTCCTTCGCCTTCGTCCGAAATATTCATACGAAGGGGACGTTTATTTGTTTTATTATAAACTAAACGAGGTGCTTTTGTCAAGGAGCACTGTGCCCTAGTGGTCAAAAATATTTTTTGCAATGGCACAGGTATTTTTTGCCGGTAAAAAGGGAAAGTAAAATTCATAAAATATTTATAAAAAAGCTTGAAATTGTGCATAACGGTGTGATATAATTATCTAAACAAGCACTCGGCAAAGGAGATACGGTCTGATGAACGATTACGGTTACATATCGGATAACCTCGACGGGCTTCGCCGCCATATTGACGAGCTGGCAAAGCGGTGCGAAAGAGAGGTCACTCTGGTATGCGTTACAAAAAGCGGCACGGATGAGGAGCTGCTCGCCCTCGCCTCGCTCGGGGTAACCGACGTCGGAGAAAACAGACCGCAGGAGCTGAAACGCCGAGGCGAGCTTTTGAGAGAGAACGGCTACACGCCGAGGCTGCACGAGATAGGAAACCTGCAAAAGAACAAGGTCAGACAGATAATTGACGGCGTTGCCCTCATTCACTCTGTAGACAGCATCGGGCTGGCTGAGGAAATCGGAAAGCAGGCAAGGCGGGTCGGCAGGACGGTTCCCGTACTGATTGAGGTCAACTCAGCCGAGGAGGAGAGCAAGGGCGGAGTTTATCCCGACGGCACCGAGGAATTATATCTCGCAATCAGAAATATCGAGGGTATACTGGTCTCTGGTCTTATGACCATGGGACCGGTCACGAGCGACCCCGAGGAAATTCGCCCCTATTTCAGAAGGACGAAGGAATTGTTCGACGAATTAAACCGTAAATACGGCTTCCCGAATGGCGGAATTCTCTCTATGGGCATGAGCGACAGCTATGCCGTTGCAATAGAGGAAGGCGCAACGCTCGTCAGAGTTGGAAGCAGACTTTTTCAAAAAAGAAAGGAAATATGACTATGAATTGGTTCAGCAAAAAGAACGGAAATACTCCCGCAGAGGAGATTTCATTCAAGCCCATTGAGGATTCTATCAAGGAAACGCCCTTGATTATTCCCACGCCTCAGGAGACTCCCGTAATCACCTCCGAAGAGCCCGAGATTGCTCCCACCGTCAGCCGTCACAGCGGAGGCGGCGGAGTTGAGCTGAAGGTTATCCGCCCGGAATCATACAGCGAGGTAGGTACCATTGCAGACAATCTTCTGGCAGGTTGTACGGTAGTACTGAACGTTGAGGTTCTCGACCGCCCCACGATGATGAAGATGCTGGACTTCCTCAACGGAGTAACCTATTGCACCAACGGAGAAATCAAAGCGGTAGCTCCCACGACCTTCATAATTACACCCCACAGCGATATTGACATCTCGGATATGTAAGTCTCGGTGAGCAAAAACGAAAAAGACCCCAAAATCACAATGGGGTTTTTTTGCCATAGTGAATCTTTGAAAAGGAAAACGAACCGTGGAACAGTTTTTTTATATACTCGCAAAATCCGTGGAAATCTACCTCGGTGTCGCCTCCCTGGCGATGATACTCCGTATGCTTCTGCCCTTCTTTACGGCAGAGGAAAACAGACTCCTGACCGTGAGCCGCATAGTTTCTGAGCCGGTAATAATGCCCTTTCGCCTTCTTTTCTCCAAAATGGGAGTCGGCGAAAACTCGATTATGGACATTCCCTTTTTCGTGGCTTACCTCGCGCTCATGGCGCTCAGAATTTTTCTGCCCGCGATATAGGAGACGAAAATGAAGTTTAAATTGGTAAAGAGAAGAAGGCTTTCAGAATATCTTCTATACAGCCTTACCATCATCGGCGTAATTGCCCTTGACATCCTGACGAAGCGGTTGGCGGTAGCGTTTCTGCAGCCCATCGGCACCCAGCCGATAATAGATGGTGTTCTTCACCTGACCTACCACGAGAACACCGGTGCCGCCTTCGGCATGCTCAAGGACGCGCCGTGGGTATTCAATACAATCTCCGCCGTTGCCATCACCGCGATGCTCTTTTATCTGTATCTCGGACACATCGACAGCAAATTGCAGGCGGTGTCGGTATCTATGATAATTGCCGGCGGTATCGGAAATATGATAGAGCGTATAGGGCAGGGATACGTCGTGGATTTCATCGATTTCAGACTCATTAGCTTCCCGATTTTCAACGGTGCAGACTCCTTTGTGTGCATCGGTGCAGGGCTTTTGATACTCGGGTTCATTCTCGAAATAGCGAATGAAGCAAAGACGGCGAAAGGCGGAGAAAAATGATATATTCTCCGGGAGCTGAAAATGCGGGCAAGAGACTCGATATCTACCTTGCCGATGTGTCGGGGATGTCGCGCAGTGCCGCCGCCCGGCTGATAGAATCCGGAAACGTCACCGTAAACGGCAAAATGTGCGAAAAAAGATACAAGCTGTCGGCACTTGACAGCGTTTCCGTCGATATTCCCGAAGCCCTGGAATACGAGGCAATACCAGAGGACATTCCTCTTGACGTCGTATACGAGGACGGGGATATAATAGTTATAAACAAGCCGTCCGGTATGGTGGTACACCCTGCCCCGGGCAATTACACGGGAACGCTGGTCAACGCCCTATTGTATCATTGCAAGGGGAGCCTGTCGGGCATCGGAGGGATACAGAGACCGGGCATAGTGCACAGAATAGACAAGGACACCTCGGGACTTCTCGTCGTCGCAAAAAACGATGCGGCGCACAAGGCTCTGTCGGAGGAGTTAGGCTATCACGGCATAACCCGTGAATATCACGCCTTGGTGCGCGGAGGCTTCAAAGAGCCTAAGGGGACCGTGGATCTGCCGATTGCAAGACATCCCGTAGACAGGAAACGAATGGCGGTTGCAAAGGGTGACCCCTCGGCAAGAGAAGCGGTGACGCACTACGAGGTGCTTCGCTCCTACGGTCAGGTCAGCTATCTGAAGCTGAGGCTTGAAACGGGAAGAACGCACCAAATCAGAGTACACATGTCATATCTCGGTCACGCGCTTATCGGTGACGAGGTCTATGCAGGCAGTAAAATTCTGTTTGAAAAACAGCACGCCTCCCTGCTTGACGGTCAGATGCTCCATGCAAAGAGGCTGGAGCTGACTCACCCGAGAACCGGCGAGCGTATGATTTTCGAATGTGAGCTGCCTGAAAATTTCAAAAAGCTTCTGGATATTTTGGAAAATCAAACATAAACAGTACGAGGTTACGAAAATGATTCAAACTAAGATTCTATCATCTCTTGACAGAGTATTCCCCGACAGCAAAGCAGAGGATTTCAAGGAATTCAAGAGCATTTCCGCACTTCGCGGCGAGCGCATTTCCTTCCAGCTCTACACTAAGCTTGTAAAGGAAGCAACAGACGACGGATTTCTTCAGAAAAAGCAAACCTCCATTAAGCTTTCAGGCTCCCTTGCGGAGCAGGCGCATATAAGGGCTGTAAAGTTTATTCCCGTTGAGATACCGATAATTCCCGAATGTTGCGACGAGCACTACGAGAGGACGACGCCCGGGCTCTACCCCGACCCTCTGACCGAGCTGACCTACGGCGGAAAATTTCTCGTCTGCGCATCCGTTCCGAGAGCTTTGTGGATCGACGTTGAAATTCCCGAAAACGCCGAGGCGGGCAAAGACGTACTTACGGTTGAGCTGTACGACGACGCAGGCGCCCTTGCCGCAATCGAGTCGTTGGAGATTGAGGTAATAGGAGCGAGCTTGCCCGAGCAGGAGCTGCTGTTCACACAGTGGTTCCACTGCGACTCACTTGCTAACTATTATCGTGTTCCCGTATGGAGCGAGGAGCACTGGAGAATAGTCGAAAACTTCGCACGGGTGGCGGTCAAGAACGGTATTAACCTGCTTCTGACGCCGGTATTCACGCCTCCGCTTGACACCGCGGTAGGAGGAGAGAGACTTACCACACAGCTGGTCGATGTTACGGTGACGGACGGCAAATACAGCTTCGGCTTCGACAAGCTTGACAGATGGGTGGATATGTGCGACAGAGTCGGTGTCAAGAAGTTTGAGATCTCTCACCTGTTTACTCAGTGGGGTGCAGGTCACGCGCCCAAGATAATGGCTACCGTCGACGGCGAGTACAAAAAAATTTTCGGCTGGGAGACCGATGCCCTTGCCGACGAATATATCTGCTTCATCCGTCAGTTTCTTACCGAGTTTCTCGCTCACATGAAGAAAAACGGAAATGACAAGAGGTGCATGTTCCACATATCGGACGAGCCGACCCTTGAGCACCTTGAAGCGTATTCAAAAGCCAAGGGAGCAATCGGCGATATTCTTGAAGGTTACCCGATTATGGACGCTCTTTCAAACTACGACTTCTGGGAAAAGGGACTTTTGGATCTGCCTATTCCCTGCAACGACCACATCGGTCCTTTCATTGAGCATAACGTTCCCAACCTCTGGACGTATTACTGCTGCGGACAGTGTGTAAACGTCTCGAACAGACTTCTTTCCATGCCCTCCTGCCGTAACCGCTCAATAGGTATGCAGATGTACAAGTATGACATCGTGGGCTTTTTGCACTGGGGCTACAACTTCTACAACAATCAGTACTCCGTCGACGAGCTTAACCCTTACACAGATTTAAGCGGCGAATACTGGGTACCTGCCGGCGATACCTTCTCGGTTTACCCCGGTCTGCACGGAGAGGCTCTGGAATCTCTCAGAATCGCCGTATTCTATGAAGCTCTGCAGGATATGAGAGCGATGAAGCTGTGCGAGAGTCTTTACTCCAAGGACGAGGTAGTCGGGGAAATCGAGAATATACTCGGCGACGAGCTGACCTTCTCGAGATGCGCGTACACTGCCGACTGCATGCTGGCTATTCGCGAGAAAATCAACGCGATGATTAAAGCGAGAATCTGATCAAAAAATATGAAAAAGAGAAAGCGGGTTACCCCCCCTCTTGCTTCCGCCATATAAAATAATAAAGGTAGGACGATAAAATGGTAAAAACAAGGCTTTTATCCTCTCTTGACAGAGTCTTCCCCGACAGCAAACCCGAGGACTTCAAAGAATTTAAAAGAATTTCCGCACTTCGCGGCGAGCGAATTTCCTTCCAGCTCTGCATAGAGCTTGTCAACGGACAGCTTGACACGTACACACTGAGGAAGCCGCTGATTCCCAAGCTTATCGGTACTCTTGCCGACCGCGCGCACCTGCGGGCGGTTAAGTTCGTTCCCGTGATTATGCCTGTCAACCCATCTGCCTGCGACGAGCATTACGAGAGAACTGCGCCCGGACTCTACCCCGACCCTCTGACCGAGCTGACCTACGGAGGCAAAGTCATTTTGGGCGCAACGGTTCCGACCGTACTGTGGATCGATATCGAAATTCCCGAAAACGCCGAGGCGGGCAAAGACGCGCTTACGATTGAGCTGTACGACGACGCAGGTGCCCTTGCCGCAAGCGAGTCGTTGGAGATCGAGGTAATAGGAGCGAGCCTGCCCGAGCAGGAGCTGCTGTTCACACAGTGGTTCCACTGCGACTCACTTGCTAACTATTACCGTGTTCCCGTATGGAGTGAGGAGCACTGGAGAATAATTGAAAACTTCGCACGGGTGGCGGTCAAGAACGGTATTAACCTGCTTCTGACACCGGTATTCACGCCTCCGCTTGACACCGCGGTGGGAGGAGAGAGACTTACCACACAGCTGGTCGACGTTACGGTGACGGACGGAAAGTACAGCTTCGGCTTCGACAAGCTTGACAGATGGGTGGATATGTGCGACAGAATAGGCATTAAGAAGTTTGAGATCTCTCACCTGTTCACTCAGTGGGGCGCAGGACACGCGCCAAAGATCATGGCTACCGTCGACGGCGAGTACAAAAAGATTTTCGGCTGGGAGACGGACGCTTTGGATGACGGATATATCAGCTTTATCCGTCAGTTCCTCACCGAGTTTCTCGCTCACATGAAGAAGAACGGAAATGACAAGAGGTGCATGTTCCATATCTCTGACGAGCCTTCAATCGACCATCTTGAAGCATACTCGAAAGCAAGGGCTGCAATCAAGGATATTCTCAGAGATTACCCGATCATGGACGCACTTTCAAAGTATGAATTCTGGGAGCAGGGTGTCGTTGATTTGCCTATTCCGGCAAACAATCACATTGAACCGTTTATTGAACATAACGTTCCGAACCTATGGACGTACTACTGCGTTTCACAGTGGTCAAAGGTATCAAACAGATTTATCGCAATGCCATCCTGCCGTAACCGTTCAATAGGTATGCAGATGTACAAATTCAATATCGTCGGTTTTTTGCAGTGGGGCTACAATTTTTACAACAATCTGCTCTCCTCCGATGAGATGAACCCCTACTTGGAATTGAGCGGCGAATACTGGGTACCCGCCGGAGACGCGTTCTCGGTTTATCCGGGTCTTCACGGAGAGGCTGTTGAATCGCTGAGAATAGCCGTATTCTACGATGCTCTGCAGGATATGAGAGCGATGAAGCTGTGTGAAAGTCTTTACTCCAAGGACGAGGTAGTCAGTGAAATCGAGAATATACTCGGCGACGAGCTGACCTTCTCAAGATGCGTGTACACTGCCGACTGCATGCTGGCTATCCGCGAAAAAATCAATGAGATGATTAAAGCGAAAATCTGACCGGAATATACAGTCAAAAAGAAAATAAAGCTTTACATAAAAAGAACAGAGTCTTCCGATAACTTGACACGGGTAGGCTCTGTTTTATTTTTTTTAGTTTACGGTTTTCAGCCCGACAGCCTTTTTGCCGCCGTAGCTGATACGGGGGTGCACGACCCGATTTTCTTCGGTATTGACAAGGCGGAGAAAAAATGCTAAAATATGTGCGCTGTGATTTTTCAGGATTTTATTATTAAGGAGGCGGAAATATGATTGCTCTGTCAGTCAAAGACATCAGCCTGGCTTTCGGCACGGACGTAATTTTGGGCGGCGTTTCATTCTCCGTCAACGACGGCGACCGAGTGGGCATTATAGGGGTGAACGGAGCCGGCAAGACTACTCTGTTCCGCATAATAACCGGCGAATATTCCGCCGACGGGGGCGACGTCTTTCTGCAAAAGGGACACACTGTGGGTCTGCTCGAGCAAAACCCGGACCTTACCTCTCTGCCCGGAGAGCGCACCTGTATTGAATATATGTACACTGCTTTCCCCGAGCTACTCTCCGAGGAGGCGCTAATCAAGAAGCTGGAGGAGGAAACGGCGAGAGCAGCCGTCCTCGGAAGGCAGGAGGATTGTCTCAGGTTATCGGCACGGCTGGAGGATGCTAACCGGCACTTCGCAGAGGCAGGGGGTCTTGAGTTTCGTTCAAGATGCAAGGGAATACTTATGCGTCTCGGCTTTGACGAGGGGCTGATAAATCAAAGAATACGCACCCTCTCGGGAGGTCAGTACACAAGACTGGCTCTCGGAAGGCTCTTGGCAACCGAGCCGGACGTGCTGATGCTGGACGAGCCGACGAACCATCTTGACATAGATGCGCTCGAATGGCTGGAGGGATTTTTGTCAACCTACAAAAAGACGGTGCTTATAATATCTCACGACCGCTACTTTCTGGATAAGACCACCAACAAAACCTTACAGCTGCAAAACGGCAAGGCAAGGCTTTTTAACGGCTCATACTCAGCTTGCAAGGAGCAGCAGCAGGCGGAAGCGGCGGCACTGGAGAAAAAATACAAGGAACAGCAAAAGGTCATTGCCAGAATACGGGCAAACATCGAATTCCAGCGCAGATGCAACAGAGAGCATAATTTCGTCACCATTCGCTCGAAGGAAAAGCAACTGGAGCGCATGGAAAAGGTTGAGCTTGCTCCAAAGGCGCCGAGGGATATCCGCATGCGCTTCACCGCTGAGGAAGAGAGCGCAAACGACGTGCTTGAAGTCAAGGAGCTTTCCTTCTCCTTTGGCACACGGCAATTGATAAACAACATATCCTTCTTAGTCAGAAAAGACGAGAGAGTTATGGTACTGGGTCCCAACGGCTCGGGAAAATCCACGCTGATGAAGCTGATCAACTCACTCTTGACGCCTACCCACGGAAAAATAACGCTGGGATATAATATAAAGATAGGATACTACGACCAGGAGAACAGAGGTCTTACCCTGACCAACACAGTCTTCGGAGAAATGCGGGAGGAATATCCCGCAAAGACGGATCTGGAGCTGCGAAGCACGCTGGCACTGTTCCTGTTCGGTGCTGACGATATGGAAAAGACGGTATCAACACTGTCGGGCGGTGAGCGTGCAAGACTGACGCTGGCAAAGCTGATACTAAAAAAAGTAAATCTGCTCATAATGGACGAGCCTACAAACCACCTGGATATCGGCTCCCGAGAGGCTCTGGAAAATGCACTGACCGCATTCCCCGGCACGATAATTGCCGTATCACACGACAGATATTTTGTAAACAGTATTGCCACGCGAATCATTGAGCTCGACCCCGCCTCACCGCGTGGGCTTTTGGATTACTCTCTTGAGTCATACGACGACGCCTACGGCGAATATATGCAAAAAAGAGCAAGCAGGCGACAGGACGCAAAGGAGTCGCAGGAAAAAAGAGTCACCGACTCAAAAACCGACTACGAGCAGAAGAAACGGGAGAACGCCGAGCGCAGACGGGAAGAAAAGCGTCTTGAACGGGCGAAGGCAAGGATAACAGAAATCGAAGAAGAGCTGTCCCGTCTTGAGGAGGAGCTGTTCGGCGAGGCGGCAACCGACTACCTGCGCGCCGGCGAGATACACAAGCGCAAGGATGAGCTCGAGGAAGAGCTGCTGGAACTGTACGAGCTTGTAATCCAATAATAACGTTCGTACGGGAAAAGGGATTTTACGGTGAGCCCGGAAGGAATAAGCTTTCCGCTCCCCTTCTGCTCAAGCGCACAAATATCAAGAGACTGACCGAAATTCAGTCTCTTTTTTTGCAAAAATTCACTTCTACGCGCTCGCGCGCGTGAGCGCGCGCGAATATAAGGCAAACGACAAAGGCTTGTAAAAGCCCTTTTTTATTTGTGCAAATTGCACAAACAAAAGCTCTGAATACGGCTGTTATTTGGAAGTCGGCTATACTTACTTTTCGAATTTCCGCTGTTATAATGGCAGTGTCGATGGGAACGGCAGGCACTGCTTCGAGAAGTGTCTGAGGTCTGACGGCACCGCCTGCTCGAAAGGCGATGACGCTTACCGTCGGCAAAAGGAGGCTATGGCATTGAAAAGCAAAAGAGCAAAATACACACCCGACCTGCCGAGAAGGATGTACTCATTCTTTACCTCCTACACAGCCGCCGGCGCACCCAGCTTTCAGCGGTTTGCAATATCGGCAGGCTTAACCTACTCCGATCTTATGAGCTTCCGGAAGAAGGCGGAATTTGAAAGAGCGTTCAAGGAATGTAGTGAAATCCGCAGAGATTATCTGATAAATATGGCACTTGAAAAAAAGAACGACTCCTCATTTACGAAATTTCTTCTGACCAGCGAATACGGTATGGGCGAGGAAGCCGCAACCGATGACAACCGACTGGAGGTCAAGGTAGAGGTGGTGGACGGATGAAGAGGTTACAAAGCTACGTTTTTTTGAAATCACCGGCCTTTCGGGGCCGCCGGGGATAAACGTTAAGGAGGTACCTGAGTGAAGCTTAATCTGACGGTAACGAGAAAACAAAAGATGTTTATTGAGGCAGGTGAGGATGAGGTTTTGTTCGGTGGTGCCGCCGGCGGCGGAAAGTCGTACGGGCAGGTAGTAGACGCACTGCTGTTCGCACTCCGCTATCCCGGCTCAAAGCAGCTCATTCTCAGAAGAACCTATCAGGAGTTAGACAAATCGCTGATACGCACCGCTCTGTCACTCTACCCCGGGGAATTCTTCAGGCTTAACGCCTCCTCTCACACGGGTAAATTCAAAAATGGCTCCTGCATCGACTTCGGCTACTGTGCTACGGAAAACGACGTGTACCAGTACCAGAGTGCGGAATACGACTGCATACGGTTTGACGAGTTGACTCATTTTACCGAAATGCAGTACGTATATCTGATGTCCAGAGTCAGAGGCGCAAACGAATTTCCGAAGCAGATAAAATCCTCCACAAACCCCGGGGGTATCGGTCACACCTGGGTAAAGGAACGCTTCATAGACAGAGCCCCCGCCGAAGAAAGCTTTCGGGGCGAGGACAGTATGAAAAGGATTTTTATCCCGTCGCTGTTGTCGGACAATCACTTTCTCGCGAGGCGCGACCCCGAGTATGCAAAGAGGCTGGAGGCACTGCCCGAGAGAGAAAAGCGGGCGTTGCTCTTTGGCGACTGGAATATTTTTGAGGGACAGTACTTTACCGAGTTTTCAACGGCGGAGCACGTAATCGACCCCTTTGCCATTCCGAAGGAGTGGCGCAGATACATAACTCTCGACTACGGACTTGACAGACTGGCGGTGCTGTGGATAGCACTGTCGCCCGATGGAGTTGCGTACGTTTACCGCGAGTTCTGCGAGTCCGACCTGCCTATCAGCCGTGCGGCAAAGGCAATCCTTGAAAGAACAACCGAGGATGAGAAAATCTACGCCACCCTTGCTCCTCCCGACCTATGGAGCAGAAGTCAGGAGACCGGCAAAACCAAAGCGAGCCTGTTCGCGGAAAACGGAGTTGTTTTCACAAAAACCTCCAATGACAGAGAAACCGGCTGGCTTGCGGTAAAGGAGCTGCTGTGCGACCGCGGAAACGGTCCCGGTCTGAAATTCTTCAGAAATTGCCTGGAAATAATCAAATGCTTGCCTGCCCTGACAATTGACAAGTTACGTCCCACCGACTGCTCAACAGAGCCACACAGCATTACCCATGCGCCGGATGCTCTGCGCGGCTTTGCCATTTTTCACACGCGTCCCGGTGAGGAAAGCCGTAACCGTAAAAGAGCAGTATGGAGTACGGATATGTGGGAGGACTATTACAATACAGATGAGACAGGCAAGCAATATCTGAAAAACAAATACGGAGAACCAATGTGAAAACAGAAAATCAAACAAAGGAAAACAGACGCGACTTCTTCCGCGACCTGTACACATCGGCAGCGAACGCCGCACGGGAAAAGTCGGATGCCCTTGACCGCTGTATGCGACAGTATCGGGGCTCGACCGAGATTGACGGCTCGGACGAGGAGGCACTGACGGTACGCAACATCACCTACGAAATAGTAGAGAGCCAGGTTTCTTCGAATATCCCTATGCCTAAGGCGGACGCCGTAGCTTACAGCGACAGGCGAAACAGAAACGCCGAATCCATAGAAAGACTGTGCCGGTCGGTGAGAAACAGACTTCCCTTTGAAGAGCTTAACGACATCGACGAGAGGTACACCTACATATACGGCGGAAGCGTCTGGTACGTTGAATGGGAAAACGACGTGGAATACATGGGCGAGGTCGGTGCCGTCAAGGTATACTGCCTGTCTCCCAAGGACTTCATTCCTCAGCCGGGTATCTATTCGGTGGGGGATATGGAATACTGCTTCCTGCGTTTTTCCACAACGCGCGGTGAACTGCCCCGTAAGTACGGTGTCAGCGAGGAAAGTCTGGAGAAGTGCGACGTATCCTACGAATTCGGCTCGGAGATGACAGACGGAGATGCGGTGACGGTCGTCGTATGCTTTTACAAGGACGACGACGGCGACATAGGCAGATACGTTTTCTCGGGGGAGCTGACCCTGTCGGATATTCCTAAGTACTATCACAGAAAAGCATTGATATGCAAAAAGTGCGGCAAGGTTTCCGGAGAGTGCGTATGCGGTCAGGGCAGCTTTGAAGAAGGCAACGTGGACAGAGAAGTACTCAGAGGCGATATGCTTTTGCAGGACGGAATAAATCTGCCCGCCTTCTCGCCGGTAATCGAAAACGGCAGATTGTCCCTGACCGAAAAAATGAAGCGCACCACAATCCCCTATTACGTACCAAAGGTGTTTCCAATTGTTATAAGAAAGAACACTTCGGGAGAGGGCGAGCTGTTCGGGCAGTCAGACTGCGACTACATCCGGCCGGAGCAACAGGCAATAAACAAGATAGAGTCAAGAATTCTGCAAAAGCTGCTCAGGGCAGGTATTACGCCGATAGTTCCCGAGGACGCCAGCATTTCCCTGAACAACTCGGTATTCGGTCAAATAATCAAGCTGAAGCCCGGGGAGAGCATTTCGCAGTACGGAAAGGTGGATACCACTCCGGATATTTCTCAGGATGTGGCAGAGGCCGAGAGGCTGTACGACCACGCAAAGCGTATTATCGGAATATCAGACGCATATCAGGGCATCGACACCGCCTCCAATGAGTCGGGGTATGCAAAGCAGCTGAGAATTTCTCAGGCTACGGGACGCCTGCAGTCCAAAAAGAAAATGAAGGATATCGCATACGCTTCGTTAGACAAGATAATCTTCGGACTGTATCTCGCCTTTGCGGACGAGCCGAGAAGACTGACTTATAAGGATACCTACGGCAGGGTTCACAGAACCGAATTCAACAGATACGACTTTATAGAGTACGACCCTAAAAGCGGTAATTACTATTACGATGATGCCTATATGTTTTCAACCGACCCGAACAGCGGTGCGGATTACCAAAGAGAGACCATGTGGGAAAGAAATCTTGATAACCTCAGAGCCGGAACCCTGGGCGACCCAAATAGCCCGGTAACGCTTTTGCGCTACTGGCAGTGCCAGGAAATGGCTCACTACCCGAACGCCCGCGAAAACGCAGAGTACTTCAAGGAAAGAGTAGAAAGATTGAAACAGGAGGCAGAGGAAAATGACCAAAACGCTGTCTGAATTCATTGAAAACTACATTAAAAACCTGGGAATTTCCGGCGCGCCCCAGCCCTTCGAGGACTACAAGGCTTCTCTTGACAATGACTACGACGGCTCATTTACCAAAGCCGTGCGCTCCGCTCTGACCAAGAAGAGGCAATCCGCGTCGGACTACGGTGCCGTAGGCGAGGAGCTGTCTGACATGGGTCTGTCTAACAGCGGATACCAAAGCTATCTGTCAAGGCTGGCATCGGACAAGTACAAAAGCACGCTATCCTCACTGGAGGAAAAACGGAATATTGCCCAGGGGCAAGCCCTGTCGGGCTACGCAGACTACCTGCGTCAGTTTGCAAAGAACGAAGGCTCCCTGCGCAATTCGGTAAAGGAGCATTTGCTTGACAGAAACGTTATCGACTTTAATACAGCCTACGAATATGCGATAAACGCCGGATTATCCGACAGCGATGCAAGATCCATCAGCAACAGCGTTTACGCCATAAACAGGCAAAAGGTAATCAAGCAGATTCTTGACCAGGTTCTGACTCTCAGGCTGGATGAGAATTCGGTCAAGCTGTATGCGAAGGCTATCGGTCTGAACGACGATGATACCGACTACGTCATCTCCGCGTCCAAGGGGCTGTTCGAGCACTTTGACACCTCGTCGAAGGAATATCAGGACTTAATTGACAGACTGGAAAACAACGCAAACAAAAAATAAACAGAAACGGAGTATAAAATGAACAACACCAATAAAAGCGATACATACCGCTCCATAGGCATAAACAATATCAAGGCACCTACGACGGTAAAGAAGACCGCAAACTCAAGCGTTATCAAGGGCGGTAACAAGGATTTACGTTCAGGGGACGGTAAGGTGAAATGAGTGAAGAAATAAACTACACCGAGCTTTCGGATTCTGCTGCCGAAGCCGGCGGATATGAAAACGCCGAAGCCCTCGGGGACGCAGATGCCACATATACGGAAGAGGGGACCGGCGAAAGTCCGTACCCCGCAGACGAATCCGAAGAAGCGGAGGGCGAGGCAGAGCCTGCAAAAACCGCTCCGGAAGCCGACATCCCGGCAAAAACAGATTACGGAAGGATCGTAGCAGAGGACATCGCCACCCTCAGAGTTTCCTTCCCTGAGCTTTGCAATCTGTCAGACATCACAGAGCTTCAAAATCCCATGCGTTACGCAGCACTGAGAGACCTGGGTCTTTCCGCCGCAGAGGCATATCTTGCAACTACGCCGAGTAGAGCTGTATACGACAATCGTTCACATCTGTCAGGCGCTTTTCCGAAAACAAAGTCGACACCTCCCACAGGCGGTATGACGAGAGCCGAGTGGAATATGGCAAAGGAGCTGTTCCCCGAGCTGTCGGACGGCGAAATCTACGAGCTTTACAAAAAGGCAACAGAATAAACGAAACAGAAAGGAATACGAAAGTGTTTGAAATTACAAAAATAATCAATTCCTCGGCTTCTTCGGTTGAGCCGGAAATCTACCCCGTTACAGACGGCACCAAAATCGTATGCGGATGTGCTCTGGTAATGAACGAGGGCAAGCTTCGCGCTTGCGAGACAGCGGAGGTTCCCGAATACATCGCCGCGTCCGACAAAGCCGACGCGTTCGGAGAAATCACCGTGTACCCCGTATCGGACACAGTTGAATTTCGCGTACGCGTAAAAGGCGGTACATCGGACGATTATCAGAGAGGCAGCCGTGTATCCGTGCTTGCCGAGAACGGAGTTGCAGCATCGGTTAAGCTCGACGCAAAAGGCGCGGGAATTATCACCGGAACGTCAGAAAAA
Source organism: uncultured Ruminococcus sp. (assembly GCA_964494135.1). Lineage (GTDB taxonomy): Bacteria > Bacillota > Clostridia > Oscillospirales > CAG-272 > UBA1740. The sequence goes on along the minus strand of CAZBQN010000007.1, from coordinate 44,916 downwards.
GCAGGCTGCGTTCACATCAAATTCAAAGTTTAAAAGGAGACTGACAAATGGCAATATTTTCTAAAACAGATCGGCTCGTTAACTCTTCCGTGGGCTCATTTCTGACGCCATTGAAGATGATAATCGAAAACGAGAGCAATCTTATGGCAAAAAAAGGCGGTACACGCGACTGGCTCTTCAACGTTGAAAAAAGTAACCACTATGCAGAGACTGTATCGATTCAGCAGGATTTCTCTTCATTTACTCCAACCGCAGAGGGTGCGGGCGCAACTCAGGACAGAGTATATGAATATTCCCACAAAACAATTGAGCATATACAGTTTATGAAAGAGTTCGTCGTTACCGCGGAAATGATGGAGGACGCAGTTAACGGTATCGCCGCAGATGCAAAGCGCAGAGCTCAGAACTTCGTCAGAGCCTATTACAAAACGATAAACAAGGCATGTGAGTTCGCGCTTGCAAACGGAACATCATACCAAGCCAGCTTCAGTGGCGCAAAAATTAGTCTTAGTACTCAAGACGGCTTTCCTCTTTTTTCAAGCGACCATATGTTTGCGGACGACCCCGGTAATATACAAAGCAATTACTTTTGGGGCGACGCATTGCGCACAGGCACGGACAGAGTAGTAAGCACCGAAGCCTTTGCAAAAATGCTGTACGCGGTAAGCTCAAGGCTCAGAAATATGAGAGATGACAACTTCGACGTCACCGGTTATACAGCAGATACAATCATTCTTCCCGGCAACAGACCAATTCTCGAAGCCGTGGCAAAGACCGTTTGCGGCTCTGACAAAATGCCCGGCTCTGCCGTCAACGACATCAACCTTCATTTCGGTAACTGGAACATCGTTATTATGCCAAGTTGGGCTCCGAATGACGACAGGTTTATGGTAATGTCCAGCGAGGCTAACAAGAACCTTGCGGGCAATATGTTCTTCAACCGTGTTCCGCTTACAGTATCTCACTGGATTGACCATCACACCGGAAACCACGTCTGGACCGGCAGATGCCGTTTCGGAATCGGATTCTGCAACTACAAGCACATTGCCCTGGTAGTAGATTCCGCTTCCGAAGTTTCCGGTGCAACCCGTCTTGCTTATTAAACCAAGCCCGAGCTTGCGGCCGTTAAGCGCGAGCTCGCAGCTAATGAGGGCAGAGTGCCGCACTCGGCGCCCTGCCCTTTATAAAAACGGAAGAAAGGAGCATTATGACTTACAATCAATTAAAAGAGGACGTTATCTGTCTTGGATTTGAAAGAGATATTGAAGACGAGGACGGACTCTTGCTCGCAGCCAACCGAGCGTTACAGCTCATATATACCGAAAGACCCAGGGAGACGAGGACGAGGCTGTCATGCCACGGACTCGGAGAGCAGCTCATACATTCCGAGCTGTCGCACATGTGCGGCGAAACGATAAAAGTTCCTCTGTGCGGAAAGGCGTATTCATTCCGTGTCAGCGGCAGGGGCGAATACACTCTGACAGACGGCAGCGGCACTCATACTCAGGAATTTGAGTGCGAATGTGAAACGATAAAAGGCTACATCATAGGATCAGGCGAGCTGGTCTTCGAGGGTGACTACTTCTTTACCGTATACGACCTTTGCTGTTACGACAGGCGGTTTGGAGACGATATTGCCCTCATCCCCGAAAGAGAGGCTTACCGTACGATAAAAATCAGCGAGCATATCAACGACTTCCGCGCTTTTGCTTCCCTGCCCGAAGATAGGAACGGTAAGAGGATCGAGGGTGCGTCCCTCCGAGGCGAATCGGTAATCCTTCCCCGCGATTTCACGGGAGAGCTGGTGCTCAGTTATTTCCGCACCCCGAAAAGAATAACCTCAGAGAGCGCCGACGAGCCAATAGATATAAGCGAGGAGATGTCCTGCCTGCTCCCCTTGCTAACGGCATCCTTCCTATGGCTGGACGATGACAGCAACAAGGCTCAATATTACATGGCGCTGTATCGCGAGGCTCTGTCCGGGATACTCAGGTATTCGAAGGTTCAGATAGATACCAAATACTGTACCAACGGGTGGGCGTAAGAGATGAGCAAGGGTTTATCAACCAGCGGTACGGAACGCACCCGCACGTACGGCAATCTGCGCGGAGTATCGCTGGGAGGCGACTGCGAGGCAGGCACGCGCAGACTCGCCTATGCGGAAAATATGTACCGCGATTACGGCTCCGAAAGAGCCGGAGCTATCGAGAGCATACCGGGGTACAGGCGGCTGTATTCCTTCAACAAAAAAATAAACGGAATATTCATCCAGAGAGTATGGGGCGGTGAGGACTATCTGCTGGTCCATGCAAAGGATACTCTTTACCGCTTCCCGGTTTCCGAAAAGGACGGCAAGGTATCCCCTGCCCCAATCGGTACTCTTGCCGACAGACGAAGCTGCGGTTTTGCCTTCGGGAGCAGGTTTTTCATACTTGACGGAAGTAAAATCACCTCTGTGGGAGATGGCGGCAGCTGTATATCGGTAACGGACTCCTCGGATTGCTACGTGCCCACTCTGTTCGTCGACGGAGAGAGGTTTGAGCAGAGGAACATTCTGACAAACAGATTCAAGGAGGAAATTCACGTCACGGACACGGTGGAGCTTGCAAAAGCCACCGACGGTCTGAAATACTTCATTACGAATCAAACCGAGCTCACCTGCACGGTCGTGGGAATAGACGACGGTTACGAGGGTGACGTATATATTCCCGGGAAGGTTAAAATCGGAGATAATCTATACACGGTTACGGAAATAGGCGAAAGGGCTTTTCACAATAACCGGCGTATCACGTCCGTGGTAATTAACGAAGGATGCCAAAAAATCGGGAAGCTCGCCTTCTGGTACGCGACGAACGTCAGGACCGTAATTTTGCCCGACTCTGTGGCTGAGATAGGATACGGTGCATTCTGCGACTGCGCAAACATGACGAGCATTTATCTGGGTTCGGGTTTAAGATCTCTGGGAATGTGCACCTTCGCCTCCTGCTATAACATTACCGAAATACATTACGCACTGGACGAAAACAGCTACTCCGGGATAGAAAACATCTCTGACGCCGCGAGCTTTCCAAAAATATACGGCAGTCCGCGTCCCGAATCGGTGCTGGAAGTTAAGCTGTGCTCCGAAGCAGAGAGCATAAGCGCGGTAAAGCTGGACGGCACGCCGCTCATATTCGAGACGGTAAGCTGCGGGGACTTGTCAAGCGGAGTGCTCTTGAGGGTCAGCACACCTTGGGAGATGAACGGTAAAACAGTGGTCATAGAAGGAGCTTTGACTCCTCTTTATTCCGGCTTCGGTGCAAAAGGGGGCGATGGAATTGAGGGAAGCCAAGCGATAAAAGGCTGTACCCGTGCTGAGATTTTCGACGGCAGACTGTTCCTCAGCGGAAATTCTGAGTTGCCAAACACGGTGTTCTATTCGACCTCGGTCAGCACGGGCGGTGACAAGTCGCTGTACTTTGGAGAGCACAACTTCTTTGCCGACGGTGCGGGCTGTTATCCCGTAAAAACCATGCTGTCGGTCCGCGACATGCTGGCCGTATTCAAGGAGAAGGATGACGGCTCCGGTTCCATATTCTATCACTACGCCGAGGCTACCGGGGACAACGTAGTACCGAAAATATATCCCGTGTCCTCCATACACTCAGGCGTGTGCGCCGTCGGAGACGCAATATCCTTCCTCGACGACCCCGTGTTTTTGTCACCCATGGGTCTTACAGCACTGGAAAAGCAACAGATAAATTACGACAGAAGCGTGGTGTCAAGGTCGCGCAACGTCAACTTTGACCTGCTCAAAGAAAGCCTGTCCGACGCCTATCTCGTTCCCTTTGGTGACTATCTGGCGGTATGCGCAGGAGAAAGTATATATCTTGCCGATTTCCGCGCTACCTTTACCGATTCGATGGGTATAAAGGAGTACGAATGGTTTGTTCTCAGGGACATCGGTACCTACTCCTCCGACCGAAGAGTGTACAGATACTCCGGCATCTGCCAAGGAGACACGCTCGTACACCCGACGAAGCAGGACGAAATATGCAACGCAAAGAATATTTATACGAAGACCGTTGAGGGCGTCGGCAGCGTGTACTACACCGTCGAAGACGGAATTAACTATTCGGTTGAGCCAACCGACGAATATACGGACGGCGAATTTCACCCCGCCACGGTTTACGCCGGCGACGGCAAACTTCTCTTGTTCGGTACGGAAAACGGTGATTTATGTATATTCAACAATGACAAAAGGGGCACAGCTCCCGAAAGAATCAGTGCCGACCCGGGGTTTGACCCCGATGAATACCGAGAAAAAATGGGAAACCGAATTCACCCGGATTTCTACGATTTTGACCGCCACAAGGTCAAGTACGCCGTAAAGACCTGCCTCGACGACTGCGATATACCTCATTTGACCAAAAGCACGGTCAAGCATTCGATGGTAGTCAAATGCAAGTCCTATTCATCGACACGCCTGTGCTGTGAAGTCGGTACGGACGGCAAAGGATACCGGGAGATAGTCAGCTTCGGAGGCGGAAATCTGGATTTTTCAGACATCAACTTCAAGGATCTGTCGCTGTCGGCTGAAGAACACTTTACCGTACCGATATCCGAGAAAGAGAAGGGGTGGATCGAAAAGCAAATCACGCTATACTCCGACGGATTCAGATGTCCGATAGGAATATACTCAATAACCTTCCGATACACGGTTAAAGGCAGAATAAAGAAAAAATAAACATCCAAACAAACATGAAAGGATTACAAAATGAAAGCAACTACCATAACCGAAAACGAAATTAAAAATTTAAAGGTTGCGTCGCTTCCGACCCGTCCGACATCTCCGAAAGCCTTCGGAGGAAACGGATATACAGCTACACAAATGAAGGAAGCATTTGACAAACTCCCTCTGTTTATAATTGAAAGATTCAACGCGCTGATAAGCGATATACTCGACACGGGTGCCGACTCAATTGCACATGAGATAGCTACGGGGATAAAAAGCGGGCATACGCTCTCCGATCTGTTTGAGGATATTTCAAACGGAAGCTTCCTGAACTACGTTGTGCTTGACAATATTTCTCTTTTGCGTCATTTCATCGCGCTTCGCAAGGATACGGACGCCATTTTGAAGCGGCTCGGAATGAGCGCTGCGGAGGTGTAAAATGAACGTTATAAGCTACACTTCATGCGGCGAGAGAATTTCTTTTGCCAAGGACGGCTCAGGGCAGCTGGAGCTGCGCTTCCCAAAAGGGACGGAGGGGACGGTTATTATCGGCTCATTGGTTTTGCCCCTGAAGAGCGGTGCGGTGCGCTTTTACGCAGGTCAGCTGGAGGACGGCGTCCACACTCCTTATCTGAATTCAAACGGAAGCACAACGAGACTCGAAGCAATACGCATATTCGGCAGAGGGGTTGACGTCGGGCGTACCGAAGATTACATAATCAGATCCTTGCTTGAAAGAGTGCGGTCGCTTGAGCTTGATATTTCCCGAGCCTTGCTGAAAATCGAGAACCTGTCGGTGAAAATAAGCGGCAACGGTCTGTTCGGACAGCTTTAAACAATACACATTTTATGAGTTTCCAACTCAAAGGAGAAAAAATGAAAAGAAAAATCAAAGGTTTATTGACTATGCTCGTCATAGCGGCAATTCTGTTTGCCACGCTCTGTGCCAACGCTTTTGCAGAGGAGGCAACCGACGGTACCGCTCCCGACGAAAGCGGAACAACTGACGCGGAAAACTACGCACACACCCTCACCGAAGAAGCCGGAAAAACCGACACGGGTGTCGGTGATACCGACGGCACAGACAAAACACATACCGAAATCGGCAATGACAATAATGAGAACACGGCAGTAGAGGAAGAGGGAGAAAGCAAGAATCCGTTTGAGAGCTTCTACGAGACGGTGCTGTCCTACTCCGGCGAAATTTTCTGCCTTATAACTCTTATCGTATCCCTTTTTCTGACCAAGGCTTACAAGCGCGGACTGGTCCCTCTGCTCAAAGGTGCCGTCGGGGCTATCGGAGCCGCCGTCGGCAGTATCAAGGAAAAGTCTGAGGAGGAGTCGAAGAAAATCGACAGGCTCAGCACCGGAGCAGAGGAAAAAATGCAGATGCTGGAGAACGGACTTGCAAAGCTCACCGACACGCTACAGGGCATCGTCCTCACTCTTGGACAGCTGGAATCGGATAAGGAAGACAGAGAACGCGTAAGCACGGTGCTGGCATCGCAAACCGAGATGCTGTACGACCTGATTATGACCTCCGCTCTGCCTGCCTACCAGAAAGAAGTTATAGGTGAAAAAATGCTGAAAATGAAGGAGAAAATCAATGAAAGCGGCAGAGGAAACGACACAGAGGAGTCGAACTAAGCGTACTTTACTTTGGCTTATCGGAATGGGGCTGTGCGTCATACCTCCCGTTTGCTGTATTCTTCTCTACTTCCCTATTTGGATAGCAAAAGGCGGGGAGTACGTAGTATCGGGCTTTACCGTGCTGTTGCTCATTCCTGCGGCAATGCCACTGTATCGGGCGGCAAAAGCGGCTCTTCGCTCTCCTGCGGGATACACGGTATGGCTGATACTGTTCGTCATATTCTTCACTATGTCAAGAATAGCCGAGCAGATGGCTGTTGTGTCGCTGGTAGGTTTTATCGGGAACCTAGCCGGAGCGGTGTTCTTCCGTATGTCAAGGAAGGGCGGCAAGAGAGATGAAGACTGATTTTGAGAGTGCCCTCTTAGGCTCCGGGCAATTGATGAAGCGAGGATACGCCTATCTCGCAGAGAACGTGGGAAAGGCCATTGCCGCAATAACGGCGGCAGTTGCAGTCCTGGTAAGCTTTACGGAGATAGGCTTCTCCGACTTCTCGGCAGAATCGGTGACCTCGTCAATGATTCTGATACTTATATCCTCTTACATAATCTATTTTTCACTGGAAGACGCGGGCGAGCGGCTCGGCAGAGGCGGCGAGGATTACAAAGCCGCCGAGTCGGAATACAAGTCTGTCTGCGAGCAAATCAGCGCGGACATGATGGTCGGACTGCGTGAATTTCTCACCGACTACGTGAGAGAGGAGCTGAAATACCGAAGAAGCCGAATACTTACCGAGGCGGGGCTGTCCGACAAGGACTATGAGGCATACGTAAACGGCGGCTCTGTGACCGCAAGGCAAAAACGGGCATTCGAACGAGCAAAAAAAGCGCGCCCGTTATCTCTGACGGCGGCTCAGCTGATGTCAAAATCCCGCTGTGGGACGAGGGAGGAAATAAAAGACCCGAAAAACGGAAAAATACTGCGGCTGCTCATAGGTCTTTTACCTACGACACTTTGCACTTTTTTTACCCTGTCGGTAATGTTACAGACGAAGGACGAGATGACCGCCGCTACGGTGCTTGAAGCAATACTGAAGCTGAGCTGTCTGCCCATAATTGGGCTTCGCGGATACTCCGAGGGATATTCCTATACAACGGAGCGGGAACGCGATTGGCTGAAGGCGAAGACAAGGCTACTAAACGCCTTTCTCCGCTGTCAGAAAGAAAAGGTGCCTGCAGAAAAAGCAGGAACGCAAGAGTTGACTTTGGCAAGTCAATGTGATACAATTATTATAGACAAATGACACTTTTGTGAAAGGAGCGGGCTATGAAGTACGACGGCGAAAGCGGGCGGATTATTATATCGGCAGACGAGCTTATCCTGATTGCCAAGCGCGGAATCGCCCGCTCCACCGCTTATTCGGCGGATAAAGAAAAACGAGCCAAGGACTCAAAAGATGAGCCCTTGGCTTTGACATACGAATTTGCCCTCGGGGAACAGCGTTACCTGATGACGGGCACGGCTGACGAAGAAACCGACTGCAGTATTACGGTAATCAGAGGATGCGGTGCGAAGCCGACTAAGGACGAGCGCGCCTTGGCAAGAGGAAAGGCATTTCTTCTCGGCTACATGCTGGCAAAAAGTAAAAACCTGTCGCGGGTAGAGCTGATAAATATATACCGTCAAAAAGAAACCCGGGAAGAGAGCGAAGAGCGTGAATTTGTCAATCTGTCAAAGCTTCAGGCGTTCCTTGACAAATGCCTCGTTTCGCTGAGGACATACGGCAGACCCGAATCCGACAGGGTGACAAAAAGGCTGCCAAGTCTGAAAAATGTAAACTTTCCTTATCAGCAGAGGCGTGACGGTCAGGATGAATTTATCAGAAAAGCCTACAAGAACTTGACACGGGGCGGTACTTTATTCGCTTGCGCGCCTACCGGAACCGGCAAAACCGTATCCGTCATATACCCCGCCCTGCGCGCACTTGGTGCGGGGAGCATAGAGAAGATTTTTTACCTTACTCCGAAGAACACCGCGGCACGCGCCGCGGCAGATTGTGCCGATGACTTCGCGGCACAGGGAGCAAAGATTCGTGCAATACATCTGTCCGCAAAAGAGCGAATATGCACACACGGTAACTTATGCCGTGACGGCAGATCGCTGTGCCCGGTGTCAAAATGCGAACGACTGCCGGACGCGGTAATTGAGCTGTATGACAGCCAAAAGACGGTTGTTACGAGCACAGATTGCATAAAGACTGCCGAAAAATACGCGGTATGTCCCCACGAGCTGGAGCTGGCTTATTCCGAGATATGCGATCTTGTAATCTGTGACTTCAACTATTTGTTCGACCCTAGGGCATACATCCGCAGATATTTTGACGAGGGCGGAAGATACGCCTTCCTGATAGATGAGGCTCACAACCTTGTAGAGCGGGCACGTGATATGTATTCCGCAGAGCTATCCGTATCAGACTTCAATGAAGTCCTTTTAAGCGAGCTGATAAGTCCCGTATCGAAGCTGAGAAAAATGCTGAACGAGGCGCTTGATAAATTCACCTCTCTGCTCATACCGTACCTCAGCGAGGACACGAGGCGAGGCGAGGACGGCATGCTTCACGGTGCGGCACATCTGTCCGAGGTGCCATACGAGCTATACGGTTTTGCCGAGGAGCTTACGGCGGCGGTTCAGGACGAGTTGAAAATCGCCCTCGGTGCAAAGGACGAGGATGCCGCGGCCAGGGTTCGTATTATAAAAGACTTTAGTCAGAAGATAGAAAAGCTGTCGTCAGCTCTTGAGCTTTTCGGAGACGGATTTAAGCTGTTTATGTTCCTTGACGGAGATGAGGTCAGGCTGAAGCTGTTCTGTATTGACCCCGGAGCGGTTATTCGTACGCGACTGGAGCGCGGTCACTCAGCAGTGTTCTTCTCAGCAACCCTGACCCCTATTGACTACTACCGTGCGGTGCTGGGCGGCGGCTCGGACAGCGACACCCTGGAGGTTGGCTCACCGTTTCAGCCCGAACAGCTGTCGGTATCTATCGTTGATAAAATCAGCACACGCTATTCCGAGCGTGAGCGCACAATTCCCGCAATATGCAGAACAGTAGCGTCTGTCATGTCGGCAAAGCGCGGAAACTATATGGTCTATTGTCCGTCCTTCGAGTACGTTGATATGTTATACGAGGCTTTCACGGCAAAATATCCGAAAATCAAGGCATTGAAGCAAAAAAGAGATATGAAATACAGCGAAAGGCAGGAATTTCTCGCCGAGTTTGAGAAGAAATCGGACAGGTATCAGGTAGGCTTCTGCGTGCTGGGAGGAGTATACTCCGAGGGAATCGACCTGACAGGCGACAGTCTGATAGGTGCCGTCGTGGTAAGCATAGGTATGCCTGCCCTGTCATACGAGCGCGAGGCTATGTCCGAATACTTTGAGGATAAATACGAGGCAGGCAAGCTGTACGCCTATATTTACCCGGGTATGAACCGAGTCTTCCAGGCGGCGGGCAGAGTCATTCGCACAGAGGGCGACAAAGGCGTTATCGTACTGATAGACGACCGCTTTGCCGACCCGATTTACAAAAAGCATATCCCCGACCTGTGGAGCGGTATGACCTACGTCTCCGACGCGAAGGAGCTGAAAGCGAGAATAGAGGAGTTCTGGAATACCTCCGATAACCAATAAACGCCAACGAGCCCTCCGCTTTGAATGTTATCGCAAAATAGGGCTGGCGCATCCCGGCACAATCGAAAATGACCGAAGAGTAAATAAAACAGCTGGAAAATCAATAAATGAGCTATGAATTTACTGTATAAGGTTGAATTTCTACGAATTTCTCCGGTAAAACGAGGTCATTTTCCATCTCCGTTTTCGCCCTTTTGACGTACACTCGTACGCCTTCGGAGCGAAGAACGCAGATTTTCGCTCGAGATTTCCCCTATCCCCTTGATGTCAAAGAGGCTAGCCCAAGTTTTTGAACTTGAGCTAGCCTCTTATTTTTTCTAAATCAATCCTCTTCGATATACTCTTTTTTATTTCTTCTGCCCATTGGTACACAAATCAAAGCAACAGAGAAAATGAGAGCGACAATAGTTCCCGCATTTACCGAAACGGTTGCGGAGTGACCTCTGCCGAATAAGGTCGAAAAATCAACAAAGTCCAGATTATAGTTTGACACCACCGCAAACACCGCAACCAATGCGACTGCAACAGCCGCCAATGCTATCGCAATTATTCTGACGGTTATCGTGAGTGCACCGCGCGGAGACGTTCCCTCTACGACAGCAATAATATTCTGCCAAATCAAAATGACCGCTATTGCGCCTAAAAGCAACGAAGCAACGGGGATCATCGCCATAAGCCACGCACAATCCGCGCCGCCAAATCCGCAAAACGCATTATTTAAAATAACCGTGTTTTGGACATTTGATTCACCACGCAAAAATTCCTTCTTGCTGTACTCGCCAATTGCCTTAAAAGCTCCCTGAATCTGAAATACAACCGTTTCTTCCGTCTTACCTTCATATTCATCAAGCTGCTCTTCGGTCAAATCAAAGTTGCCGAAATAAGAGGCATCAAAGCCGACCGACGCGCTTTCCGCCTTGGTCTTACCGTCAAATTCGGTCTTTACGTTAAGGCTCATAACCGGCATAAACATTGTAAACAGCAAAACACAAGCAAATACAGCTGACAAACTGCGGAATACAATCGCTTTAACATTCACCTCGAGCTTGCCCGAGAAGAAGATTCTGTCTACCGCAAGATAAACAAGAGTGCATAGGGATAAAACGATAACGAGCACGTTCGTTGCCGTCAATGAAGAAGTGCAATTCGATGAGTTTATACCGCCATAGCTGTATGAAATCGCCGCAAACAAAAGGATCATAAAAGCGGGCAACAACGCAAGGAAGTTCTTAACAATCTTAGAGAGGACAGTTATTTCTTTTCTCAGTACAAACAGAATAAGATCTATAACGGACAGAACGAACGTTGCCAACGCTAATAAAACAAGGGCAAGCGCAAGCACGGCAGAAATCAGATAAACCACTCTGAATTTCGCATTCTTACCGGATAGAAACATTTTTATCGTATAGAAGGTCAGCTTTCCGCACGCTTCCTTCAGTTCATCACTGTCAAGATCATCCGATAGATCCTCAGTAATATTCAATATTTCATCATAGTAATCGCTATCCCTCAGTTCGTCTGAGTCCATGGATTTCATTGAATCGAAGCACATACCTATGCAATCAAAAGCTGTCAGTTTAACATCGAAGCTATTTACCTTTGTATAAGTACTGTCCACCTTAAAATTCAAGGTGACGACAGGCAGGAACGCAAAAATCAGTATCAAAAGGCTGACCAGAGACACTATTGATTTTTTCACGATTTCTCTGACCGACAATACACTCTTCGACTTAGGTGCCCGAACCTTTTTACAGCTGTCATGCGTATTATTTGACCGTGGGTTTGCTCTTTTTTCAAAACGGGTTCCGCATACAGAACAAAATACGGCGTCCGGAGCTGATTCCGTACCGCAAGCTTCGCAAACAATCCTGCTCTGCTTTTCATGCGGTATGCTTGATTCATCAGGCTTCTCCTCAGTGTCTTTCACAACCGCTTCTCCGCACATCGGACAGAAATTCTGCTCATCCGTCAATTCGGCTTTACATTTCTCGCACTGCATATTTTTCTCCTTAAATTGTAAAAATATACTCTATATATAGAGTACATCACTAATTATACTCTATTTATAGACAATTGTCAATAGGTAGAGTATAACTTATAATTTTGTTGTTAAGGAGGGGTGCATATGATTTCATACGAGCCATTTTACAAAACCTTAAAGCAAAAAGGCATAAGCACATATAAGCTTGTAAATCAATACGGTTTAAGCAGAAGTCTGCTTGACCGATTAAAGCACAACAAGCCTATCAGTACCATAACTCTTGACGATTTATGCAGAATACTGTCATGCAAAGTAGAGGATATATTGATATATACCGAAGACAAATGATATAATGCACCGTAACATTCGTTTGCAATTTCTCAAAATTAAACATTATAAAAAAACGAGCCTCACCGTGACGCAAAGCTCCGAAAGTGTCTTGCCTTCCGGTTTCACTTCACTGCGTGTGGCTCGTTTTTTTACGTTGTCCGGGAAGCTCCGAATTCCCGGGATTATGTCAATATTTCTTTACAAGCTCGGTTGTTAGATGATAGGAAATTTCCACCGCCCTCGGCAAAAACTCCATATAATCCATTGACGCCGATCCGTCCGCGGAGTCGGAAATTGCCCTGATAACCGAGCACGGGGTGCCATTTACAAAGGCGACGTGAGCTACGGCTCCCCCCTCCATCTCGCAGGCGGAGGCTGAAAACTCGGATACTATCCTCTCCTTGTCGGCGCGATCGCAGATAAATCTGTCACCTGTAGCAATAGTGCCGACCTTATACTTTATACCGTGTGCTTCGGCAATCTCACAAAGCAGGCTGACCGCTCTTTCGTCGGTGGGAAATCTGATGATATTTATGCCGCTGACAAGCCCCTTGGGGTCGCCGAGAGGCGAGGTATCCATATCGTGCTGAACAAGTGCATCGGCAAAAACGATGTCGCCGGGGACAAGCCCGGTTGCCAAAGCACCGCCGACGCCGGTATTGACAATCAGCTTCGGCGCAAAGTTCAAAATCATTGCCTCGGTACAAAGGGCGGCAAAGACCTTTCCTATTCCGCATTTTGCCACCACGACGGATTTTCCGTGCATAAGCCCACAGTGGAAGTCTATTCCGCTGATGCTCTTCGTGCGCTTTCTCTTTATATCTGCAATGAGGGCGTCAACCTCCTTTGCCATTGCGCCTATAATTCCTATATCTGCTGAAAAACTCATACTCTTCCCTTTCAGTCCGGATATCTGAAATCGCATTTCCCCCGGCGCAGAGCGTCAAGATAGGTTCTGCACTCTGCCTTTGCCGCATCAAGGGACAGGTTCATATAATTTCCGCACTCCTCGCGCTTTGCCCCGGGCATCTCCCCGTCGTGAGAAATAATCTTCTCGAGAACGTCGCATACTGTGCGTAGAGTTTCTCCGTTTTCCGCATCCCTTACAAGAAGATAAAAGCCGGTCTGACAGCCCATGGGACCGAAGTATATTACCCTCGGTCCTATACTGCTGTTTCGCACGTAGGTCGCAAACAGGTGCTCCACCGAGTGCATAGTCAGGTTATCCATATAGTCGCCGCAGTTGGGCTTGCGGGTGCGAAGGTCGTAGGTCGTAACGTCTCCGTCTACGCGCGAGACGTATATGCCGGGCAGGATTTTATCGTGATTTACAGAAAAAGAGGCTATTTTAGTCAGGTTTTTCATTGTTTTTTACCTTTTTGGGGTTCATTCATTTACAATTCCGGTATGTTTTAAAAGTGGCACTGTGCTTTTACACACGGCACCACTTGTTTTTATTCGGTTACGCCAAAATACGGCAGCCTCGGAAATTAAAATGTAAGCTTGGACTGAATATATGCCTTGACCTCGGAGATAGGCAGACGAACCTGCTCCATCGAATCTCTGTCACGGACGGTAACACAGCCGTCATTTTCAGTATCAAAGTCGTAGGTAATGCAGAAGGGAGTGCCTATTTCATCCTGACGGCGATATCTCTTACCGATAGATCCGGTCTCGTCGAAGTCGGTGGTAAAGGACTTTGCAAGGTCGTCGTACAGCTCAAGTGCCTTATCCGACAGCTTCTTGGAAAGAGGAAGAACAGCACACTTTACCGGAGCGAGTGCAGGATGCAGGTGGAGCACAACTCTGACGTCGCCCTCGCCTAAGGTCTCCTCGTCGTAAGCGTCAATGAGGAATGCAAGAGCTACGCGGTCTGCGCCCAGCGAAGGCTCAACGACGTAGGGCACGTAATGCTCGCCTGTTTCCTGGTCAAAGAAGGTAAGGTCCTTACCCGAATGGGTCTGATGCTGGCTGAGGTCGTAGTCGGTCCTGTCGGCAACGCCCCAGAGCTCGCCCCATCCGAATGGGAACAGGAACTCAAAATCGGTAGTAGCCTTGGAATAGAAGCACAGCTCGTCCGGGTCGTGGTCACGAAGTCTGAGATTTTCCTCACGCATACCGAGGCCCAGAAGCCACTGATGGCAGAAATCCTTCCAGTACTTGAACCACTCAAGATCGGTGCCGGGCTTGCAGAAGAACTCAAGCTCCATCTGCTCAAACTCTCTGGTACGGAAGGTAAAGTTACCGGGGGTAATCTCATTACGGAAGGACTTACCTATCTGGCAAACGCCGAAGGGAAGCTTCTTTCTCATAGAACGCTGTACCGCAGGGAAATTGACGAAGATACCCTGCGCCGTCTCGGGACGGAGATAAACCGTGCTGGTCGAATCCTCCGTTACGCCGATGAAGGTCTTGAACATAAGGTTAAACTTCTTTATATCTGTAAATTCCTTGCCGCCGCAGTCGGGGCAAGTAATTCCGTGCTCCTTGATATAATCGGACATCTCCTCAAAGCTCCAGCCGGCAGGGTTGTCCGAAAGACCGTTCCGGAAAGCGTAGTCCTCAATAAGCTTGTCGGCTCTGTGACGCGCCTTACAGCCCTTGCAGTCCATAAGCGGGTCGGAGAAGCCGCCCACGTGTCCCGAAGCCACCCAAGCCTGTGGGTTCATAATTATTGCGGAATCAAGACCTACGTTGTATCTGGACTCCTGAACGAATTTCTGCCACCAAGCGCGCTTGACGTTGTTCTTGAACTCAACGCCGAGAGGACCGTAGTCCCAGGAGTTGGCAAGACCGCCGTAAATTTCCGAGCCGGGGAAGATAAAGCCGCGGTTTTTGCAAAGAGCGACTATTTTATCCATTGTTTTTTTGCTGTTTTCCATTTCTCATATCTCCAATGTAAATAATTGTTAACATTTATGTATTATTTAAGGTAAAAGCTCAGCGTGCAAAACACCGCATTTATGCGACACGGGTACCACCTTCACCAGTTTTCCCTGCATTCCCTCGGGTGCTTCAACCGTCACCTCGACGAATCCCTCGGAATGAGCGGTATACGTGCCACCCTCCGGTGTTTCAAGCACTACCGAAAGCGGCTGTGCCTCAAGGACCAGCTCCTCAAGAATTTCCTCGCGCACCCGGTTTTTGACGTTTATCAAGTATCTGGAGCGCCGGCGTTTCTCGCTCTCGTCAATCTGGCACGGCATTTCCGCCGCAGGCGTGCCCTCCCTTTTAGAATAGGCAAAGACGTGAACGTCAAGGAAGCGGGCTTCTTTCACGAAATTAACCGTATCGAGGAAATCCTCCTCACTCTCACCGGGGAAGCCCACCATCATATCGGTGGTAAACTGCGCCCCCGGGAAAGCGGCTCTTAATCTTTCTATGTTTTCAAGCGCGGTTTTTCTGTTATACCTGCGCTTCATCAGGCGGAGCACCTTATCAGAACCGCTCTGCACGGACAGGTGGAAGTGGGGAGCGAGAATTTGTACCCCGCGCAATTTCTCGACGAAGCTCTCGCCGATAAGCTCCGGAGCAAGAGAGCCAAGCCTGATGCGCCCCACGCTTTTTCTTCTGTCAAGCTCGCATATCAGGTCGGCGAGCGTGTATTTCTCTTCAAAATCACTGCCGTATGAGCCTGTTTCAATTCCTGTCAATACTATTTCCGCAATACCGTCTGCAGCCAGTCCTTCAACCTCGGCGATTACCTCGTCCTTCGGCTTCGAGCGCACTCTGCCCCTGGCGTCCTTTATGGCGCAATAGGTACACTTTGACTCACAGCCGTCCTCAATCTTGACGTAGGCTCTCGTCCTCGGCGCGCTGGAAATGCACATAGGCTCAAAGCTCGCCTCGGAAAGGTCGGATATGCTGACGAAGGATGAAGAATTCTTATCCTCCAGCCTTTCGATTACCCGGTCGATGACCGTCATCTTATCTGCAGTGCCGAGCACTACCGACACACCCTTTATTTGCGCCACAGCCTCGGGCGAGCGCTGGCTGTAACAGCCTACTACGGCTACGACAGCCTCGGGGTTTCGGGAGACGGCGCGCCTTACGAACTGACGGGACTTTCTGTCGCTCTCGCGGGTCACCGTGCAGGTATTGATAACGTAAGCGTCGCAGACCTCGGAGAATGGCAAAACACGGAAGCCGCGAGCCTCAAATGCTTCGCTTATTGCCTCGGTTTCATACTGAGAAACCTTGCAGCCGAGAGTATAAAGACCTACCGTGTAATTACTCATATACGGACGGGGAGAGTACTCCTACGTATGGCAGTGCGCGGTATCTCTCATTATAGTCAAGGCCGTAGCCGACTACGAACTCGTCGGGTATTACCTTGCCGCAATAGTCGGGTGTGAAATCCACCTTCCTGCGAGAGGGCTTATCAAGCAGTGTGCAGGTGCGCACGCTTCTCGCTCCCTTCCCCAAGAGATACTTGGTAAGATAGGACAGAGTCACTCCACTGTCGATAATATCTTCAACTATGAGGATATCACACTTATCAATATCCGGGCGGATAAGGTCAAGGTGTATATTAACCGTACCCGAAGTCGTTGTACCCACGCCGTACGAAGACACCTTCATACAGTCGATCTGCACAGGCACGGTAATCTTTCTCATCAAATCGCCCATAAATACGATAGCGCCCTTCAGAATACAGACCAGAATCAGGTTCTTATCAGAAGAAGCGTAATCCCGGTCAATCGCCTTGGCTATTCTCGTGGTTATAGCGTCAATCTCCTCGGCGGAAACAAGAATATCGGAAATATCGTTATTCATATCTATCTCTCCGAAAAAAAGTCTGTAATTTATACCTCGGCATCAATTACACCGATTATTCTAGCAGAAAGGCCGGAAAAAGTCAATAGCGGCGCGAATTTACTTAAAATATTTACTGGTATTAAAAAGATTAAAAAGATATTATCGGATAAAAAATATTTATTTTCAAAAAATCACTTGACAAGCGAGGGCAATTGGTTTATAATGTATTTTGCGTTAATATGAATACGCGGAAGACGATGTTAATTTGCGACAAAGGAGGTGCATATCATGAAGAGAACTTACCAGCCCAAGAAGAGACAGAGAAAAAAGGAACACGGTTTCAGAAAAAGAATGGCAACCGCTAACGGCAGAAAGGTTCTTAAGAGAAGACGCGCCAAGGGAAGAGCAAGACTCACCTATTAATCGTAGGGCGCACAGGTCACGCACAGTGACAGTCACAAAGTGACATACAAAACCTCCGATAAAGCGCTATATATGCGAATTTATCGGGGTTTTTGTTTAGACGGAGAGCTGTTATGAAGTTTAAAGCTATATGTGAGAACCATTTATACTCAAAAGCGTATTCAAAGGGAAAAAGAGCAGTGACATCGGCTCTGGCAGTTTACGTATTGCCCGACTACGCGGCAAAGAGGCTCGCAAAGTCGCATCCCGAAAAGAAAATCGTCAACCGTATAGGTCTGACGGCCTCCAAGGCACTCGGCAGTGCCGTCGTAAGAAGCAGAGTTCGCAGAATTATGCGCGAGGGGCTTCGCACACTGGAATCGGAACGTCCGCTTAAAGTGGGATTCCTCATAGTCATTGCAGGCAGAAAGCCGGCGGTTAACCTTAAGAGTACCGATATAAGACTGCAGTTGGAGGACGCATTTAAAAAACTCGATATGTTCAAGCGTGAAACGCTATGAAGCACCTGATGATGTGGCTGGTACGTCTGTACCAAAAGTTCATTTCCCCATTAAAACCGAGCTGCTGCAGGTTTACACCGACCTGCTCTGCCTACGCCCTTGAGGCGTATTCCAAACGAGGCTTTTTTGTCGGGACGATCCTCACCGTGTGGCGCATACTTCGTTGCAATCCTTTTTCAAAGGGGGGCTACGACCCGGTGCCGGAGCACGGCTTCAGGAACAAGCCGACACTTGCAGATAACAAGGGGAAGGACGACTGCTCCGCCGTCAGGCAGGAAAATGAAAAGAACACAAAAGAAAAGGAATAAACCTAAATGTTTGATTGGTTGTTTAACCTGCTGGGTTTAATGCTATCCTTCTTCAACAGCATTACCGGCAGCTACGCGCTGGCACTTTTGTTCTATGCGCTCGTATTCAAGATTGTCTTGCTTCCGTTCAACGTCAAGCAACAGAAGAATCAAGTCAAATCTGCAAAGCTCACACCCAAAATCGAAATAATTAAAGCAAAATATAAGGGAAGAAAAGACCCTCAAACAATGCAAAAGATGCAGCAGGAAATTATGGAGCTGCAACAGAAGGAGGGCGCGAGCCCTCTGTCCGGCTGTCTGCCTTTGCTCATTCAGCTTCCCATAATAATGCTGCTTTACACGGTTATACAAAACCCTCTGTCCCACATCGCTCAAACAAGCTCATACATTGATGAATACAATAACAACCGCGAAAGCATCACTTACGAAGGACTCCTCGAAAATGAGGAATACGCCGATATTCTGAACAATTACGGAAGCGTTATCCGTCCCGAAGGTTCCGATGCCGAAGCGGCAGGAAAAGCTCCGGGTGCCATCAGCAAGGACACCATAATTCTCGTCACTTACAACACCTACGCCAGCGAAATGGGTGTCGACAAGATTGAAGCCCTGCAGGGCAACCATCAGATGAAGCTGTCCAGCTGGCTCACCGATTACGTTAACAGAAGCGAAAGCGAAGAACAGAGAAATACAAGAATTCAAGAGATAGAGCATCTGGGTCTGAAGTACGACAGCATACCTAACTTCTCTCTCTTCGGACTCAATCTCGGTGACACTCCGAACCTCGGTGCGCCATCTCTGCTTATCGCAATTCCCTTCATAGCCGCCGCCTTCTCATGGCTGTCAATGTGGCTTACCAGAAAGATGAACAAAACAGGTCTTCAGGGTCTTAGCGAACAGGACGATCAGACTCAGAAGTCTATGATTATCATGGACCTCATTATGCCCCTTATGACCATATTCATCTCCTTCAGTCTTCCCGGAATGCTCGGCGTGTACTGGATATATCAGTCCGTGCTCGGACTTGCGGTATCCTTCATCATGTCAAAGGTAATTCCCCTGCCCCGTTATACCGAGGAGGATATAAAGGAAATCAAGCGCGCACAGAAGGAAGCCGAAAAGGCAAGCAAGGAGTATCTGAAAACTACCAAGCACCGTTCGCGCCACTATATTGACGAGGACGACTATGACGAGCTGCCCGAGGTTCAGCAGAAGGAATCTGACGGCAAATCGCTGGGTTCATCATCCGACGCTCCGCAAATCAAGGACTGACGAAAATCAACACAGTTAAGCAACGAAGAAAGGCAAAGATAATGATTAAGGAAATAGTCGCAACGGGTAAGGACGTTGCAGAAGCAAAAGAAAACGCCAGACTCGCACTCGGAGTAGGCGAGCTTGACGACGTACAGTTTGAAATTCTCCACATGGGCTCTCGCGGTATATTCGGTATTATCGGAGTTAAGCCCGCACAGGTAAAGGCTTATATAGAAATTCCCGACCGTGAGGAAAGACGTTCCAAGGACCGTCAGAGAAAGAAAGACAGACCTAAGGAAGCAAAACCCGAGGCTAAGGACCTCGCGGCAGAGGAATCCGCAGAGGGCACCGACGAGGGTGCAAAGGACGAGCAGAAGAAGCCCGCCCGTAAGAGAAATCACAAGAAGCCGAAGCATGCAAAACCCGAAGCTACCGCTCAGCAGACTGCACAGAGCAAGCCCAAGAGCCGGGTTATTCCCGAGTGCGAGCTCAATTTTGAGCGCCGTGACGTTGGCGAAGGCGAGGACATGTCCTACGATTTCATCAAAACTCTCATTCTCGATATAGGTCTCGATGCCACAGCCGAGCTGTACTCCTGCGACGACGGTACGAGAAGAATCACAATCAAGGGCAAGGATGCCACCGCCCTTATCGGTCACCACGGCGATACGCTGGACGCTCTTCAGCATCTTGCAAACCTCGCTTCTGCAAGAAAGAACAAGAACGGTGAAAGAGATAAGAGCCGCGTAACCATCGACATTGAAGGCTATCGCGCAAAGAGAGAGGAAACTCTGCGCGCTCTGGCACGCAGAATGGCAGAGAAGGCTCTGCGCAACAAGCGTAGCGTTATGCTGGAGCCAATGAGTGCTTACGAGAGAAGAATCATTCACTCGGAGATACAGTCGATTGACGGCGTTTCCACAAACTCCATAGGCTCCGACAACAACCGTAAGATCGTGATTTATCTGACCGACAAGAAGCCCCAGGGCATTTTTGAGGAAGAAAAGGAAACCGCGGAGGAAGAAAGCCCGGTTGACGCTGCTTCCTTTGAGGAAACCGACGGCACAGCCGAAGAAGCTGTAAGCACCGAAGGCGACAGCACTGTCACCGAAGAAGTATAATTCAATGCGTAATAACGTAATTGCGGCGATATCCACCCCACCCGGCAAGGGTGGGGTTGCCGTTATAAGAGTGAGCGGCGACGGAACGTTTGAAACCGTCGGAAAGGTGTTCTTTCCGAAATCCGGGAAAAGAATATCCGACTACCCGCCGAGGATGCAGATATACGGATACGTTTCGGACAGGGGTGAGCGCATTGACGACGGACTTCTGACTCTGTTTCCCGCCCCGAATTCTTACACGGGTGAGGACGTAGCGGAAATATCCTGTCACGGGGGCACCCTTATAACAAGGCTGGTGCTCGAAGCTCTGTTCACCGCAGGTGCCGTGCCTGCAGAGGCAGGAGAATTCACCAGGCGCGCATTCATATCGGGTAAGCTGTCCTTGACCGAGGCAGAGGCGATAGGTACCCTGCTCGATGCCAAGAGCCGTGAGCAGGTAATTCTCTCGGCAGAGCCTGCCCGTGTCAGATTATCCGAGAAAATCAGCGAGATCAGAAGCGATATTACCGACGTATTAAGCTCGGTTTTCGCGCGTATTGATTATCCGGATGAGGACCTGGGAGACTTCACCGACGAGGAAACTCTGTCACGTCTTACCGAAATCAAGGAAAAGCTTCACAGGCTGATATCCACCTACCGCACGGGACGGGCAATAAACGAGGGTATCGGCACCGTAATATGCGGAAAGCCCAACGTGGGAAAAAGCACTCTTTATAATTTGCTCCTCGGCGAAGATGCGGCAATTGTCACGGATATTGCGGGAACGACACGCGACATTCTGGAGCGCACTGTGCCACTCGGTAAGGTGCTGTTACGTCTGACGGACACGGCTGGCTTGCGCGAAGGTACGGACGAGGTAGAGCGCATCGGTATCGAGAGGACGAAGGCAAAAATCCTCTCGGCAGATTTGATTTTCGCGGTATTTGACCTGTCCCGTCCCATGGACGGAGAGGACCGGGAAACGCTGGCACTCATAAATCAATCCGTCGCGGCAAAGATATGTATCCTCAACAAGGCTGACAGGTCAATCGGCGATTCGGTTAAAGCCGAAATCTCGGGTAACGGCTTCGACGCCGTGCTTGAAATATCTGCGCTTGTTGAGGCGGAAGGTGCGGCGGAGCTTATTGAGTCAACGGTCTCGCGGCTGTTTATAGACGAGAAAATTACCCCCTCCGCTGATGCAATCGTAGCCTCGGCTCGTCAGCACGGCTCGCTGTGTCTTGCCGAAGGTTTTATAGATACGGCAATCGGAGCATACAGACTCGGTATGCCTGCCGATGCTGCATCCGCGGATATAGAGCGTGCTCTTGGTGCTATCGGCGAACTTGACGGCAGGGGCGTCAGCGAAAGCGTCGTCAGCGACATTTTCTCTAAATTCTGCGTTGGAAAATGACCTCTCGCCCATCAGCACTCACATTCCTCCTCCGAGGGGCAAGGACAGGGCTTTTTGGGCGCACCGTGTGCACACAGCTCTTCTACCGTCATTGCCACAAAGGCGCACGCCGCGCTGAGGGCTATTAAAAACACAAGCTTTTTCATGTAAATCTCCCTTTCTTAAACTTACTTTTACGACAGTATAAGTGTTTGCAGAAAGGAGAAAAATCATACGGCGAGGCTATATGGAAACGAAAAAATTTGCGAAGAATGACAGTGGCTTTATATGTAAGAATTGCGGCAAAGAGGTTTTGCCCTTAGGCTATACCTCGAGAAATCACTGCCCCTTTTGCCTGTGCTCGCTCCACGTGGACATAAATCCCGGCGACAGAGCCAACGGCTGCGGAGGTATTCTGCGCCCGATAAAGGCAGAACCTGACCCGAAGCGCGGATATATAATCACACACCGCTGTGAACGTTGCGGAGCTCTGGTACGTAACAAGGCGGCTCACGAGGCGAAGGTCCAGCCCGACGACACCGAGCTTCTGATAAAGCTGACGGCAGGCGGTTAAAGACAATAAAGCTGAAAATACGTATATATCTACGAAAAAGGTGCCCCACGGCTGGTAAATGCCGTAAGGGACACCTTTGTTTTTTATTTCGTTTTATACAATACCCTGCGCGTTCATCGCGTCAACGACCTTTTCGAAGCCGGCGATGTTGGCACCGACGACGTAATTGCCCTCAAAGCCGTAACGCTTTGCCGCATCGTCGATATTGTGATACAGGCGAACCATTATGCCCTTAAGCTCGGAATCAACCTTCTCAAAGCTCCAGGACAGACGCTCGCTGTTCTGAGACATTTCAAGTGCGCTCGTTGCAACACCGCCCGCATTTGCAGCCTTGCCGGGAACGAAGTATACGCCGTTATCCTGCAGATATTTCGTAGCCTCAAGCGTGGTGGGCATATTTGCACCCTCGCAGACGGCAATAACACCGTTTGCAACCAGAGCCTTTGCGTCCTCAAGGTCAAGCTCGTTCTGCGTAGCGCAAGGAAGAGCAATATCACACTTTACAGCCCATACGCCTCTGCCCTCGTGGTACTCGGAGTTCGGTCTGTAATTCTTGTATTCCGTAAGACGCTGTCTCTTGACCTCCTTGATCTCTTTAAGAGCCGCAAGGTCTATGCCGTCGGGATCGTATACCCAACCGGTAGAATCGGAGCAGGTTACGACCTTCGCGCCCATCTGCTGTGCCTTCTCGATTGCATAAATGGCAACGTTGCCGGCTCCCGATACGACTACGGTCTTGCCTGCAATGTCAATTCCGTGGCATTTCAGCATCTCGTCCGTGATATAGAGCAAACCGTAACCGGTCGCCTGAGTTCTTGCAAGCGAACCGCCGTAGGAAAGTCCCTTACCGGTAAGCACGCCCTCAAAGAGCCCGGTGAGTCTCTTATACTGACCGTACATATAGCCTATCTCGCGTGCGCCCGTACCGATATCTCCTGCGGGAACGTCGGTATCCGCGCCTACATACTTGAACAGCTCGGTCATAAAGCTCTGGCAGAATGCCATTACTTCTCTGTCCGACTTGCCCTTGGGGTCAAAGTCGGAGCCGCCCTTACCGCCGCCTATGGGAAGACCGGTCAAGGAATTCTTGAAAATCTGCTCAAAGCCGAGGAATTTTATAATACCCGTATTAACGGAGGGGTGAAGTCTCAAACCGCCCTTGTAAGGACCGATGGCACTGTTGAACTGAATACGGTAGCCTGTGTTAACGTGAACCTGACCCTTGTCATCTACCCACGGCACACGGAACTTGATCTGACGCTCGGGATTGCAAAGGCGCTCAAGAATTGCATCGCGCCTGTACTTCTCCTCGTTTTTCTCCACGACTACTCTGATAGATTCAAGTACTTCCTTTACCGCCTGATGGAATTCGGGCTCACTGGGGTTCTGTCTGATAATTTGCTCTATTACCTCATCTACGTAAGACATAGCAAAATCCTCCTGAAAAAATTAAATAAAAAGGCAAAAACGGCTCCGTAAGGTTATAACCTCTCAAAGACGTCTATGCCTTAACGTTAGCATTATATCATCACGGTCTGTGATTTGTCAAGTACTTTGAAGATATTTTGTTGCAAAACTTGCAAAAAACCGCTTATTCGACATATAAACTCTCAAAAAATGAAGGTTTTACAGTTTACCGCCTGCATATTATCGAACAACTCGGCTTGTAGCGTCACGTAATACCGCAGGGCGAGCTGTCAGCGCACGGTTAATTATGTGCACACAGCTCATAAGTGTTTACGATTTTTCGGTCAGCCTTTCCACGGCTTGAATATCTGAAGCAGTACCAAAGCCAAAACCGCGACGGCAACCGTTATCAACCCCAGCGTAATAGCGAGAGATGTATTGTGTGTACCCTGCCCTGATTTCACGACGGTATTATCTGTGGGCGCGGAATTTCCGGGCGCAGATTTTTTCCTGATAGCAGGAGCAATATTTGCTTTACGCATCGCTCTGATAACCGGCTTATACATAAGCAGCACTGCACCGCCGTTAAACAGTGCTTTCGCAAGGTTAAAGGGTAAAAGGATAGTGGGAAGCATGGCTACAACGTCACCGACGTCGACGCCCATATAATGCGGAGTGACAAGTATATTAAGAACGAGCATAACCAAGGTGACCGAAACGACACCGGTATATATGCCGAATATTGCGAATCTAAACGTCTTTTTCCTCGAATAAATCAGCGAGGACACGAGTGCTATAGTCGCAGAGGAAGCGAAATTCATCAGAAGACCGTATACTCCCGTACTGCTGAAGGTGAAGAATTCAACGATTGCGGCTACTGCGGCAATGAGAACACCGCTCACAGGTCCGTAAATAAAAGCGGCAAGGGTTATAACGGCATCCTTCGCATCAAAGGACAAAAATCCGACCTTTATGCCGTGGGTGGCAAAAGCCACGATAATTGCCAGGGCGGAGAAAACTCCTATACCGCACATAAACTTAATGTTATTCTTATTGGTTATTCTGTTTTTCATTTTATTTACTCTTTTCCTTTGTTATAGACGAGAGGGGAAATCCCGCTCCATTATGCGTTATAAAAAAGAAAAACTCATAGATCTGCACCATTGCAATTCTATGAGGAAAGAGAAAAAATATTATATAAATAGTTCCGTGCCGAGTGCTGTATATTTATCTTTCAATATACATGGCTTGCTAAGTATATACTTACGTTTCTATCTCTTTTTTCATCCGGACTAAAGCAAAAATGAACCGAAAAACTGACACGGGTCCCATCTTGCTAACACCGTCGGTCGAGGAGTCTCACCCCGTCGGGAACGCACTGCGCTCTTCGCAGACTCTGATGCACCGCCTTTTTGACAGGCACACATCTTACTGCCGATATGGATTTTCACCATTCCCCAAAGAAATATTTTGGTTTATATTTTGTTTCCCGACACCCATGGGTGTCGGGAAACTTTAATTTGTAGTTTAATTTGAATTAAAACTGCAAATTATGCGTTGATCTCAGCAACGACGCCCGAACCAACGGTACGGCCACCCTCACGGATAGCGAAACGAAGACCCTTCTCACACGCGATGGGAGTGATAAGCTCAACGTTCATGTTAACGTTATCACCGGGACGGCACATTTCAACATCCTCAGGAAGGTGAATAACACCGGTAACGTCGGTAGTTCTGAAGTAGAACTGAGGTCTGTAACCGCTGAAGAAGGGCTTGGAACGGCCGCCTTCCTTCTCGGTAAGAACGTAAACCTGACCAAGGAACTTGGTGTGGGGCTTGATTGAACCGGGCTTGCAAAGAACCTGTCCGCGCTCGATCTCGTTCTTCTGGATACCACGGAGAAGAAGACCAACGTTATCACCTGCCTCAGCGAAGTCCATGAGCTTATGGAACATCTCGATACCGGTTACAACGGT
Source organism: uncultured Ruminococcus sp. (assembly GCA_964494135.1). Taxonomy (GTDB): domain Bacteria; phylum Bacillota; class Clostridia; order Oscillospirales; family CAG-272; genus UBA1740. The sequence goes on along the minus strand of CAZBQN010000007.1, from coordinate 18,923 downwards.
GTTTCTGGACTCGTCGGAAAGACCAACGATCTCAACAGTGTCGGACATCTTAACGGTACCACGCTCTACTCTACCGGTAGCAACGGTACCACGGCCGGAAATGGAGAATACATCCTCTACGGGCATAAGGAAGTCAAGGTCAGCCTTTCTGTCGGGAGTAGGAATGTAGGAGTCAACAGCGTCCATGAGCTCAAGAATGCACTTGTACTCGGGAGAGTTAAGATCTGTGCTGGTAGAGTTAAGAGCCTCACGAGCGGAACCGCGGATGATCGGAATGTCGTCACCGGGGAACTCGTACTCGTTAAGGAGGTCTCTGATCTCCATCTCAACGAGGTCAAGAAGCTCCTCGTCGTCAACGATGTCGCACTTGTTCATGAAAACAACGATTGCGGGAACGCCAACCTGACGGGCAAGAAGAACGTGCTCTCTGGTCTGTGCAAGAGGACCGTCGGTACCTGCAACAACGAGGATTGCGCCGTCCATCTGAGCAGCACCGGTAATCATGTTCTTAACGTAGTCAGCGTGGCCGGGGCAGTCAACGTGAGCGTAGTGACGCTTGTCGGTTTCGTACTCAACGTGTCTGGAGTTGATTGTGATACCACGAGCTCTCTCCTCGGGGCAGTTATCGATCTGGCTGTAGTCCATGAACTCGGATCCGTTAAGAAGGGAAAGAGTCTTGGTGATAGCAGCAGTCAGAGTGGTCTTGCCGTGGTCAACGTGACCGATAGTACCAATGTTAACGTGGGGTTTGGTTCTTTCAAACTTAGCCTTTGCCATTTTGAAAATCTCCTTTTTAATATTTTTATTTTTTTGTTTTTTTGTTATATCTCAGAGCATTTCCGGAGCTTCCGGCAACACAATAAGAAACTTAAAATCGCTGTAACAGACAGCTTTCGGTAACGCCAGCTTACTTGGAAGCGCGGTTCTTGATGATCTCGTCCTGAATTGCCTTCGGAACGTCTGCAAATCCGTCGGGCTCCATTACGTATACCGCACGGCCCTGAGAACGTGAACGGAGCGCGGTAGCGTAACCGAACATCTGTGCAAGAGGAACGTGAGCATAAATTCTGGATACGCCGGCAGCGATCTGCTCCATGGAATCCATCTGTCCGCGGCGGGAGTTGATATCGCCGATGATATCGCCCATGTAGTCGTCGGGAGTGGTAACCGAAACCTTCATAATAGGCTCGGTGAGAACAGGGTCAGCCTTTCTCATAGCTTCCTTAAACGCCATGGAGCCTGCAATCTTGAACGCCATTTCAGAGGAGTCAACCTCGTGATATGAGCCGTCGTACAAGGTTACCTTACAGTCAACTACGTTGTAGCCTGCAAGTACGCCTGCCTGCATTGCGCCCTGGATACCTGCATCAACAGCGGGGATATATTCCTTGGGAATAGCACCGCCCGTTACGGCGTTGATGAACTCGTAGCCCTTACCTGTTTCGTTAGGTTCAAGGGTAATCTTAACGTGACCGTACTGACCCTTACCACCCGACTGACGGGCATACTTGGTTTCCTGCTGAACAGCCTTGCGGATAGTCTCCTTGTAAGCAACCTGGGGAGCACCGATATTGGCCTCCACCTTGAACTCACGGAGAAGTCTGTCTACGATAATTTCAAGGTGCAACTCACCCATACCTGCGATGATAGTTTGTCCGGTCTCCTCGTCGGTGTAGGTCCTGAACGTGGGGTCTTCCTCAGCAAGCTTGGAAAGAGCGATACCCATCTTCTCCTGTCCTGCCTTCGTCTTAGGCTCGATAGCCTGACGGATAACAGGCTCGGGGAATACCATCGACTCAAGAATTATAGGATGCTTCTCGTCGCAGAAGGTGTCACCTGTGGTAGTGTTCTTTACACCAACGACAGCGGCGATGTCACCTGCGTATACAACGTCAAGGTCGCTTCTCTCGTTTGCGTGCATCTGAAGGATACGGCCGAATCTCTCGTCGCTGTCCTTTGTGGAATTATAAACCTGTGTACCTTTGGATACAGAACCCGAGTAAACTCTGAAGAAGCAGAGCTTACCGACGAACGGGTCGGTCATAATCTTGAATGCGAGAGCGGAGAAAGGCTCCTCGTCACTTGCGTGACGTACGTCCTCCTCACCGGTCTCGGGATTAACGCCCTTGATTGCCTCGATGTCCGTAGGAGCGGGCATGTACTCAACGATATTGTCAAGCAGCTTCTGTACACCCTTATTCTTATAAGAGGTACCGCAGCAAACGGGGATAATCTGGTTGGCGATGGTAGCACGGCGAAGTGCGGCTTTAAGCTCATCGATGGAGATCTCTTCCTCCATCAGGTACTTCTCCATAAGCTCCTCGTCGGTCTCGCAGATAGACTCTACCATATTTCTATGATACTCCTCTGCAAGCTCCTTAAGCTCCTCGGGAATCTCCTCGACTCTCATATCCTTACCAAGGTCGTCGTAATATACGTCCGCCTTCATATCCATAAGGTCGATGATTCCGCGGAAAGAGGACTCTGCTCCGATGGGAAGCTGAACGGGAACTGCGTTCGCACGGAGTCTCTCTTTAATCATTTTTACAACGCGGAAGAAATCGGCACCCATGATGTCCATCTTGTTGATGTAACACATTCTGGGAACCTTATACTCGTTAGCCTGGTTCCAAACGGTCTCGGTCTGGGGCTCAACGCCGCCCTTCGCGCAGAGTACGGTTACTGAACCGTCAAGAACTCTGAGCGAACGCTGTACTTCAACGGTGAAGTCAACGTGACCGGGAGTGTCTATGATATTGATACGATACTTGTTTGCCTTGGCAGTTTCAGCATCGCCGTTCTGGTAAGCGGTGGGAACCCAATAGCAAGTGGTAGCGGCAGAGGTAATGGTGATACCTCTCTCCTGCTCCTGTGCCATCCAGTCCATCGTTGCGGAACCGTCGTGAGTTTCTCCTATACGGTGTGTTTTACCGGTATAAAAAAGGATTCTTTCGGTCGTCGTAGTTTTACCGGCGTCGATGTGAGCCATGATGCCGATATTTCTTGTATGCTCAAGCGAATACTCTCTGGGCATGTTTTTCTACCTCCTTTTTTATAACGGTTATCAGAATCTGTAATGAGCAAAAGCCTTGTTTGCTTCTGCCATCTTGTGGGTGTCTTCCTTCTTTTTGAAAGCGCCGCCCATACCTGCCTTGGCGTCCATAATCTCGCCGGCAAGTCTCTCAGCCATAGTCTTCTCACCACGGCTTCTGGAATAGCTGATGATCCAACGAAGGCCCAAAGTCTGTCTGCGCTCTGCGCGAACCTCCATGGGTACCTGGTAGTTGGAGCCGCCGACACGGCGAGCCTTTACCTCAAGAACGGGCATAACGTTCTCAAGAGCAGCTACGAAAACGTCAAGTGCGTTCTCGCCGCTCTTAGCCTCGATCATTGCGAATGCATCGTAAACGATCTTCTGAGCAACGCCCTTCTTTCCGTCGTACATAATGTTGTTGATAAGCTTTGTTACAAGCTTAGAACCGTACAAAGGATCGGGCAAAACATCTCTTTTGGAAATTTGACCTCTTCTAGGCACTGTACTTCCCTCCTTCATTAAAATAATGTTATCATAGGTACTCGAATAATTCTATTCGTTAGTGCTCCATTTGCGACTTATATAGCTTCAAAGAAAATATATACCATCACAGCACGTGAGCACATCAGGTCCGAATTTTACCTATTACTTCTTCGGACGCTTTGCTCCGTACTTGGAGCGGCCCTGCTTACGGTTAGCGACGCCCTGGGTATCAAGTGTACCGCGGATGATGTGGTAACGTACACCGGGCAAGTCACGAACACGTCCGCCGCGGATAAGAACGACGCTGTGCTCCTGCAGGTTGTGACCGATACCGGGGATATAGGAAGTAGCTTCCATACCGTTGGTAAGTCTTACTCTCGCAATCTTACGAAGAGCCGAGTTGGGCTTCTTGGGAGTTACGGTAGTAACCTTGGTGCATACGCCTCTCTTCTGGGGAGCGGTGCGGTCGGTGGTCTCACGGCGAAGCGCGTTGAAACCCTTCTGAAGCACGGGAGTCTTGGACTTGTACTGCTTGTCAGAACGACCCTGTTTAACGAGCTGGTTAAAGGTTGGCATATTTTTCCTCCTTCTTCAAAATTTTATACATAGCGCGAAAGCGCGGAGTATACACTGCATTTGGTATTCCTGAAAATGGGCATAGTATCCCCATTCCCACAAATACCAACTCATTTTAACACCATTCAAGTAGTTTGTCAATAGTTTTGTGAAAAATTCAATTTCAATTCAATTTTTTTACCATATAAACGAGCGCGCGTTTGCCCATAGCAACGGAAGCGGGCAATACAAAAGGCGGTAATCCTACAAAGTAAAATTACTGCCTTCTCAATATCAATCCGCAAAAGCGGACAAATACTCCGAATCAACAAGCATAAACGGGTCGTTTGATATATCGCAGCTTGCCTTATCAATTATTTTGCCATCAGTCAAATCAACAACAAGAATATTTAAACCGCGCTTGTTTTTCGAGCACTCTTGTCCGTAGAAAACAATTGACGAGGTAGGCTTCTCCGTATTTATTGAGTCGCTGACTACCTTAACGTGCTTTAACGAATCAGGTATATCGTAGACAAACGATATGCCGCATGGTGAATGCTCTTCATGCACAAAATTATTCTTTGTGTCGACAACAGCAACGTAATTTTCATTCACGGCATTCCACGACAGTTTCTTTTTACCGCATCCCAAGACGTTTTTATTTCTATAAAATCTGAGTTTCTTCGAAATATCTCCTTTTGAAGAAAAAACTATCAAATGATGCTTCAACGTCTTCAAGAAATTGGTGTATGCATTTATGTGACATAGAACGCCGTTGTACGACGAATCCCTGAAATAACGCAGTCTTTCATAATCGTTCTTCAAGGTTTCCATTCTGAAAGATGCGTAATCAAGCGGCTTGTCGTAGAAATCGTTATAATCCATCTCAAGCAGATCCAGCAATGAGGATACGATGTCATCGTAATTTGACGTCAGCAAATGCACGGGGTTAGGCTCGACCGTCTCACCCTTATTCAGCTTAATGAAATCAGTAAAGACCATTCTGGAAAGATAGTCGTCCGACCATTTCAGGACTTTAGCCGAAGGGAGCGCAGACGACAGGTATTCCGTGTAAAGGTCAATGACGGTCTGCCTTTTCTCATACATACCGGCTATTTGGGGAGAATACTCCTTTATCAGCGCAGATTCATTCAGATAGCGCTTAGAGTATTTTGGCCATATTATAACGATATTTTCAAACTTCGACGTTGCCCACGTCGCAAGTCGGTCAAGACCGGCTCTTATCTGAACATCCAAAGAATCCACACTTAGCCGCGTAGCCTTGATCGCGGAACCTGAGCCCGACAGATACTTATTTATTTTTTCAAACACAAGAGAAAACCAATCCAACTGCACTACGGTTTTTGCCCCTTCGTACTCTATTTCAAAGATCGGGTCGTTGGCTATGCTGAACAAATCCACAAAAAGATAGTCGCTTTTCTTTTCCTCAATCTTTGAAATAAGCGTTTTGTTAACGTTATAATCGAAGTTCACCGCTTGGGATTCCGCCACAGGAGAATTGAAAATCTGCTCCCTCGGCAAATTAACCGGGTCGTCGAACAACGAAAACGGACATACTTTAAATCCGTATACATCTACCGTAAAGGCATCCTTCAGCCTCGGGTCATTAAACAGTTCTCTCGTAACGCAAGTGCCTATTATTGAAACGTTCTTTTTCATTTAAACCTCTCCAAGTTGCGTATTTCGATAGCTCTCTTCTTTTTATCAACGCAACGCAAGTATTGCCTTTACGACTCTTTCCGAATTGCTCTTGTCGTTAAACTTAAAGAACGTCTTAATCTTATCAACATACTCGTCCTCCATCGTAAAGCCGTTTTCCATATAAAATTTTATCTTATCGACCAAAGCCGACTCGTCCTTTATCACCTTACCAAAGCCATCGACCTCATAATCGAAATAGCCCTTGTTATACGTGTGGTCGCCAAAGAATACGTCGGCATCGTACTGATAATAGATTATCGGCTTTCTGAGATACGCAAACTCAAAAGAATTCGATGAATAATCGGAAACCATCAGTGCGCCCTTTGAGAATATCTCCGCAAAATTCTTATTTCCTTTCAAGACCTCGACCTGCCCGTCAACATCCGAAAAGGCATCCAGATATTGCTCAAATTTGTTGTGCGGTACAAACCATATTCTGCAATTGTTTTCCTTAGCTGCACGGAGGAGCTCTTTATTACAAAGCAGGCTATGCCATCTGGAATAATACTCGGATACCTTGAAGTTCTCCAATCCCGATTCTCCGCCAAATGCCAGATTTTGGCGCCACGTAGGAGAAATAACGACAATTTTCTCGGTTCTGTTATCCAAGGCGTCATGACGGGGGAAGCCCGTGAGCTTTGTAATCGAAGCCCCGCATCCATAGTTCGGGTTCCTCACTATGCTGTCATACTCGGGATAGCATGCCGTAACGAACAAATCGAATCCGTGAGAAAATCTCGAATAAAGCTTTGAAATATCGTCCTTCGTTATACCGTGCTGTAAGAACACGCGCTTCTCGGAATATTTCAAGTCCTTGATGTAATCCCTTACGATAACCTCGTAAAGCTCATAATCCGTCTGTGAAACAGCCTTTCCCGCGCAGTGAAGCGCATAAAACTTATGCTTCTTTGATGAAAGAGCTATAACCTTTCCTACCTTCTTCAGCCTTGCGTAATCGGGGCTTTTCTTGTCGATGACGAAGTAAGGTCTTATAGCCTTCTTATACTTTTTCGTCGAGCAGAGATATTTAAACAGAGCCTCGCCGTTGTCACCAGCAACGTTTGGTCTGTCGGATATCAGCCAAATATTCTTGGGCACGAATTTCTTAGTCAGCCAACGAAGCATTCTGATCCAGAAATACTTTCTTCTCTGGGGGTTATCGCTTTTTCTCAACTGCTTAAGATAAGCCCTTTCATGCTTAAATCTCTTTTTGAAAGTGCACTTTTCCAAAATCAGATTATTGTTTTCCCTGTACATAAGTATACCGTCGGTAGCAACGTAAGAATCGGAGCAGCCGTTCAGAGGGAAAAACTTGTCATACTCAAAAAGAACGCATTTGTTATTAATAACAAAACAAACAGTCTGCCTGGATTTGAGTATATTCTTTAAAGGAACGGACACGGTGAAAAGTCTTTGAGTCATTAAAACCTGTCCTGTTGCTATCTGCCTCTTATAAGTGACAGTGGGCTTGTATATATTATTGTTGACCAAATACAGGAAGGTATCCTTGTTGTCATAGTCCAGGACGTTATAAGAGCAAGTGAGAATAGCGTTCTTACCGTTTACGTCAAGGAACACGAGCTTTATCTTTTGCAGTTTCTTGTTATGTTCTCTGAAGCGCTGCTTTATAACGTTTTTCAATGTACAAACATCCGCATATCTCCAGAAAATTTCCGCACCGGGAATCGCATTATAAAACCAAGGCTTCATATCGCCAGTATAGTGCATTATGCATATATCCGATTTTGTTTTACCGTACTCAATCAGATCATTGTCCTTAAGCTTAAGTTCCTCACTGGAGGATTTGTTCAACCGTTCCAAATGCCACAGATAGTTCCATTTTAACTGGAGATAGAATATTTTACCTTTGCACACCAAATTAATCAAATCCTGATCGGGATACCTTAACGTATCATGCAACTTGATTTCTTCAAAAATTAAGTCCTTTATGTTATTCTCGATAAAACTTTTGCAGTTAATGACAAGCATTCCGGAATTAATGTACTTCTCGCTATCAAGATGCAATTCGTCTTCTACGTAACTGCGCATTTTCGAATGCATCAGATTTCTGCAAGCAGCCAGACAGTTGTCTCCGATGTCAATAGCGTACAGCTCCGACAGATCGCCGGTTACTATCATATCGCAATCGAGATAAATAACCTTGTCGTATTGTGATAAAACCTCGGGAATTAAAACCCGAAAATACATTTCACGGCTGAAATAGGAATGTGAATAGAGTCTGTCCGCTATATTTTCAATCTTATCCTTAACGTCAACACATTTGACCGTAATATTGCCATCGGAAGCAGCTTCAAGAGCTTTTATTGTATTCGCGGGTAATCCTACGTTGAAAACAAAAATCTCATAATGAAAATCTTTATCGGAGTTGTCTCTGATAGATTCTACACATGCAGAAACGAACGGCGCGTAATTATCATCAGTAGAAAAAACTATCGGGATAACTTTCGTTTGTATATTGTCTTTTTGTTCTTTAATGATCTCGCAGTCCATAATAACCTCCATGATATATTCGTCTGGATTATATTTTAACACAGATTATTAAGAGATGTCAATAGCTATTTAACTTGACCGGTTACGCCAAAACTTAACACAGCATCAAATTTTCGGAAAATTAACCTTATCGCGGATTCGACTATGCCAATTCGGTATTCCGCTTGACTTTTTTCTTTGCGTTATGTATAATTAAATTATATTTCTTCGCGTGCTTTGACAAGGATCATGCATCCGGGGCGAAGGGCGGTTACGTCTTAATCGGGGATACGGAGTTTCCCGGGGCTGACGGCATCAGCGAGCTCGCTGTGTATAACCGGTGCGAGGCTTATCCTTCGGACGTGAAGTTCAATTTTGACACGGATTCACTCAGGCGCATATCCAACGAGGAATTCAAAGGGTATCCGCGTAAAAAATAACTAAAGAGGTTTACAGAAAATGAAAAGAAAGCTTTTGTTGCTGTTACTGGTGCTGATGCTTGCCGTCTCGCTCATATCGTGCGTTCCGACGACACCGCCGGATGGTGAATGTGCACACACCGATGCGGATCCGAAGGATAATATTTGCGACATTTGCGGCGATGTGCTCGGTGAATGTATTGTTACGCCGGGTGAGCATACATGTTATATATGCGGCAAAGTCTTAAGCGTATGCGTAGATGACAACGGTGACGGGAAATGCGACACCTGCAGCGCTTCCATGTGCAACTGTGCAGACAGAGACCCACTTGACCACAAGTGCGACAAATGCGGTACGGTACTCAGCGTTTGCAAGGACGAGGAACCTATCGACCATCTTTGCGACATTTGCGGTATAAAGCTCAGCGAATGTTACGACATCGAGGCACCGTACAACGAATGTGACCTCTGCGGTGCGGTAATCAGTGAGTGTATCGACCTGTCACCCGAAGACCACTATTGCGACGTTTGCGGTACGAAGCTCAGCGAATGTTACGACACAGAGGCACCTTACCACGAATGTGACCTCTGCGGTGCGGTAATCAGTGTATGCAATGACGAAGACCCTGCCGACCACCTTTGCGATATATGCGGTAAGACGGTCAGCGAATGTACCGACACGAAAGAGCCGTTCCACGAGTGTGACGTTTGCGGAAGCGACCTAGGTGGTTGCATAGACGTATCCCCAAAAGACCACTATTGCGACGTTTGCGGCGTCCTGCTGTCCTACGAAGTACCCGCCCTTACGAAAGAGCCCCTCGATATATCCTCACTTCCCGCTTATGACGAGAATAAATATATCGTAATTAACGGTAATAATCCCGAGTTTACCGAATATCAGCTGGCAAGCGGATCATACGAGTATTACGGTGCGCGGGACAGCCTCGGCAGATGCACGGTGGCGGTTGCTCTTATCGGCACCGACCTTATGCCTACTGAGGGCAGAGGAAGCATTTCATCGGTGACTCCTACCGGCTGGCATTCCTCGTCCATTTACGAAAGGTGCCATCTTATAGCCTTCTCCCTTACGGGTGAGAATGCCAATTGGGATAATCTCATAACCGGCACTTACGATTTAAACGAGGTCATGCAGTCCTTTGAGGCGATGGTATGCGATTATATCAAAGAGACCTCAAATCACGTGCTTTACAGAGTTACGCCATACTTTGAAGGGAACAATCTTCTCGCATCCGGCGTGCAGATGGAGGCTTACAGCGTTGAGGACGAGGGCGACGGTATATGCTTCAATATATACGTTTACAATGCCGAGGTTGACTACGAGATAGACTATTCAAACGGAGATGCTAAGCTGTCCGATGAGTCTGAGCTGAACAACTGCACTTTCGTCATAAACGGAAGAAACGGAAAATTCCATCTTCCCACCTGCTCCAGCGTTACGGACATGTCGGAAAGCAATAAAATCTATTCGTATGATACGTATGAATACCTTGTGGAAAACGGGTATTCCCCATGCGGAAACTGTCTGAAAAACTACACGCCCTGATACGCGGTGCCCCGTGCGGAGAAACCGCACATACCTGACCGAGCAAAAATCCATCGCAAATGAAAAATCTGCGGTGGATTTTTTTATTTTCCACTAGGGATTTTTTGACAAAATGAAAAGCGCTTTGCATTTTTCTCCGTAAAAGTCTATGAATGCTAAAATTATCAACGACGGCGCAACCTTGACAAGGGCACGGGAATGTGATATAATGGTCAAAGACAATTTTCCGCGGAGGAAACGCTGCTATGCGGACTGCAATTAACAGATTTCGCGAGAACACCTTTTTGTTCTCCGAGCTTGTAAAGCGCGATTTTAAGAAAAAATACAAAAGAACGTATCTCGGTATGCTGTGGAGCGTTCTTTCACCCCTTCTTTCCCTGCTCGTTATGAGCCTGGTGTTCACTAACTTTTTCGGCAGAAACACACCGCACTATACGATTTATATCTTCTGCGGACAGCTGGTGTTTTCATTTTTCAACGACGCGACCGGTGGCAGTATGGGCTCGATTATGTCAAACTCATCGGTTTTTTCCAAGGTAAACGTACCGAAGTATCTGTTCCTGTTTTCGCGGGAGGTGACATCGCTTATCAACTTCGGGCTTACGTTCGTCGTTTTTCTCATTTTCTGCATCGCCGACGGTATCACGTTCTTCTGGGGCTTTCTGCTTCTGATATTCCCCACTCTGTGCCTTATATTATTCAATTTAGGTATAGGCTTGCTTTTGTCCGTGCTGTTTATTTTCTTCCGGGATATGCAATACCTGTGGGGCGTGTTCTCTATGCTCATTATGTATATGTCTGCTGTATTCTACACCGTTGACAGCTTCGGCTCTGCGTCAAAGCTGTTCTACCTCAACCCCGTATACGTGTACATCGATTATTTCAGGCAGATAGTCATATACAATCAAATTCCCTCTCTGTCTTTGCACCTTCTCGCTCTGGGATATGCGCTGTTTGCCTTGCTTTTGGGAAGTTTGATTTACAAAGAACAAAATCACAAGTTCATATATTACGTATAAGGAGACAAAATGGATAACGAAAAACTCGACACGCGTCCTATCCTAGCCTGCTATGACGTCTCAATACGCTATATGACCGGCGACTTCAAGGAGATAGGAATAAAGGAATACGTACTGCGCCGTCTGACGGGTAAATACAAGGTCAAGGAATTCTGGGCGGACAGGCACGTGACCTTTTCTCTGCAAAGAGGCGATATGCTCGGAATCATCGGCACCAACGGCGCGGGTAAATCGACGCTTCTGAAAGCGGTATCGGGTATTATGCGCCCCACGGAGGGTCTGGTAGAGTGTAACGGAAAGATTGCCGCCCTGTTGGAATTAGCCAGCGGCTTTGACGGCGACCTTACGGTGAAAGAAAACGCCTATCTGCGCGGCGCGATGCTGGGATACACCAAAAAGTTTATGGACAAGACCTACGACAGCATTATTGAATTTGCCGAGCTTCAGGACTGTCAGGAAAAAGCTTTCAAGCATCTGTCAAGCGGTATGAAATCCCGTCTTGCCTTTTCCATAGCCTCGCTGGTAAATCCGGATGTGCTTATTCTCGATGAAGTTCTCTCGGTCGGTGACGGTGCCTTCAGAACCAAGAGCGAAGCAAAGATGAAGTCTATAATACAAGGCGGTGCAACGACAATCCTCGTATCTCACTCAATCCCTCAGGTGCGGTCAATGTGCAACAAGATACTCTGGCTTGACCATGGCAATCAGGTTATTTTCGGCGATGACGTGAAGTTAATTTGCGACGAATACGAGAAATATCTGAAAACGAAAGTACTGCCGGAATTCAAATAGGTCTATATATACGACAAGGGCTGACAAAAGGTCAGCCCTTGTTTTTCTATGGTGTTTTTACATCTTTTTCTTCAAAAATGCACGGATTTTAGAGCCCTTGGGAAAGAGAAGCATACCGACTTTACGAACAAAGGAATTCATAATAACTCTGTTCTTGAGCCTTATGACCGGCTTCGGTATCTCCGCGCCGCCCTTTTTCAGTGACACCCGACAGCCTGAGTCGGAAAGAGCGCGAAGCTGGCGCTTTACGTACCCGTCGCCGTAATCGGAATCAAATTGGATCTGCAACTCATTTCTGTAAGCCGAGTACAGCACCGCGTCAATCTCGTCGATATTATCCGGCAAGGGACGGCACTCGGCGTAATATCTGCCATCTGAATTCTTAGCCTTCTGCAGATTTTCGACCTTGTATTTCTCCTTTATATACCCGTACAGCCCGGTATATCCGTTGCTCTTCGCGTGGGAGTAGTGGCTCCTTGACATAAGTCTTCGCCATGCACCGATGTACTGTGCAAACTCCGCCGATGAAGCAAGCGAAGCAGTCTCACGCTCCATTCTGTCAAGAGTGTAAGTCATGCAGTCAATCTGTTTTTTCAGTCTGTCCTCGCTCACCACCGCCACGCTCTGCGAGCTGTGTATGCGGTAGAAGTAGTACCCCGTGTGGACATTTTTTACCTTTTTTGCCGACAGGAAGGCGTAAAAGTTCATCAGAGCGTCCTCTGAGTAATTAAAACGCTCTACGGACTTTGCAAGCTCTGACAGCTCCCGTGCAACAAACTGCAAAATCCGTGCACTATAAAGCTTATTCCACAAGACGAAAAAGGAATGCTGAAGTCCCGACTGTGAGAGAAAGGCTCTCAGCACCTCATCTCCTTCAAGCGACATATCAGTGCAAAGCGTCGTATCATTTCGGCAACAGTATCTGGTGCGCTCCGTATGGAACGCCCAATCGTTTATCACAATATCAAGTCCGCCGCGCTGTGCAGCCTCCAGCATGGGTCTGTGATAATTCCAGCTTACCGTATCGTCGCTGTCAACGAATACAATATATTCGCCTCTAGCCATTGATATGCCGGTCAGTCTGGCGCTGAAGATACCCATGTTCCCGGTCTTCACATAGTTAAGACCGTACTTTGTCACAAGCTCGGAATAATCAATACTGGAGCCGTCGTCAACCACGCATATTTCATACTCGACCGGGTCTTGGGAGGCACCCCGTGACAGGGTGCTTTCCGCAATACTGCGAAGGCAGGCTTCAAAAAGCTCGGCAGGAGTATTGTAAACGCAAATTATAATCGAGAGCTTCACTCTTTACTCCTCGGCATTGCCCTTAAATATACCTGCGAAAAAGTCTTTTATCTTTTTCCGTTTGTCGCTATGGGAAATTAATTTCCCTACCTTCTTTATTTTTACCTTTTTACCCTTGTCCTCCGACTTTTGGTACTGTTTATGAGTATAAATCAGAACCGAGGCAACCAGGTCGCGGACTTCCTCACTCTCAAACTCCTCCGGCTCCGCCTTCTTCCAACCAAGCTCTTCGGCATAGGTTTCGTGATACATCTTCCAGAACTCTGACTTTGCGTCGCGCCAGAGAATATTGTAAATCTTATAAAAACGGCTGGCAGACAAATTCAAAAATGACTGGGACAGGGGAACGTAAAGCCCGCGGTGCATAAGAAAATCTTTAATCTTGGTATATATCTCGGGAACGTTACGGTAATATTTCTTGAACAGCTTGTTCTTCGTCTGCTCCGAGTACACTCTGTGGTGCATGAGTACCTCCTGCACCTTTCCGATACTGCCGGCAACGGCGAGAGAGGACATAACGAAGCAGGTATCCTCAAACACTCTCACCTCAGGGTCAAAGGACAGCTGATTGTCGGCGATAAAGGCGCGGCGGTAAAGCTTATTCCAAACGTATCCCGACGTGCACTGGAATATATGATCGGGGAACGTGCTTGCCGACAGGGTTCTGTTCTTATCGAAAAGCTCACTGTGATCAGAGGATATATTTCCCTCAAATTTTGCACTGCGCTCGTTGTATATATCAAACTTCGTAATTACTATGTCAAGCTCGTCCTCTTTCGCGCGGCTGTACATTTTCTCAAGCAACGAAGGCTCGTAGAAATCGTCCGCATCCAGGAAAATAATATACTCTCCTCTGGCGCGCGACAAGCCTTTGTTCCTCGCAATAGAGGGACCCGCGTTGTTCTCCGTAATAATTCTGATACGGTCGTCTGACTTTTGATAATTCTTGAGCAACTCAAGCGAGCGGTCGGTCGAGCCGTCGTCAACGCAAATAATTTCAATATCCCCAAGCGTCTGAGAAATCACGCTGTCAAGAGCGGCACGCAGATATTCGGCGGCGTTATATATGGGCATTACAACCGAAACTTTTATATTATCCGAGCTTGTCATATAAGTCTCCATTTTACAAAAAAAGCAAAAAAGTGCTTCCAAACGTGAAATTTATTGATATTATTCTACCACTTTGTTCATAATATGTCAATACTTAATATTTACTCAATATTTACGGGACTTTGTAACTCCGCCGCAGTTCTGTTCTATCGGCATATAAAAACGTCCGCTAATCGATACCATGCGAAAGAGAGCCGCCGCAGGCAAAGCCCGCGGCGGCATTAATGCATATTGATTTTTCGGATTACCCGTTTACCGCGTCTGCCATAACGCTGTCAGATTCGGGCGCGGAATAATCAAAGGTTGTTACCTCGGGAGCCTGCTCTGCCTTGGTATCCTCTATTTCAACAGACCTGTACGCACCTATGCCGGTACCTGCGGGGATAAGCTTACCGATAATAACGTTCTCTTTGAGTCCGAGAAGGTTATCGCGCTTGCCCTTGATAGCCGATTCGGTAAGTACCTTGGTAGTCTCCTGGAAGGAGGCGGCAGAAAGGAAGGATTCTGTCATAAGAGCAGCCTTTGTGATACCGAGGAGAAGGGGTGCGCCCTCTGCGGGACGAAGCCCGATCTCACCGGCGTCAATTCTCGCCTGAATCTTTTCGTTCTGCTCACGGAACTCGATAACGTCGACCTTCGTACCCACAAGCAGATCCGTATCGCCTGCGTTCTCAATCTCAATCTTGCGCGTCATCTGTCTTGTGATACACTCGACGTGCTTGTCGTTGATTTCAACGTCCTCGCCGCGGTACACCTTCTGAACCTCGCGGATAATGTAATCGTAAACTGCGTCAATACCGTTCATACGAAGAACGTCGGCAGGGTTAAGGAAGCCCTCTGTAATAGCCTGACCTCTCTTCAGCTCCTGTCCGTCCTCGATGCAAAGGCGCATACCGAAGGGTATCTCGTATATTACGTTTTCTGCGGTGGGCTCTACGGGATTGAGCACGTGAACCTTGGTAATCTTGTTCTCCGTCTCGATACGCGCGGTACCGGTAAACTCGGTGACAAGCGCGGTCTTCTTGGGCTTACGTGCCTCGAACAGCTCCTCGACTCTGGGAAGACCCTGAGTGATATCCGAACCTGCGACACCTCCCGTATGGAAGGTTCTCATCGTAAGCTGTGTACCGGGCTCACCGATTGACTGAGCGGCTATAACACCGACAGCCTCACCTATTGCAACGGGCGTGCCGTGCGCAAGGTCCGCACCGTAGCAGTGTACGCATACGCCGCGCTTTGCAAGGCAGCGCAGAATTGTACGAACCTCAACTTGCTTGATGCCTGCGTCAACGATTGCCTTTGCAGACTCCTCGCTGATCATGGTGTTTGCGGGAACGATAAGCTCGCCGGTCTCCTCGTCAACGACGTCGTCGACGGTATATCTGCCGACCAGACGGTCAAACAGCTTCTCTACGACTACCTGACCCGAAACGATATCGGATACAACGATACCCGACGTAGCTCCGCAATCCTCCTCGCGCACTATAATCTCCTGCGATACGTCTACCAGACGTCTGGTAAGGTAACCGGAGTCCGCGGTACGCAGAGCGGTATCCGAAAGGGATTTACGTGAACCTTTTGCACCCATAAAGTACTCAAGCATCGTAAGTCCTTCACGGAAGTTTGATTTAATGGGAATTTCGATGGTCTTACCGTTCGTTGCAAACATAAGACCGCGCATACCTGCCAGCTGTCTCATCTGCTTCATTGAACCGCGGGCACCCGAGGTACAAATCATATTCAGTGAGTTGTAGCTGTCAAGGTTTTCGATAAGTGCGTCGGTAACGGCGTTAGTGGTCTTATCCCACACGTCGATAACCTGCTTGTATCTCTCCTCGTCGGAAAGCTCACCCCAAGCAAAGCGCTCGGAAATCTCATCAACCTGACGGGAAGCCTCTTCAAGCAAAAGCTTCTTCTTCTCGGGAATGGTCATATCGTAAACCGAGATGGACAGAGAGGAACGGGTTGAATATCTGTAACCCATTTCCTTGATATTGTCAAGAACGTTGGCAGCCTCGGCAAAGCCGTGAATTCTGATGGTACGGTCTACTATATCCTTCAGCTTCTTTGAGGAGGTAGGCTCGTTGACCTCAAGTGAGAAGGGATCCTTCGCTCTGTCAACGTAACCGAGATCCTGAGGAATTCTCGCATTGAATATAAGTCTGCCGTAGGTAGCGTCGATAATAGCGCTCTTTTCCTCGCCGTCAATGGTCTTGGTAACGCGTACTCTGATGGGCTCGTGAATACCTATCTGCTTATTTTCATAAGCCATCTCAACCTCGTTGAAGTCGCGGAAAACCCTCTTTGCACGGTGCTCGCGGATTTTCTCTGCCTCTTCGGGGGACATATTCTTCTCGTTCATATTGCGCTCTGCAATAGTGAGGTAGTAGGAACCGAGGACCATATCCTGAGAGGGTACGGTAACCGCTTTACCCGAAACGGGCTTCAGAAGGTTGTTTGCAGAGAGCATAAGGAATCTCGCCTCTGCCTGTGCCTCGCTGGAAAGCGGAACGTGAACGGGCATCTGGTCGCCGTCGAAGTCGGCGTTGAAGGCGGGACAAACGAGGGGGTGAAGCTTGATCGCTCTGCCCTCTACGAGAACCGGCTCAAACGCCTGAATGGACAGACGGTGAAGGGTCGGCGCACGGTTAAGAAGAACGGGATGCTCCTTGATTACGTATTCCAAAGCGTCCCAAACCTCGGGAGCGGTAGCTCTGTCCGCCTTCTTCTTCGCATCCTTTATGGAGTTAGCCTTCTGAGTTTCGATAAGTCTCTTCATAACGAAGGGCTTGAACAGCTCGAGAGCCATCTCCTTGGGAAGACCGCACTGATATATTTTAAGGTTAGGACCTACGACGATAACCGAACGTCCGGAATAGTCAACACGCTTACCGAGCAGGTTCTGACGGAAACGTCCCTGCTTACCGCGAAGTATCTCGGACAGAGATTTCAGGGCTCTGTTAGACGGACCTGTTACGGCCTTACCGCGCTTACCGTTATCGATAAGGGCGTCGACGAACTCCTGAAGCATTCTCTTCTCGTTTCTGATGATTATCTCGGGCGCGCCCATCTTAATGAAGTTTTTAAGACGGTTGTTTCTGTTGATAACTCTGCGGTAAAGCTCGTTGATATCGGATGCGGCAAAGCGACCGCCGTCAAGCTGTACCATGGGACGGATGTCCGCGGGAAGCACGGGAAGCGCCTCCAGAATCATCCATTCGGGGCGGTTGCCGGAAGCTCTGAACGCTTCTACAACCTCAAGTCTTTTGATTATCTTTGCCTTTTTCTGTCCTGAGGAATCAGCCAGCTTGCCGCGAAGCTCCTCTGCCAGCTTATCAAGGTCGATAGCGGCAAGAAGCTCACGGACTGCCTCAGCACCCATACCTGCCTTGAAGCCGTCGCCGTACTTTTCTCTGGCGCTCATATACTCAGCCTCGGTGAGAAGCTGCTTCTCTTCAAGCATGGTCGTGCCGGGATCAATAACTATATACCTTGCAAAATACAGCACGCGCTCAAGGAGCCTGGGGGTAATGTCCAGCATAAGACCCATTCTGGAAGGAAGAGCCTTGAAGTACCATATATGCGACACGGGAGTGGCAAGCTCGATATGTCCCATACGCTCACGGCGAACCTTCTTGGTCGTTACCTCAACGCCGCACTTTTCGCAAATCTTACCCTTGAAACGTACTCTCTTGTACTTTCCGCAGTGACATTCCCAGTCCTTAGTCGGGCCAAAAATCCTTTCGCAGAAAAGACCGCCTGCCTCTGCTTTCAGAGTACGGTAATTTATAGTTTCAGCCTTAGTTACCTCACCGTGAGACCAGGAACGGATCATCTCGGGAGAGGCAAGACCTATCTTTATAGAATCAAACGTATTTCTTTCCATTTGTTTTTTCAGATTCCACCCTCGGAACCTTTCCCTTCTGTAAAATTAGTCCTCGTCGCTGTAATCGGAATCGGCAAGGTAGGAGTCCTCTTCGTCTGCCTCGGTGAAATAATCGTCGGCATCGAATTCCTCATCCCCGTCCTCAAGAGGCTCGTCATCGGCGTAGTCGTCGTCTGCGTCGCCTTCCGCGTCCTCATCGCTTCTTGCGGGAGCTGCCTTTTCTGCGTCCTCAACTCTTACATAGCCCGGAACGTCGTCATCGTAAAGCCCGGAAATCTCTATGTTCTCTCCGTTTTCATCAAGAACACGAACGTCAAGACACAGAGCCTGAAGCTCTTTAACAAGAACCTTGAAGGACTCGGGTACGCCGGGAGTAGGAATGTTCTGCCCCTTAACGATTGCCTCGTAGGTCTTGGTACGTCCGGTTACGTCATCGGACTTAACGGTAAGAATCTCCTGGAGTGTATAAGCGGCACCGTACGCCTCGAGAGCCCAAACCTCCATCTCTCCGAATCTCTGTCCGCCGAACTGAGCCTTACCG
>CAZBQN010000006.1:0-87929 GCA_964494135.1 uncultured Ruminococcus sp. | reverse complement strand
TATTATATCATATTTTTCCTCATGTCAAGCAAAAAATTAAATTTGAGCCGTATTTTTCCGACAGCTTATATCCGCCCCCAGCGAGCGTAGCTTACCGACGAAGTTCTCATAGCCCCGTCCGACGATGTCGGCGCACATCACTTCACTCTCTCCCTCGCACGCCAAAGCCGCAAGAACAGCCGCGGCACCTCCACGAAGGTCACGGGCATAGCACCTGCCGTGATGCAAGCGCGACCTGCGAATAAACGCCTCCCCTTCCCCGCGCTCGTATTCAACGCCGAAAGAGGCAAGCTCCGCAAGATAGCCGAATCGCTCGGGAAATACCGTGTCGGTAATGCGCCCGCCGAGGGACGAGGCGAGCAAGGGAGCTAGGATCGGCTGCATATCGGTAGGATAGGCGGGATAGGGGGCGCAAACTACGTCCAGCGGCGAGCTCAGTCCTCCCGTCAGCACGGCACTGCCGTCTGACAGTCGGTAGCTTGCACCGCAGGGGGTGAGAGGATCAAGAAAAACAGACAGCTCCTCGGGTACACCGCCCACGACCTCAACCTCACCGCCGGTTATCAGCCCGGCGTACAGAAAGGTTCCGGCTTCTATCATATCGCCGGGAATATCAACGGTACCGCCCGAAAGCTCGCCTCCCCTGACTGTAAAGCAATCGTCGCCCACGTCAATGTCGGCACCTGCGGAACGCAAAAAATCTACGAGAGTCAATATATGAGGCTCTCTTGCTCCGCCGTAAATACGGCTGACTCCATCGGCAGACGAGGCAAGAAGCAAGGTGTTTACCGTAGCTCCCACGCTGCGGCGGCGGAAAACGATATCAGTGCCGCGAAGCCTGTCACATATCATACCGTGCGAGGCGTATACCGCTCCGAACATCTCCGCCGAGGTAAGGTGCATATCTATCGGTCGGGGAGAAAAATTACAGCCCCCGAATTGACCTAACGACACCCGTCCGAATCTGCCGAGGGACGCCCCTATAAGATAGGTAGACGCACGGATAAGGCGCACCAGCTCTCCGTCCGGCTCGCAGTATCTGACGTAACTCGTATCAATTAAAGTCACGTCCCCCGCCTTCGTTATTTTCGCTCCCATATCCTCTATCAGACGTAAAGCAATATTTACATCAATTATATCCGGCAGATATCGAATTCTCGACACGCCCCTGCATATAAGCGAAGCAAACAGGACAGGCAGAGATGCGTTTTTTGCCCCGCTGACCCGGACTCTGCCGCAAAGTTTTTTTCCGCCGTCAATGAAGAAACTGTCCATAAGTCCTACCTCGAATAACAATTATATTAAATTGTATTCAAATACGGCTCTGCTGGTGAAAGAAAAGCTCCCCCGTCACACTTTGCGGGAGAGCCTGAAAAGTTTTCTGTTTTAAATGTTAAGCAGCTCCGAATAGTATCCTAAGGTCAGCCTGACAACGTATCCGTAGCTTACCACGCCTTCTGTACCGTTGGCTTTAAGGTAGGTATCATTCAAAAAATCATTGAGCTTATTGAGCCAGCTGTCCTTGTGTGCAAGGGTGACGGCAGAAGCGGATCGCATATCTGCCACAGCACCCGTATTCAGTCTGCCGAGAAGCTCTCTGTACGCATCCTTATTCGTTTTGTACAAAGCACTGCCCACATACTCGAACATATTAAGATAACCGCTGTAAAGAATATACGGGTCAGATGATGAAATACAGACGAGAAAGGCTACAAAATTCGCCTCATTCTCTCTTGCTATTCCTCTCTGATGCGCCAGCTCGTGGGCGGCGGTAAATGGCAGACAGTAGTCGGGATAATCTACGTTTATATTCGACTCCCCCGTGAAAAAGCTGTATATACCGGTTATTCCCGCATCCGACATTACTCCGCTCAGCATTACCGGCTTTACCCTGCTTTCAAAATTCGTGAAAATCGGGTATTCCGAAAGGAAGCTGTCAAAGGCGGATATGAGCTTTCTGCTCATTTCGTTGTAAGACACGCCCATATAGCTCTCCCCCACCGACAGTCCGAGCTCTTCGGAAAGACCGTTTATTTCACCTACAAGGTACTCGGCAACGGCAAACAGCTTTTCCTCCGTAATATCATTATCCTCCTCTATTCCCAGTCTTTCGTCAAGCCGGCAGGTATGATAACCGACACCGAGGGTGAAAACGTATGAGCAGCAGATAAGTCCTATTACTCCGACGAGAGCGAAAACCGTACGGAGAGGATGGGTTTCTTTTTTCTTCTTTATACGAAAAGCTATATATAACGCTATGGCAGGGAGAAGAAGTATCAGAAGCCACTCAAATACCGAAAACGGGAAAATATGCGTAAAAAACGACAGCGCAATCCGCACAGCCTCGCCGACAGTACCGTTCAGAAAGTCGGCAACCGATACGAATTTCACCGAGGCTATCAGCGCAATAACCGATGCCAAGGTCAGAATCAAAACGACTCTGACCCAGACGGGAACGTATTTTTTAATAAACCGAGAAAATGCTGACATAATGGCTTCCTTTAATTCTTGCCGGCTGTTACGGCTCAATTCTCTCTAATTTTCTGCGAATCGGTCCTGTAAGAACAAAATAAAGAGCAACGCACAAAACAAGAATAAATGCAAAAAGGATAAGCAATGCTGTAAACGCTCCCACCGCAACGCAAAGGGCAAAGGCACCGCCTGCTATCAGTACCGAAGAAATCATACCTCCGAACATGGCAAGCGTAGCCGCGCCCGATCTTTTTACAACATCGGAAATGTTTTCAAAGTCGAATTTGGGCATAAGCACGTTTACAGTAAGACCTGTCAAGGCAAATAGAATATTTGCCAGAACCGCCACTGCTACCGCAATCACAAAAGGCACAGGCTCAAGACCTAATACTATACCGATGCAAACCGAAGCGATAATCGATATGGGAAGCGAGGTGCAAAGCTGAGGCATCAGCTTTGCGTGAAGCACGGTTAAACTGCTTATCGGCGAGGTCTTGAGTATCCAAAGGTTGTTTCCTTCAAGGCTGAGTGCCGAGGCTGATGCCATATTGAAGGATGACATAAGGAAAATCAAGCACGCCATAGCTAAGGCGGAGCCGTACACGGGGTCGATCCCCATCCAACTGAATGCGGTTTTCAGATTCTCGGTCAAATATGCGCTGTCAATAAAGAGATATACCGTGAAGATGACCATAAGAAGTCCGCCGGACAAGCTGTTCATAATATATGTCGGACAGGAGAAAAAGCGTGACATTTCTTTCTTGAACATCGCGGAAAAAGCAGAACCCGAATTCAGGGTTTTTTCACGGTATTTCACGGTTTTACCCTTACCTGTACGGGTGATTATTGATACGTAATGGCGGGAAATAATAAGGTAGCAAAGCGCGCTTACAACCGCGGTTACTCCTAAAAGAACATAGAACATAGGTGAAGAGATGCATGATATTTCACCCAGGAATCTCATGCCGCCGAAGGCTGATTCAAGACCTGCCGTAACATTCTCGGGGTCGTCTCCCAGTTGTCCCATAAAGTCAACGAATTTGCCGTAAAGAACGAAATACGCCGCAAAGAAGATGACGTACAGTAAAACGGTCAGAAGACTCCTGTTCTTGAAAAATGAAGAAATCATAGCGACGAGGTAACCCACGCCGCAGGCAAGAGCGGTAGCGAGAAGTGTAATCAGCAGCATGGAAAGAATACTGCCGACAATATATACGGCACTGCCGCCGAAAACGGCGTAAATAACGATTACGGGCAGCATAACGACAGCACTCTCGGCAATATTCATAACGAGCACGCTAAGCACGCGCGAGAGCACTATGTAGCGGCTCGGCACGGGCATCGAGAGCAAAAGCTCGTTGTCATGGCACTCAAAAAGCTGAGACTTCGTTTCAAAAATGGAAAAGGTGAATACGACCAGGAAGGTCACAAGATTGAACATGGCAAAGTATATGCTGTCAAGCCCGTTTTCAACCATAACCGAAGCCATAAGAGCACCGACACTTCCGGACATAACTGCAAAGCAAACCGCCAGAAAGCCAATCGCCAGAATCATTCCGACATTTAAACGTGACGCGCCCTTTTTCTTACCGAACATGG
Organism: uncultured Ruminococcus sp.; assembly: GCA_964494135.1. Taxonomy (GTDB): domain Bacteria; phylum Bacillota; class Clostridia; order Oscillospirales; family CAG-272; genus UBA1740. The sequence goes on along the minus strand of CAZBQN010000006.1, from coordinate 83,858 downwards.
AGCCCAGCATCACCTGAAATCTTACTTTAATAAGCTTACTCAGCATGCTTTTCCCCCTCAAGCTCAAGGAAGACGTCCTCAAGAGATGCGTCTCCGCGCACGCTGTCCATATCTCCGCTGATTACCAGCTTGCCTTCCTTGATTATGGCGACCTTGTCGCACAGCTTTTCAGCCACGTCCAAAACGTGGGTTGAGAAAAAAATCGCACCGCCGCCGTTGCAATGCTCGCGCATCATTTCTTTCAGGATATGCGACGCCTTCGGGTCAAGTCCGACGAAGGGCTCATCCATCATAATAAGCTTCGGAGCATGGAGAAAGGCGGAAATGATGACCAGCTTCTGCTTCATACCGTGAGAATAAGAGTTTATGGGAGAGCCGAGGGCATCGGTCAATTCAAATTTGGCAGAAAGCTCGGATATTCTCTTGTTTCTGTCCTCCGAAGACACGCCGTAAATGTCCGCAATGAAGTTCAGGTATTTGATACCCGTCATAAAATCGTATACGTCGGGATTGTCGGGAATGTATGCTGTATTAGCTTTACATTCCATAGGCCTCTCTTTTACCGACATACCGTCAATATATATATTTCCCGAATCATAGGAGATAATTCCTATACAAGCCTTGAGAGTCGTGGTTTTTCCCGCGCCGTTATGGCCTATAAAGGCGCATATCTCTCCCCTGCCGATTTCAAGTGACAGGTCGTCGACGGCAAGCTTGTCGCCGTACTTTTTTGTAAGATGCTCAATTTTCAGCATGGCTGACCTCCTGATAGGTTGCAATTAGTCTATTCAATTATATTAATTATAACTCTTGCAGATGTCGTTGTCAACAAGACCCGAAGAAAATTGTACATGTTGCCCGAAAAGCTTACGAAAAAGAAGGATTAACTCTTGACCATCGGCGTGAAAGCGTATATAATGGTAGCGAACGAGCTCAGCTTGATTTGTTTCCGGATGCTTTTAATAAAACGGATTACCGAAGGGAGAATTATTATGATTGACAAAAAATACGTAGCCTATGAGGATTTCGGAGCTGTCGGCGACGGCATCACCGACGATATGGCGGCGATAGTCAGGGCTCACGAGTACGCAAATGAGCACAAGCTGCCCGTTGTGGCAAAGCAGGGCGCAAAGTATTACATAGGTAAGGAGCCTCTGACCGCAAGAATAACGACGGACACAGACCTGTCGGGCGCGGAGATAATAATCGACGACAGCGAGCTGGAGGTAGTAAACAAAAACATTTTTTCCGTCGAATCTGATTTCCCGGTCTATACTCCCGAAATTACATATATTCCGAAAGGCGCAAGGAAGCTTGATTTCCCTCACGAGGGCAAAACGTATGTAAGAGTATATACCAAGGATCTTTGCATATTCAGGCGCAAGGGCGAAAACGCAAATAACGGTGTTGACGCCAACGACTGCTTCGTTGTAGATGCGGACGGAAACGTTGAAAACAAAATAAACTATGAATACAAAAGCATTTCGAAAATAATTGCAAAGTGCGTTGACGACGAGCCTATAACAATCACCGGCGGAAAGATCACCACTATTGCCAACCGCCACGAGCGCGTCTACCGCTATCACGCAAGAGGCTTCGGTATCAGCCGTTCCAACGTTACCGTAAAAGGCATACGCCATTTCATTGAAGGCGAGGGTGAGGACGGTGCTCCCTACTCCGGCTTCCTCGGAGTAAACGAAGCGGTTGACGTATCTATCGAGGACTGTCTTCTGACTCCGCACAAAACCTATCTGACCAAGGATTCGCACGACGGATATATTAACAGAATGGGAACCTATGAACTGGGCATCAACGCTTCAATAAGACCGAGACTTATCCGCGTCACCCAGTCCAGAGACATTACCGACACCAGGTACTGGGGACTTATAGGCTCGAATTTCTGCAAGGAATTCTATATTGAGGACTGCGAAATGTCCCGTTTCGACGCCCACATGGGTGTGACGGACACGGTTATCAAGAGAACGCGCATAGGACACCAATGTCTGTGTCTTATAGGCTACGGCGATTTTCTTATTGAGGATTCTTACGTAATAGGAAACTCCTTCGTCGCGCTTCGCGGCGACTACGGCTCTATGTGGAACGGCAACGTTACCATTCGCAACTGCCGTTGGCAGCCGGTACAAAAAGGCGATATGTATATCGTCAGCGCATCAAACGACGGCACCCACGATTTCGGTTATATATCCACAATGCCGGGGAATATCGTTATCGACGGGCTTCACATTCTTGACTCTGAGGTCAACCCGGATGCACAGCTTTATATTCTCCCGGTTTACGACAGAGACTTCACTCCCGACAAGCCATACCCGTATGTTCCCACTAAGAAGCTGACAGCTAAAAATATAACCACGGAATGTGCAAGAGTGCCGAAGGTCTATAAGGACGGCGCGCTCTACCGCGATACCGTTTATGAAATCGGATAATGAAAATATCAAATTTCTTCAAGCATCTATGCCTTGTAATCAGGCATAAACACATGGTTTTTATACACTGCGTCAAGTGCGGAATCCCTTGGCGCGGAATAGTCCACGATTTGTCTAAATTCTCGCCCTTTGAGCTGTTTGAGAGCGCAAAATACTTCAGCGGTAAGCGCTCTCCGATTGCGGTTTGCAGAGAGGCAAACGGTGTCAGCCCCGCCTGGCTCCACCACAAGGGCAGAAACAAGCATCATATAGAATACTGGATTGACGACGACTGCAAGGTGACGCCGATGATGCCGTATAAATACGCCGTTGAATGCTTCTGCGACAAGGTGGCGGCAACAAAGGTCTACAAGGGGAAGGATTATACCGACGAAGCCCCTCTTATGCACTGGGAAAGATACGGTAACAAGGCAAGAGGCAACCCACGTACCATGAGCTTCCTTGACGACGCATTCCGAAAGCTCTCCGAGTTGGGAGAGCGGCGCGTGATGAACAAAAAATTCATGCGCGAGATTTACAAAAGGCACTGCGAGGACAGGACAGACGCTTAGTTAAAATTGCAAAGTGTAGACTTGTACGCTTCGGATATGTCATAATATCCCCTGCGTGCAAGTCTTTCGTTTGTTAAGGTGTTTTATATTTCGTCTTTTTTCCGTTCCCGACTTTTACAATCAAGCCTTTATCAATTAAAGCTGCTATCGTAACTATTGCGGTTGTTTGTGAAAATCCCAGAGCCTTTTGAATTTCCGGGCGAGACTTAATGCCTTCCTTTAATACAGACAACACGCCTTTCTCGTTTTCCGTTAACTCGATCTCTGTTTCCTTAACGATTGCATTCGTGTTAGGCAAAGCAATCTTGAACGCATTATCGGATATTTCTATATGAGGCTCAATTCCGTACTCCTTGTAGGCTTCCATAATTTTAGGAATGCCGGTGCCGTATGCTTCAATCAAATGTAAGCGATAAAACACGTCTGCAAGCTTTTTATTTCTCGCAATTGAAATGCCAAGCAGAATATCGCTTTGGGAGATACCGCGCGCAAGTCCGCCTATCGAAACGAACTCAATCCTGTTATCAAAAATGCTGACAAGCGTACTTGCAGAAAAGCTGTATTCTCTGTGTACTACGGCATTCAACAGTGCCTCTCTGATAGCTTCCGTAGGATATGCTCTTTTATCAACACGGTACAGGCCTTCCGTATGCGCATGAGTGTGGTTAAACTGATCAATGAATTGATACGCATCGTTCAGCTGTTTTAACAAGGAACCACCGAACTCTCGTCTATCCTTAAATATTGTTTTTTGTTCGCCCTCGAAAACTGCAATTTTTACAGTATGAGTACATTGATCTGAAAGCAATAATGCAAGGTTGGTATACGTTCCGTCATCACCTATCAAACCAAGACTTCTCTTCTGTAATTCACCAAAAGACACCCGCTTCATTTCAAAAACGTCATTCGCGTCGTTGAATGTCAATTCTTGATTTAGCGAGCGTGCTGCCTCATAGCTATCTCCGGCTGTTTCCCGTATCATAGAAAGTATGGCGCTTTCAGAAGCCGGAACAGAAGCTGCACCTTGACGGATATATACACCTTCGGGACGAATGCCTTTTGCAGCTAAATAGTACGGTCTTGCAGTCCCTCTGTTCACTGTTATTTTTACTACTTGCTTTTCCTGTATCGTTTCAGCGGTAATCTCACAGAACATCGTAAGGTCGGGCTTTATAGCATCGCGAATTACATTCGATACCTGTAGCATCGCTGCATCCACATTCTTCACTCCGATTACGCTTCCGTCATCGGCAATACCAATATAGACGACACCGCCGTCGGTATTAGTGAAAGCAATAAGCGCTTTTTTTATATCATCAACGTATTCTGTTTTAAATTCGGTATTCTTGTCTTCTATCATTTTTTACCATCCAATCGTTACTAACGGTTACTAACGATATTATATCAGTTATAAATGATATTGTCAATAGATTTCATAAAATATCCACCGGTTTAGCGTGTTATCCTTTACGGAGAACACGCAGCGAGATAAATCCCTTTCGGGATTTTCGATATATTGATGACGCAACACGATATGCCTGCGGCGCGATATGTTTGCTTTGCAAACGTGGGATTTATCTCATATCGAATTGGCGCAAAGCGACAATATATCGAGCTTGAGCGTAGCGAAAGCATATTGAGTCAACGAAGGCAACATATCGACAGAAAGAAAAAGCGAGAGCCGCGAACTTCCGAAAGGAGAGCCGCGGCTCTTATAAATTATTTGATAATTACTATTTTTCGATATTTTTCAGTATCCTTGGCGCTATTTCTGCATTTTACAGGATATCAATCGCACCGCCCCTTCGGTTGAGCGAAACCGAATAGAATTCGCGAAGCGCCTTTACCATCCCGTCAAGGTCGGATGCTCCTGCCGTTTCCATCGCAGAGTGCATGGCAAGCTGAGGCAGACCAATATCCACGGTAGGTATCGAAACGCAGGTATTGCTGATTGAGCCGAGAGTAGAGCCGCCGGGCAGGTCGGCGCGGTTGTAATAGGTCTGAGTCCTGACTCCCGCGCGCTCACATATCATACTGAATATAGCGTGGGACACTCCGTCGGTAGCGTAACGCTGTGAGGCGTTGAATTTAACTACGACACCGCCGCCGATGACGGGGGAATTTTTCGCGTCGGACATTTCGGGGTGATTAGGATGTACGGCGTGTGCGTTGTCCGCGCTTACCATAAAGCTGTTTTTCAGCATGGCGGTGTATCTTTGGTCGCTGCCCGCGATCAGGCGAAGCGTATCGGCAAGGAAGGTTGACGCCGCCCCCTGCTTGGTAGCAGAGCCGACCTCCTCGTTGTCAAATACCGCAAGGACGGGCACAGAGCCCGAGTCGGTTGCAGTAAGGAAGCCTTCAAGACTTGAGAAAACGCACTCAAGGTCGTCAAGTCGGGGACAGAGCATAAGCTCCCCGCCCTCTCCGAGCAGTCTCCCCCTCTCTCTTACGTAAAGGAACAGGTCGTGCGAAATTATGCTGTCGGGAGAGCAACCTACGGCTTTCGAAACTAGCTCGCGTATCCCGGAGGCTTCTCCCGTGGCATATACCGGAAGCATATCGACAGCGGGATTGAATTTGGCACCGTCGTTTACCCCTCGGTTCAGATGAATGGCAAGGCTGGGTATTACCGCAAGGTCGGAACCCAGATTGACAAGCTCACACTTTACTCCGCTTTCCGTCCTGACAAGCACTCTGCCAGCAACAGACAGGGGTCTGTCAAGCCAGGAATAATAAATCATTCCGCCGTATTTCTCAACATCGAGTCTGGAATAGGCATTGTTCTTTTCCCTGCTGAGCTTTACACGAAAGGATGGCGAATCGGAATGTGAGGCGCATATCATAAAGCCACGGGCATCCTCTGCGCTTCGGAATGCAATAATCGACGAATCCGAGCGGGTAACGAAATATTTACCTGCGCCTACGGCTCCCGCATCTCCCTCCCCTAGTTCGGTATATCCCTCGGAGAGAAGCCTCTCCTTTACGGCAGCTACGGTATGAAAGGCTGTGGGAGCCTTTTCAATAAAATCAAAAAGAGAATCGGCTGTTTTCATTTTTTCCCCTTTGCAAGTACTTTTTTTGCTTTTTCTTCTATATTTTACAACTTATCAGGCAAAAAGTCAACTTTTGCTGTTGAAAAATCATTTTGTTTGCGCTAAAATATAGTGTGTATATTTATTTCCATTGGATTTTTGAAAAGAGGTCAAAATGATTAACATTCCGGAATACGAAAACATAAAGACGGCAGTACGCCACTTTGAAAAAATATCAAGTATTCCCCACGGCTCGGGAAATACTAAGGCAATCGCGGATTATCTGGTCAGCTTTGCCGAACAGAGAGGACTTGCCTGCTACCGTGACGAGGCAGACAACGTGGTGATCAGAAAGCCTGCGACAAAGGGCTATGAAGGTCGACCCGGCGTAATATTCCAAGGTCACCTTGATATGGTCGAGGCAAAGACGGCTGACTGCCCGATTGATATGAAGACCGAGGGTCTGGAATTATACCGTGACGGCGATTTCCTCAGGGCAAAGGGCACGACTCTCGGAGGCGACGACGGCGTGGCTCTCGCCTACGCCATGGCAGTGCTTGACAGCGAGGAAATCGAACACCCCGACTTTGAGGCGGTATTTACCTCGGATGAGGAAATAGGCCTTCTGGGCGCGGTTGCACTTTCCCCCGAGGCCGTCACAGGCAGACTGCTCATAAACATTGATTCCGACGCAGAGGGCGTATTTACCGTAGGCTGTGCGGGGGGTGTCAGAAGCGATATTTCCCTGCCTGTAGAAAGGGGAGAATGTCGTGCGCCCGTATATTCCCTGACGCTTTCCGGCTTCAGAGGAGGTCATAGCGGTGTCGAGATAGACAAAGGCAGGGAGAACGCAATCAAATGGCTCTGTAAAATGCTTGAAGAAGTGCCCGACCTGAGGATCGTGAGCATATCCGGAGGCAACGCCGACAACGCCATTCCGCGGTCCTGCGAATGTCGTTTCGCAACGAGCGCGGACAAAGAAGAGCTGACGGAAGCCTTTGACAAGGTTCTTGCGGAGTGTAAGGAAAAAGAGATTGAATCCGGAATAACCGTAGCTCCGACAGAGCCGAGTATACAGCCCCTGACCGCAGAGTGCACACGCTCACTGTTATCCCTGATAAACGAGCTTCCCACAGGCGTTGTGGCAATGAGCGGCGATATTCAGGGACTGGTGGAAACCTCGCTTAATCTGGGTATTCTTTCGCTTTCCGATGAGGCAGCGGAAATTTCCTTTTCGGTTCGTTCCGCCAAGGGTGCGGAAAAAGAAAAGCTGTGCAAAAAGCTCCGTCTGACTGGCGAAAAATACGGCGCGTCTTATTCCGAGCACGGAGCATATCCCACATGGGAATACAGGGCAGACTCGCACCTTCGCGACGTAATGACGGACGTATATGAGGAAATGTACGGCAAGAAGCCCGAGGTGGTAATCATTCACGCAGGGCTGGAGTGCGGTATTTTCTCAGAGAAGCTGGAGGGACTGGACTGCGTTTCAATCGGCCCTGACAATTTCGACATTCATACCACCGAGGAAAGGCTCTCTCTGTCCTCCATGTCACGGGTATGGGAATTTCTTAAACAAGTGCTTAAAAAAATTTAAATAAAGGATTGTTGAAAAAATGGTAAAATCAAGATTGAAAAAGTATGCAAATCTCATTGCACGCTGCGGCGTAAACGTACAGAAGGGACAGCAGGTCTACATTACGGCAGAGCTGGAACAGCCCGAATTTGTTAAAATGGTTGTGGATGAATGTTATAAGGCAGGGGCATCGAAGGTTGTCGTGGATTTCAGCTACGAGCCTCTCACCCGTTCTCACGTAAAATACTGTTCGGCAAAGGTGCTGGGCGAGCTGGACGAATGGCAGATAAAAAGATGGGAGCATCAGGCAGAAATTCTCCCCTGTAAAATATACCTGGTATCCGAAGACCCGGATGCGCTTGAAGGCATCAATCAAAAAAAGTACTCCAAGGCCATGGCACAGCGCAGCAGGGTTATCAAGCCCATAAGAGCAAAAATGGAGAACAAGTACCAGTGGTGTATCGCCGCAGTACCCGGCAAGGCATGGGCGAGAAAAATATTCCCCGGAGTCCGTACCAGCGTTGCCGTAGAGCGCCTGTGGGAGGCCATCCTGTCTATCTCCCGTGTAAACGACGACCCGATCGCCGCATGGGATGCGCATAACAGCGACCTTGCGAAGAGATGCGAATACCTCAATTCGCTGAAAATCACCGAGCTGCACCTGACCGCAGGCAACGGCACCGACCTTAAGGTAGGTCTGTCTCCAGACGTCCTTTTCTGCGGCGGCGGCGAGAACGCTCTCGGCTCCGGTATTTATTTTAACCCCAACATTCCCTCTGAGGAGATCTTCACGTCCCCCATCAAGGGCAAGGCGGAGGGTATCGTATACTCCTCAAAGCCTCTGTGCTGTAACGGCAGTCTGATAGATAACTTCTGGGTGAAGTTTGAAGGCGGCAAGGCAGTTGACGTAGGTGCTGAAAAGAACGAGGAAATTCTGCGCGAGCTTATCAAGATGGACGACGGCGCATGCTATCTCGGCGAGGTTGCTCTCGTGCCCTACACCTCACCCATCAGAGAGAGCGGTCTGTTGTTCTACAACACCCTGTTTGACGAAAACGCAGCGTGCCATCTGGCACTTGGCAGAGGCTTTACAAATCTGCTCCGCGGTTATGAGAATATGACCGAAGATGAGGCACACAAGAGGGGCATCAACGACTCGATAGTACACGAGGACTTCATGGTCGGCACTAAGGATATGTGCATCACGGCGACTACCGAGGACGGAAACAGAGTGGCGATATTCAAGGATGGCGAGTGGGCGTTTTAATGGGCTTCCGCATCGTTTATTGAGCAAACCGAATAAAAAAAGCTTTATTGCATAACGGGCTGTATCAAATGAAAATTTAAGAGCATTTGAGGCAGCTCTTTCTGTATGATCTGAGCCAAAAGGAAACAAAAACTCAAAACGGGGCAAAAAGAGTACGACAAAAATATAATCTGCAAAATCATCATCTTTGAAAACTTTACAATTCCGCACAGAATGGGGTATACTTTCTTATGGGTTGTCGGCGATAATTCAATTATACAACAAAGCAAGCGGATGCTCAATACCTCTTGGTAAAGTTCATCCGCTTTTTCTTCTTTTAGGCTATCTTAATGTAGCAGCCACATTTGATTGTCGTTATTAGATTTTGCATTAGATGCGGAAACCTTTGCGGTGCACAGGTTTATGGGATTTTTTAAGTTTTGTTATCCCACCGATAGTTAGGATTTGTCTTGATTATTTCGCGATACTGTTTACGATATTGCTTCAATGACAAGTCATTAGCGCCGCCATCAAAATCCGGATCGTTCAATTGGACACCATCATCTTCCCAACCGCAGTAAGGGCAAATATCATAGCTCGATTCGTCTTTGAATTCATACTTACCGCAAACAGGGCATTTATGCGGTGTGGGAACATAGTTCTCGGTCATCTCTTCAAAATAACTATAATCGGGGTTGGCAGCTAATTTTTCAGTGTACCAAGCACGATATTCATTCAAAGACATCTCGTTGGCACCATTTGCCAAATCGGGAGATTTTTCTTGCTCAGGCGAGTAATGCCAACCGCAGCTCATACAGTAAACGTCTGATGGTGTTACGCAACAATAAATGTCATCCCACGCTAAAGGTTCAAATTCAAATTTTCCGCATACGGGACAGATACACTTCTCAATTTGTGGAATTTCAGGATAGCCGTCAAGTGCCCAGTGATATTTAGGATTACGTTCAACATAGTAACTATAACGAAGCTTAAAATCAATTTGGCATAAATCATTCGCTCCGCCCCAATATGTAGGGTCGGCGTTCATTACAGGGTCGTTTTCCCAACCACAATATTTGCAAATATCATAGTCGCCTTCTTTGTTGAATTTATATTTCCCGCAAATAGGGCATTCATAATAATTTGATGTTTTCATTTATGCTCCCCCTTATCCTTGAGGTATTTTTGGATTCCGTTTGCCGGCTTAAAATAGGTTCTGACGATTCCGTGCCTGTCAATAACGGCAAATTCGTTAGTCTTTTTGCTGTATTTAACAGTTGTTCCGTCTTTCCTTATGTAGGAGAGATGATTTACCCGGTCGACTCTATTAGCAAAAGCCACCGCATTTGCTACATATTTTGTTGTTCCACCTGTTCCGCCGTGCCTATTTGCGTGGTCGGCAAGAGTGGATTTGTTAAAACCTTTAGCCCAAGCAAAGCCTGTATGTGCGGTAATGTGTCCTTGTCGACCGCCACGAGCGTTTCCGTAGTGATTACTTGCACCTTTAGTCGCCATTTTTTACCCTCCTCCATCTATCGGATATCCAAGAGGGATAGCATATTATGTTCGTGGATTTCTTAAAATCATCAAACATCTTGCTGCTCAGCGTACCGTACACCACGATGTTTTTCGGATGGATTGTGTTTATAATCTCATCCAAGAAGCAATACCACTCGTACTTTTCACGCATTTCTTTCATAAATCCGTGCGTCCCAATGGCAATAGTAGAGTTTTTGGGTATACACTCCAAAAATTCGGGTGTTAACTCATCTATGCCTGAGCGTACGTTAGGTATCAACGGTATATCATGATTACCATAGTAGTACGTTAAGGCAAGATTGTCATAGATTTGAGACTTTTGCTTGATTAGAGGCATATCGCTATGTATGCTAAAATCGAAGCCTATAAGCCCAGCTGTTCTTTTGAAAAAGCTAAGATACTTTTGAGGATTTCGCCTAACTCTTTCAAATGTTTTGTCGGGAGAATAAGTGCAAATAAAAGTATTGCTCAAATCACCTCGATAATTGATTGCCTTGCTAAAGGGCATAATGTCAACGGGAATAGTCTTTGCTATCATTCTTTCTTCAATGATAGGGTATTCCTCGTGTGATGAAAAATGTGCTCTGTCGACTAAATAAGCGTCGAAAGAGTCTTCAACTTTGCCCTCGTTTTTTGGGCACAACGAAAAAGAGTACATCTTGTGTACCGCCTTTCTTTGAATGTCAACCTTTGGTTGCCGTCAAAAATATCTTGACATAAAGAAAGAAATGTGATATACTCTTTTGTGTCACGAAGAGAAATCTTCACATTAAGAGCGCATAGTATGTTGTTCCAGCAACTTACTGTGTGCTTTTTCTTTATGATATTTTCCCAAATATTTACCAGTCAACAAACTGTCCTTCGCGGTACATTTTTTCTATGTTGTTTGTGTCGCGAATTTCTTTTTTTGTTAACTTGCATATCGGTTTAATCATAGCGCTGTCTTTTAATATAAAGCAACAATCTGGTCTTGTAGTTTCTTGTTGCATAAGAAATGTTGTATGTGTAGTGATTACAGCTTGCAAATTTGTAAACTGATTTATTCTTTTAAGTACATTCTTACTTAGGTTGAAATGATAGTAAGCATCGAACTCGTCAATTACCAAGAATTTAAGGTTCTCAAATTCTAATAGCCAACAATAAAGCAACCATAGAGTTTTTGTGCCGGAAGATGCAACCTTGTTAAGTTCGATGACTTTGTTCTTGAATTTTACTCCTATAATTTTATCCCCAGAAGATGTTGTAATTTCTTCAAGGTTATACTTTACACCCATTTCGGAAAGGAAGAATTGAAAATCTTTAAGCTTATCCTTTTTGATAATAAGGTTGGATAGGTTATCTGATCCGTTAGAATAACCCATGTACCTATTACCGTCGAGAAGACTCTTGAAATAGAGCATGCCATTAACAAAATCAACCACTTGGCGTACGATGGATTTTTCATCCTGAATAGTATTGCTGTATATGTATTTTAGCATGGACAGTTGCTCGGGCAAGCGCACTTTATTCAGCTGTTCTGCCCCCGGAATCTTTATAACCGTATGCGAAATGTCGAAATAATTATACTCTAAGACAAGCTCGTCCTTGCAAAACAGCTTTTCATAGCACAATTCATATGCAGACTTTTTTGCATATTCGTACACTACGCTTTTGCCATTAAATTTAAAGTGATACTTGAAAATTGCATTAGTGCTGTCACCGTTAGCACACAAGTATACAGATTCAGGCAAAGGCATTTTTTCTTTATCGGATAGATGGAAAATTATATCCATAAGCGCATAGCAAAGATTGGATTTACCGCTACTGTTCTCACCGAAAACCAAGGCTTTTTTAATTAGACCCTTCTGAACGAGATCCGTATTTGATGTGTATTTTTTCGATGTATGAAAATCAAAGACCAAGTTGTCCTTAAATCCCATAAAATTGAACACTTCAAATTTTTCCAGCATAGTAAAATCCTTCCTTTGTTAAACTTTGCCTATATTCTAACATATACCGCAATCAATGTCAATGGTATTTCGTAAAAAAAATACGAATTAAATAGATAAAAAGCGAATAGATGCTTTTTTTAATCTTTTTATTGCATTTTTTCAACAATTGAAAGTAAAAATGCAATATATACAGAATATATAAAAATGCACGGCAAAAAGCGGATATCCAAAGTCTCATGACGTGCTCTAAAATCTTAACTAATACCTAAGATTTCATTAGATTTTGCATTAGATGAAGTTACCATTGATGTGCCTTTTTTTCGGATTTTTAGAACATGCAAAGATCGAAAGCCCTTGCAATAGCAGAAACCGTCGGTGCTTGAAGTCTTTTTTATTTGTTGACATATTTTTAATCCAAAAAAATCAAATAATCCTTGTGTAAGAAAGAATAAGCTTCTCTGCGGTGCGGATACCGTCGACGGCAGAGGATACTATTCCTCCTGCGTAGCCTGCGCCCTCGCCTGCAGGGAATATTCCTTTGAACCCCTCTGCCATATAAGCTTCGTCGCGCAGAAATCTGACAGGTGAGGTCGTGCGTGTCTCGGGGCCGGTGATTATGGCATCGGGATAGTAAAAGCCGCACATCCAATCGTCAAAGTCGGGTACGGCATGACGAAGCGAACTTGTAATAAAGTCAGGCAGGTATCTGTCGGTTTCGCACAGCTCTGTGCCTCTCGGGTAGCTGGGCTTAACAGAGCCTGTTTCGGAGGATGCTCTGCCGGCGAGAAAATCTTCAAGACGCTGAGTAGGCGCGCGGTAATCCGACGTCAGGGAAAACGCCCGACGCTCAATCTGCCTTTGCAGTTCAATGCCCGAAAGAGGTGAGTCAGAGGGAAAATCAGCAGGGGTCACGGACACCAGAAAGGCGGCGTTGGAATTATCCCCCATTCTGGAATACTCGCTCATACCGTTTGTGACTATCGCCTCTTTTTCGCTCGTTGCGGCAACTACCGTGCCGCCGGGACACATACAGAAGCTGTAAACGCTCCTGCCGCCCGACAGATGCGTAACCAAGTGATAAGAGGCGGTCTCGGTTATCAAATCCTTATCCTTTCCGTATACAATGCCGTTAATATATTCCCTGGGATGTTCAAGGCGCACTCCGATACCGAAGCCCTTTGCGACGGCGTGAAGCCCCTTGCCGAAAAGCATTGAAATCGTGTCTCTCGCGCTATGTCCGATAGCCAAAATCACAGCACGGGTAGGCACTTCCACCTTTTCACCGTCCTTTTCATAGCTTATTGAATTAAGCTCAGAGCCTCGAAGGGAAAAGTCGCAAAACCTCGCGCCGAAGATTATTTCGCCTCCCATATCGGTTATGCGGCGTCTTATCGCCTTGACTATATCTGACAGCTTATCAGTACCCAAATGTGCGGTAGCGGAATAGGCTATGGACTCATCCGCACCCGCGGCTATAAATTCGTCAAGCACGCGCGCTTTGTATTCATCTACTCCGCCCACCTTAAGCTTTCCGTCGGAGTAGGTCCCTGCCCCGCCCTCGCCGAACTGCACGTTACATTCCGGGTCAAGTATGCCAAGTGTATGAAAAGTGGAAAGCTTATTCTTCCGTGCGTCAACGTCCAGACCGCGCTCTATAAGAATAGGTCTTGCGCCCGACTCGGCAAGAGTCAGCGCCGCAAACAGCCCGGCAGGTCCCGCACCGACGACTATGGGACGAAAATCAGCGTTGAAGGCAGGGGGCGTGTAAGAAAAAGGCACATATTCAGAAACTCTGCGCTTCAGTTTTAACAGTCCTCTTTCTCTATCCTCACCTACGGAAAAAGCCACGGTCGCACGGTAGTGCGCCGTCGAATCCTTTGATAACGACAACGTGCGCCTGATGAGTCTCTCGTCCTTGACGTCGTCCGGCTTCACGGGAAGTGCACGGCTGATAGCCTCCCTAATATCGCGCGCGGTATATTTAATAGGAAGGATTATATCGGTTTTAATCATTGGCTCCGAGGACTCCTTTCTTCAAATTATAAGCTCTGTACTTTACATTTTATCATCTATTCTTATATTTTGCAAGTGCAAAAGCGGATGCGGTGTATAAAAAATGCAGGGTATGTCAAAAATATTTCCAACACGAAGGAGGTTTTCATATGAAAATGAAGAAAACTGCGGCTAACGCCTTGATATTTTTACTCTCGGCAGCATTAATTCTGTCATTGCTTGTTGCCTGCGGCGGCACGGGCGGTGACGAGGTTTCAATCACCTATTACACCTACAGCGACACCTACATTTCCTCTGTGCGCTCGGCTATGGATAAATACCTGAAGGAGGAAGGGCTGGGCTTTCACAATTACGACGCCAACAGCAATCAGACCACGCAGACCGAGCAGGTAGATACCGCAATAACGAAGGGAACGTCGCTTCTTGTCGTAAACGTGGTTGACACAGGCTCTGACGACGCGGCAAAAGCGATTATCGGAAAGGCGAGAAACGCCGGTATTCCCATCATTTTCTTTAACCGCTCGGTCAGCCCAGACGTACTGGGAAGCTATGACAAATGCGTGTTTGTGGGCACGGACTATGAAATGGCAGGCAGAATGCAGGGACAGATGATAGGAGAATATCTGCTCGAGCATTACGACGAGGTGGACCTTAACGGCGACGGCAGAATAAGCTACGTGCTGTTCAAGGGTCAGCAGGGCAATCTGGAAGCCGAGGCACGAACGAAATATGCGGTTGAGGTATGCAATAAAATACTGACAGAGGCGGGAAAGAAGCCTTTGGTTTTCTATGACAAAAACAACTCAAACGGCTATATCGTCGACCAGGACGGAAACTGGTCAAACGCGGCGGCAAACAACGCCATGAAAACAATTCTCTCGGGTTACTCGGAGTCCGGCGGCAACATGGTTGAGCTGGTAATAGGCAATAACGACGAGATGGCACTGGGTGCTCTCGCGGCTCTTGAAGAAGCGGGCTACAACAAACCGGGGACAAAGACAATCCCTGTTTTCGGTATAGACGCAACCGAAGCGGCAAGAAATAAAATCAAAAGCGGTGCTATGGCAGGCACGATAAAGCAGGATGCGGATGAAATGGCGAAGACAATAGCAAAAATCGCATCAAACCTTTTAGGAGGCAGAGATGCCTTTGAGGGTATTGACGAAGGAAATATCGTGTCGGACAAGAGAGTTAACATCCCCTACTCCATCTACAAGGGCGAGGCAAATGAATGAACAAGGAAACCGTCCTCCTGTCAATGGAGGATATAACAAAAAGCTTTCCGGGTGTTAAAGCACTTGACAAGGCTCGGCTCCGTGTTGAGGCAGGCAGCGTACACGCCCTGATGGGAGAAAACGGTGCGGGAAAGTCCACGCTGATGAAATGTCTGTTCGGCATAAACAGAAAGGACGGCGGACATATCTACCTTGAAGGAAAAGAGGTGGATTTCCGCTCGCCCAAGGATGCCCTCAATCACGGAGTCGCCATGGTACAGCAGGAGCTGAGCCAAGCCATGACACGTAACGTGAAGGATAATATGTGGCTGGGCCGTTTTCCCTATATTTCAAAATATCTGCCTTTGGTAAGCGAGCGCGAAATGGACAGGCGTACGGCGGAGGTTTTCAGCGAGCTGGGGATAAACATTAACCCTTCGGAGAAGATGAAAAATCTGTCGGTTGCCAAAAGACAGCTTGTGGAAATCGCAAAGGCGGTATCTTACGGAGCAAAAATCATAGTATTTGACGAGCCGACCTCATCGCTTACCGACCGTGAATGCGAAATATTATTCGATATTATCAGAGAACTGCGCGGACGGGGCTGCGGAATAATTTATATTTCTCATAAAATGTCCGAAATACTCGAAATATGCGACTGCGTCACCGTAATGCGAGACGGAAAATATATCGCGACCGAGCACAAAAGCAATTTAACTACCGACAAAATAATCAATCTGATGGTCGGCAGAGAGTTAAACGAGAGATACCCGAAAAGAATACCTGCCGTCGGCGGCACTCTGCTTGAAATAAAAAACCTGTCGGGTGAAAATTCTATATTGAAAAACGCCTCCCTCACCCTATCTAACGGAGAAATACTGGGAGTTGCGGGACTGGACGGTTCGGGAAGAACCGAACTGCTCGAAACGATTTTCGGAGTACGGAAGCGAAAAGGCGGAGAAATCATCCTTGACGGCACACCGATGAAAAACAGAACACCTGAGGAGGCTAAAAATTCAGGCTTCGCACTTCTCACAGAGGAAAGGCGCGCCGGCGGAATATTCGGAATTCTCAGCGTCCGGGACAATATTACGATCTCTTCACTGAAAAAATACAGAAAGTTTCTCTTACTCAGCGATACGCTGATGAATAAAGCGACAGACGGCTGCATAAAAAGCATGAAAATAAAAACCGCCTCAAGGCTGACGAAAATCAGAACGCTCTCAGGAGGCAATCAGCAAAAAGCAATTCTCGCCAGATGGCTTCTCACCGAGCCGAGGGTTCTGCTCTTGGACGAGCCGACCAGAGGCGTTGACGTCGGGGCAAAATACGAAATTTATTTACTGATAAAAAGGCTTGCAGAGGATGGGCGCGGTGTTATTATCGTGTCATCCGAAATGCAGGAGCTGATGGGTATTTGTGACAGAATTCTGGTTATGAGCAACGGTATCGTCGCAGGATCCGTAGACGCGCGAGCCACCTCGCAGGAGGAAATAATGACACTGGCTTCTAAAAACCTTTGAGGGAGGCTAAAAATGCCTGAAAATGAAGACAAAAATATGAATGACGGTATATTCGTAAAGCTGTTCGGCAAAGTGAAGGATAAGTTCGACAGCTTCCGCGAATTACCGAGAGCTGATAAGCGCAAGGCAATAACCGAAATGCTCATCGGCAGGGCAATGTTTATTATTATCATTGCCGCGGTTATAATTATAGCAATAATGAAGCCCAGATTTCTGTCGGTTGCCTCGATTATCAACATTATTTCGCTGACGGCGGCTAAGCTGCCTATTGCCCTGGGAATCGGCGGCGCAATTGTACTGACAGGAACGGATATTTCCGCAGGGCGCGCCGTAGGACTGACCGCCTGTATTGCCGCATCGCTTCTGCAATCCACCGGTTATGCCGGAAAAATGTTCCCCGGGCTTGGAACACTTCCCGTATTTGTCGCTCTTTTGATAGTAATGGCGGTAGGTGCAGTAATAGGACTCGTAAACGGCTTCTTCGTTGCGAAATTCAAGCTTCACCCATTTATCGTAACGCTGTCAACACAGCTGATTTTATTCGGAGTTATTCTTCTCTACCTGCAGATCGGAAACAACGGCGGACAGACTCTGTCCGGACTGGACGCATCATACCTGGATTTCATCAGCGGTCCATTGTTCTATATCGACGGTATCGCAGTGCCGAAATACGTACTGTATTCAATTATTATAACTGTAATTATGTGGGTTATATGGAACAAAACCGTTTTCGGTAAAAATATGTTCGCCACAGGTGCAAATGAAGAGGCGGCAAACGTATCCGGCGTCAGTGTATTCCGCACAATACTCGGCGTTTTTATGCTGGCGGGAATTATGTACGCAATTACCGGCTTTATTGAGGGTGCACGAATCGGCTCAATTGCCTCATACACCGGTCAGAACTACGAGAGCGACGCTATCGCGGCTTGCGTTATCGGCGGAGTTTCCTTCGTCGGCGGTACGGGAAAGATAAGCGGTATAGTAATCGGCGTTCTGCTTCTGCAAATAATATTCGTGGGTCTTAATTTCCTGTCGGTTGACCAAAACCTATTATATATCATAAAGGGCTTGATTATATTGCTCGCCTGCGCGATTGATATGAGAAAATATCTGACGAAGAAATAAAATTGTGGCTGTCGCAAGATTTTGCGACAGCCACTGCAGCTCTGTGCTGAAATGTAAGGTAAATCCGATATTAACCTGTGATACCCGAACGCTCGATACCCTGTACCAGGAACTTCTGGCAGAACAGGTAAAGAATGATAAGGGGCGCGATAATCAACATACCGCCGGTGTTCTGAATAACGTTATCGTACATCGCCTTACCCGTTGTTCCGGAGGGAAGATTAAGACGTGTAGTAACAACGCTGTATACGTCCGGCATAAGATATATCTTATTCGGGCTTCCGTCACCTGCGACGAAGAATATCTTGGTGTAGAAATCATCGGTCCACTGCCATGAGAAGGAGAACAGGAATACCGTAATCATCATCGGCACGGCAAGGGGCAAAATGATCTGGAAGAAGGTGCGGATTGTACCCGAACCGTCAACGTACGCAGACTCCTCAAGCTCATCGGGAACGCCTTTGAAGAACTGACGCATAAGGTAGATATAAAGTCCGTTCTTAAATGCAAGTCCGCCGAGAGAAAGAATAATCAAGGGAGCGTAGGTGTTTGACATATTGATGGGAGAACCGGTTATCAGCTCTATGAGACCCACGGTATCAAACGTCAGAATTCTGAAGAAGTCGAACTGACCGAAGTTATCAGCCATTGCGAAGCGCAGAGCACTGTGAGGAACTATCATAGTAACGACAACAAGCGCCATTATCAGCTTATTGCCCTTGAATTTGAACTTCGCAAGTCCGTATCCTACAAGGCAGGATACCAGCATCTGTATCAAAGCACAGCTCAGAGAAAGCAATAACGTATTGGCAAACGCCTCAAAGTATCTGTTGTCAACGATAAGTGCCTCGTATATCTCCAGCGTAGGATTTTTGGGAATCAGCGAAACCGTCTTGTCCAGAATGTCCTCAAAGGACATAAAGGACGCGGTAATTCTCGCAATGAAAGGATATATGATAACGAAGGAAACGCCTACCATCAAAACAAATCTGAAGATATTGACGACTATTCTGATCCATGTATACGATGATTTGAACTTCGCCTTTATTCTATCCTTAAGGGAGAGCTTACCTTCGTAATCAACACGAATTTTGTTTTTCGTTTCTTTTTTAACCTGCGTTCCCGCATTGTTAGTAGAATCCATGCTTTTCCTCCTCCCTTAATCCTTTTTCTGATAGAATACAAAGGTTGATATAATACCCGCCACAGCTGCCAGTATCAGGATAACGACAAGGAAGTATATCCAATACATCGCGGCTCTTACCGCCTCGGGCTCACCGACGCAGGTAACAGATATAAAGTTCATCGTCTTGTTATCGCTTCTGGTAAACGAGTCTATTACCGTATAAATCGCATTAACGAGAATCATGGGGGAAATCATGGGGAACGTAACCTTCCAGAAGGTCTCCCAGCCGGTCGCACCGTCGATACGGCACGCCTCGTAAATCGACTCGGAAATCGACTGCAAGCCCGCAAGGAATATCAGCATCTGTACACCTGAATAGTTGATAATATCAAATATCTGGTTTACCAGCTTTACGACAACCTCGACCATATCGCCGCCGATTGCCATATTTCTGAACAAATCCTCAACGAAGTTAACGTCGAGCATTCCGCCGCCCGAACCGTCGTCAACACCGCCCGCCATAGAATCCGAAGCAATATCCTGTGCGTTAATGGTTACCATAAGTCCCGTGGATATAATAACGGGAACGAAGAATATTGCTCTGAACACCGCTCTGCCGAGCATTTTCTGGTTAAGGACAACCGCGATAAACAGAGAGAAAATGATTATCGTAGGAACCTCAAGCACCATCTGCTGAAGTCCCGCGCTAAGGCTGTCAATAAATTTTGTGCTTCCGAAAAGTGCTTCACTGTAATATTCAAATCCTACGAAAACGTTTACACCCGTATCACTCGCGCTGTAATCCAATCTGAAAAAGCTTGACAGAATTGAATCAAAGAGTATGGGGAAGTATACAAGTATAAGTCCGATGACGAAGGGGGCTACGAAGAAGTAGCCTGCCCTCGCCTTTCTGGCGTCGAGGGAAACCCTACGCTTTTTGATTTTTAATGGCTTATCCATAGAAGTGTGTTCCCTCCTCATCAATTCTTACGAAACCGTACTTGGGAAGTATGAAGCTCTCGCCGTCGGCAAGAGAAACTTTTACCGAGTAAATGTTGTAGTTAAGCACGAAGCTTACCTCTTCGCCTGTCTCGCTGTTTCTGTAAGTGATCATAGTTACCTTGTTGTTGTCTACCGTGTAGACGGTAGTCTTGTAATCCGAATCGGTAGCCTTGGAATCGGTTACGTACTTGTAAGCGCTGCGGTACTCTATTCTGCCTACATTTACAACGTAAGGATCGGCATCGTTTGCACCGGTATAGTAATCGGTATATTTATTTACCGTATCGTTAAGCGTGCTTACAAAGCTGTTCCAGAACTCACGGAGTTCTATTTCATACCTGCTGAGCGATTCTTCATCTATAACTTCGCCATAGATGACATCGGAAACGTTAATCTCGGAAATTGCCTGAGCAATAAGTGCGTCTACGTCAACTATCACTTTTACCGCTCTGCCGATTTCCGCAGGGTTCTCAAACATTTCTTCATACGCCGCGTTTACCGCGTTCTGAATTGCCGTATCAACCAGGGAAACGAACTCGTTGAGAAGCGCCTTGGTATTATTGACCCATTCCTCGTCTTCAATGTCACGCTCTGCTATAAGATGAGCATGATTGACGATTTCAAAGGTCTGAAGATCTCCGATAGCCCAGTTGAGCTTCGTATAAGACGACGCAATGGATTCAAGCCACGTATCGTATTTAACGCCGTAGTACTTATTAAGACTTTCATCATCTTTCATAAGCTCTTCGTTCTGGTAGCAAAGAATGTAATACAGCGACGCTCCGTTCTCGATGGAAAGAAGCAGGTCGTAGTCGGGAGAGCCCGAATAGTTCATTGCCGAGCCGGTATAGTTAACGTAGCTATGAAGAACGAGACCAGTGAAAGGAATAGGATAAGAGGATACGTTGAAGTGGGTGCTGTCAATGCAGATGTCAAGGACGTGGTCTGCGTATGCAAGAGCGTAAATGTTTCCGGTAGAAATCATTACGTCGTAATCGCCCGCAATTCTGTCAAGAAGATTTTCAACGTAAACGCGAGCCTCATCTCTGTTGATTGAGTTATCTCTGTCAAAGTTGGAGTTGAGGTCTGAGCCAAGCGTGGAAACCGAAATAGAACCGATGTTGTATTCGGAATACTTGTTAAAGAAGGTGCTGTAATGCTTATCAAGCACATCGGGGCTGATTATCATGGCGTAAAAGGTCTCAAACTCCGAGCTGACGGGGTTATATACCTTCTTGGAGCCGTATCTGTCATCAACCATCTTAGAAACGTTATCTTTATTGTCGATACCATCAAACAAAGCGGTGTTATTGATATACATGAAATCGAACTCGGGGAATACGCCAAAGTTGCCCTCGCCCTCGCTAATCTGCTTCGCCGTGCTTATAAGATTGATGAAGCCGTCTCTGCCTCCGCATGCTGATTCCCAATCAAGCTTAACGGGATAAGTGTAATACATACCGTTATTTGCAAAACCGGTCAGCTTGAAGTTGACGTTATTCATATTGATGACCTTTTCGGCAAGAGCATAATACTTCTGTGCCTCAACGTCGTTTGCATCACCTGGCATAAGGCTCTTATCTTCGTATTCCTTAGCCTTTTCAGTCAGCACTTGCTTGACCTGCGCCAAGTCCTTGTACATTGTAATTACGTCATCAAAGGTTGTAAGAGGAACATCAAACGTTACGGGGAACGTAGCAATCTGCTCAACCTTTTCCATTGAACCCAAAGCTTCAATATAGAGAGGCAGCTGCTCGTTCAAATTCCTGAGCGGCTCAAGAACGCCGGTTTCCTTAAGATACTCGCGGTAGTAGCTTGCCATACCAACGTAGGTTGCCTCGTAACCATCCTGAACCGTAGCGGTATAATCAGGGTCGGAAAGCATTACGTATCTCGTAACGTAGGATCCGGTATACTTGGATTTGGATACGATGTCAAACTCGTTTCCGTCGTCGTAAGTAAACGTATCGGAGGGGTAAGGATTGAAGCTTGCGTATGCGCCGCCGATGTTGTACATACTGCCGCCGAAGTCGGCGTAGATCTTGGCAAGAGCGGAACCTTCTTCAAGCACTGCAAAGAATCCGGTCTGCATGGTATCCTTGCCCGTTACGTTGGATATAGCCGTAGGTGCCTTTTGTGTTGAAACAAGTCCGAAGACCGGCATTGTAACCTGCTCGTAGGGTCTGGTAGCCATACTGTCAAGGTAAGAGTAGCAATAATCAAGACCGTAGGTAGTCAGATAAAGTCTTACGGTTATCTGCTCACGGTTTACACCGGGGGTGTAGAATTCTTCAAACTCTATTATCGAGCCCGAGCCGTCGGGAACAAAAGCGTAGCCGTAATCGTTAAGATAACCGCTTCCGAAGAACTGCAAGGGAGATATGGAGTCAAGATTGTAAACAGTCTCGTCAAAGGTAATGGAATTTGCAGGAAGCCTTACAGACAGAGAACCGTCTGAGTTAAACGTGTATTCAAGAGAGCATCTGAATACGGGATTGGTCTCTTCAAGGGTGTAAGGAGGCTTGCTGGACGCCGCTTCGTCCTCGTACATATCCTCAAAGGTATATTCGGGGCAGCACTCGGAAAGCATATTGGACGCCTTCTTGAAGTCTGTCTCGGAGGGCTTGATACCAACGTTGCCGAATACATAGAATGCCTGACCGCTCTCGGTTTCGGGGATGCTGTTGTACATATCCTTAACATCCGTGTTCTCCGGGGGATTTTCCGGATCATAGCAATAGTACATAGCAAACAAATTCGCTTTGATATCATTTGCCAGATTCATCAGTTCAACACAGTAATCCTTATTCTCAGCCGAAATACTCGGATCACCGTTCAAGCTTTCAAATATCTTTGCGTTATTGCTGAAATAGCTTGAAATGGCAGACTCGTTCAAAACTCCTTCGCGTACAAAGGTAGGATGATTCTCTCTGTGATCCAAGTCGTATATGTTATCGGTTGAATAGAAGGAAACGAACTTTTTGTACCACGGCATGGTCTCCCAGAATTCTTCGGAGAAGTGTTCATAAACCAAGCTCTCGTAGTATTCGATGGTAGGACGGAAGATTTTCTCCTCGAAAACCTCTGCCGTCATTATTGCGGGAAGAAGAACTCTTCTTGAGGTATCACCCAGCGTATAGCTTACGCGAATACCGCCGTCTATGCGGGACAGCTTTATCTGCGCTCTTGCGGCAGCATCCTTTGAGCTGAACAAGGCAGATGTTTTACCGCTGGTGATCTCGGTGTATTCGATATATATCTGGCTGGTGAGGCGGTTCATATTTTCCACACCGTTTACACCGGATAAATCATAGGGGTTACTGGTGAGAATCTCACCGGTTTTGTTGTTCTTGTAGTACAGAACGCCCGTATATCTGTTAACGTAAAGAGTGTACTCTCCTGCCGCGGAAGAAACGTAATCAAGATAACCTGCGCTCAGTTCGGCGGCAAGAGCCTTATCTGCCGAGGAGTACTTGTACGAGCTCATACCGTTTACAATAGCGGCAATTTCTTCCGCAGTCTTTGCATCCGACGTCACAGATGACGGAGAATGAGCCGCAAACGCATTGACGGGGATCAGTGTAAGAACCATCGTAAGAAGCATCAAAACCGCAAGGAGAGATGATATTATTCTGTTTTTCTTCATTTTTATCTCCTCCTTTTATGCTCGGTTCGCCAACTCTGTAAAGATGGAAAGAACAAAGGTTACCATCTTCATAACGAGTGTCGAGAACAGAACAGCGATAAATATTATAATTATAATTGCAAGAACGGTTCCCAGAATGGTGAGTATATTCTTACCGATGGAGTAGTCGTGAGTTACAACCATTCCGAAGAAGATAAGAATTGCCGTCCAGATAAATGCGATCGTGGTAATCATGCTTACCATTGACGCCTCGGAAGTCGTAAATACGTTGGAGAGAATGGTTGCTACGATTACGAAAGGCGGCAAGGGTGCCAGCGAATAGCAAAGCGCGATGTAGATATCCTTGAAGCTTCCCTCACCGTCAAACAGGGTGGTCAAGCACCAGTTTGCAATCGCGAAGAGCATTACGGGAAGGAGTACCGCAAGCATCGACATAAACGCCATCGAATAGTCGCCTCTGGGGTTAAAGAGATAACCCTGACCGACAGACTGATACAGGAAGGCGAGCATCGTAATGACGAGTATCGTAGTAGCCGCTCTTACGGAACCGCGCTTCTCGTGCTTCAAATCCCAGAAGCCGTCGAAGGGATGGAATATAAGGTGGAATACGTACAAAAGCTCTTCCACGTACGTCTTCCTTCCGACCTTAAGGGAGGTTGCCTTATTTTTCTTCTTGGCATAGCCGAGGAACTTGAAAAGAAGCACAACGAGTACGATAACCACAGCGAGAATAAGGAAGATCCAGTTGTTGATGATGTCTTTTCTTATCTCACCGTAAGCCTTTGATGCATACTCGGTCTCATACGCGTTCTGGAGCACTTCATAAGCTTCCGCGTATTTACCCTGATTAAAGAGAGCTTTACCGATACCGATATATGCAAGGTCGAAGTTGTTGTTCTGCGTCAGGACCTTCTGCCAGTCAAGTATCGCCTGCTCGTAGTTATGAGCATTCTCGTTGCCGAGAGCGGTCATAAGGTCGTCACAGTACGATGTGGGGATATATACGTTCAGCTCGTAGCCGTTCTTGGACGTATTGTTGTTAAGCACCAGCAGGTAGTAAACTCCGTCGACAACCTGATACGCTATTCCTGAGAACACGGTACCGCAACCCAGAGCCGAGTGAACGGTGGTGTTGGTATCACCGAAAGCGAACAACAGATTTCCGCTGCTGTCGTAGGTATAAAGGCGCGATCTGTTTACGTCGAGAATAGTCCACGTTCCGTCACGCCCGAGTGCGATGTCCGTAATCTTAGATACCTCGTCAGACTTGAAGATATCTACCTCTCCGCCGGGATCAAAGAAGCCGTTACGCTTCATAATCTCAACTCCCGTAGAGTTAAGCTTCTTTACAGGAGAATATTTGGAGCTTTTCGACTTAATTGAAGACATCTGCTGAGCCTCGGGAACCTTGTCCGTGGTGGCGTATACGAAGCCGTCGTAGTCTATCGTGATGTTATTGAAAGGATACGTCGTCGCCTGAACGTTGGACTTCTTCTGCTCATCCGTCTGGAAGTTCTTCCAGAGTTCCTCGAAGAAATTAACAGCAACCTTTTGTGCGCCGATAAATCCGGTGAATTCACCGTTGCTTGCAAGCACGATGATACCCTTGTTACAGTTCTCGGATACCACGAATACTCTTCCGTAAATATCTACCGCAACTGCCATGGGGGCAAATTCGTCGTAGGTGAGAAGACCGTCGGAACTTCCCTCCTCTACGGGACACTTGATAATATTAACACATTCGTAATCATTATCGGGATCGAAAACAACTATGTTCTTGTTGGTTTTGTCGCACACGTACAAGTAGTTTTCAACACCGACGGCGTTTTTCTCGGGGTTGCTGATATACATACCCTCGGTTGAAGCGAAGGTCTGATACACGTTACCCTCGTCATAATAGCCGTCAATCGTCTTGATAAGCTTGTAGTACTTATTAAGAATGTAAATTCTGTTGTTACCTTTATCCGAGAGATAGACGTTACCTTGATAGTCGGTGATTATGTCGGCAAAATTGATTGCCTTATCTCCGGGGTTCACGGTTAAACCCATTTCCTTGTAGTTTATGGGGTCTGTAACCATATATGCCGGAGGCGACATAAGGGCGTCACCGTCTATTGAATAAGTGTAGGTATCGTATGGAACGAATGCGGAGGCAGAAACCGTACCGAATATCATTACCAGCACGAGAGAAAGCAACAGGATTTTGAATATTTTGCTTTTCATTCTTACCTCCTTAATCCTTCATACCGGAGGAGCCCATCGTCTCGATGATCTGGCTCTGGTTAAGTACGAATACGATAATGGGAACCATCATCATAACGACCGTCGACGCAGCGCCGGCACCCGAACGGGCAATACCGCCTGAAAGAATCTGTTGAATTGCGTAGTTGAAGGTTTTGAGCTCCTCGGAGTGAATATATATTGAGGAACCGGTGTTCCACAGCGACTTGAAGCACTCAATCATCAGCGTCAGCCATGCAGGCTTAACCATGGGCATCGCTATCGTCAGGTATGTCCTGAATTCGCTTGCACCGTCAAGTCTTGCAGACTCAAGGACGGTATCGGGTACCGAAGTCTCCATGAACTGCTTCATAAGGTAAAGACCCATAGTGGTAGCCATTGAGGGAACGATGATAGCAAGATATGTATCAATCCAACCGAACGCAGACAAAATGATGAAGTGCGTTACCTGGTTAACCGTAGAGTGGAACATCAGCGACATGACGATAATCTGGAATATCGCATTTCTGCCGGGGAATCTCAGCTTGGCAAGCGCGTACGCCGCCATGGACGCGAATATAAGGTTACCGAGAGTACCGCAAATGGTGATGAACACCGTGTTGAAAATGTATCTTGAGAAAGGAACCCAAGAATCGCCCATCAACGTAAACAGATCTCCGAAGTTTTGGAGAGTAGGCTGCATTACGTAAAATCGAGGGGGGAACATGAACAGCTCATCCAGCGGCTTCAGCGACTGAATAATAACGTAGTACATGGGAAGGAACATAAACAGTCCGAGGATCGTAAGCATGATGGTGATACCGGTATCACCGCCTGCGGAACGGTTCAGGACGACCTTATGTCCTCTTGTTCTTAATTTCTTCGACATGCTTACTCACCTACCTTCGACAGAGCTTTCTTAATCAGAATGTTACAGGAGAACATTATGACGAAGAGCACTACTGCAATAGCTGAAGCGTAACCGACCTCGTATCGCTGACCGCCGTAGTCGTTCAGGTGGTGCATTATCGTATGCGCCGCGTAATCGACAGACGGGAATCCGCACAGCGCGTCAACGACCGCACCGAAGCCGAATGAGTTAGTGATTGAAAGCACGGCACCGAACATCAGCTGAGGGCGCATGGTGGGAAGGGTGATATACCACAGCTCCTGCCAACGGTTCTTGATTCCGTCAACCGCCGCAGCCTCGTACATAGAACGGTCTATCGTCTGGAAGCCTGCGATGAATGACAGGAACGCCGTACCGAGAGAGGTCCACAGTGCGACTACGATACAAAGACCCATAACGTAGTCAGCATCCTGGAACCACAGTATCGGCTCGGATATAAAACCGTATTTTATCAACGTCGCGTTAACCCAGCCGTAAGAGTCTGAGGAGAACAGCGTCTTCCAGATAAGGTAAGCCTGACCGGAAATAGAAGGTGCGTAGAATACGAGCGTTACAACCGCGCGGATCTTGGGAGGAAGCTCGTTAATGAACCACGCGACAAGAAGAGCGAGTATGTAGGATACGGGACCTGTGACTGCGGCGAATACCAGAGTGTTCTGGCAGGCGAGCATAAATATCTCGTCTTCAAGGAACAGACGCATAAAGTTATCAATACCGCGCCACGTAGGCATCTGAAGCATATTAAAGTCGGTAAGACTGAGGAACATGGAAAGCAAAACGGGAAGGACAGTGAATATGATGAACAAAATAAGGAACGGGAACAGCATAAAGTACGCCGTCTTATTGTTCAGCATCTCCTGCCAGGTCCAACGCAGCTTTGACACTTCCGAGCGCTTGACCGGACGTGATGTCTCTGAGTTTGTCTGTGACATTTTTATCTCCTTTACTCGAAAGTCTTACTTTGCGTTCGACTTCGGAACAGGCTCTTCCACATCGTCGGGTTTGCCTATGTACCAAAGATCGAAATCCTTGAATTCCGCGCGCTTACGCGTAATTTCACTGTTGATGGCATCTATGTAGCTCATCATAGCGTCGTTGGGACGTGCAGATTCGTTTACAACATCGTAAAATGCGAACTGCATATATCTTGAATAAATGTAAGAACCGGGATAGTTTACTATGGAAGAAAGGTGGTCCATCTGGTTCATAATGGCAGCCTTCTCCTTCGCAGTCCAGGACAGGTTCTCAATAGCCTTGAGGTTCGCAGTCTCGTATTTAGCGGAAGGGCCGATAAGGGCAACCATTCTGTTACCGTACTCAGACTGAGCATCGGCACCGGTCTGCCACTGTGTGAACTGCCATGCCGCAAGAAGATTGTCGCATCCGTGAAGTATTACGGTAGCGGAAATACCTGCAAGCGAATCGTAATTGAAGGTCTGAGTGCCGTCAGCCTCGGTTCTGAAGGAGCCGGGCAAGGAGCAGAACTCCCACAGACCGTCAAGCTCTGTTGCATATACCGTAAGCTGGTTGTAAATGCCGGCATAATCACCGATTATAATAGGCATCTCACCGGTTCTGAAACGGTTTGCCGCATCGTAGGATACGGGGAACGAGTAGTCGGTGTAAAGTCGGCATGTAAACTCAAACGCCTCAAGAGCTATCGGAGAATCAAGGTCAATCTCTGCGCCAGCGTATCTGCTGTCGTATATCGAGGAATCGGTATATTTCCACATACTGCCGCCCTTCTGATAAATCATGAAGTCAAGAGCGGAAAGGTAGGAGACACCGATAGACATATTATTTGACTGGAGAACGGGAAGAATGGACAACAGGTGATCCCATGATTCCGGAACCTCCTGTCCCAGCTCGGCAAGAACGTCCATGCGGTAGAACATCATTGAGAAGCCCATCGTCTGAGGAATACCGTAAGAAACATCAAGCAGCGTTACGGTATCCATTGCCGCATCTGCGAAGTTGCCGTCGGCAACGAGCTGTTCTACCGTATAAGAGACGAAGGTTGCCTCCTGCCCCTCTCTCTTCTCGGTGGTGTTAACGTATTTACCGTCGTCTACATAAGTATAATACGTGTTGGCGAAGACTGCATTATCCTCCTCAGTCCATCCGTCCTTTAAGGGCGCGTTTCCGCTGATACCGACAACGGCATCACGTATCGCGTAGTTTATGACGTCGGCAGAGCCAAGGCCCATATAAACGTCGGGACCCTTACCGGAAAGTATAGAGGGCAGAAGCGTTCCGCCGGTAACCAGCTTAAGAACGACAGCGGTACCGGTGCTCTCGGTAAATCCGCCGTGAGCGTCGATCATAGTACGCCAGATCTGAGACTGGTCACGGCCTGTTGCAAGCCAGACGTCTATCTGAGGAGTATCCGCATCCGGTACGACCGTAAGACCCATCTGGTCATATTCAACGAAGAACGAGAAGAAGAATGACTGAATCTCGAACCACATGGCCTGGAAGAAGTTGGCGTTTGCTTCGGGCAATTTTGAGTAATCGGGCTGAGCATTGTCAATGCTGTCGCCTGTTGCGGGAACTACCCATATTGAGTCAACGCTTATCTTGCTGGTCTTGGAATTGTTTATCCAAGTACCGAGAGTACCAAGGTAGGATTTGAGAGTAGACATATTCTCCGCTATCTTATCGCCCTTATCCTTACCCATGGTAAGAAGAAGGGTAGCTACGGTTTCAAGCGTTGCAATATGCGAACCGTTCGTTCCGCACAGAGCCTGCAAGCCGTTCTTGACGTCCATAAGCTCCTGTGCCTGCTCGAGCAGAGAAATAACGACGTCGGGCATGGTGGAAATGAACTTGTAATCATAATTCTCATCAGGGTCGCTGCCCGTCAGCTTAAGTATTTTAAGGTAGCAAGAGTTGATGACATCAAGGCTCGCCTCAACGCGCTGAATATACTCCTTCAAAGTACCGAGCGAGCATTCAAGGTAGAGAGTATATTCCACGCCTTCCTCAAAGTAGAAGAGGAAAGGATTCTGATCGCGCAATCCCAAAAACGTGGACTGCCATGAATCGCTGTAGCCGAATTCGACATTGTATGCCTCAGCAAAGGGTGCCGACGGCGTGCCGTCCGCAAGACCATACTGACCGCCCGAAAGCTTTATGGCACGGCAGACGAACATACCCTGAAGGGTATTCTGTTTGAATCTCATACCGAGATTGTACATGCCGGACTCGCTGACGGTGAATTTGTACGCTGCCCACTGACCTACCGCGCTGTATCCGTTCTCGCCAATGATGTTATACACCTGCGCAGCGGGAGAAATAGGCGAGTTGTTGGGAGAGGAGTTGTCGTTGGTGGGAGCAACCGACGAGTCGGAAACCATGTCGGGGAACTCAGCCTGAATCTCAACGATCTGTCCGTTGGCAGCGGGCTTGTATCCGAGAGACTTCCACTCTTCAAGTACGCTCTCGTAAGAAGGAAGCGCATTATCCTCCTCTGCCGGAACAAGCTCTATGGATTTGACAATCACAGGCTCACGCTCAGCAGCAAGTGAGATGGAATGATCGCCCTCGGAAAGATAGAACTTAAAGTATCCGTTGTAGTATCCGGACGAATCCTGAAGATATTTGGTGCTCCACGCGGGTACGGCGTGGGAGTTGGGCGCCATCGTATTTCCGTTGATATCCTGAGAAAGCATATATTTCTCGACGGTCTTAGTTCCGTCCTTGACGGTTACGACCTCTTTTATGTAGTAGGTTTTGCCGTCAATGACTTCATCGTGATAGCTGATATGAACGCCTTCCTCATCCTCGGACGTTGCCGGGGCGGTCTCCGTGCGGAAGCTGTCCTCCGACCAATAAGTCCAATTCTTGTCCATGTCAACGGTTGCTATTTCCTTGAAAACGAGACTGCCGTCAAGCTTGAAGCCTTTCTCAATTGAAGAAATGCTGCTCTCAGCCGTGATGCAGCTGAAATACTCTATTTTTATGAAATAGTATCCGACTTGGTTTTCACTGACGTTGAAATACCACGTAGGAGCTCCGAGCGATTTATCCTCAAGTGCAGAGAGATATACGCTGCTGTCGGCATTGTCGCCGAAGTTAATCCAGTTCTCCTCATCAGAGCCCATAGCGCCCCTACAAAGATCACTGTCTGAAACCTTGACCGCGTCCCCGTGGAAAGACAGCACGTCAATGTTAATGCTGTCAAGCGGAACGTTTCCGGTTTCGATTTCCTTGCAGCCGGCAAGGTATTCCTCGTACGTAGGTGTGCCTACCAGCGCCGTCATTTCCTCAAGCGTGGAAGCGCTGTAAGGGTTTTCCTCAGGCTCCGTTTTGAGGGATGCAGCAGATGCACTTACGCCGAACATACCGACCAGCATAGTCACGGAAAGCACAAAACAAACGACTTTCCGAAACAGTGTGTTCTTCATTTCTGAATCCTCCGATTTTTTTCTGTATCAAGACTGCAACGTCACCGCAACGCCTAAGCTTACGGATTGACCTTGACGATAATATCAGCCTGATGCCTATGCTCGTGTTGAGACCTCAGGTTGATACCATCGTCAAAAGGCAGAACTTTTATATACGCACAAATTATACCACATTGTATTTAAATTGTCAATCGTGAAAAAAATCGACCAAATTCAACTTTTACCCAAAAAACGGGAATTCTTTTGCCTTTTTTCTCAATTGTAAATAAAAGTTTACTTGTCCAAAAAGTCAATTTTCAAATGTATTACGGAAAGTAATTTAAATTGTGCATAAAAAGCCTGTTTTGCGTGGTAAAATTGTTTTTCCACAGTACAAAGTAAATTTAACTTACCAATTCGACCGCTTTGCACACGATTTGAAAGTGTAATTTGACACGGGTTTTTTCTTTTATGTATAATGTACAAAACAACATTATTTTTTTCTACATCTCAATTTCCGTTTATCAGCTTTTTTATTTGTAAAATAGAATAAAAAAGTGCTTTTTTATAACATTAAGGTTGCTTTTTTAAATCCACTTCACCGCTTCTTTAGCTTTAATTAACCAAAAAAGAGCGAGTCTTGTCTGCCCGCTCTTTATTTATGTGTTCGCTTATATTCATCCCAATCATTTTATAAAGCCGCCGGCTGCGACTATATCGCCCAAATACATTACCGCAGACTGACCGGCTGTCACCGATTTTGCCGGTGTATGGAGCTTGAGCGTCGCTGTGCCATCCGTGCCGAAATGCGCCGTGGCAGGCACCGGCTTTGCCTGATAGCGCAGCCTGACTTCGACCTCCGCTTCGGTATCCTCGGTCGGCTCCATCATTCCGGAGAAAACAATATTTTCCACGTTTACCGAATCGGTCAGTCTTCCCTGCTCCGAAAGCGTTATCCTGTTCGTCTCGGGGTCTATCTCGGATACAAACGCACGGTGACCGAGAGAAATACCCAGCCCTTTCCTTTGTCCGACGGTATAATGAATTATTCCTTTGTGCCTCCCCAGTACAGTTCCGTCATCCGACACGAAATCCCCCGTGGGGAACTCGCCTTTTTCATTAATGAGATAATCGGTATAATGCATACCGCGGATAAAGCATATCTCCTGGCTCTCCTCTTCATCCTCGGAAACCAGCGACTGATTTGCTGCTATTTTCTTTACATCGGTTTTAATCTCCCCCGCTAAAGGCAGGACCAGCATACCGAGTACGTCCTGAGAAAGACGGTACAGCATATAGGTCTGATCCTTGCCGCTGTCCCGCGACAGAGCAAAGGCAAATCGCTTTTCGCCCATACTCTCAGTTTCAACAATTCTCGCGTAGTGACCGGTCGCGATTTTGTCAAAACCGTGCTCCTTGGCATAATCGGCAAGCACTTTAAACTTCACTTCCCTATTGCACACAATACACGGATTCGGGGTTCTGCCACGGGAATACTCGGTGACGAAGTATCTCTTAACCTTTTCCGAAAACAACTCGGTGCAGTCAATCTCAACGAACTCAATGCCTATTTTTTCGCATACTGCACGGGCAGGCGCGGTGTCGGAGAACTCGTGCATTTTCAGCATAGCGCCGACCACGGTGTGTCCCTCCGACCTGAGCTTATACGCGGCATAGGAGCTGTCGACTCCTCCGCTCATTCCAACTAAAATCTTCATTTTTGTCCGGATTTCGTCTCCTTATTTTTTAATTATTACCATTTCCCCGAATTTTCCGAAAATTCATTACCCTTCATAAAGCGGGGGCTGCTGCCGTGCAGCAACCCCCGCCTTTCTTATTTCTTAGCTTCACTTTTCCTCTTCATGCTCTTCGGGAAGCTCGAAATCAATGGGTCTGCCGATCTTCTTATAATAATCGGCAACCGCATACTTGACAGCTTCCTCGGCGAGCACTGAGCAGTGCACCTTTACGGGAGGAAGCCCGTCAAGAGCCTCAACTACAACGCTGTTTGTCAAAGCAAGAGCCTCGGAGACCTTATGTCCCTTTATAAGCTCGGTCGCCATGGATGACGTAGCTATTGCCGCTCCGCATCCGAAGGTCTTGAATTTACAGTCTGTGATGACCTCGTTCTCATCAATTTTGAGGAATATCCTCATAATATCTCCGCATTTCGCGTTTCCTACCGTGCCCACACCGTCGGCATCCTCTATTTCACCAACGTTTCTCGGATGGGTGAAATGATCCATTACTTTTTCACTGTACTGCATATTCTTGCCTTTCCTTAATCTTTTTCATTTCATCCTCCCATAGTGGGCTCATTGAACGCAGCCTTTCTATAATAGGGGGAATTGTTTCGAGGATATAATCTACGTCCTCGTCTGTGGTTTCATGAGATATTGACAGTCTGACCGAGCCGTGAGCCTTCTCGTGAGGCACGCCGATTGCCAGAAGAACATGGGAAGGGTCAAGAGATGCCGACGAGCAGGCAGAACCCGTGGATGCACATATTCCCGCCATGTCGAGCATCATCAAAATACTTTCACCCTCAACGAATTCAAAGCCGATATTGACGTTACCCGGCAATCTTTTCTCCCGGGAGCCGTTAAGCTTGGAGTACGGTATTTTCGTAAGCCCGTCGATAAGCCTGTCTCGCTTTGCTCTTACGGCATCAAGCTCGGGAATACGCGCGTCGGCTATCTGAAGTGCCTTGGCGAATCCCACTATATAAGGAACGTTCTCCGTACCGCCCCTCTTACGTCTTTCCTGACCGCCGCCGTCAACAAGGTTATCTATCAGAACGCCCTTGCGAATGTAGAGCAAGCCTATGCCCTTCGGCGCGTGTATTTTATGTCCCGACAAAGACAGCATATCCACGCCCAGCTCGGCTACGTCTATCTTAAGGTTACCTGCCGCCTGAACGGCATCGGTGAACATCAGAGCCCCCTTTTCGTGAGCTATCTTCGCGATTTCCTTGATGGGCTGAACCGTACCTATCTCATTGTTCGCAAACATGACGGCAACTATCGCAGTCTTATCAGTAACAGCCTCGCGCAGCTCGTCAAGCTTTACAACACCGTCCGAGTCAACACCGACGTAGGTTACGTCAAAGCCGTCCTTAGCCAAAGCTTCCGCCGTGTGCAAAACGGCATGGTGCTCTATAGTTGTAGTGACTATGTGGGTTCTGCCCTTAGAGCGCAGGCGGTGAGCCGCACCTTTGATAGCCCAGTTGTCGCTCTCCGTACCGCAGGATGTAAAATATATCTCCCCGGGCTGACAGTTCAGTACCTTTGCTATATCTGCTCTTGCGCCGTCAACCAGCGCTTTTGCCTCATATCCCTTTTCGTGCTGGCTGGACGGATTGCCCCAGCATTCCGAGAAGCAAGGCGCCATAGCTTCTATGACCTCGCGCGACACCGGCGTTGTAGCCGCATTGTCCGCATAAACAAATCTTGCCATATATTAACCTCTGTAAAAATATACCTTACCGACAGCCGTTTCTTAATGCAAAACGGCTATTTCGTCGATTCGGGTATATTGTATACCAATTTTGTGGATTTTTCAATACCCTTGCGAAAGAATAGATTTGCCAAAATGTTAATTTTTTATGAATAAGCCTTGAAAGACAAAAGATTTACCCCGCGTACATCTTTTACGGTTGACAACATAATAAAAAAGAGGTATAATATTTTCGGTTTTTTAATAAGTAAAAAAATAATTGACAAAGGTGAGAATCATTATGTTCACATTAGGTATCGACCTCGGCGGAACGAATATCGCCATAGGTCTTTGTAACGAAAAGCTTGAAATTGTAGACAAGGGCTCGGTTCCCACTCTGGCAAGCAGGGATGCAGAGCTGATAGTAAAGGATATGGCAGCCTTGGCTATGGACATTACCGAGCGCAACGGACTGACTCCCGGGGACATTGAGTACGTCGGAATTGCATCTCCCGGAACGGTAAATTCCGGCACGGGTACCGTCGAATACTCAAATAATATCAAAATGGTTAACTTTCCTCTTTCCTCGCTGTTCAAAAAATACTATCCCGCGAAAGAAGTATATATTGCAAACGACGCCAACGCCGCAGCTCTCGGCGAGGCTCTTGCGGGCGTGGGAAAGGACTATCCCTCTCTCGTTATGATAACCCTCGGCACAGGTGTCGGCGGCGGTGTTATAATCGACGGTAAAATTTTTGCGGGCGGTGTGAACTGTGCGGGCGCGGAGCTGGGACACACAGTCATTGATTGCGGAGGAAGACAGTGCTCCTGCGGAAGACGCGGCTGCTGGGAGGCATACTCATCGGCAACTGCCCTCACTGCTATGACGAAGGAGAAGATGAACGAGCTCAAGCTTAAAGGTATCCCCTCCATGCTCTTTGACGAGGAGGCGCGTGACGGTAAGGTTACTGCCCGTACGTCCTTCAACGCGATGAAAAATGGCGACCGCTACGGCAAGGAGATAGTTGACGAATATATCGGATATCTGGCAGTCGGAATTACGAACATGATAAATATTTTCCAGCCTCACGTGCTCTGCATAGGCGGCGGTGTTTGTAATGAGAAAGAGTATCTGACCCGTCCCCTTATCGAAATGGTTGACAGAGAGCAATACACCCGTGACGGCAAGAACAAGACTAAAATAGTCACAGCCTCACTGGGCAACGATGCGGGTATCATCGGTGCCGCAGGTCTTGGCAGATAATCCGGAGGTAGTATTGAAAAGGATCATACCTTTATTTCTCATTATATGTTTAATCTTTACGAGCATGCTTAGTCTTATCGGATGTACGCCGGACAGCGGCTCGGAAGACATCACAGATGATGATAACGGAGGCGGTAACGGTAACAATCCGCCCCCGATAGACGACGGCACTTCAATCATTACACCCGACTATAAGGACTACGGCAGAGGAACTGCCGACCTGTCGGAGCTGGTATACACAAGACCGAACCTCAGGACCTTATCCGAAAACGTCCTCGCGCTGAGCGAAAAAATTTCAAGCTCAGAGCTTGATTTATCCGAAACGGTTTCGTCACTTACATCGCTCTTTAAAAAATGCGAAGAAGCCGAAATGATGCTGTCGCTGGTAAGGATCAGCGCGGCAAGAGACTCGTCGGTTGAGTTTTGGAAGGAAGAAGAGATATATTTCTCGGAATATCTGATTGACCTGACACTTGCAAACCGCGAGCTTCTCTCGGCTTGTGCAAAATCGGTGTACAAAGCGGCTCTTGAAGAAGAACTATTCGGATACAGCCTTGATCAATATCTTGATTACACGGTAACCGACACTCTGAAAGAGCTTTACAGACAGGAGGCAGAGATTCTGTCCGAATACCGTCATTTATCCCCCGACAACGTGGAAATTACCTACGGCGATTCTACCGGCACGCTGACAGAAATGCTGGCAGAGCTTGCCGAAAAATACGGTGAAGGCTCGAACAAATATCTGAGCAACAAAGCAATTTATACCGCGCTTTACAACGATGCAATAAATGCAAAGCGCAGAGCCGTATTCACCGAGCTGGTTAAGGTGCGCCGCCAAATAGCGGACGAGCTTGGCTGTTCAAGCTACATTGAGGTTGCCTATAAAAATTTGGGCTGTGATTACACAGAGGCGCAGATGAATACTCTTTTGCAAAACGCAAAGTCTGCGCTTGGCTCTCTTGATGTTCTGGCGGAAAAGATCGAACAGGCTCTTATCGGACAGAGTATTCCCAAGCAGGATTACGAGGTCACCGTCAACGATATGTACAGTGTATACAGTCAGATGAATCCGGAGTTCGGCGATGCCTTCGCTTATATGCTCCAGCACGGACTGTACGACATTAAGGAAAGTGCGGACGTCAGACACACCGCAGGATTCGCAGAGTACATAAGTGCAAACAACTCGCCGGTTATTTTCGTAACGGTCCGCGATAACATATACGACTACGAAAAAATTTCTTTCCTGTTCGGCAGCTTCCTTGACGGATATGTCAACTACGGTTTCGCAGACTTTCAGGGAATTTCCGAGCTTTATTCGCTTACCTCAGAGCTTCTCTGCTTGACCAAGCTTGATAAGAAGCTCTCGGCTTCCGCCTTCGGCTATACTAAGCTGCTGACGGTATACAATATGCTCGCTGAGCTTGAAGCGTCTGTCAGGTATTCGCTTTACGAGCACGAGGTCTATAAGCTGGAGTACTACGAGATCACAGAAGAACGTCTTGAGGAGCTTGCAAGAATTCTCGGCATGGAGCTGTACGAAGCAGAAATCACCCTAGACGGCGTAATTTCGGAAAAAAGCATTACCGCGCCCCTGACCAACGAGGCGTACGTAACCTCGGCACTCGGCGCCGTCCGCGTGCTTGAGCTTGAACAGGCAGAAACCGGCGCAGGTGCAAATATATTTGCCGCCCTTCTTGAAAGAAATACGGACAGCTATCAGGAGCTTTTGGAAAAGGTCGGGCTTGACTCTCCCTTTGAAAAGAGCGCATTCTCCGACTTCGTATCGGCACTGGAAAAATTCACTTCCCTATCTGCGGGAAGCTGATATATTGCTTTTTAGTAAAGCATAACCGAATAAAGATGAAAAAACTCACCCTTGCGGATGCACAAGTCTGTTAAATGCGGACTTATGCAAACCCGGGTGAGTTTTTTATAAATTAATCATAATCCAAACCGGTATATCTATGTGCCTGAACGGTGAAAAGACTGTAATACTTGCCCTTTTGCTTCATCAGCTCCTCGTGACTGCCGACCTCTGCTACCGTGCCGCTGTCAAGAACCACGATTTTCGTAGCGCTCACAGCACTTGAAAGCTTATGCGACACGAAGACGGATATTTTTCCTTTTGAAAGCTCGGAATAGCGGTCAAACACCGCCTGCTCCGCCATGGGGTCAAGGGACGCTGTAGGCTCGTCAAGAATAAGTATGTCGGAATCCTTGTAGAATGCGCGGGCAACCGACAGCTTCTGCCATTGACCGCCCGATAACTCTACTCCGTTCTCCTCAAACATTCGGGTCAGGGGTGTATCATAGCCGTCTGGCAACGCCTCGATGAATTCGTCGGCACCGCCTGAGACGGCGGCGGAAATTATTTTCTCATCGGTACTTTCCTTCTTCACGTCGCCGTATCGGATATTCTCTCTTGCGCTCTCGGCGTATTTGCCGAAATCCTGGAATATTATACCGAACAAGTCATAATATTCTTCGGGCGAGTACCGTCTGACGTCAACGCCGTCAAGATATATTGCACCCTCGGTAGGGTCGTAAAGCCTGGTCAAAAGCTTGATAAGCGTGGTTTTTCCCGCTCCGTTAAGACCGACCAGCACAACCGAATCGGAGGAGTCTATCTTCAGATTCACGTCGCGCAGGACGTAGTTCTCCGAACCCGGATAGCAGAACGAAACTCCGCGAAGCTCCAGCGTATGCGGCACGCCGCGCTTGGGAGAAAGAGGCTGCTCCTCGGCGGCGACGATCTCAGGCTTTTCATTCATAAAGGTAATCATATTATCAATGAACAGAGTACCCTCGTATATTGTCACCGTGGCGGTGAGCAGGGTTGAAACATAGCCTGCAATCGAGGTCAAGGCTCCCGAATACAGCGAATAATCGCCGACAAGACCGTCACCGGATATTACGCTGAATGCGATGTACGCAAACAGCGCGCCCTGGACGAGCACGGACAGCAGTCCCACCGTTATCTGAACTATACCCTCGCGCAGAATAAGCCGCTTCAAGCCCTTGAAATACTTTGCAAAAGCCTTTTTGTAGTTGTCGATTATCGTGTCGCCGAGCCCGAGGATCTTGTTTTCCTTTACGCGGTCCTTGTTGACCATAAGCCCGGAGTAATAATTCATTTGTCTTCTTTCCTTGGAATGGAAGCGTACGTATCTGAAGTTCTTGTTGCGCCAGAAGAAGTTCGCTATCGCTCCGGGAACGGCGGCAATGATGATGATAACCGGTGCCCAAGGACTTAACGTGGTAAGAACTGCCACAAAGGATACGGCACTTATTACCGCGCTTATTACGTTAAAGGTTGCGTTAAGAATACTGATAGGGCGCATACCTGCCTCGCGGTTTGCGTTTTCAAGTTTTTCGTAAAACTCGGGCTTATCGTAGCTGGACAGGTCAACCTCACGCGCCTTGTTGATTATCATAAGCTTGATATGGTTGACTACCAGCTCACCGGCAATTCCGGTAACCATGGAGTTCATCTTCGACAGCACCTTCCGCAAAAAAAGGTATACGATATTCATTATAAACAGAAACAGAAGCGGTTCAATTACCTTGAATATCTCGGAAAACTCCGTGCTTACAGGTCTGTCCGTGATAAGGGCGGCAATACCGTTTAAAAGGTCGCGGGATATGTACGCTCCGAAAACCGGCAAAACACCGTCAAGTATGCAGAACGCCATCATCAAAATCAGCAATAGCGGTGCAGACTTCCATACAAGACCGATTATGTAAAACAGTCTGGATATGAATGTACCGACGGTGCCGAGTATGGCATGCGGTATGTCACGAAGACGTAATTTTTCTTTTTTATCCTTTGCCCGGTCGGGAGAATTCATACGTCCTCCGGGGTGAGGCGGCATCATATTCATAGTTTTTCGCCTTTCAAAATTATGTGTCGGTTTTCCGCACGGCCAGCCGTGCCCTTTGATTATAAATCCAGAAACGAGAACAGCACGTTATTTCCGTCAAGCGTCAGAAGCGCGCAGGATTTTCCCGTGTCACCGCCGGAAATACTGCCGGGATTAACGTAATACACGCCGTCCCTGTATTCCTCGTGCTTCCTGTGCGTATGCCCGAAGAGCAGTATGTCCGCACCGGTATCGGCGGCAAGCTTGTAAAGTCCGTCTCTGTGGTACTTCACACCGTAAAGGTCTCCGTGAGTAAACACTATTTTTTTGCCGCACAGAGTGATGCTGTCGGTCTTTTTCATTTGTACACCCAGAAAATCCGAGGAAAAATCACAATTTCCCCGCACCGCCAGCCAGTGCCGTCTGCCTCCGTCTGCGATGGCTTGCTCCTCTGCCTCGCGTACTCCGTCGCCGAGAAAAAATACCGCATCGGCATCATTATGCAGAGAAAGTGCTTTTTGCAATTCCCGTCTTGCGCCGTGAATATCTGATATAATGATACATTTTATTTTTTCCATTCTGGGAACCTCGAAAAAACATTTTAATCTCCCATAGCATATCATTGAATAGTGACATAAGAAAGGAGACAGAATATGAAAATCGACAACGATAAACTGACGGCTCTCGCCGCTCTGCCCGACGAGGAGCTATGGCAAACGGTCTGTGCCATCGGCAAAAGCCACGGCTTCAAGCTCCCTGAGAAAACTCCGCCTCACTCACAGCTTCAAAGGATGCGCGATGCCATAACGAAGGACGGTAGGCCCAATCTCAGAGAGGCAATCAAAATCATTAACGATTACAGAAACGGCAAGGGAGGAAACAATGTCTGACACTCCGGATATCAGCAAAATCATCAGCCTGATAATGGAAAACCCGGATTTGGTAAAGCAGATTGCCTCACTGATGAACAACAGTCAAACAGCCGAACAGACGGAGGCGAAGGAAACGGAGCAAGTGAGTCTGCCGGCAGACGTGCCCGTTGTCATGCGGGAGGCTACACCCCGTCACAGAAAGCCCGAGCGTACGCAGCTGCTCACGGCAATGAAGCCCTACGTTCGCGAGTCAAGAAGCAAAGCGATTGACACCATGGTGGGCATACTGGATATAATTGACGTGATAGGGGGTAAGTAGACGGTGTACACCAGAAAATACACAGATGACGAACGTGAGCTGAACATACCGTCGGGCTACGACGGCATTGCCCTGCGGCAGGAATCGGATGCCGTGCCGACAGACTGCGCCCCGCAGGACACGGAAGATACACGTCAGTGCTCAACCGAGCCCTCCGAGCGGGATGATGGAGGCAGGAATGACAGTGTTCTTGCCGGCATCCCCTTTTTGGGAAAACTAAAAGACAATTTTATTTTCGGGAAGGGCGCAAAATTCGACATTGGCTTCGAGGAAATACTCATTGCCGCCCTGGCGCTGTATCTGTTTTTCTCAAAGGACGGCGACAAGGAGTGCGCCATAATGCTGGCGATACTCCTGTTTATCACCTGATGTCGTGGGGCGTGCCGAGTTTTCTGCCGTAAAAATGTTACATAAAGCTGTCAAAACAACGTGAGCTGATTGGTTTCCGTCATGCTGTCAAGCACATGGTTACGGCGCAAAATCTCGACGACCGATTTTGATATTCCCGTGCGAAGACGCAACTCTTCCACGGAAAACAGATCGTACTCTTCACGCGCCTGCATTATTTTCTCCGCCGCCGTATCACCGAGACCCGGCAGAGAGTTGAAGGGCATTCTTATTTTTCCGTCCTCGGGCAGAAAGGCTGTGGCATCCGACTTTTTCAGGTCAACGTTCATAAAGACCACTCCGCGCGCCATAGCCTCTCTGACCAGGTACATGGTAGTCAATTGCTCGTTATCCTTTGCACTCGCCTCGTTGCCTTTATCCTCAAGCTCTTGTATTTTAGCGTTTACACCGCTCCAGCCTTTACCGACCACCTCGCCGTCAAATCCGCCCGGAGCAACCGTAAGAAATGCGGCATAGAATTCCATAGGATAATAAATTTTATACCAACCGAGACGGATGGCAGACATATCGTACGCCGCGGCGTGAGCCTTCGGGAACATATATTTAATCTTTTTGCATGACCAGATATACCATTCGGGCACGCCGTGATCAAGCATCTCCTTCTCCTGCTCGGGAGTTACGCCCTTGCCCTTTCTTACCGCCTCCATTATCTTGAATGAGGTTGAGTCGTCAAGCCCGTGCTGAATAAGATACAGCATAATTCCGTCACGGGTACCCACAACCTCGGATATGGTACACGTGCCCTCCTTGATAAGCTTCTGAGCATTGCCGAGCCATACGTCCGTGCCGTGAGTCAGACCGGAAATCTGTAACAGGTCCGCAAAGGTTTTAGGCTTTGCATCAAGAAGAACCTGCTGAATGAATTTGGTTCCCATCTCGGGTATACCGTAGGTTCCGAGCAGGCATCCGCCTATATCAGAGGGCTGAATACCCAGGGGGCGTGTCGAGGCAAACAGCTCATAAACCGACTTATCGTTCATTTTTACGTCAAGGACGCTGGTGTTTGTATACTTCTCCAGCATCTTGTATTTCGTCGGCATATCGTGTCCCAGCTCATCAAGCTTCAAAATCGTATCGTGAAGATATGAGAACTGGAAATGCGTGGTTACGGTATCGGCAGACGGGTCGTCCGCGGGATGCTGAACCGGGGTGAAATCGTATACGTCAAACTCCATGGGAATAACTATAATACCGCCGGGATGCTGACCCGTAGTCTTTTTGATACCCATGATCTTGGTAGCCATGTGGCCAACCTCAGCCTTGGGTATTTTTATTTTTCTCTCTTCGAGATATTTATTTATGTATCCCCAGGCGGTCTTGTCCGCAAGTCCGGTAATAGTACCGGCTCGGAACACGTGCCCCTCGCCGAAAAGCTCCTCGGTGTACTTATGCACCTTTCCCTGCACGTCACCAGAGAAGTTCAGGTCTATATCCGGCGATTTGTCACCGTAGAAGCCGAGAAAGGTCTCAAAGGGTATATCCTGACCGTCCTGATACATCCACTCACCGCATACCGGACATCTCTTGTCCTCGAGGTCGAAGCCCGAGCCTACCGATCCGTCGGTGATAAATTCGCTGTGGCGGCATTTAAGACATCTGTAATGAGGCGGCAGAGGGTTAACCTCCGATATACCCGACATCGTAGCAACAAAGGACGAGCCTACCGAGCCGCGGGAGCCAACGAGATAACCGAGGCTCTCGGAATACGCGACCAGCTTTACCGCTATCATATACAGAACGGCAAAGCCGTTTTTGATAATAGAGGTCAGCTCTTTGTTGAGTCTTTTCTCCACGATTTCGGGAAGCTCGTCTCCGTACCATTCATGCGCTCTTTTCCAGCAGGACTCGGTCAGCTCCTCGTTTGCGCCCGGAATACTCGGCTCGTATCTGCCCTCGGGAATAGGACGTATCTCCTCGCACATATCCGCTATAAGATTCGGGTTGGTGATAACGACCTCTTTTGCTATTTTCTCGCCGAGATAGTCAAATTCTGCAAGCATCTCCTCAGTATTTCTGAGGTAAATGGGCGTGGGCTTGTCCGCATCCGAATATTTCAGTCCGGAGAGAATAATACGGCGGTATATTTCGTCCTCTTGATTCAAGAAGTGGGCGTCACACGTAGCGCACGTAGGCTTACCGAGTTTCTTTCCCAGCTCGTAGATCTGCCTGTTTATGTCCTTCAGCGTTTCTTCGTCCTTAACCTTATCACCTATAAGGAAGCGGTTATTGCACAGTGGCTGAATTTCAAGGTAGTCGTAGAAGGAGGCAATCTCCTCAATGTCTTCTTCGCTTCTTCCGTCAAGTATTGCGCGGTACAGCTCGCCCGCCTCGCAGGCAGAGCCGATTATCAGCCCCTCCCTGTGATTTTCAAGCACGGTCTTGGGAATTCTCGGGAAACGTTTATAATAATCCAAATAGCTGTAAGAAACCAGCTTATAAAGATTCTTCAGCCCCTCTTTATTTTTTGCGAATATTATCATATGGTAGGTAGGCAGAAGCAGAGGGTCTGTACTGGCACTCATTGCGCTTTTCATAGACTCAAAGTCGTTGATTCCCTCACTCTTGAGCCTATCCAACATTTTGAACAAAATCCTTGCCAAAATCTCGGTATCGGCATCAGCTCTGTGATGCTCAAAGTCACCGAGCTTATAATGCTTTGCTACGGTGGCAAGCTTATGATTTTTAAGCTCGGAGTTGACGTATCTCGACACGCCTACGGTGTCAAGGTAGGTATTAGTGAATTTAAAGCCGTGTCTGTCCGCTG
Source organism: uncultured Ruminococcus sp. (assembly GCA_964494135.1). Lineage (GTDB taxonomy): Bacteria > Bacillota > Clostridia > Oscillospirales > CAG-272 > UBA1740. The sequence goes on along the minus strand of CAZBQN010000006.1, from coordinate 39,450 downwards.
CACTGCGTATAAAGCCCACATCAAAGTTTGCGTTATGCGCGACGAGCAGCCTGTCCCCCGCAAAATCAAGAAAGCTCTTGACAGCCTCACGTTCGGTGGGTGCTCCGACCACCATATCGTCGGTAATATGGTGAACCTCAGTGCTGTCTTCGGGTATATGGCACTCCGGGTCGACAAAGGTGGAAAAGCTGTCTAATATTTCACCGCCCTTTACCAAAAGCGCACCTATTTCGATAATCCTTGAGGTTCTGGCGGACTTACCGGTAGTCTCAATATCGAAAACTATCATCTCGTCGTCAAAGCTCGGCAGATTATCACCGAATACGCATCTTGCAGTATCATTGACAAAGTAAGCCTCCATACCGTACAGTATTTTCAGAGGCCCTTTGCCCTTTTTCTTTGCCTTCTCGACTTCCAGCATTACCTCGGGGAAGGACTGGACGTTTCCGTGGTCGGTGATCGCTATAGCCTTATGCCCCCAGCGAATAGCCGTGTCAACAAGCTCAGCGGGAGTGATAATAGCGTCCATGGCTGACATATTGGAGTGAAGATGAAGCTCTACTCGCTTTTCTTCGGCATTATCCATGCGCTCCAGCTTTTTAACCGTCTTGATTCCCCGTGGGTAAATAAAAGGCTCGTTATCAAATTTATCGGTTCTGACCTTTCCGAATACGGCAATATGAGTACCCGGCTTTAAAGACTTGATAAAGGACATTTCATCAAGGTCAAGCGTGCGCTTTATATAACAGCCGCAGGCGCCGTCAGAGAAGCCTATGGTGCAGTTAAACCTATCCTCGGTTCGGGTCTCCTTGGTCGTTACTTCGTAAACCGTGCCGAGAAATACCGAATTGTTCCTCTCCTTTGCCACATCGGAAAGTGGCGTCGGCTCGAAAATATCAAAATCCTCGCCGAACAGCAGCTCCGATTCCTTGCAATCATAGGTCGATGCACCCATGCGGTATTTTGATTCACCGAGAACGCTGTTGGTGCCTGCAAGCGATGACAAACCGACCCTTGCCTCAAAATCGTAATGAGGGTCTGCAAGGCGTGCTTCTTCCTCACGCTGTTTTATCTGTTTTTCGCGTTCTGCCCGAGCTTTTTCGGAATTCTCCCGCTCTGCGTCCGCGAGTATCAGGGCACGGCGGGCTTCAAGCTCAGCTTCAAAGGAAGCCGCTCCCTCACCTTCCACAACCGCAATCCGTCTTTGTACTCCGTAGCGCGACATCAGAATTCCCGAAAGAATATTCTCCGTATCAGCCGCCTTAACGAAGTCCACGCCCATTTTATAAAACGGTATTTTAACGGTGATCGTAACTCCGTCGTCCTCGTATTCCGCATGCCCGAAGAATCCGTGAGTCACCGCGCCGCAAAGAGATGCTTCAAGCAGGATTTCGTTAAATCTGCTTATCTCGAACTCGCTCGCGGGGAAATGCGGTATTATCTTAAAGCGTTCCGCGCCGTAGAGTGAAGAGCACTCATCCTCTATTTCGTAAATGAGCTCGGCAGGCTGATGCCTGTCAAAATTCAATTCAACCTCTACGATAAAAGGATTTTTCTTGTACCTGAAGCTCGCCCCCGTGGCACTTTCCAGCAGAGCGCGTTTTTCCTCATCCGGTTTATATCTTGTAAAAACGTCAAAAAAGCCTTTGTTATCCATTTACACTCCACACTGTCAGTTGCAAAATCCGCGGCGAATTTCCGAAAGCAGCTCGTCCACTAAGGACTCCTCGCTTACCTTTCTCAGTATTTCGCCCTTTTTGAATATCAAGCCCTCGCCCTTGCCGCCTGCAATTCCGATGTCAGCCTCTCTCGCCTCGCCCGGACCGTTTACGGCACAGCCCATCAGGGCTACCTTTATGTTAAGCTTATCCAGCCCCTCCTCACGGGCGCGGGTTTCAAATTCCCGCACTATGGGAATAAGGTCTATCTTCGTCCTTCCGCAGGTGGGACAGGACACTATGTCCATACCGGGATTATCAAGCATTCCCAGCGAATGAAGTATTTGCTTTGCAGCTCCGACCTCCTCGCATGGGTCGTCCGTCAGCGATACACGAACGGTATCTCCTATACCTTCGGAAATAAGCGCGCCTATTCCGATACTGCTCTTGATGAGCGCGGCGTTGCCTCCGCCTGCCTCGGTAACTCCCAAGTGTATCGGATAATCGGTTTTTGCGGCAAGAATACGGTTTGCACGAATCATATCGGGCACGTTTGACGCCTTGACCGACAGAACTATGTCCCGAAAATCATATTTCTCCAACAGACTCGCATGATAAAGAGCGCTCTCTGCCAAAGCCTCGGGAGTAGGTCCGCCGTATTTTTTCAGTATACTCTCCTCTACCGAGCCGGAATTAACGCCTATTCTTATCGGGGTTCCGTATTTCTTGCAGGCCTCTGCAACCTGTCTGACGTTGTCCTCGCCGCCTATGTTGCCGGGGTTAATGCGTATTTTATCCACTCCGCACTCAGCGCAGGCAAGAGCAATTTTATAATTAAAATGAATATCGGCTACCAGTGGAATTTTGACCCCTCTAGCTTTCAGCAGCTCAAACGTAGACACCGACTCAAGGTCGGGAGCCGTGATGCGAACGACGTCACAGCCCGCCTCGCTAAGGCGCATGACCTGAGCGTAGGTAGCCTCCGCGTCGTGAGTGTCGGTATTTGTCATTGACTGCACGGTGATGGGACTGCCGTTTCCTATCACGGTGCCGCCTACCTTTACCGCACGGCTGTTTCTTCTCTCAAAAACCGATTTCATTTTCCACTCCTATCAAAACAGTTGTATTACGTCCTTTATCATTATCAGGAAAGAAAGTCCGAGAAGCAGTATCAGTCCCGTACCGTTAATCGCCGCTTCGATTTTCGGCGGAACCTTCTTTCTCGTTATCATCTCTATAAGAATCGTTATCAGTCTGCCTCCGTCCAGAGCCGGAATAGGCAGTAAATTCATAAAACCGAGATTTATGCTTATAAGAATTACGATATTAAGCACGGAGGCAAAGCCTGCGGATACCGCCTCGCCGATGGCACCCGATATTCCGACGGGACCCGAAACCGCGGAAATGGAATATCTGCCCGTCACCAGGTCGTATATCGACTCCCAGCAGCTTCGCATAACAAGACACGCTTTCTTGAATGCAAGACCTATCGTATTGCCAAAATTCTTCTCCACCCGATAAACTCTGACGTCCGGGTAACCGAATACCTGATCCTGCTGTACAATAGTCGGAAATTGCACGCCCGGGATAACAAGCTCTTCACCGTCACGCAAAACCGTCAGATCAACCGGTTGGTAGCCCTGCCTCATAATCTCATAGGAAAGCTCGTCGTAGATTTCAACACGGGTGCCGTTTACGGCGATTATGGTATCCCCCGCCATCAAACCCTGGGACTCTGAGCTTTCCGTATACTCAACGTCTCCTATCTCGGCAAAATCGTCGGAGGTCAGAAAGCCGCCGATGGTGGTACTGCCGATATTTATAATGCTCACGAGAATTATCGTAGCCAAAAAGCCCGCGACGATATTGACCGTCGCACCGGCGGCGGTTATGATAAATCTCTGCCAGGCCGGCTTTTTATTGAAGGCGTTCGGATCCTCGGATTCTTCATCCTCGCCAACCATTGAAACGTATCCGCCGATGGGCAGAATACGGACGGAATAGAGTATATCAGTCTTTTTTGACTTATATGACAGGAGCGTGGGTCCCATACCTATGGAAAATTCATTTATGGAAACCTTGAATATTCGGGCTGTGATGTAATGTCCGAATTCATGAATGAAAATCAAAAAGCCAAAAACAAGAAGAGCTACGACTATCGTTAATGCAACTTCCAAAATATCCTCCGAAAAATCATTTGTTTATTCTGTACACCAACTCTTTGGCGACATCTCTCGCCTTCTTATCGGCGGCTATAATATCCTCAAGCGATGTGTATTCGGCAAATTCCGTCATTCTCTCAAAGCACTCGCAAACCACGTCAAAAATGTCCGTAAATCCTATGCGCCCGTTAAGAAAGGCATCTGCGGCAACCTCGTCCGCCGCATTCATTACCGCCGGCATTGCACCGCCAAGGGTATACGCCCTCTCGGCAAGGTTCAGAAACGGGAAAGCGTCTCTGTCAGGCTGAGCAAAGGTAAGCTTGCCAACCGAAAAAAGATCGAGCGGCTCGCCTGCCGACGGCAGACGGTCGGGATAATCTACCGCATACTGAACGCACATTCTCATATCCGGCACCGAGAACTCGCCGATTATACTGTTATCAACATATTCCACAGCAGAGTGAAGTATGCTCTCACGGTGCACCGTTACCTGAACCTTTTCTGCCGAAACGCCGAACAGATGGCAGGCTTCAATTACCTCAAAGCCCTTGTTCATAAGAGTCGCGCTGTCGACAGTAATTTTTCTGCCCATTTTCCAAGTCGGATGCTTCAGCGTATCCGAAAGCGTCACGCGTCGAAGCTCATCACGGCTCATACCGAAGAAGGGGCCTCCGGACGCCGTAAGTATCAATTTTTTTATCTCGCAAGGCTTCCCCGATCGCAGCGACTGGAATATGGCTGAATGCTCGCTGTCCACCGGAATTATCTCACAGCCCATATCTCTTGCACGGGTCATAACTATGTCACCTGCTATTACAAGCGATTCCTTGTTTGCAAGAGCCAATCTCTTTCCCGTGTCGATAACGGCAAGGGTCGGCGCAAGTCCGGCTTTACCGAGTATCGCATTGACTACCGTTTGCGATTCGCAGGACTTTATGCCCTCGGCTATTCCCTCTTCTCCCGAAAGTACCTTGACATCGGTATCGGCAAGAGCAGTCCCCAGCATGCGGGCTGAAGCCTCGTCAGCCATAGCTACGGCACGCGGCTTAAATTCTCTGGTCAGCCGTTCCATGTGCCGAACGTCGGTATTTGCCGAGAGAAAATCAACCTTGTAGCCCGACGTTCTCGCCACGTCCAACGCCTGAAGACCGACCGATCCGGTGGCTCCCAGGACGGATATTGTTTTTTTCATTTATCAGACTCCTTGCAGCCGCGAAGGCAATAATTTGAAGAAAAACGGGACAACAAAATAGCATCCCGTTTCACGTAATATTCTAATCAAGTGTCAAATTTACACCGCCGAAACGAATGGGGGTGCCAAAACGCAAACGAGCAGAAGAATCGTACAGGTTGAGAAAACCGAATCAAATCTGTCAACAATTCCTCCGTGACCGGGAAGCAGGTGGCTGTAATCCTTTATTCCTTGCTCACGCTTTATGAGCGATGCCCAAAGGTCGCCTACCTGGGATACGACCGAAAGGGTCAGTCCGAGAAGCGTCAGTATAAGATAGTTTGCCTGAACCGGGAAGAAGCTCTCAACCACCAGTCCGTAAAGGAGAAATGTAAGTGTGGAGAAAAAGATTCCTCCCAGCGAACCTTCTATCGTTTTCTTCGGGCTGAGCTCCGGAGCCAGCTTGTGCTTTCCGAAAAGCATACCCGTAAAATACGCAAACACGTCGCATATCCAGGATGCGATATACACCATGCCGAAGAAATACACGCCGTTGTTCATATATCTTATCAAGGTCATTGAAGTGAATGACACCGTAACGTAAACCATCATGGTGAACGCCGATGAAACATCACGGTAGCTGAGCTTTCCTCTTGATAAAACCGCAACGCAGATGTAATACAACAGAAGCACGAACATTACGGCGACGCATATGAGCATATAATTTATCTGCTGATCGGGTCCGACAAAATGACCGTAACCGAAAACAGGCAGACAAAGACTGACGATATAGGTCGGTATTGCTATCGGGTAATTCTTATGCATACCCATCGCGCGGAGTATCTCCCAAATCGAAAAGAGCGACAAAATTCCCAGCGCGAGAGGATAAATAATATATTCGGATAAAAAGAGCAGCGGCAAGCCGAAAACAATTATGCCCAGCCCTGTGAGAACTCTCGCTTTCATAATAACTCCACTTCGTACTGTATTAATCTGTCAGATGGCTCGGAATCACCCGGTCATCGTCTTATTTCAAGCCGCCAAAGCGACGCTCGCGTTTATAAAACGCATCTATTGCACGAACGATATCCCGTCTTCCGAAGTCGGGCCAAAGGGTGTCGGTAACGTAAAATTCGGAATACGCACCCTGCCAGATAAGGAAATTGGAAAGCCTCTGGTCCCCTGCCGTCCTGATTATCAGATCGGGGTCGGGCGTACCCGCCGTATAAAGATGACTGCTGATATCCGCTTCTGACACGGGCGAGCAACCGTCGGCTATTGCCGCGTTCACCGCATGAACGATCTCGTCCCGCCCGCCGTAGTTCAGCGCAAGATTACATACAAAGGCTCTGTCCTTTGCCATATTCTCTATCTCTATACACTTGTTTCTCAGCTTCTCCGAAAGCACGGATTTGTCACCGAGAAAGCACATTGAGAACTCGGGGTCGGTACGCACCTTCTCCACAACGACCTCGTCAAGATACTTATAGATAAGCTCCATAAGGGCATCGACCTCTTCCTTAGGTCTCTTCCAATTCTCTGTAGAAAAGGCGTAAAGAGTGACGTAGTGAATACCTATCTCGCGCAAGTCTTCAAGGATGCCCTGTATTATCTTTGCGCCGGCAACGTGTCCTGCGCTTCGCGGAAGCATCCGTTTCTTCGCCCATCTGCCGTTGCCGTCCATAATTATGCCCAAGGACTGAAGTCTTTCATCAACCTTAGGCAGAGCGTTCTTTTTCTTAAAAAACATATAAGGCTCGTTTCCGAAGAATTAAATCTCCATAATTTCTTTGGTCTTTGCGGCAGTTACCGCATCTACCTCTTTGATATATTTATCGGTCAGGTCCTGTATAGACTTATCCGAGCTCTTTGCCTCGTCCTCGGTCAATTCGGAATCCTTCTTCATAGCCTTAACCTTATCGTTGGCATCTCTGCGGATATTGCGGATTGCAACCTTGGCATCCTCGCCCATCTTTGCTATCTGCTTGGAAAGCTCGCGGCGGCGCTCCTCTGTCGTCGGAGGGAAGGACAGACGGATAGCCGAGCCGTCGTTCTGAGGATTGATACCTATATCGGAGGTAAGTATTGCCTTCTCGATATTCTTCATCGCGGACTTATCCCACGAGGTAATGGTAATTGTACGCGCATCGGTCACCTTGATTTCGGCGATGGACGAAATAGGTGTGGGAGAGCCGTAGTAGTCAACGGTAACTCTCTTGAGAACGTCGGGGTTCGCCCTGCCCGCTCTGATAGTGGAAAGATTGTCGCTGTAAGCGGCAATTGTCTTCTTCATCTTTGCTTCGTAATCTCTCGTATCAAGTTTCATAAAAAATCCTCACTTTTATTTAAATATTCAAAGTCCGCCGGCATTGCGTCAATCGGCTGTAACCACGGTTCCGTCAACCTGACCGCTTACCGCCTTAAGTATATCCATAGGGTCGTTCAGACCGAACAGACGGATAGGCATTCCGGTAGAGAGGCAAAACGCCGTAGCCGTGCTGTCTATCGCCTGCAAATTCATCTGTAACACACGGGATGCGGAAATTCTCTCAAATTTCTCCGCATTCGGATCCTTCTTCGGGTCTGCCGAATAAATATAGGGAACGTTCTTTGCCATAAGCATAACATCGGCACCTATTTCAGCCGCCCTTACCGCACCTGCCGTATCGGTGGACAGAAACGGAATACCGAGACCTGCACCCAATACGACTATTTTACCTGCCTCCAAATGCGCCTTTGCACACTCCGCGGTGTAATTATCGGCAAACGGTGACATGGGAACCGAGCTGAGTACAACCGCCTCTGCACCTGCGCGTATCAAAGCCTCTTTCAGGCAAATGGCGTTAATAACGGTAGCCAGCATGCCCATTCTGTCAGCACTGGTGCGGTCCATCTCACCGCCCTGTCTTCCTCGCCAGATATTTCCCGCTCCGACAACCACCGCCATCTCGTAGCCGCTGTCACGGCAGGCTTTAAGTGCCTGTGCAACTCTGTCAACGAAGGCTACGTCGTATATGCTCCCCGAATCGTTTGCAAGTGCCTCACCCGAAAGCTTTAAAAGAATACGCTTCATTTTCATCGTCCTGAAACCTCCTGTCATTCAGAAAGCGAGCTCTCATTTGAGAGCGATAGCTTCCTTCGCCTTTTTAACGATATTCGCCGATGTCAATCCGTAGATTTCAAGCAGCTCAGGAACCTTGCCGCTTCTGCCGAAGGCATCCTCGACGCCGACTCGAAGTACGGGTACCGGACAGCTCTCGCAAACCGTCTCACATACTGCGGCACCGAGACCGCCGATAACATTGTGCTCCTCTGCGGTGACTATCGCGCCCGTGCGCTTGGCAGCCTCCGTTATAAGTGCCTTATCAATAGGCTTGATTGTGTGTATATCTATTACGCCTGCGTCAATTCCCTCAGATTTTAGCATATCCGCGGCTTCAACTGCCAGATGAACCATAAAGCCTGTTGCAATAATGGTAACGTCCCTGCCCTCCTTCAGCGTAACGCCCTTTCCAATCTCAAACTTGTAATCCTTCGGACGCAGCTCGGTAAGGTCGGGTACGGCAAATCTGCCAAATCGCAGATACATGGGTCCGTAGGTGGTCAGTGCCGCCTCAACCGCGGCGTATGCATCGGCTGCATCCGACGGACAAATTACAGTCATACCGGGAATGGTACGCATCAGAGCCAAATCCTCGTTACATTGATGGGTCGCGCCATCCTCTCCGACGGTAATTCCTGCATGCGTCGCACCTATCTTGACGTTCAAGTGAGGATAGCCTATGGAATTGCGCACCTGCTCAAAGGCTCTGCCTGAGGCAAACATTGCAAAGGAAGAAGCGAATACCGTCTTTCCCGTCGCGGCAATACCCGCGGCAACGCTCATCATATTTCCCTCGGCAATACCGCAGTCAAAAAAGCGGTCGGGAAATTTCTTCTTGAACATGCCCGTCTTTGTAGCGGCGGCAAGGTCCGCGTCAAGCACGAGGAAATCATATTTTTCGCCAAGGGAGGCAAGAGCCGCACCGTAGCTTTCTCTTGTAGCTTTCTTATCCGCCATATCACTCACCTCTGTCCAATTCTTCGGCAATTCTGTCAAGGTCGGCAACAGCAACCTTGTAAAGCTCCTCCTTAGGAGCCTGACCGTGCCACTCACACGCGTTTTCCATATAAGAAACGCCCTTGCCCTTAACCGATTTTGCAATTATTACCGTAGGCTTACCCTTCACGGTACGAGCCTCGCACAAAGCCGCCTCAATAGCGTCAAAATCGTGTGCGTCAATAGTTATAACATGCCAGCCGAAGGCGAGAAACTTCGCGTCGTGAGGCGTGGGATTCATAACCTCCGTGATAGGTCCGTCAATCTGAAGACCGTTCAAATCCAGAATTGCCACAAGGTTATCCAGCTTGTAGTGAGCGGCGAACATTGCCGCCTCCCATACCTGTCCCTCCTCGCTCTCTCCGTCACCGATTACGGTGTAGACCCGGTAAGCGTCTCCCGACACCTTGGCGGACAGTGCCATACCGCATGCGGCAGATATACCCAGTCCGAGAGATCCGGTAGACATATCAACTCCGGGTATCGCCTTCATATCCGGATGTCCCTGCAGGCGTGAGCCCGTCTTACGCAGAGTTTTCAGCTCTTCCTTGGGGAAAAAGCCCCGTTCGGCAAGGGTTGCGTAAAGTGCCGGCGACGTATGACCCTTTGAGAGCACGAACCTGTCTCTGTCTTTCCGGTCCGGTGCCGCTGGGTCAACTTTCATTTCTTCAAAGTAAAGATAGGTCAGAATATCGGCAATCGATAAAGAACCGCCGGGATGACCGCACCCTGCATTGTATACGCCCTCGATAATTCCGCGGCGCACGTTGTTTGCAAGGCGCTTCAGTTCTAGCAACCTGGTGCTGTTCATAAATCCTCCGCTGTAAGTAATGGTTTTCGCTTTTAATTTTACTATATATTTTATAAAAAGTCAATATATTTAAGCGAAGAAAAAAGTTTTTGGCCAAGTTACGGGAACTAATCGAAAAACAAGTCCTGTTCCGTCATTTTTAACAAAATGAAAAGCCGCCCGTAAGAGCAGCTTTTCAAGAACAATATACTATTTACTTCAATATCTCTCCCGTGACTTGTACTGTACGAAAAAGCCTATGCCGCCGATGAGAACTGTCAAAATGAGAACACCAAGCCATTCCATTCCCGCGAACATCGGCCAGGAGGTATAGTCGTACAAGCCTCTGACAACACACGCGACCCCGTATCCTCCGAGAAGCGCAATGCCCGCAGTCTCAACATAGCTGCGGAATATGAATAAAAGCACGACCGCAACCAGCGCCACCAGAAGAGCTACGATATAATTTCCGGTAAGCGGTACGATAAGCCCGCCGCAAACGAACAGGTACGCCGCATAACCCGGGATAACGGCATAAAGCACAATATACAAGAGCTTTGACAAAACCGCCGCCACCAGTCCGGTAACCGCACCGACAGTCCAGGTAGGCAAAAGAGGCATCCATTCCAAAACGAACGGAGCGACCAAATAAACGCCGAGTGCGAATCCGCTGATGAAAAAGAAGGAGAAACGCAATACCGAGAACAAGCGTTTGCCGAGGAAGGTGACCAGAAGCCACACGCCGAGAATTATGAACGGTATCTCCACTTCAAGAGGAGATATAAAATTCCAAATAGCTCCCCAAAGGTTCTGAATATGTATATTTTCCCACATGTCAGTCAGAAATATCGTAATATTATCCCAAATTTCCGCAAAGCTGTAAGAGCCCTTTACAATGGGGTCGAAAAACTCGATAAAACCCATAATTCAATCCTCCCCTTCTCAAATTCAAACACAAATTTCAGTATAGCAAGTATAACATAAACCGCAGGTCATGTCAAGATACATTTTTTTGATATTATGCGAACGAAGGCGTTAACTTTTCTCCTTTTTGTTATTTTTTGCCTCATACGGCAGAAAATGTAAACTTTAATTTGTATTTTTTCGTTTTGTACGGTTATAAGAACGAGAAAGCTGCTCAAAAGCCAAGCCGATAAGCAACCGTCAGACAGCCGTATGCCTCACGGTTTGAAAAAACGCTATTTTTTCCCGAAAAGGTTATAGACGGTCTTACCCGCCGCCTTTGCCATGCGGTAGGTCTGTGCCGAGCCGCCAGTATCCCTGCCTACGTAGGCAACCAGAACGTCGCACAGCTCAACGAGTCTTGCGTTCCTCACCTTCATACAGCCGTTATAGTATTCGTCTGCGATAACCTCGACGGTATCTGCCGCGCCGAGAACGTACTCATAGGATGACGTATCTCTGTCGGACCATCGCTCCGACTGATTTTTGCAGGGCAAAACCATATGCAGCCTGACGTCGGGATGCGAAATTCTGAACAGAAGAACGCGCCTGGCGGCGAGGATATCGAAGCCGATAGCCCCGCCGTCGTAAAACTCACGGCAGCCGTTGTAATATGCGTAAGCAATAAAGCGGTCAATAAGGTTCGTCACGGTTTCCTTTGCCGCAGGCTCAATTTGTCTGTGCCCTGTAAACGAGCAAGCTCTGAAAGCCATAAACACCTCACAGCGAAATTTTTTCGGGATTTATTCGAGCTCAAACGCGCCGGTATACAAGCTGTAATACTGTCCGCGCTTTTCAATAAGCTCGTCATGACTGCCTCGCTCGATTATCTCGCCGTGGTCAAGAACCATGATTACGTCGGAATTCTTAACGGTAGACAAGCGGTGAGCAATTACGAATACCGTTCTGTCCTTCATAATGGCGTCCATACCGTGCTGTACGATCTGCTCGGTGCGCGTATCTATTGACGAGGTCGCCTCGTCAAGTATCATAACCGGAGGATCCGCAACCGCACAGCGCGCAATTGACAGAAGCTGGCGCTGTCCCTGAGAAAGGTTCGCGCCGTTGCCGGTCAGCATAGTATCGTAGCCGTCGGGCAGACGGGTGATGAAGTCGTCGGCACCTACCAGCTTTGCGGCACTTATACATTCCTCATCGGTTGCATCAAGCCTTCCGTATCGGATGTTATCCATTACGGTACCGGTAAACAGGTTGGTATCCTGAAGAACGACACCGAGTGACTTGCGGAGCGAGCTCTTTTTTATTTTGTTGATGTTTATGCCGTCGTACCGTATTTTACCGTCGGCAATGTCGTAGAATCGGTTTATAAGGTTGGTTATAGTCGTCTTTCCCGCGCCTGTCGCACCGACGAAGGCAACCTGCTGACCCGGCTCGGCGTAGAGGGTAATGTTCTTGAGAACCGGTTTGCCAGGCACGTATTCAAAATCCACGTCGGTGAGCCTGACGTCGCCCTTCAAGGGAGTGTAGGTTATCGTACCGTCTGCACGGTGAGGATGCTTCCACGCCCAAAGTCCGGTATGCTCGCGGCATTCAACAAGTGTGCCGTCAATTTCCTTGGCGTTGACGAGGGTAACGTAGCCGTCGTCCTGCTCGGGCTCCTCGTCAAGGAAATCAAATATTCTCGAAGCACCCGCAAGACCCATGATAACCGAATTTATCTGGTGGGAAATCTGACCGACGGTGCCCGTGAACTGCTTCGTAATATTCAAGAACGGAACGACGAGTGCCACGTTCAAAGCCAGTGCCTCGGGTAATACGAGATTATTGAATCCGAAGTTTGTAACACCCGAAATAATCAACACGCCCCCGGCGATAGCCACTATAACGTACAGAATATTTCCGATGTTGTTGAGGATTGGTCCCAAGGTATTGGCGTACTTATTCGCCTTGTCTGCCTCCGAGAACAGCTCGCCGTTGATTTTGTCAAAATCAGCCTTGCAGGCATCCTCGTGACAGAACGCCTTTACCACCTTCTGACCGTTTATCATCTCCTCGATATAGCCCTCGGTCTTTCCGATGGCAATCTGCTGGCGGACGAAATATTTTGCAGAGCCGCCGCCGATTTTCTTGGTGGCAAAGAGCATGGCGACAACGCCTACCAGAACGACTATTGTCATCCAGAAGGAGAAGTAGAGCATGATCACGATAAGCACGGTTATCGTTACTCCGGATATAAGCAGCTGGGGCAGACTTTGGGATATGAGCTGACGCAGCGTGTCAATATCGTTGGTGTAGTAGCTCATAATGTCGCCGTGATTATGCGTGTCAAAATACTTGACCGGAAGGTCCTGCATCTTACCGAACATCTTATCGCGGAATTTCTTCAGCGTGCCCTGGGTTATAACAGCCATAAGCTGGTTCCACGTAAAGCCCGCCGTAAGAGAAACGAGATACATACAGCCGAGTACCGCAACGATAGTCAGTATGTCACCCGAAACCGCATCCCAAGGAAGGGAGCCTTCGATGGCGTATTCGATTTTCGAGAAAACCTGCTGCATAAACAGGGAGGGAATTGAAGTAATGGCAGCCGCAAAAAATATACAAATAAGCGTCAGCGGCAGCATCTTCGGATAGAATGAGAAAATTGTTTTAATCAGTCTTTTCAGCGTGCCTTTTTTAGCACGGGGTCGAGTCTTTCTGCTTTCTGACATCAGTTATTCACCTCCCCGCCGTTGTCGTCGCTTCTGTTCTGCGACGTATAAATTTCACGGTAAATGTCACAGCCTGACATAAGCTCGGCATGATTGCCCATAGCGTGTATCCTGCCGCCGTCAAGAACGATAATTCTGTCTGCGTCCTCGACGGATGAAATACGCTGCGCAATAATAAACTTCGTAGTCTCGGGAATAAAATCGCGCATGGCACGTCTGATTTGTGCATCGGTGCGTGTATCAACCGCGCTGGTAGAGTCGTCGAGAATAAGTATCTTCGGCTTCTTGAGAAGTGCTCTTGCAATACACAGTCTCTGCTTCTGTCCGCCGGATACGTTGGCACCGCCCTGCTCAATATAGGTATCGTACTTATCAGGGAAACGCTCTATAAATTCGTCAGCACAGGCGAGGTGGCAAGCCTCCTTCATCTGTTCATCGGTAGCATCCGGATTACCCCAGCGAAGGTTGTCCTTTATCGTACCGGAGAACAGCACGTTCTTCTGCAGAACGACTGCCACGTTGTTACGCAAAGCTTCGAGGTCGTAGTCGCGAACGTCAACACCGCCGACTCTGACAGTTCCCTCGGTTGCGTCGTAAAGACGGGATATAAGCTGGATAAGCGTAGACTTTGACGAGCCCGTACCGCCGATAATTCCCACAGTCTCGCCGGAGGAAATATGCAAATCAATATCCGACAAAGCGTATTTCTTTGCCTCTTTAGAATACTTGAAGCTGACGCCGTCAAAATCAACGGAGCCGTCCTTTATCTCGTAAATCGGGTTTTCGGGAGAGGTCAGAGTAGGCTTCTCTTTGAGCACCTCGGTGATACGGCGAGCAGACTCCAAGGACATGGTAATCATAACGAATATCATGGAGAGCATCATAAGGCTGGAAAGAATCATAAAGCCGTAGGTAATAAGCGCGGACATCTGTCCGTAGCCGAGAGCCTCACCGTTTGTGGATATAACGGTGAAGGAGCCGAAGGACAGAACGAAGAGCATAACCAGATTAAGGCAAAGCTGCATTATCGGGTTATTGATAGCCAGAATTCTCTCAGCCTTTGTAAAGTCGCGGGCAACGTCCTCGGAGGCGAAACCGAATTTCTTTTTCTCGTAATCCTCGCGTACGAAGGTCTTTACGACTCTGATGCCCTTGACGTTCTCCTGAATTGCGGAGTTGAGGTTATCGTACTTTTTGAAAACCTTTCTGAACAGGGGCATGGCACGGCTGGCAACGAAAGCCAAAGCTCCGCCGAGAATGGGCACGACACAGATGAATATCCACGCCATATTACCGCCCATAACGAAAGCCATAATTATAGCGAACAGGAACATCATCGGCGCGCGGACAGCCGTCCTGATTATCATCATATAAGCCATCTGCACGTTTGCCACGTCGGTAGTAAGACGGGTAACTAAAGACGAAGTGGAAAACCTGTCTATGTTTTCAAAAGAAAAATCCTGAACGTTGTAGTACATATCGTGTCTGAGATTTTTCGCGAAACCGCATGCCGCCGTAGAGCAGGTAACCCCCGCCGCAGAACCGAAGAACAGCGAGGCGATAGCCAAAATCGCTACGATACCGCCGTATTTCAAAACGTCTCCGATGTCCTGCGACTTCTCGTAGCTGTTTACCAGCTCGGCAATAACCATGGGAATAATACATTCAAGTATTACCTCAAAGAATACGAGTATAGGCGTCCATATTGATTTTGCCTTATATTCTCTGACACTTTTTGCCAGTGTTTTTAACATTTTCTTCCTTTCTGAAATCTCTATGTCTGCCGAAAAAAGAGCCGTCGGCAATGCGAAAAGATTTCAATTCATATTTTTTCAGCGTATATTGTACCATCCGATAATTTAAATGTCAATGGATAAAATATGAACATTCTGCTTTTGCAGTTTTTTGTGCGTATGGTTGACTTTGGTTTTCGGTTGGTATATAATGATATAAAAGCTTCGGCTTTAAAGAAAGGGTTAAACTATGGATTACGAAAAATCAGCGAGAAATCTTCTTCACGAAGCAGGCGAGTGCCGCCAGTATAAAAAAATGGCTATGCCATATAGGGTTTTTGCTTTTATCAGCGTAATTCCCTTTTGGATACCTGCCGCATTGTGTACCATACTGTACTATATAACGTCGTTCTTCCACAACGTTTTTTCAGCAAGCGCCGATTACCTTGAAGGTTGGCTTAAGCGTACCAAAAGCGACGTCAGACACCTCACAGAGGCTGTGCTTTATTTAATTGCAGTGCCTACAATTTTCTTCATGCAGGTTATTCTGTCTTTCTTCTCCTTCATATTCTTTATTATATGGTTCCTGATGCAGTGCAATTTCTATATTGCCACACTTGGCGGTATCAAATGGCAGCCTTATATCAGCAAAGCAAGCTACGGCACCGAAGAATTAACGGTTACAACAAATCCAACCGCAGCCAAGGTATTCTCAATAATCAACCTTGTTCTTTTTTGTGCGGTTGTACTTACGTACATACTCAAGATCACGGATGTTTTTGCCGAAGATACGATATACCGCTTAATTTATGACGTCCATTTTCTCTTCTCGGCTATCGCCGTTCCTTTGATCTTTACGAAAAAGCCGGTTACCGAAAACGGTACCACAGCCTCTGAAGGAGCGGAAAATGCACAAGCCGATACAAAGGAAGCCGAAGAGGCAACGCCTGAAGAAGTTACCGAAGCGTAAGCAGCCATTCGGTTTTCCGATAATATTTTTCTGCGCCGACTCATCATTCTCGTGATGGTCGGCGCACTTTTATTTAGATGTTTCTTTGCCTGATAGCGGCGCTCCCCTTCCGGAGCAGCTCGAATATGCAACTCACTTACACTTTATCGGAAGCCGACGCGGAAAGAAAAGGCAGGTGTCAGCCCAAAGCCATTAAGATAATTTAATGACATCAGGTGTTAACCTGCATTTTTCGTTTGTGAAAGCCGTCGGTTTTATTGCTTTTTACAGCAGCTTGAAGCCCGCCGAGGTCAGCGCGTCCTTTATCTGTCTGATATGCTCGAAGTTTCTCGTTTCAAGTACGATACGAAGATAACAGCCGTTGACGTCCGAGCCTTCATTGGCGCGCTCGTGGTGTACCGAGGTAACGTTGCCTCCCAGGTCCGCAATAATACGCGAAACGTCCTTGAGCTGACCGGGCTTGTCTACCAGCTCTATCATCAGCTGATAGTTTCTGCCCGACATAAGAAGTCCGCGCTTAATAACTCTTGACAATATTGTAACGTCGATATTGCCACCCGAGAGCAGACATACGGTCTTCTTGCCTGCAAGGTCAAACTTACCGAACATTGCCGCCGCTACGGCAACGGCGCCCGCGCCCTCGGTAACAAGCTTGTGCTGTTCCATAAGCGCGAGTATTGCCGCGGAAATCTCGTCGTCGGAGACCGTGGCAATCTCATCCACATACTTTGAGCAAAGCTCATAGGTGAGCTGACCCGGCTTCTTTACGGCGATACCGTCTGCAATGGTGGACACCGAGTGAAGCTCCTCTATCTCTCCGTCTCTCACCGAGTTTAACATAGAGGGAGCACCCTGTGCCTGAACGCCGTAAACCTTAACTCTCGGATTTATGGATTTTATGGTATATGCCACACCGGAAATCAGACCGCCGCCGCCAATGGGTACGATAACCGCGTCAAGGTCGGGCAGCTGCTCTGCAATTTCAAGGGCGATTGTTCCCTGCCCCGCGATAACGTCCTCGTCATCAAAGGGGTGGATAAAGCTGTACCCCTCCGAGTCACGCAGCTGGATAGCACGCTTGTAGGCGTCGTCGTAAACTCCCTCTACGAGGCAGACCTCGGCACCGTAGCTTTTCGTCGCCTCAATCTTAGATATAGGCGCGCCGTCAGGCAGACAGATAACCGCCTTAATACCGTTCTTCTGTGCGGCAAGTGCTACGCCCTGCGCGTGGTTTCCTGCCGAGCAGGCGATGACGCCCCGAGCCTTCTCCTCATCGGAGAGGCGTGTCATCTTATAATATGAGCCGCGCACCTTAAAGGAGCCGGTTATCTGCAAATTCTCGGTTTTCAAGTACAGCTCCGTACCCGGCTTCAGCTTAGGTGCGTATATGATATCGGTCTTACGGATTACGTCCTTAAGCACGTAGCTTGCGCGGTACACGTTGTCAAGTGTAAGCATAGTATTATTCTCTTTCGATCTAACTAAAATTATAAAAGACTGTCGATAAACTGCTCGGCGCATCTTGCCGAACGGTTGCCGCGCCTGAGGGCAAACGCCTCTGCGTCAATATCCAGCTTGTCCCTGTCTATCTTCAACCCTGCTCTGTCCGCAAGGCGGTGAACTATATCAAGGTACAGCTGCTTGTTCGGCTTCTGGAACAGTACAACGAGT
The DNA here is from genome assembly GCA_964494135.1 of uncultured Ruminococcus sp. Lineage (GTDB taxonomy): Bacteria > Bacillota > Clostridia > Oscillospirales > CAG-272 > UBA1740. Next base: position 21,561 of record CAZBQN010000006.1, on the reverse strand, counting down.
CCAAATCTCTCGGACAGGGACAGCGTTTCCTGCAAGGTATCGTTTATGTGCACGTCATTGCCCTCGCGGTCGCCGAAGCTTTCCTTAATAATGTGACGGCGGTTTGAGGTTGCGTATATAATGGCGTTATCCGCCCTGGCGGACGCCGAGCCTTCCAGAGCCGCCTTCAGCATACTGAAATTGTCGTCGCTCTTATTAAAGGACAGGTCGTCGATGAAAATAATGAACTTCAAGGGGTTTTCCGAAACCTTGCCCATAACGTAAGGCAGCCGTGACAGCTGGTCCTTGCGAAGCTCGATAAGTCTTACACCCTTATCGAAGAAGGCGTTGGCAACCGCCTTGACCGTTGAGGATTTACCCGTACCCGCGTCACCGCAGAGCAGGGCGTTTGCCGCCGGCTTTCCCTCTATAAAGGCTTCGGTATTGGCGACGACCTGAGCTCGCTCAGCCTCGTAGCCGACGAATTTATCCATAGTGGTTTTGTCCGCGCTGACGATAGGCTCAATAAGACCGCCGTCAGCCAGTCTGAACATGGAATGTGAGGAGAATATGCCGTATCCCACTCTGTGAATTTCCCTGATACGCGCCCGGTACAGCTCGGCAAAATTCTTTCTTTCGGATAAGAAGGGGCAGACGTATTCCGCACCCATATCACGGGAGAAGTCCTCGGGCGTCAGAGAGGCAAACTCCTCGAACACAGACAGCTCGCGTCTAACCGCCTCTTCTACCGACGGGTCGATGGGAAGGCTGTGTGCGCAGGACCTGACATACACGTTTTCGTCCTCGCTGATGAGCTTGAAGGTAAGGTCGGTAAGCGACAGTCCGGATGAGTAAACCTCGGATATCATCCTTGAATAGGCGCGGACTTTTTCTTCCGGCAAGGCACCCTCACGGCAGTACTCTCCGAACAGTCGGAATAGGGGCGTGTCGAGAACTTTGCCGAAAACGCCGGTCATACAAAGGCGAAGATAAAGATTTCTTAACATATCGATTTAAAGCGCTTCTATGATTTTATCGGTGATTTCCACAGTGGAGAGACATTCGCCGCCGTGAGCCAAATCCGCAGTACGCCAGCCGGCTTCAAGCACCTTATCAACGGCAGAAACGATGGCGTCGCTCTCTTCGGAAAGACCGAAGGAGTAAAGGAGCATCATTGCACCGGAGAGAATGGTGGCAATTGGGTTTGCCTTATTCTGCCCTGCAATATCCGGAGCAGAGCCGTGGATAGGCTCGTAAAGTCCTCTCGTACCCTTGCCAAGTGATGCAGAGGGCAGCATGCCTATTGAGCCTGTAATTTGAGATGCCTCGTCCGAGATGATATCTCCGAACATATTTGTGGTAACGACTACGTCAAACTGCGCTGGATTGCGCACAAGCTGCATTGCCGCATTGTCAACCAGCATATCAGAGCACTCAACGTCCGGGTATTCAGCCGCCATCTCGTGCACTATCTTACGCCATAGACGCGACGTATCAAGGACGTTTGCCTTGTCTATGCTTATGAGCTTTTTTCTGCGCTTGCGCGCGGTTTCAAAAGCCACCTTGACTATACGCTCGATTTCCATACGGCTGTAGGACTCCGTGTCGTAAGCCTCCTCACCGTATTTACCCTGTCGCATACCGCGCTCGCCGAAGTAAATGCCTCCGGTAAGCTCGCGGACGATAACCATATCGAAGCCGTCCTTTACCACGTCGGCACGCAAAGGACAGTCGTCTTTAAGTGCGGGATATAGCTTTGCCGGGCGGAGGTTGGTAAACAGCTCCATTGCGGCACGGATGCCGAGGAGCGCTTTCTCCGGGCGGAGATTTCCCGGAAGCGTATCCCATTTCGGACCGCCGACAGCACCGAGAAGAACGCTGTCGGAAGCAAGACAGCCGGCAACCGTTTCCTCGGGAAGTGGTATCCCGTGCTTATCTATTGCCACACCGCCTATGTCGTAGGGAGTGAAATTGAAGCTGTGTCCGTACTTTTCACCGACGGCAGAGAGGACTCTGACCGCACTGTCAACGATTTCCGGTCCTATACCGTCGCCGCGCAAAAGCGCTATATTGTAATTCATCCTGATTACCTCTTTTATTTTATCTCACCGCATTTCACCGACTCAACGAGTCCGCCTGCGGCTATTATCTTCTGAATAAACTCCGGGAAGGGCTGAGTCTTGAAGCTCTTGCCAGTGGTTCTGTTATAAATAACACCGTTGTCCAGATCAGCTTCCACAACGTCGCCCTCGGAAATGCCGTCGCTGGCCTCAGGGCACTCGACGATAGCCAAACCGATGTTTATGGAATTGCGGTAGAAAATTCTCGCAAAGCTCTTGGCAATTACGAGAGAAATACCGCTCTCCTTTATGGCGATGGGTGCATGCTCACGGGATGAGCCGCAGCCGAAGTTGGTGCCGGCTATCATGACATCGCCGGGGCGCACCTTGGTAACGAAGCTCTTGTCGATATCCTCCATGCAGTGAGAGGCAAGCTCGCGCTTGTCGATAGTGTTTAGATATCTGGCGGGAATAATAACGTCGGTGTCAACGTTGTCGCCGTACTTAATTGCATTGCCTGTATATTTCATCGGTAAACCCTCCTTTAAGCCTCGAAAACTTGACACGGGTCGGCTATCTTACCTGCAATCGCCGATGCCGCAGCAACAGCGGGGCTGGCGAGGTAGACCTCTGAGGTCACGTCTCCCATTCTGCCGACGAAGTTGCGGTTGGTGGTGGCAACGGCTCTCTCCCCTGCCGCGAGAATGCCCATATAACCGCCAAGACAGGGTCCGCAGGTAGGCGTGGAAACCACACAGCCTGCCTCAATGAAGATTTTGAGAAGTCCGTTTTCCATAGCGCGAAGATAAATGTCCTGTGTCGCGGGGATAATTATCGCACGAACGTTCTTAGCAACCTTGCGTCCCTTGAAAATCTCGGCAGCCTCTGCCAAATCCTTGTAATGTCCGTTGGTGCACGATCCGATGACGACCTGATCAATCTTCACGTCTCCCACCTCGTCGATTGTACGGGTGTTTTCGGGAAGATGAGGGAATGCCACGGTGGACTTTATCGTTGACAGGTCTATCTCGTAAACCTCGTCGTATTCCGCGTCGGCATCAGCCTCGTAAATCACAGGCTCTCTTTCCGAACGCTCGCGAACGTAAGCCAGGGTCTGTTCGTCAACCGGGAATATTCCGTTCTTCGCGCCTGCCTCGATTGCCATATTGGATATGGTGAGACGGTCGTACACGGTAAGCGACGATACACCCTCGCCCACGAATTCCATGGACTTATAAAGCGCGCCGTCAACGCCGATCATTCCGATAATGTGAAGAATTACGTCCTTACCGGACACGAATTTCGAAAGCTTGCCTTTGAGAACGAATTTGATGGCAGAGGGGACCTTGAACCAAGCCTTGCCCGTCGCCATGCCGCACGCCATATCGGTGGATCCCACACCTGTGGAAAACGCGCCGAGGGCACCGTATGTACAGGTGTGAGAATCCGCGCCAATAACGACGTCGCCCGGAATTACAAGTCCCTTTTCGGGTAGCAGAGCGTGCTCAATTCCCATTCTGCCCACGTCAAAGAAGTTTGTGATATTCTCCTTTTCGCAGAAGTCACGGCACATTTTGCACTGCACCGCCGCCTTGATATCCTTATTCGGAGCAAAGTGGTCCATAACCATAGTTACCTTCTCACGGTCGTAAACGCCCTCTTTGCCTATTTTCTCATACTCGCGTATCGCCACAGGCGAGGTGATGTCGTTTCCAAGCACTCTGTCAACGTCTACAAGTATCAGCTGACCTGCCTCTACCGACTCCAAGCCTGCATGAGCGGCAAGTATTTTTTGCGTCATCGTCATTGCCATAATTATCGCCATTCCTTTCGTTTGAGAGGTCGTTTGTCTTCGGTTTCCGCTAGGAAATTCGTTCCATCATATACGAAACGAAAGACACAAACGACAGTTTGAAAAATTCATTTTCAAACATTACCCTCTTTTAGTAGTTGATTATTGCTCCCTTATCAGCCGAGCTTACCTGCGCGGCATATCTTTTCAGGTAGCCTGTGATATCCGTCTTTTTCTTTATGGGCATTTCAGCACGGCGGGCTTCAAGCTCCCCGTCCGAAACCTGAAGCTCGATTTTATATTCGGGAATGTTTATAGAGATGATATCGCCGTTCTTGACGTATGCAATGGCACCGCCTCTGACAGCCTCGGGGCATACGTGGCCTATTGACGCGCCGCGGGTTGCGCCGGAAAATCTGCCGTCGGTGATAAGAGCTACGTCCTTGTCAAGTCCCATGCCTGCGATAGCAGAGGTGGGAGAGAGCATTTCTCTCATACCGGGTCCGCCTGCGGGGCCCTCGTATCTGATAACTACGACGTCGCCCTTGACTATTTCGCCGGCATAAATTGCGGCAATAGCCTCCTCCTCGCTCTCATAGACCTTGGCAGGTCCCTCGTGAACAAGCATTTCGGGAGCTACGGCACTTCTCTTTACCACACAGCCGTCGGGGGCAAGATTGCCTCGGAGCACGGCTATTCCGCCGGTCTTCATAAAGGGATTATCCACGGTGCGGATAACGTCGGTATTGTAATTTACCGCATCCGCGATGTTCTCCGCCATCGTTTTGCCGGTGCAGGTCATAACGGACGTGTCAAGCAGTCCCAGCTTGTCAATCTCGCGAAGCACGGCGTACACGCCTCCTGCCTCGTTGAGATCCTCCATATAAGTAGGTCCCGCAGGTGCAAGGTGGCAAAGGTTGGGTGTCTTCTCACTGATTTCATTCACCATATCAAGGTCGAATTTCACGCCGCACTCGTTGGCGATAGCGGGAAGGTGAAGCATGCTGTTTGTCGAACAGCCGAGAGCCATATCTGCTGTAACAGCGTTCCGGATTGCCGCCTCGGTCATAATGTCCTTCGGGCGGATGTTCTTTCTGACAAGCTCCATAACCTGCATGCCTGCGTGCTTTGCCAGCTCAATTCTCGCGGAATACGCGGCGGGAATAGTACCGTTGCCGCGCAGACCCATACCGAGAACCTCGGTCAGGCAGTTCATTGAGTTTGCGGTGTACATACCCGAGCATGAACCGCAGGATGGACAGGTCTTTGACTCGTATTCGCAGAGCTTGCAGTCGTCGATCTTCCCTGCTTTATAAGCACCGACAGCCTCAAACATACTGGAAAGGCTGGTTTTCCTGCCGTCAACTCTGCCTGCCAGCATAGGACCGCCGCTGACGAAAACGGTGGGAATATTAAGTCTCGCCGCCGCCATTAAAAGACCCGGCACGTTCTTGTCACAGTTAGGTATCATAACCAGACCGTCAAAGCCGTGAGCCATAACCATAGACTCGGTGGAGTCGGCAATAAGGTCACGGGTGACAAGAGAGTATTTCATTCCCACGTGTCCCATGGCGATACCGTCGCATACGGCGATAGCCGGAAATACTATGGGAGTACCGCCTGCCATAGCCACGCCGATTTTGACAGCCTCGGTGATTTTGTCAAGATTAATATGTCCGGGTACTATCTCGTTATATGAAGAAACTATACCGATAAGCGGACGGGACAGCTCCTCGCTCGTAAGACCGAGGGCCTTGTAAAGAGAACGGTGCGGTGCGTTGTGCGCCCCGTCGATTACTTTTTCCTTAATCATTTTTATTTTTCCTTTGGAATTTGAATGGGGATACGGAAAATATCAGTTGTTGATGAACTTCTCTTCGTCAGCCCAGCTGTACAGCTTTCTGATTTCCTTGCCCACAACCTCCGAGGGATGCTCAGCGGCAAGCTTTCTCATAGCGTTGAAGTGTACCTGAGCGCCCGCATCGGACATATCAAGCAGGAATTCCTTCGCGAAGGAACCGTCCTGAATGTCGGAAAGAATCTTCTTCATAGCCTTTTTGGTATCGGCGGTGATGATCTTGGGACCTGTGATATAGTCACCGTACTCAGCAGTGTTGGAGATGGAGTATCTCATACCCTCAAAGCCGGACTGATAGATAAGGTCAACGATGAGCTTCATCTCGTGGATGCACTCGAAGTATGCGTTTCTGGGGTCGTAGCCCGCCTCAACGAGGGTTTCAAAGCCTGCCTGCATAAGCGCGCATACACCGCCGCAAAGCACAGCCTGCTCACCGAACAGGTCGGTCTCGGTCTCGGTGCGGAAGGTGGTTTCAAGAACGCCTGCACGCGCGCCGCCGATACCGAGGGCGTATGCAAGACCTATTTCAAGGGCATCGCCGGTAGCATCCTGATGTACCGCGATAAGACAGGGAACGCCCTTACCTACCTGATACTCGCTGCGGACGGTGTGACCGGGACCCTTGGGAGCTATCATAATTACGTTTACGTTCTTGGGAGGCTTGATACAGCCGAAGTGAATGTTGAAGCCGTGAGCAAACGCGAGAGTCTTACCTTCGGTAAGGTTGGGCTCGATGGACTCCTTGTAGAGCTTAGCCTGCTTCTCGTCGTTGATAAGAATCATAATGATGTCAGCAGCCTTTGCAGCCTCGGCAGCGGTCATAACCTTAAGTCCCGCCTTCTCTGCCTTCTCCCAGCTCTTGCTTCCTACGTACAGACCTACGATAACGTTGACGCCGGACTCCTTGAGGTTAAGCGCGTGAGCGTGGCCCTGAGAGCCGTAACCGATGATTGCAACCGTCTTGCCGTCAAGCTTTGCAAGATCGCAGTCCTGCTGGTAATAGATTTTTGCCTTAGTGTTTTCCATTGTTTTAATTCTCCTTGATATATGTGTTTTTTTAAGTTATCTGTTTTCGGATTTGCCAAGCAGGGTAACGTCGCCTCTGTCAAGTGCTACAAGACCTGTACGGCACATCTCTATTATGCCGTAGGGGCGCATAAGATTTACGAAAGCGTCTATCTTGGATGAGTCGCCCGTAACCTGGATACACATAGCCTCCGAGGTATAATCAATTACGTTGCCACGGTAAACCTGGGTGGCATCAAGAATATCCGCTCTCGACTCCCTGTCATACTTGACCTTAAGGAGCAAAAGCTCGCGCTTTATGGAATCGTCCTGCAAAACCACGACCTTTTTGACGTTGTGGAGTTTCTTCAGTTGATTTATGAGCTGCTCACGTGCGTAGCCGTCGCCGCTCAGGCATATTGTGATACGCGAATAATCGGCAGACTCGGTCTCGCCGACGGTCAGAGCGTCAATATTGAAGCCGCGCCTGGTGAACATGCTAGTAACTCTGGTCAGTACGCCGAATTTGTTGTCAACGTATACCGCTATAACGAACTCGTTTACTTTATTCATCCCTCTCACCTCTCAACCTTCGTTATCATATCGTCAATCGCACCGCCGGGGGGAAGCATCGGAAGAACGAATTCGTCCTTATCTATCAGGGTGTCGATTACAACCGTTTTCCCCGAAGCCACAGCCTCGCGGAACACGCGCTCGAAGTCGGCAAGGTTGTCAACCCTGTAACCGACTGCGCCGAAGGCATCTGCCAGCTTGACGAAATCTGTGCGTCTGTCTGTAAGAACGGTATTTGAATATCTCTTGCCGAAGAACAGGGTCTGCCACTGGCGGACCATACCGAGAACGCCGTTGTTCATCAGCACTATTACCACCGGAATATTATGTGACACAGCGGTGGCAAGCTCGTTGAGGTTCATACCGAAGGAGCCGTCGCCCGTGACAAGCACGACGGTGTCGCCGGTCGCAACCCTGGCACCGATAGCCGCACCGAGACCGAATCCCATAGTGCCAAGCCCGCCCGAGGAAACGAAACGGCGCGTCCTGTCAAACGTCGCGTACTGTGCCGTCCACATCTGGTGCTGACCGACGTCGGTAGCGATGACCGTGCCTTCCGGCTTGTTTCTGTTTATTGCCTGAATTACCGCTTTGGGAGTAAGTATACCTGCGTTTGCTTCGTCGTACTCACGCTCCAGCTTTGCCTCCTCGGCTTTTAATTTTTCAACGTGGGCGCACCAATCGGGGTTGCTCTTTCTCTCTGCCGCCGCCGCAATCGATCTGAAGGAATATTCAACGTCGCCGACGATTCCGCAGTCGACTCTTACGTTTTTATTTATTTCGGAGAAATCCGGGTCAAGCTGTATTATTTTGCTGTTCCTCGCGAATTTCGCTACGTTACCCGTGGCTCTGTCGCTGAAGCGCACGCCGATACCGATGATAAGGTCGGCGTCATTCTGAGCCATCGAAGAGGCGTAATGACCGTGCATACCCTGCATACCGAGAAATCTCGGACAGCCGTCGGGGATTGCAGACAGTCCCATAAAGGAACAGCCGATATACGCGTCGATTTTCTCGGCGAACTCCACGATTTTCTCACCCATTCCGAGGCCTGCCGCTCCGCCTCCGATGTATATGTAGGGGCGCTTTGCCTCATTGACGATGGCGACTGCCGCTTCTATATCCGAATCCGCGCATTTGGGAAGCGGAATTTTCGGCGAAACAGGCTGAGGCTCGTACTCGAAGGTCGCCATCTGTACGTCCTTCGGCACGTCGACAAGCACGGGTCCGGGTCTTCCCGACTTCGCAATGGAGAACGCCTCTCGGATGCTGGACTGAAGCTCCTCGATTTTGTTGACGAAGTAGTTGTGCTTGGTTATGGGAAGGGTAATTCCCGTAATGTCAATCTCCTGGAAGGAGTCCCTGCCTATCAGAGAGCAAGGCACGTTACCGGTTATTGCGACCATGGGAATGGAATCCAGCATAGCCGTCGCTATACCCGTGACGAGGTTCGTCGCGCCGGGACCCGAGGTGGCGATACATACGCCGACCTTGCCGGTGGCTCTGGAATAGCCGTCAGCCGCGTGGGACGCTCCCTGCTCGTGAGCGGTAAGAATATGATTTATTTCGTCTCTGTATTTGTAGAGCGCGTCGTAGATATTGATGACCTGACCTCCGGGATAACCGAAAACGTCGGTAACACCCTCGTCTATCAGCGTTCTGATAATGATTTCCGATCCTGTTAACTTCATAAATGCTCCTTTACTTTGCGTCAAGCATGCGATTGACCGCGCTTATCAGCGCCTTTACCGACGACTCACCGATGTCGGTGTCAATGCCGCAGCCCCAATAGGTTTTTCCGTCTTTTGTGATGCCCACGTAGGATGCAGCCTTTGACGCGGTCTTGCTCTCTAAAGCATGCTGTGTATAATTGTCAAGGGAATACTCAATGCCGAGTGCGGATTTTACGGCGTTGCTGACACAGTCAAGCCGTCCGTTGCCCTTTGCCCTGACTGCGCGAAGCTCGCCGTCGTATTCAATCTCAATAAGCGAATACAGATTTCCGTCTGGCATGGGATTATACTGCGCGCCCTTGACCTCGAGGTGAGGCGTCAGATTGACAAAATCGCGCATGAAAATATCGTACACTTCCTTCGGAGGCAGTTCTCTGTGACCTCTGTCGGAAACGCTCTTGACGTGATAACCGAACACCTCGCGCATCTTAGGCGGAAGGTTAAGGTTGAACTGAGTTTCAAGAATGTAGCCTATACCGCCCTTACCCGACTGGGAGTTTATGCGGATAACGTCAGCCTCGTACACTCTGCCCACGTCCGTGGGGTCGATGGGAAGATAAGGCACCGTCCAGGGTATGTTCTTTCCCTCTCGGAATTTCATCCCCTTTGCAATAGCGTCCTGATGCGAGCCTGAGAATGCGGCAAACACCAGCTGACCGCTGTAAGGCTGTCTTTCGTAAACGTGCATCCTCGTCACTCGCTCGTAGACCTCGGTAAGCTCGGGAAGATTTGAAAAATCAAGTCCCGGGTCAACTCCCTGAGAGTACATATTGAGAGCCATGGTCACGATGTCCACGTTGCCCGTGCGCTCGCCGTTGCCGAACAGCGTACCCTCTATTCTGTCACCGCCTGCCAGAAGTCCCATTTCGCTGTCCGCTACCGCACAGCCCCGATCGTTGTGGGGGTGAAGCGATATAAGCACGTTCTCACGGTAAAGCAGGTTCTTGTGCATATACTCAACCTGGTTTGCATATACGTGAGGCATGGAATGTGAAACCGTAACGGGCAGGTTGATAATAACCTTGTTGTCGGGGTCGGGCTGCCATATCTTCAATACCTCGTTGCAGATTTCAAGAGCAAACTCAGGCTCGGTGCCCGTAAAGCTCTCGGGAGAATACTCGAAGGTTATCTTTCCCTCAGCCTCAGCTTTGTACTTTTTACAAAGCTCGGCACCGAATTTTGCAATATTGATTATCTCCGGCTTATCCTTCTTAAACACCTGCTCGCGCTGAGCGACTGAGGTGGAGTTGTAAAGATGAACGACGGCGCGCTTCGCACCACGGATTGCATTAAACGTCTTTGCTATAATATGTTCTCTCGACTGCGTCAGCACCTGTATGGTCACGTCGTCGGGAATGAGTCCTCCCTCAATAAGCGCACGGCAAAACTCGTACTCGGTCTCGGATGCCGCGGGGAACCCCACCTCTATCTCCTTGAAGCCGACCTTGCACAGAAGCTTGAAGAACTCCAGCTTTTCGTCAAGGCTCATGGGGACAATCAGAGCCTGGTTGCCGTCTCTCAAATCCACGCTACACCACACCGGCGGTTTTTCTATATATTCCTTTTTCGTCCAGTCCATTGTCACGCCCTTCGGCGAGAAGAACTGTTTTACATACTTTTCAGAACCTGTCATCGTTATATCCTTTCGGTGGCATCGGAAACATACTTAGTTTATTATGTAAGTAAAATATATTATATATTTTATAACTTCAAAGCATATTTGTCAATGCTCAATTTTATGTAATATTGCACTTTTTTTGAACAAAAAATATAAAAAATGCCCAAAATACCAAGATACGGCACTAAGGGCATAAAAGGTTTTGGTAATGAAATCCCACCGTCATTTTTCCCGTTATTCTCCGCGGCAAAAGCGCGGAAAGACAAGGAACGTGTAACGGGTCAGGTAATCTTATGAATCCAGCCGAAGGTATCGGGAAGCTTTCCCCACTGTATACCTGTGAGAATATCGTACAGCTTTTGCGTAACCTCGCCTATCTGCTCGCCGCAGATACTGTACTCAACGTTCTCGTACATCAGTCTGCCTATGGGAGAAACGACCGCGGCAGTACCGCAGCCCCACGCCTCCTCAAGCCTGCCTTCCTTCAAAGCAGAAAGAAGCTCGTCAACGGAGAAAAGCCTCTCGGTCACCTTATAACCCAGGCTCTTAAGGACCTCAATACAGGACTTTCTCGTGATACCCGGCAGAATGGAGCCTGTAAGCGCGGGAGTGATAACCTCTCCGTCAATCTTGAACATAACGTTCATGGCACCGACTTCCTCAATGTACTTACGCTCAACGCCGTCAAGCCAAAGCACCTGAGAATAGCCGAGCTTTTCGGCGCGCTCGCCTGCTCTCGTTGACGCCGCATAGTTTCCTCCGCACTTGGCATAGCCTGTGCCGCCGCGTACGGTACGGACATCCTCGCTCTCAATCATAATCTTTACGGGATTTATGCCCTCTTTATAGTAACTGCCGACGGGAGACGCGATCAGCATGAAGGTCGCGTGCTTCACCGTGTGAACTCCCAGAGTTTCGTCATTGCCGAACATGTAGGGACGTAGGTATAGCGACGTGCCCATTGAATGGGGCACCCAGCGCTCCTCGTGTCTGACGAAGGTCTCCAGAATTTCCAATAGCTCCGCCTCGTCGATAGCCGGTAGGCACATACGCTCGGCAGAATTGTTCATCCTCTTGATGTTCTCCGTGGGACGGAATAGCTGTACCGAACCCGACTCGGTGCGGTATGCCTTCAGCCCCTCAAAAATCTCTGCACCGTAGTGTAGGACGGTGGATGCGGGATGTAGCGAAATGTTGCCGAAAGGCACAATCCTCCTGTCATGCCAGCCCCTGCCGAACTCCCAGTCCATCACGAACATGTGGTCGGTAAAATACTTTCCAAATCCAAGCTCCGACTCGGGCGGAATGGTTTTCAGTTCCTTTACTTCTTCTAGTCTGATTTCCATAATCTTTATCTCCTCGCACCTCAAAGGGCGTATGCGGTATAGGTCCGGAAGTTTGAAGGAGTGCACGGGTTATAAGCCGATACATGCCTTTGCCGCTTCTTCGTCTGCCGTTTTAAATGATTTTTTATCATAGCACTTTTTTTTGCACATGTCAAGCGTCAAAAATAATGTATTTATTTTGTACAACAAAAAATATGTCAATAATTGTTTACGTTTTTTCTCTGTAATCGTCCCGTCTGAAGTTTTTTATTCCTCAATTTTTCTCAAAAAAATCAGCACGGGTACCTACTTCAACTGTTCTTATGAAAATTTCCGTATTTTACAGTTTTCCTGCCGCAGATTTATTCGGACTGCTTTTTTGATTTTCAGACTGTCCAATTTACCGATTTCCGTATTGACTTTTCCGCTTTAAAGCAATATAATAAAAAGGAAAGGATAGTATATGAAAAATCTGGTTATATATATACACGGCAAGGGCGGATGCGCCGAGGAGAAGGAACACTACGAGCCTCTTTTCCCCGACTGCGACGTTATAGGTTGGGACTACAAATCACAGGACGTCATGGAAGCCGCGGACGAATTTCCAAAGCTGTATGACATGTGCAGCCAGGGCTACGGCTCGGTTAGCGTCGTCGCCAACAGCATCGGTGCATTTTATACGATGAGTGCGCTGTCCGCGAAGAACATTTACCACGCCTATTTTATCTCCCCTATCGTGAATATGGAAAAGCTTATCCGGGATATGATGCTGACGTTGGGGACAGACGAAGAGGAGCTGAAACGGGAGAAGACAATCACGACCGGACAAGGAGAGGTCCTGTCGTGGGAATATCTGTGCTACGTGCGAAGTCATCCAATCCGCTGGAATAAACCTTGTGACATACTATACGGCGATAAAGATAATTTGACATCGCTCGAAACCGTATCCGAATTTGCCAAAGAAATCGGCGCCGCGCTTACCGTAATGGAAGGCGGCGAGCATTGGTTTCACACCGATGAGCAGATGAAATTCCTCGACGGATGGATTGAAAAATCATTACTTGGAGCACAATAAAAGGAATTGAAAAAATGATTATTGAGGCTGTAACCCCGGAGGATGCAAAAGAGCTGCTCGCAATATATTCTCACTATGTCAAGGACACGGCAGTATCCTTTGAACACGACGTACCCACAGAGGAAGAATTCAAGCAGAGAATTATCAATATTTCATCACGATATCCGTACATAAAAGCCACCGAGTCCGGTGAAATTCTAGGCTATGCCTATGCGGGGATTTTCAAGGGCAGACCTGCCTACGATTGGACGGTGGAAACGACTGTTTACGTCAGGCGTGACTGCAGAAAAAAAGGCATCGGCAGAATGCTATATACAGTATTGGAAAGGTCGCTGTGCAATATAGGCATCTGCAACATGAACGCCTGTATCGCCATGCCGAAGACAGAGGATGAGCGTCTTACTTTCGACAGCTTTCTTTTTCACAAGAAAATGGGATTTACCCCTGTCGGAACATTTCACAACTGTGGCTGCAAATTCGGCGTATGGTACGACGTCGTCTGGATGGAAAAGCTCATAGCAGAGCACAAGCTCAACCCGGAAGAGGTAAGATTCGGAGAGTGGACGGTTGTGCTCTGATTTTGCGAAAAATGTAACAAAACAAAGAAAAAGCGCGTATAATTGGACTCGGAATAATATCATTTTTATATTGACGCTTACAGAAAAGAGGAACGAAAATGAAAAAATCAATATGCGGTGCCGACTGTGACGGATGCGGCTTCGGCAAAGGATGCGGCTGTCAGGGCTGCTCTGAAACCGGGGGCTGTCCTTTCGGCAAGCAATGCTTTATCGCAAAATACATTTTGACCGGTGGCAAAGACAGCTTTGAGGAATTCAAGAGCCGGCTGATAGATGAATTCAATTCGCTCTGTGTGCCGGGTATGCCGAAAATCGACGAGCTGTTTGCGCTGAACGGCGCATTCGTAAACCTCGCGTACCCGATGCCGAACGGTGAGTGCGTGAAGCTGCTTGACGACCGGGAGATATATCTCGGGAATCAGGTCGAATGTGAGTTCAACGACGGCAGTCTTGTAAAATGCTACGGCTTGACCGCCGGTATGGACTTTCTGCTCGTTTCGGAGTACGGCGAGAACTGCACCGACCCACAGCTGGTGATTTTCAAAAAGAGATAATGGCTTACGGAGATTTTTATGAAGAAAAGACTGTACAGATCCAATTTTGATAAGATTCTATGCGGCGTCTGCGGAGGCGTTGCGGAATATTTTGACATTGACCCGACTTTGGTGCGCCTCGGGTGGATACTGTTCTGCGCCATGGGCGGCTGCGGAATTCTCGCCTATATCATTGCGGCTGTCATTATTCCCAAAAACCCAGGCTATTAACTGCCCGGGAAATTTTAAAAAATTTCTTATCGGCGCAAAGCCTCGGTATTAAAATCACCCGGAATTTTTAAAATATACGCCGACTAAGCGCAAAAAATCCGCAGTTTCCGCGATTATCCGGGACTGCGGATTTTTTACGTACAAAATATTTTTTAAAAACTATTGTTTTTCTTAAATTTGTTGTATAATATATACATACCTTGCAAAAAAGGGAAAGGCGTGTTGCGGATTTTCTGAATAAGCTCTGTGAGCAGGTGCTTTTACTCAATCCCGATTCTCCGACCTTTCCCATATAAATCAAGAGGAGACAACGTTATGAAATCACTGCAAACAATTCAAAAGGTCTTTCACGTCTTTCGGATACTTACGCAAATTGCGATGGTACTCACCTTCATTTGGGCGGGGCTGTCCGCTCTTGGGCTTTTATTCGTTATCATCTTACACTTTGGCGGAAATATTGCGGGTACCGACACAAGCTGGCTTTTCAATATGACGGGAACCGAAAACACGGCGCAGGTCATGGGCATTTTAATAAACGAAACCGTGCTTGCGCTGACGAACGGCGCGCTTTTGACCTACACTCTGCGTTATTTCCGTACGGAAGAAAAAGACGGAACGCCGTTTACAAAACGGGGAGCCGACGAAATCATGCGCCTCGGTCTACTCAATATAGCTCTGCCTATCGTTACGGCTATCGCTGTGGCAATAATCAGTGCGATATTCGCGGTTCCCAAAGGCTCTGTCAGCGACTGGAGCAATCTCGACAGCCTGACCGTAGGTATTTTCATGATTCTGGCATCTCTCATTTTCCGTTACGGTGCGGATTTGGAGGGCGATAACGGCAACAGCGACATTTTTGAAAATTTCCGCAGATGAAATTTCCGAAAGCGTATTAAACCGGGTGTCGCGGGAAAAGAATTTACTACGGACAACCGTACATACCGAGAAAGGGGTGAGGCAAAATAAGCACGAAAAAGAAACCGCCGCACAAAATTACTGCGGCTGATATTATTACCCTGCTTCGCATAGCCGGGACGCTGTCACTCACGGTTTTAGAGCCTATGCACGCGGCTTTTTTGAGTATTTACGCGCTGACGGGCGTGACCGACGTGCTGGACGGATATATCGCAAGAAAAACTCATAGCGAGAGTGCCTTCGGCGCAAGACTCGACAGTGCGGCAGACCTTTTGTTCTATGCGGTGATGCTGGTAAAAATCTTCCCCATTCTCCTGGATATACTGCCGGGCGGAATATGGTACGCAGTTGCCGGCATCATAATTCTCAGGCTCATATCCTACCTGACGGCTGCATTCAAATACCGTCTGTTCGCATCAATGCACACCTATATGAACAAGCTGACTGGTGCCGTGCTTTTCATAGTGCCCTATATGCTGCTGACCGAGATCGCAGTCGGGTATTGCATATTCGTGTGTGCGGTAGCCGCCGCCGCGGCAGTGGAGGAGCTGGCAATCCATCTCACCTGCGTCCGCTATCGTGCCGATACCAAAACCATATTTCAATCCGTATATACGGCAGGACGGCATTGATTTGCCACGTATAAAAGAATTTGCATGCACGCGAGAAGCTTTCACGCGGAAGAAAGGAAAAAGCAATGAAAATTATAATCAGAATTATATCGTTTCTGCTTGTCGTATCGCTGATAGGGACAGCTCTTTGGGGCTGTGAGTTTCACTCCCCCTTCGACTCCTACGATTATATGACGGGTGAGGTGTATCAGAATTCCGGAAGCTACCTGACCGGGTCGTTTACCTACACGGCGGAGGAAATCAAATCGGTGGAAATTCACTGGCGCTCAGGCGAGGTCAACCTCACGGAGTCGGATAGCGAGGAGCTGTCCGTCACGGAGAGCGACGCAGAGCTTCCCGAAGAATCGGCGATGCACTATCTGATCGATAACGGCGTTCTGAAAATATATTTCTGTGCTTCCGGTGCGGCTATCCGGGTTTATCCCGAGAGCAAGCATCTGAGCGTAGAAATTCCTAAGAATATTGACGTTCAGGTCAAGACTACCTCGGCACCGGTAAAAGCGGGAGATTTAGAACAGAAGAACGTCGAAATCGACACGGAATCGGGTAATGCGGAGCTTGGCGGCGTAAAAGCGGAAAGCGTTGATATCGGAACTACGTCCGGCACGATTATTGCGGACGAAATTCATGCGGACTCCTTGGAGTGCGGTACCGTTTCCGGCGCGGTCAGTATCGGCACCGTACTGACACGCACCACCGACATCGGTACAACGAGCGGCTGCGTTACAGTGGACGAAGCAATCAGCACCGATGAGATTGAAATCGGCACGGTCAGCGGAGCGATTAAGCTTGGTTCCGCGGAATCGAAAAACATAAAATTCAGCAGTACCTCGGGCGCGGTACGCGCGTCTTCAATCAGGTCAAACGCGATGAGGTGCGGCACCGTCTCCGGCTCGGTAAATATCGAAAATATATATTCGGATAAGATTGATATTTCAGCCACCAGCGGTAGCGTGACCCTCGGTCTTACCGGCACGGAAGAGGCTGAGATTGGTACCACCAGCGGCGAGGTCAGCATAAGCTTGCTCGGCTGCGGTGCCGAAATAACGTATAGCTCTACGAGCGGAAAACTCAGCACGGGTCTTGACTTCACCCAGAACGGCAACACCTATCTGTTCGGCGACGGGAAGTGTAAAATCGAAGTCGGTACCACAAGCGGAAAACTGGAAATTCAGTAAGGAAGCCGAGCAAAAGAACGGTCAATAACAACTCTTTCGCTTTCGAAAGCTTGCCCCTAGAATTCGCCATATATCGGCAATTGTCGATTTCAGGTTGACAAAAAACGAGGGGAGCGGTATAATTACTGTTGTGTATTTGCACGAATAACGAAGAAAAAGAGTTGAAAGCATGGAAGAATTTTTAAACAACTTACAAAACTGGGCGACGAATGCAGGAATAAAAATCCTTGTCGCCATACTGATCCTCATCGTATCATTCATCATTATCAATAGAGTCAGCAAGGTTATCGAAAAACGAGTTGCGAAACTGCAAGAAAAGAAAAAAGTAAAGCTGGATCAGACCATTTACCGCACGCTGACGTATATGGGTAGAGTTGCTCTCAAGGTGCTTGTAGTGCTGTGCCTCATTGGCTACCTTGGTGTTGACACCTCGGCAATCTCCGCCCTGCTTGCCTCGCTGGGCGTCGGCGTGGGTCTTGCAATAAACGGCACGCTGTCAAACCTTGCAGGAGGTGTATTGCTCCTTATTACAAGGCCTTTCAAGGACGGCGATTTCATTTCCGCAGGCGGTTACGAGGGCACTGTGGAAGACATCTTAATTTGCAACACGAAAGTCAGAACCAACGACAACAAGGTCATATATATCCCCAACGGCAAGCTGTCGACCAGCGAGATTATCAATTACTCCGAAAAGCCGACGAGAAGAGTGGATCTGACCTATTCCATCTCCTACTCCGACGACTTTGAGCGCGCTGAAAAGCTCATTCTCGATATAGCAAGCAAAAACCCATTAGTCCTCACCGACCCCGAATCCAAAGCACGCGTCAAAGCCCACGGTGAGAGCAGTATCGACATTTTTGCGACCGTATGGTGCAAGACGGCAGACTACTGGACCGTGCTCTTCGATATGAACGAGCAGGTCAAACGCGCCTTTGACGAGAACGGGATTTCAATTCCCTTTCCCCAGATTGACGTTCATTTGGATAAATAAAGCGGGATTTCAATTCCCTTCCCCCGGATTGACGTTCATTTGGATAAATAAAGCGGGATTTCAATTTCCTTCCCCCGGATTGACGTCCGTCCCAATAAATACCATATCGAAAAAGGGGCAGGCTCTTCGGCTGATTTAAAAAGGCGTCAGCTTTTTTCGAAAGTTCGGACGAGCCTGCCCCGCTTCTGCGTCCAAAGAAACGGCGCGAGGATTCCGAAAAAAGCTCTCCCCTGTCCGAGGTCGGAAATTCATCGGGATGAGACGAAAAGGCGATTGGATATTGTTCATAAAAAGTACAATATTTAACGCAAAATTTTTCATTAACTATTGACAAAATTCACGCGCGGGTGTATAATTAACGCAACCGAAAATGAAAGGGAAAGCCGTATTCGGCGCAGGTCATCAGCTAAGCTTTACAAAATCTGACGACGCTTCATTTACCGTGAAGCGCGGGATATTATGCAGGCTGAGGATGTGTTTCTCGCATAACGGATTTTCCGATTCCGCCGGAGAAAGAAGCAGTTGCGCACGGTGTAAAGCTGTGCGTTTTTTGCTTAAATCAACAACTGGCGGTTTTTTCGGACAAATCATCCCGAAAGGAATTTATCACCATGAAACGCTTTATGAAAAAAGCACTCTGTCTTGTAATTGTCGCGGCAACACTGCTATGCTGTACACTCGCCCTCGGCTCCTGCTCGAACGACAACAAGACGTACACCGTCGGAATTTGCCAGCTGATAACGCACGACGCTCTTGACGCCGCGACACAGGGCTTCAAGGATGCACTTGTCAAGGAGCTCGGCGAGGGAAAGGTTACCTTCATCGAGCAGAACGCTGCAGGTGACGGCAACGTCTGCAATACCATCGTCAGCGACTTCGTATCCAGAAACGTAGACCTGATCATGGCAAACGCAACCCCTGCTCTGCAGGCTGCATACAATGCAACCCAGACCATTCCGATCCTCGGCACATCCGTTACCGAATACGGTGTCGCACTGGGAATTAACAACTTCAGCGGAACCGTCGGCGGCAATGTATCCGGCACGTCCGACCTTGCTCCTCTCGACAAGCAGGCTGAAATGATTATAGAGCTGTTCCCCGATGCAAAGAACATCGGTCTGCTCTACTGCTCCGCAGAGCCCAACTCCGACTATCAGGTTAAGAAGGTAGAGGAATACCTGACCGATAAGGGTCTGTCCTGCACGCGCTACTCCTTCAGCGACTCCAACGACATCGCAACCGTCGCAACCAATGCCGCTCAGAAAAGCGATGTTATCTACATTCCTACCGACAATACTGCCGCTTCCTGCTCTGAAACAATCGGTAATATAGTCAAGCAGAACAACACTCCCGTAATCGCAGGCGAGGAAGGTATCTGCCGCGGATGCGGTGTTGCGACACTGTCTATCAGCTACTATGATCTCGGCTACAAGACCGGCGAGATGGCTGCAAAGATTCTGAAGGGCGAGGCTAATATCTCCGAAATGGAAATTCAGTACGCTCCCGCTAAGAAAAAATACAATGCCGATATGTGCGAGGCACTCGGTATTGACGCGCCCGAAGGCTACGAGGCAATGGACTGATTACCCCGAAGACACAGAAAGGAACAATTCATGAATTTCTTCTCCGCACTGCCGGGAACCATTGCTCAGGGTCTGATATGGGGCATTATGGCGATTGGCGTCTATATCACATACAAAATACTGGATATTGCCGACCTGACGGTTGACGGCTCTATCTGTACCGGCGCCGCCGTCTGCGCCATGCTGATAATAAACGGAGTGCCCGCATGGGTCGCCGTGATAGTTGCCACGCTGTCGGGCGTTGCCGCAGGGCTGGTAACAGGCTTTCTGCATATTACACTCGGTATTCCGGCTATTCTGTCGGGAATTCTGACACAGCTCATACTGTGGTCTGTCAATCTGAAGATCATGGGAAAAGCAAATCAGGCTCTCTCATCCCGCAATTACACCGTACTGATCACGCAGATGGATCCACCTAACGCGCTGGCTGTGCTTGCGATATTTGCGGTGCTCCTGATAGCTATCTTGTACCTGTTCTTCGGAACGGAGATGGGTGCCGCCATCCGCGCTACGGGTATTAACCCGGCGATGAGCCGCGCACAGGGCATCAATACAGACACCACAAAGCTCATAGGACTTGCGCTTTCCAACGGTATCGTCGCTCTCTCGGGCGCACTGCTCTGTCAGTATCAGGGCTATGCCGACATAAATATGGGACGTGGCGCGGTAGTCATCGGTCTTGCCGCCGTCGTAATAGGCGAGGCACTGGTGTCGAGGATTGCAAAGAATTTCGCCGTAAGGCTTACCGGCGTCGTGCTGGGTGCTGTCGTGTATTACATAGTATACCAGATAGTCATTACCATCGGATTTGACACGGATCTTCTGAAGATGTTCTCTGCCGTCGTCGTTGCGGTATTCCTCGGAATGCCGTATATCAAAGGCAAGATAGCCGCGCGTCACAGTTATCGCAAGGAGGACAAGCCCGATGCTTGAACTGGATAACGTTACAAAAACATTTCACCCCGGCACCGTAAACGAGAAGATTGCTTTAAACCGTTTGTCCTTAAAGCTGGAAGACGGTGAATTCGTGACCGTCATCGGCGGTAACGGCGCGGGCAAAAGCACTATGCAGAACATTATTTCCGGAGTATTCCGCCCGGACTGCGGACGCGTGCTGATTGACGGAATCGACGTAACCCTTCTTCCGGAATTTAAACGGGCAAAGTATTTGGGACGCGTATTTCAGGATCCGTCTATGGGAACTGCCGCCGATATGCAGATTGAGGAAAATCTGGCTCTGGCGATCCGACGCGGCAAACGCCGTACGCTCCGTACCGGAATTACAAAGAAAGAGCGCGAGGAATACCGCAGGCTTCTCACCGAGCTGGATCTGGGGCTTGAAACCCGTATGTCTGCCAAGGTCGGACTGCTCTCTGGAGGTCAGCGTCAGGCACTGACTCTGCTGATGGCGTCCCTGACTTGTCCGAAGCTGTTGCTGCTGGACGAGCACACCGCCGCCCTTGACCCGAAGACAGCCGCAAAGGTGCTTCAGATTACCGACCGCATCGTCAAAGAAAATCACCTTACCACTCTGATGATTACCCACAATATGCGTGACGCTATCGCCTACGGCAACAGGCTGATTATGCTGCACGAGGGGCGGATCATCGTTGATATCTGCGGTGAGGAAAAGCAGAATCTGACCGTCGCTGACCTTTTGGAGCTGTTTAACAAAGCCAGCGGAACGATCTTCGCGAACGACCGTACTATTCTCTCGGAGTGACCGAGGGAGAAGACGGCTAAGAAATAAAAAAACCGCCGAGAGGCGGTCAAACAAAAATTATTTTCAGGGGCTGTCGCAATCGCAGATTGCAAGGGCGCACAGCCCCAACGATATAAATCCCTTACGGGATTTTCGATATGTTGCTGGCGCAACACGATATGCCTGCGGCACGATATGTT
>CAZBQN010000005.1:0-102648 GCA_964494135.1 uncultured Ruminococcus sp. | reverse complement strand
CCACCCCGCTCCTTGGCCTTGTCAACCCGGGCCTTGCCGAACTGACGGTGGGAGGGGGCGGTAAGACGAATCTGGAAGGGATGCATGAGCCCGTCGCCGTAGTAGGTGTGTGCCTCCGGGTGATAGGCGAGAAAATGGCACTTCTCACCGGGCGCGCCGCCGATGCCCCAGTTATCTACCCAGACGTCCATTCCGCAGTCCTCGGTGACCTTGAAGATGTCCTTCATTACCGTGTCGTGTCTTTCCCAGTCGTTGTGAGTGAGCATATGTACGACGATATCCATATCCGCATTTGCAATTTTCTTCATGTCCTCAATAGCGTGGGACAGCATACGGTTGCCGTGATATGCAACACCTGTTTTTAACTCTTTCATGATGTATCTCCTTTTTTGTTTTGTTTTGTTTTTTACGCTGCGGGTACGAAGCTGCCTGTGGCAAGGAACAGCTCGATGCTTGCCGCACCGCCCATAAGCACCAGTCCTATCGCCATGATTATACAGCCGATAATATTGACCCGTGTCAGCTTTTCCTTGAAAATAACAGCCGAGGCGAGTGCGCTGAGAAGCATAACTCCTGCGTTGTCGAAGGTGTACAGCACGGTTATGTTTACGATACCTATGAGAAGCACGAGGACGTTAACTGCCAGGGCGGAAACTACCGAGGCGAGTATGAGATAGAGGCAGGACAGCTTGCTCTGACGGAAGACGGAGAGCGAGTCCTTGCCGCGCTTTATCAAGAGCCTTACCGCGGAGATGACAGCCGCGCCGATAAAGGTGTATATGACCATCAGCTGCTTGTCAAGGTTAATAACCTCCGAAACACCGCCGGTGTAGCTGTACTCCTGCCAGTTGAGCAGGACGCCGTACATACCGTTGGATATTGCAAGGGCAATGCAAAGGATAAGGAACAGCTTCGTGTTCTTTTTGCTCTCGTCGGTTGCACCGGAATCGTTTTTGTAGCTGACCATGTAAATTGCAACGAATATAACGACGATGGCAACCATCTGCACCCATGAGAAGGGCGCGCCGAAGAAGATCATTGAAACGACAGAGGGAATTATAATACCTCCGCCGAGACTGAATACCATCATTATGGAGTAATCGCCTGCGGCAGACGCCTTGATGATAAATTCGTCGTAGCAGTAGAGAATTACTGCGTTAATTATTCCGAAAACAAGAGTTTCCCACCGGAATTCTCCGAAGGAGAAACCGCAAAAGCAGAGGGACACTACCGCGACAGTAAGTCCGCATACTATCGCAAACGCCGAGGGTGCGTATGACTTGTCGCCGGGATATTTGTCCGTATACATACGCGAAAACAGCGATTGAAGTGTGTAAAGTAAAATCAAGGCTCCGATGAGCAGTACCTGTTCCATAGTTTTTGTCTCCCGAAACGTAGTCAATTGTGTTTTGAAATCAAGAAGGACCGACATCCTGAGGCTATTGTAGCACAACCTTGTCGGTTTTGCAATGAAAAATAAATAAAAATGGTGGTATAACAGATAAAATAATCTTAACGCAGCTTATTGATTTTTTCTTCCGCGCGTGATAGAATAATGTTAAGAAAAGATAATCCGACGGGGGCGTGTTGAGTTTTGGGCAAATTTATGACAAGTATTGTTGATAAAGTCAAGAAAAAGCCTTTGCTTTTTTTGCTCTGTTTTGCTTTCGTGGCTGCAGAGGCTACACTGTGGGTGAGCTTACAGCTGACACAGGGCGGCACATTTGAGCGGCTGGCATACGGCTCGGTGATTCTTGCCTGCCTGTTTGCGCTCTTTACCGCGCTTTATCACAGAGGAGATAATTTTTTGCGCGCAGGCCTCTTATTTACCGTAGCGGCAGACTATTTTTTGATTGTTTCCGAGCCTGTCCGCGAGACTTTGGGTGTAGTCATTTTCTCTTTTGCACAGATATGCTATGCCATTGCGTTGTATCTGAGGCAAAGTGGGAGAAAGAGAAAAGTACACCTGTCACTGCGAATTGGCCTTTTAGCATTGGCACTGCCGATAGCGGCGGCAATTCTGGGGAAAACGCCGACGCCCTCACTATGTGGTCGCTGTTCTATTACGTAAATCTGGTGCTTAACGCCGTTTTCGCCTTTTCCGACTCGCCGCGTTTCGCCTTGTTTGGCGTGGGGCTCGTGCTTTTTGCACTTTGCGACGCGACGCTGGGGCTTGGATATTTCGCGAGATTTTACCTGAACGTCGGCAGGGACAATCCGCTTTATTATCTCTACTACTCCAAAGTCAATATTCCCTGGCTGTTCTACGTGCCGTCCCAGACGCTGATTGCGCTGTCGCCTCTGACGATGAAGGACTGAGTGGGTAACATTTGGCAAGCATAAAAAAGAGCCTGACCAAAGGCGTGACTATGGAAAGGCTCATCCGCCCGACAGGGCGGTTTTTGTTTTTCAAAAAGGCTTTTTCATTTGCTACACCGCCATTAAAAGTAGGGGCATCGTGGCGATGCTCAAAATCGTGGAAACGATAACGAGACGGCTGACGTAAACCGCGTCGCAGTCGTATTTCTCAGCGAACATAGTTGCGCTGGAGGCTGCCGGGGCTGCTGCGAGAATTACCGTGACCTTTACTACGCTGTCTGAAATGGGCACGCCTGCGAGTATCAGCAGCTTGATTATTCCCAATACCGCAAAAGGCAGGGCAAGGTGTCGCAGTACCAAAAAGACGTACATATTGACGTCGGAGAACATCCCACGCAGCTTTACTTCGGGCACACGCAAGCCTATTACTACCATGGCAAGAGGGGCAACAAGGCTTTTGAGTGCCGCAAGGCTGTCGATCATGATGCCGAAGACCGAAGCCCAAGGCTGTGCGAGCGCACCGCTTTCAACCGACGC
Source organism: uncultured Ruminococcus sp. (assembly GCA_964494135.1). Classification (GTDB taxonomy): domain Bacteria; phylum Bacillota; class Clostridia; order Oscillospirales; family CAG-272; genus UBA1740. The sequence goes on along the minus strand of CAZBQN010000005.1, from coordinate 99,792 downwards.
TTCATAAAGCGGTATGTTGACGCCGAATATCATGAGTATGATACCGATGACCGAAGCAATCGTTACCGGGTGGAGAATGACCTTCAGAAAACCGCCTTCTTTTTTTACCTGACGGTTCATGCTTATCAGCGCGTCCACCGCGTCGCTGTCGCCGTCGCCGTCAAGGTCAGCACCCTTGACCCGGGTGCAAAGCGAAACGCCCAGCGTCCACAGGAACAGATTGAAGGTTATGTTGTAAACCGATGCGTAAATTGCCGCCTCGGCATTCATGCAGGCGCGGATTAGAGGTATTCCCATAAACGCCGCGTTTGAGAAAATAGTGGCAAATTTCAGCATGCGTGCCTTGCCGTCCGGTGCCTTCGAGAAGACGGGAATGGCTACGGCGGCAAAAATAACGTGGCATACTATTGACAGAAGGAACACGGCAAGAAGGTTCTGCCATATATCAAGAAAGCTGCTTTTACATTCAAGATAAGAATAGACTATCAGCGCCGGCTGGGCAATATAAAGCACAAGATTGGAAATGCCCTTGCCGAAGCTATCCCCGCAAAGACGGCATTTTTTCAGCAGTATGCCGGGGATCATCATCAGAAACAGCATGGCTACGTTGCATATAAGAGATAGGGTTTCTTCCATTTTGACCTCGCATTTTCTAATAAAAAACGTTTTGAAATTACAAGTGACTGTGACGGTGCGCGGGGTTGAAAAAGACAAGTACTTAAAAAGTATACCACTTTACGAAGGAAAAGTAAATGGTAATTTTTAAATTGTCGGTAATTTAAATTTTTTTATGATTTGGGCAAAAATATGTTGACAAATACAGGCGTTTGGTGTATCATATACGAGATTTGAGAATTATTCTCAATTTGGGAGTTTTAAATGAGCTACAAAACAGGAAAAAGAGAATTGATAATAGATTTTCTTACAAAAAACAGAAGCCGTTCCTATACCCTCGCACAGATTTGCGATGCGGTTGCAGAGGACGGAAAGGGGCAGAGCACGGTATACAGGCTGGTCTCGGACCTTACCGAGTGCGGATACATCCGCAGAATTTCCGAGGGCAACACCAGACATTGCACCTATCAGTACGTGGGCGGCGCAGATTGTCGTGGACATCTGCACATAAAGTGCAAGGAGTGCGGCAGGCTTTTTCACCTTGACGACGGTCTTTCGGCAGAGCTGCGCGACAGAGTAATGGGCGAGGCGGGCTTTGCTCTTGATTTCGGAGAGCTTCTTTTCGGCAGATGCCGCGACTGCCAAGAGACGGGGGTAGGTGTGTAAAATGGGATTCTTTTCAGCTTTGCTTCACAGCGACCACGAGCATTCGGGCTTCTCGGATTTTCTCGCCGACACCTTCGGCGAGGCAGGCCGCTTTATTGACGAGGTGCTCCTTGACAGCATACTTGATACCTTGAAGATAGCGGTATTTCTTTTCTTTACCTATCTTTTGATGGAGTTTATTGAGCACAAGGCTTACGGCAAGGTGAATACCCTTATCAGACGTGCAGGTACTGCGGGTCCCGCCATAGGCGGACTTTTGGGGGCAATTCCTCAGTGTGGATTTTCTGCCGCGGGGGCAAATCTCTACACGGGTAGGGTCGTGACCCTGGGAACTCTGCTTGCGGTATTCCTTTCTACCTCCGACGAGATGCTGCCGATACTCCTGGCAGGAGACGTGGAAGTAACTAAGGTTTTGCTAATAATTGTTTACAAATGCACTGTCGGCATCTTCGTGGGATTTCTCGTGGACATCATCCTGCGAATGCTCGGCAAGGGGAAGCGGGAGATTGACATTGACAGAATATGCGAGAGCGACAACTGCCATTGCGAGCGCGGAATACTTCGCTCGGCGCTTCACCATACGCTGACGGTGTCCATGTTCGTGTTGCTCGTGACGCTGCTTATCGGAGCTCTCGTCTTCTTCATAGGCGAGGACAATATTTCAAATATTATGGTCGATATTCCGGTACTGAGCCATCTTATTTGCTCACTCGTCGGTCTTATCCCGAACTGTGCGGCGTCGGTTGCTCTTACTCGCTTTGCCACTGCCGGATTTATCAGCACGGGTGCCATGATCTCCGGACTTCTGACGGGTGCCGGCGTAGGACTGCTCGTTTTGTTCCGCATGAACAAAAACTTGAAAGAAAATCTCCTAGTCGTCGGAATTCTCCTCTGTTCGGGAGTTTTGTTCGGTTTGATTGCCGATCTGATACCCGGAATTGCGCTCTAAAGTCAAAGTTGTACTATTTTAAATCAAAATAGATATAGAAGTCAGCGTGTTTTGCGTGCTAAAATGAAGTCAAAATAGTAAAAAGGCAGGCATATTTTTTATGAAAAAGAATTTGGCAATAGTCGGTTACGGCGGACAGGGTGCGTGGCATGCTAACCACGCTTTGAAAAGCGACGTCATATCACTTTCCGGCGTATACGATATAAGAGAGTGCCGCATGGAGGCGGCAAGAGCCAACGGTATTCATACCTACCGCGACATGACCGATCTGCTCTCTGACCCTGCGGTTGATATAGTTCTTTGCGCCACACCTAACGACGTTCACAAGGATATAGTAATTGCGGCAATGCGGGCGGGTAAGCACGTCGTGTGCGAGAAGCCCGTAGCCCTTTCGGTTGCCGAGCTTGACGAAATGCTGAAGTGTCGCGAGGAGTGCGGCGTATTGTTCAGCGTGCACCAGAACCGCCGTTGGGACGTGGATTTCCTAGCTATCAAGAGCCTTATCGACTCGGGCGAGATAGGCGAGGTTCTGAATATCGAGTCGAGAGTACAGGGCTCCCGCGGTATTCCCTCCGACTGGAGATGCCACAAGCCAAAGGGCGGCGGTATGATACTTGACTGGGGAGTTCACCTCATAGACCAGATGCTTCAGCTTATACCCGAAACCGTTACGGGAGTCTATTGCGAAACCACGCATATTACGACTGACGAGGTTGACGACGGCTTCCACCTGCACCTGACATTTGCCGGCGGTAAGCGCGCGACGGTAGAGGTCGGAACCTATAATTTCCTTTCAATGCCGAGGTTTTATATGCAGTGTAAGTCAGGCTCGGCTTATATCGAGGACTGGCAGAAAAAGTGCCGCGTCGCAAGACTTAAAGCCTGGTGCGAGAAGGATGTCCTTCCCGTACAGACCGCCGCGGGTATAACAAAGACCATGGCACCGAGAGATGAAATTACCATTGATTCATACGAGCTGGAAAGACCCGTGTCCGACGTTCACGACTTTTACCGCAACCTGACCCGTGCCATTGACGGGGAGGAAGAACAGCTTATCAAAAACTCCGAGGTCAGACGGGTTATGCAGATCATGGAAGCCTGCTTCCTGTCTGCCGAGAGCAAAAAGGTTGTCGAGGTCAATATTTGACGTATTTCAAAAAATCTTACATAGTATAATAAGAGCGACCGCAAAAAAGGCGGTCGCTCAGTTTTTTGCCCGGATAGAAATCCAATATCTGTTTTTACCGCTGTCCCGTGTAATTTTTCAATATTTGCGGTGATAATATATATTATAAAACAGGGAGGCGCGTATGGAGAGGTGGTTGAGAAGAACGGTAGAGCTGGGGGCAGGGCTGGCTTTGACCTGTAAGAAAAATCCTTCGGTCGTACCCTTTTATCCTGCCAAGTGTGAAATTCTCAAATCGGAGCGAGCGTATTTTAAGCGTATCGCCCCGGAGCGCGCGGGGGTAAGCTCGGGCAGGCTTTTTGCTCTGCTCGGCTCCTTGGAGTCGGAGCCTCGGTGCAACGTTCACAGCTTTTTGTGCCTGCGCGGCGACAGGGTTATATGCGAGTGCTCACATCCCGGGTACAGTACCCTGCGTCCTCAGCTCACTCATTCCATGGCAAAAACGGTCGTGGGAATGGCGGTAGGCTTTTTGGTCAGCGAGGGACGGATGAATCTGGATACCCCGATCTGCGAGCTGTTCGGCGAGGTGGCGTACCGTGACAAAAAATTCCCGCGTATAACCTTCCGTCATCTTCTGACGATGACCTCGGGCGTCAGATTTTGCGAGCCGGGATCGGTGTCCGAGACGAGATGGCTGGAGGCTTACTTTGCTTCGGCTGTGGGCTTTATGCCGGGGACGGCGTTTGCCTATAACAGTATGAACTCCTATATTCTTGCCCACGCCGTCAGCCGTATCACGGGGCAGACCCTGACAGAATATCTGACCCCGAGGCTCTTTATACCTCTCGGAATTGATAATTATCTTTGGGAGATGGGCCCTGAGGGCACGGAGAAGGGCGGATGGGGACTTTATATGTCAGCCGAAAGCTGGGCGAAGCTGGGCAGACTCATACTTTCGGGAGGTACGTTCGGGGGAAAAAGAGTGCTCTCCGAGGAGTGGATCGCCGAGAGTATTTCGACACGGGTCGCCTCTTCGGAGAATACGGGCGGCTTGGATTACGGCTATCATCTATGGCACTCACGGGACGGTGAGATCATTTTCTCGGGTATGCTGGGTCAGTACGTTTGGCTCTGCCCGAAGAATGACATTACCGTTGTAATAACCTCGGGGAATAACGAAATCCTCAGCGACGGCGTGACACCGGGTATTTTATCCCGCTACCTGTCAGGAGATTTGTCGGATGACAGATATGTGGGCACTTTCTACGATCTGCGCCGCGCCGAGGAGGGCTTCTTCTCCTCCCGCCACAAAATCAGACCGTATAAGCCCAGACGCGGCATCAGCTATCTTCTCGGATTTCGCAGAAATCGTGCGTATCCGCCCGAATGGGATTTGCTTCTCGGCAGTTACGACTTCGGACACAATAACACCGGTGTTATGCCTCTTTTCGTCAGAACGATGCAAAATAATCTGTCCGGTGCACTTGAAAATATAACCTTCCGCCGCGAGGGCGAGCGCATGGCGTTTGACTTTACCGAATCGGGTAAGGTTTACACGCTGTATATCGGTTTTTCCGACTTTTACGAGAACGAGCTTTGCTACAACGGCGAGAAATACGCCGTAAAGGTTATGGGCGAGGTTATGGAGGACGAGGACCGAAACACGCTGTTCAAGCTGGAGCTGCTTTTCCCGGAGCTTCCGAATATCAGATATATCAAGCTGACGAGAGAGCAGGGAGGGGTGCTTCGTGTCAGAATGAGCGAGACCCCCGACGAGCACGCATTCACGGGACTCCTATCCGAGCTTGACAATCCGTCCCTGTCCCTCGTCGCCGGAATTCTGAAAAAACGGCTCGGCGAAAACTATATAGCCGACAGACTTCACGAGGCGTTTTCACCGTGCCTTATCGGTGCACAGGTCGGCACTGAGCAATACGAGAGCATTATGTCAAGGGAGCGCGAGCGATACGCCGAGGGTGAGAGGTCGAGAAGGCTGATAAACGGAATAATCGAGAAGTTTATAAGAGACGAGGAACAAGCTCCGGAAAGAGCCGAAAAGACGGACGGCGGACTTATCCGCGGTATGGTGGACGGCATAGGGGCGTTTATAAGGCGACTGAAATAATGGAAAGTGGACAAAATTGAAAGTTGAAAATTGAAAGTTGAAAATGGACAAAAATTGAAAGTTGAAAATTGAAAATTGAAAATGGACAAAAATTGAAAGTTGAAAATTGAAAATTGAAAATGGACAACAAAAAAGGTGCGATACTCCGTTACAGTATCGCACCGCTGCATAGATGAATATTGGTTGTTTAACAGTTTTATATATCAGCCGAGATTAAGCTTGTTCAGCATATCGCGGAGGACCTTAGCTTCTTCAACCGAGATAGTAACGCCCTTGCCCATCTTCTCGTGGTCGGGAGACCAGGTACGAATATCGTAAACAGGCTCTCTGTCGTTCCAGCTGATAAGATTGAGCTCTTTGTTCCAGCCGTTATTGCCCTCGCTGACAACACCAATCTTGTCGACAACCTCATACTTGATTTCAGGCATTTTTTATTCTCCTTAATATATATTTGTTATTATTTAAAAATAAATATTTTCTTTATTTTAGCACACACTTTTACGATTGTCAACAAAATAGGAGAAATATTTTATATTTTTTGAAACATTTTTTAATATTTATCGGATACCGCAGCACCCCTTTTTTCGTGTGTGTTAAAAACCGTTTCAGCCTTGACTTTTCACTCTGTTTAAAGTATAATGTGTGTCGAATGAATTTTTGGAGATTGAAATGGTTGATTTAACGAAACCGAAAAACAATATATTTGAGAATCCTCTGTTCGTGTTCTTCACTGCCGTCTTTTGCTGTGCGCTCTGGGGCAGTGCAACCCCTTTTATCAAGACGGGATATAAGCTGATGTATCCGGATGCGAAGCCTGACGTGTTTTCGACGATACTCTTTGCCGGTATACGGTTTGCTCTTGCCGGACTCATAACCGTAATTATTTATTCGGTAGCAAGAAGGAGGCTCATATACCCGAGGGCGGAGAATCTCGGCAGAGTAGGCATAATTGCGGTATTCCAGACGATTATACAGTATTTCTTCTTCTATTTCGGACTGGCGAATACCTCGGGCGCAAAGGGAACTATCCTCTCGGGGTCGTCGTCCTTCTTTGCAATTCTCATTTCCTGCTTCATGTTCAGGCAGGAGAAGTTCACTTTGAAGAAGCTGATTGCCTGCGTTATCGGCTTTGCGGGTATTGTCGTCGTTAACCTTTCGGGTCTTGCGGGCGGAGGATTTAATATGAATATCGGAGATGCAGCCGTTCTTATGTCCGCGGTGTCGTTGGGAATTTCCTCCGTACTTATAAAAATCTTTTCAAAGAGCGAGGACCCCGTGGTTATCTCAGGCTATCAGTTTATGGCAGGCGGTGTAGTAATGATTATCGTGGGGCTTGCCTTCGGCGGTTACGTTAACTTCTCTGCTCCGGAGAGCATAGGCGTGCTGATTTATCTCTCCTTCCTGTCTGCGGTTGCGTACGCCCTGTGGGGTGTGCTGCTCAAGCACAATCCCGTATCCCGTGTCACGGTATTCTCTTTTTCGACCTCTGTTTTCGGAGTGATTCTCACGGCGATAATGCTCCCCGAGGAGAACACCGTAGATCCTGTGAATTTGATTATTTCTTTGATTCTCGTCTGTCTCGGAGTTTTCCTTTTGAACTTCAATCCGCAGAAGAAGCCGTCGGGGGCTTCTCAGGGCGCGAAAGAAGCAGCGGAAATGTCGAAGGGTAAAGGCGGTTAAAGCATCGGTCAACGATATAAAAAACAAGGGCAAGAATCGCACGAAAGAGGCACTTGCCTTTTGTAATTTGTGTTGCAAATTTTTAACCGTTGTGCTACAATAGATAAAAAAACGGCGATAGGGAAGAATTTGATTTCCGACACCGGGAAAAGGACATAAAAATGAGAGCATACGAGAGATTTTTGAAATACGCCGCCTACCATACCACCTCTGACGAGACTACGGGCACAACGCCCTCTACTCCGGGTCAGCTGGTTTTGGCGCAGGCTTTGTGCGAGGAGCTTCTGGGACTTGGACTTTCCGACGCGTTCGTCAGCAGTCACGGCTACGTCTACGCTACCCTGCCCGCAAATACCGACGAGCCATGCAACACCATAGGCTTCGTTTCGCATATGGATACCTCGCCCGACGCGAGCGGTGAGAACGTGAAGTGTAAAATCGTGGATTACAAGGGCGGCGACGTGCTTCTGAATGAGGAGCTCGGTATTTCCCTGAAGGTCAGCGATTACCCTTATCTTGAGGATTTCAAGGGTCAGCATATTATCGTTTCCGACGGCACGACTCTTATCGGTGCCGACGACAAGGTGGGTATCGCCGAGATTATGACCGCACTGGAGAAGCTGATCTCCGAGAATATACCCCACGGCAAGATCTGCATTGCCTTCACTCCCGACGAAGAAATAGGCGAGGGCGTTGCTCATTTCGAGCTTGATAATTTCCCTGCGGATTACGGCTACACGGTTGACGGCGGAGGCATCGGCGAGCTGGAGTATGAGAATTTCAACGCCGCGTCTGCGCGGATTACCTTTCACGGCGTGTCAATTCATCCCGGCTCCGCAAAGGACAAGATGAAGAACGCGGCGAGAATTTTAACCGAGTTTGACAGCCTTCTTCCTGAGGATGAAATTCCCGAGCGCACCTCGGGCTACGAGGGCTTCCATCATCTCATTTCGATTGAGGGCAGCTGTGAGCTGGCAAAGAGTGCGTACATCATCCGCGACCATGACAAGACCCTGTTTGAGAAGAAGAAGGCGGAGTTCGTCCGCATCGCAAAGGAGCTTAATTCCAAATACGGCGAGGGCACTCTGGAGCTTGTACTCCGTGACAGCTATTACAATATGCGCGAGAAGATAGAGGACAATATGTTCATAGTAGAGCGCGCCGAGGAGGCAATGCGTGAGCTGGGCATCGAGCCTGTCGTCGTTCCCATCCGAGGAGGCACGGACGGCGCAGGACTGTCCTTTATGGGTCTGCCCTGTCCCAATCTTTGCACGGGCGGTATGAATTTCCACTCCCGTTTTGAGTTCGTATCGGTTGAGGCGATGGATAAAATCTCCGAGTTGCTTGTGAAAATAGCCGGCAATACCGCGAAGGACGGGCTGAGAGAGGTTAAGAAATAAGTTCCCTCTGCAACTCAAAAAAGAAAAATTAAATGCTTCAAAAGGCAAAAACGGATATAAGTCGGGCTTCCCCCTCCTATATCCGTTTTCTTTTTCATCAGGCTTCAAGTATCTCGTCCAGCTGTTCCTTCATTTCCGACAGCTTTTCACGGGAGGCGAGCACGCACATGGTGCCGGCTTCCTCTGCTTTTTTCAGTACACCGCTGAGCCTTGCAAGCTCGGCTTTGTCGGTCAGGAGCAGCTGCTTCCGTCTTAGCTTCAGCTCGTCGTTGGTTATACCCGAGAAGTAGCATAGCGTGGCGCGTTCGCCTTCGCTTCTGGGTGTCGTTATGCCGTCGGATGCTCCTACCGTACCGACGATGTATTTAGTAAGGTCGGTATCCGTGTCGAGAAATTCCTCTATCAGAATATGTGCTCTACGGAAAATTTCGGCACTGCGCTCCGGTGTCGGGTCGCTGAAGGAGTAGAAGCCGACGGTGCCGCTGTTGTGCTTTACCGTCATGCCGGTGTCGTAGGCACCGCCCTTCACTCTTATCTCGTTCCACAACAGCTCAAAGTTCATAATTGTTGACAGAACCGACAGAGAGCCGGGACAATCCCGCACTTCCGCCTCGGTTTTCAGGTTTGTCATAAAAGCGGTACAGGAAACCGCTGAGTTCACGACAATGCCCTCGTTCCTTCTCGGGAACAGGGTAATATTGCACTTTCCGACCTCTATCTCTCCCTCTGCAAGACGGGGAACGACAAGCTCTGCGAATTTCTCTCCCTGCTCTCCGGTCACGACGATACGGGCGCGCCCTTTCTTAAAGTACTTCTCGCGAATGGAATTGAAGGCAGCCGGGAGAGCTTTTTGATACTCCGCGTCCTTTGCCACCTGTCTGATTTTCTTCAAAAACTCAAAGCCGACAAGTCTCTCTCTTACGGCTGACAGCCTGTCATACCTTGCCGAGGCGCGAAGGGAGGCAAATTTGCTTCCCGAGCTCACAAGCACCGAGTCAATGCCGGAGTCAAGCTGGTCAATACGGCTCCTCAGCATTTCCGGGTTTTCGTATTTTGCCTCGTATATGCAACGGAGAAGAAGCTCTGCCGCCTTTTCAAGATTGCTGTCAAGGCAGGAGATTTTGAAGGTGAGATGCAGATTAATCTTCTCCCCACACTTGGTGGCATCGGCTGTTATTCCCAGATTTCCGAGGATTGATTTTGCTTTGTTGGAGAACTCAAGGGCAGTATCCTCGCCTATATCGAACTCATTGTAGACTACTGATAGCAAGGCGAGGGGGAAAAGCTCGGCTTCCTCGATGTCGGACATATCAAAGCGTATTTCGCAGTAGCTGATGCCACGGGTGTCAATAGGGTGATACAGCGTCCTGACACCCTGCACGCTTCCCTCGGTGTTGACTATTTCGTTTATTCCCTCGTCAATGTCGGATATTTTCAGCACGGGCAGGGTGGCGAGAGCCTCTTCTCTGTCCGGGGTGGAGTTGCGAAGCTCGCGGCTCCTTTGCTCGTCGGCGATGCGAGCCTTTGCTTTCCCGTCCAGCGAGGCGTACAGAGCTGACAGCCGGGAAGCCCGCTCCGCTTCACGCTTTTCTTCAAGTCCCGTGTCCGGGGTCAGGGTCACCGACACGGTTTCCTTTGGCGGCAGCATATATTTTTTTACAATATCCGGATAGTATTCGGTGCCGACGCGCTCGTATAAATACTTGAAAAGCTCGTTGTAGGTCAGCGATACGGCAGGGTCGTCATCCTTTACGAACGCCTCAAACACGGAATTCATATACATCATACCGACGGGATAGGAGCCGTAATCGGCTTCCGTGGCTCTGAATTTCGTAATGTCGAGAGCCGCCTTGATAGCTTTCGGGTCAATGCCTTCCTCCAGCACCTCCCCGAGGGACTTCTCATACAGAGCCTTCAGATCACCGCCGAAGCTGTCCTTCACGTCGCTGAATTCAAGCTTCATTAAGGGATACTTGTATGACGTAACGGGAGACGCAAAGAAGTTGCTGCACGCGCCAGACGAAAGAATTTTCTTTTTCAAAGGAGAGGTGTTTTCTTCTGTCAGCACGTCGGACATTACGGAGAGCGCCAGCGTATCCCTGTCGTCCATATCCGGCAGTCGGTAAGCGATGTAAACCTGCCTGTTGTCCTCCGTTCGTGTCTCGGGGTAGGGAACCGTAATCGGCTCGGTTAAAACCTGCTCTCCGAGAGGGACATCACGGTAACACTCTCCCTTTACATATTCGCAAAGACAGGAGTCAATGAGGGACAGCACGCCGTCTGTTTCCATATCTCCGTCGAGAAAAATCACGGCGTTCGTCGGGTGGTAATATTTTCTGTGTGCGCTGACGAATTCTTCATAAGTCAGAGTTCGGATGGCATCGGGGTATCCGCCGGACTCATAGCCGTAGGTTCCGTTCGGGTACAGCCGCTTTCCTACGTGATATGCTCCCAGCTCCTCAAACGAGGCGTACGCGCCCTGCATTTCGTTGTAGACCGTGCCGCTTTCGGTAAGCGTGCCGTCGGACAGCTCCAGACGGTAGCCCTCCTGGTTGAAAATATCGGGGTCGCGAAGTGCCAGCGGATGCAAAACCGAGTCCATATACACGCTGATAAGGTCGAGGAACGCCTTACCGTTTTTAGATGAAACCGGATATACCGTTCTGTCGGGATAGGTAAAGGCGTTGAGATAGGTGCTGACAGAGCCTTTCAAAAGCTCGGTAAAGGGGTCTTTTACAGGGTATTTCTCCGAGCCGCAAAGCACCGAATGCTCAAGTATGTGGAAGACTCCCGTGTCGTCCTTTGGCGGTGTGCGAAAAGCTATGGCAAAGGTCTTGTTTTTGTCGGGTCTGTCGAGATAGATAAGGGGCGTGTCGGTTTTCAGGTAGGTAAAACGGTAGTACGTGCCGTTAATCTCCTCAATATATTTACTTTCATCAAGGCGAAAGCCGTGAAGCTCGCCTGCAATCTTCTTATTCATTTTCACTCTCCTGTGAGCCGAAGCTCACGTATTTTGAAATAAAACCCTCCGCGCGGTCTATATAGGTTTTCCTGTCCGTCATAAAGCTGAGGCAGTGGGTGGCTCTCGGCACTGTCAAAAGCTCCTTTTCCGAAGCACAGCTCTCATACAGACGGCGCGACATATCGGTGGGGACGAAGTCGTCCGCCTCGCCGTGAATGAAAAGAATGGGCAATTTAGCTGATTTGACGGCACTAAGGCAGTCGCAGTCCTTTATTTTGAAGCCGCCGAAAAGCATAGCGCCGAGGGACATAAGCGGGTAGAAGAGAAAGACGGGAAGCCCTCTTTTCTTTATTTCCAGCTTGATTATTTCTTTTGCCGAGGAGTATGGGCAGTCGGCTATAATGCACTTGACCTGTTTCGGAAGGTCGAGCTCGGAGGCGAGAGTAACGGTTGCTCCGCCCATGGACAGACCGAAGAGAATAATGTCCGACTTGCCTTCGGTACGAGCGACACAGTACTCTGCCCAAAGCCTGAGGTCCTCCTTCTCCTTTGCGCCGAAGGTCATGCATCCGCCCTCGCTGTCCGAGTGACCGCGGTGGTCGATAAGCAACAGGTTGTAGCCTCGCTTCAGCGATTCCAGCGAATAGCCTGGCATATCGCGAAATGGCGACGAGGTGTAGCCGTGGCACATTATTTTAAGCGGTGCGCCTTCTTTTCTTAAATACAGCCTGCCTGTGAGCTTCAGCCCGTCCTTTGAGGTTATCTCCACGCGCTCGCTCTTTTCGGCAATGAGCTCGTCTATCATTGAATGTATTTCACCCTCGTCCACACCGTCGATGCATTTTATTCTTGCGTGCGGGTCGGTGGGATGCTTGTGCCTTTTGAAGGTTAGAGAGTAGCATATATATGAAATTATAGCCGCGCAGGCGGCGAGGAATAACAGGCAAATGCCTGCGATGATAATCGGCATATTCCGTCTCCTTTTTAAATTTTTACGTGCGCCCTTTTTAGGGCGCGTTTTATAAGCGCCGTCGGGAGAGTGATTCTCGCTTGCGCATGTCTCTTTACGTCCGCTCTTTTTTGGATGAGGACCGCTTCAGTGTGGTAGAGAGTACGATTATCATTTGCACGGGTACTCCGATAATGAAAAGAAACCACAGGTTAAGGTCGATTTCCACCAGCGATTCAAGAAACAGCGCGAGTATCAGTGTCCAGTCGGCAATGGAAGCGATGATAATTTTCAGCACCTTGTTTCCCCACATCGAGTTGCAGACCCATGCGACGAAGCATGTGGCAGGTAATGCCCAAATAAATATCGTCCAGTGATTGTCGTTAAAGTATATGTTGGATACCGCAAACACAACCGACGCTATAATCCACACGGTACACATGGCGATAAGGCTTATTGAAATTTTACTTGCGGTGTCCTGTACCTTTATATACGGATTTTTTGAATCCTCGGGCTGCTCGTTCTGTAAGAGGTATTCGAATTTTACTCCGTACAGGTCGCATATCTGACACAAGACTTCGATGTCAGGCAGGGTTTCCGCCCTTTCCCAGCGTGATATTGCCTTGTCGGAGTAATTCAGCTTCTCTGCAAGAGCTCCCTGGGTCAGCTTGTGCTTTTTTCTCAGCTCAACCAAATTTTTGGCAATGATTTCCTTAATGTTTTCCATATCTATTTCTCCGTATAGCCGATTTTTTGCATTTTGTTTTCATATTGTAAACTGTTATTTACATTCTACCGAAGTTTCCAATTTAATTATACCATCGAAATAGCTTTCTGTCAAGGTGAGAGTTAAATTCTCGGCTCGGTAGAGTGAGTTTCAACCGTGGGTAGACGTAAAAGTAGAATTCCACAATCAATCGAAGAACTTTATTTCGGAAAACTCTTGCAAAAAATCCCCGGATTTGATAAAATGACAGGGAAGCAATAAAGCGCTTTTGCTTCAGTGCTGCAGCTTTTAGTAAAAAATCGGCGTCCGATTTCCACTCATTCGTCGGTGCCGGTAATTCCGAAATCATGATGAAAGAAGAAAACACAAGTAAATATCCCAAAAGAACAGAATACTATTCTTCTTTTGAGGGTGACTTCGTTTCCGAGGTTGCCGGAGAAAAGAAGATAGACAAGAATTACAAATACCTGCATAAGAACGTTTTTTGGCGCGCCTTGTCGTTCGTCTTATACAGGATTATCGCGACGCCCGTTGCTTTTATCTACACGGCGCTTTTTCTCAGACAAAAGTACGTGGGTAAGGAGAAGCTGCGCGGTGTTGACTCCTTCGTTCTCTACTCAAATCACAACGAGCCGGTAGGCGACGCCTTTTCACCCTCGGTAATTGCGTTTCCGAGGAAGACCTACGTCGTCGTTTCACCTGCAAACGTGCTCCTGCCCGTTATCGGAAAGTTACTTCCAATGCTCGGTGCGCTTCCCACGCCGTCTGATATTCGCGCGGCAAGGAATTTCTCCGTAGCGGCGGCTGAGCTCCTTCAGGGCAAGAGCTGTATTACGATTTATCCCGAGGCTCACGTATGGCCTAAATGCGCGTTTTTAAGACCCTTTGCACCCGGCGCCTTTGATATTGCGGCGACCTCGGGAGCACCCGTTTTCACAAGCACCAGAGTGTACAAAAAAGCGAGACTTTTCGGCTACCGCCCTTACGTATACGTTGACGGTCCCTTTTATCCGAGGGACGGGCTCCGCCGCGGGGAAGCCTCAGACGACCTTTGCCGTCAGGTTCGCTCTGCTATGGAATACCGCCTTCGCGAGGCGGGAACAATTGAAATTGTCAGATATGAAAGAAAGGACAAAACACAAAATGAATAAAACGAGAATTCCGATATTTTTGGCATCAGACGTAAATTATTTGCCTTACCTTGCAGTTACCGTGAAATCGATTGCTGACCATTCGTCGGACGATTATATATACGACGTGAAGATTCTTACCGAAGACATTACCGAGGAGGATATAAAGCCTCTGTCGGATATGAATATGAGAAACGTGGAGATTTCGATAGTTGACGTAAACGAGGTAATCTCAAAATCCAGAAAGCTGCTCAGAGTAAGACTGCGCGACTATTATTCCGAGGCGATTTATTACCGCCTTTATATCGCCGCTATGTTCCCGAAGCTGGAAAGAGCCTTGTATATTGACTGCGATATAGTTCTTGTTGACGATATTGCAAAGCTGTATTTCACAGACATAGGCAACAATATTCTCGGAGTTATTGCAGACGAGAGTATTCCCGCCGTTCCGCCCTTTGCCGCTTACGTAAAGCACTGGGTAAACAAGGAGATGCACGAGTATTTCAATTCCGGCGTTCTCGTTATGAATCTCGTCGAATTCCGCCGCGAAAGAATACTTGAGAAGTTCTCCGAGCTTATCAACAAATACAATTTTGATACCGTTGCTCCCGACCAGGATTATCTGAATTTCCTTTGCCACGGCAGAGTCAAGTATCTGCCTGCCGGCTGGAACAAGCAGCCCAGCCCCGCTTTCGTTATACCGAGAGAGGAAATTCATCTTATTCACTTTAATTTCTACAACAAGCCCTGGCACTATGCCGGAGTTATGTTTGAGGAGGAGTTCTGGCGGGTCGCAGACAGCACTCCCTTTGCGGAGGCAATACACCGCGGCTTTGATAATTACACCGATGCCGAGCGCGAGGAGGATAAGATAGGAGGAGACAGGCTGGTTTCCTCTGCGGACGAGCTTTCCCGTACCGCCGGCGGCTTCAGAGAGACTTTGGGAGACACTTATTACTGTTAAAGAATGAGTAAGGCACACCTACCTCGGCAGGTGAGGCTTGAGGATAGACTATGGATGATAAAATTCAGGCTCTTGACGAAACGAGGCTTGCGGTTATCGAGAATATCAGAAAGGCTCTTGCCGACGGAGACAAATTCCGTAAGGTTGAGCCACATGACCCTGTGATAACCGATGAGGATATAAAAAAGGTAATTATACCCTTCGATACCGAAAGGCGTAAGCCGCTTAATAAGATAAAGGCGGGTATTGCCAGAAGGATTGCTGAGAGTGAGACTAAGAAGAGAAACGTCTATACCGAAATCGTGGGGCTTGAAAATGCGAAGTCGGTCAAGGGCGGAGCCCTGATTACCTCCAATCATTTCAGCTATATGGATAACACCGTGCTTCGGCTGATAGCCATGGAGTGTGGGAGAGCAAAGAAGTTTCATATAGTCGTTCAGGAGACCAACGTCTTTATGGACGGCTACTTCGGATTTCTGATGAAAAACTGCAACACCCTGCCCGTGTCGAGAAGCGCTTCGTATATGAGAAATAATCTGTCGCCTGCGATTGAGAAGTTTTTGTCACGTGGCGACTTCATTCTCATTTACCCCGAGCAGGAAATGTGGTTTAACTATAAGAAGCCGAGAGATTTCCGAGAGGGGGCGTACCACTTCGCCGTCAAGAACAACGTGCCTATCATACCGTGCTTCATAGAGATGCGCAATCTTGACGAGCCGGGTGAAGGGGGCTTTCTGCGTGTGAAGCATATTCTTCATATTATGCCGCCTATTTACCCCGACGAAAGTCTGCCCGAGAGGGAACGCCGCGCGGCGATGATGGAAGCCGACGAGCGGGCGAAGCGGGAGTGCTACGAGCGCGTCTACGGAATTCCCCTGACCGACGATTTTATTCCCGAGCGTGACATTGCGGGATACCCCGGGGAGAGGAAATAGGGAGTAGTGAAGAGGTAATAAGGAATAAGGAATTTAACGCTGTTTTGTCGGGGAGGAGTGCCCGGATAAGACGGCGTTTAAATATGTAAATTTTAGAATTGTTCTAAATAGCCCTTGACAAATATCAAAAAATCGTGTATAATAACTCCGTGATGAATCTAAGCGATTCATTCGAAACAATTACGGAGGTGCCAATGACAAAGCAGAGAGCGTTGATTTTGGAAATAATACGCTCGGATAAATGTCATCATACCGCCGAGGAGATTTTCAGGCTTGCGAAGGCGAAGCTTTCCGGAATTTCGCTCGCAACGGTTTACAACAATTTGAAGGCGCTCGAGAGCGACGGACTTATTCGCAAAATCACGGGCGACGGCTCCTCGGACAGGTACGACAGCTCATACCTGCCTCACGGACATCTGGTATGTCAGAAGTGCGACCGTATGTGGGACTTTAACATCGAGGGCTTTGATGAACTTTTATCCGAGACGCTGGGCGGCGAATTCAGCTCCTACGAGCTAAAGGTGCGCTGTCTGTGCGACAGCTGTCGTGCAGGGGCATCTGCCTCGGGGCAAGACTGACTCCGGCGCAGGACTTTTGACCGAAAAACATAAAATTTTAATATAAAAGGAGATTTTCACAATGAAAGACCTTAAGGGAACAAAAACCGAACAGAACCTGATGACCGCATTTGCAGGCGAGTCTCAGGCGAGAAACAAGTACACCTACTTCGCATCCGTAGCAAAGAAAGAGGGCTACGAGCAGATCGCCGCTATCTTCCTTCAGACGGCAGAGAACGAGAAGGAGCACGCTAAGCTTTGGTTCAAGGCTCTCGGCGGCCTCGGCGACACTGCCGCTAACCTTGCAGCTGCAGCAGCAGGCGAGAACTACGAGTGGACCGATATGTACGACACCTTCGCAAAGGAAGCAGAGGAGGAGGGCTTCAAGGCTCTTGCAAATCAGTTCAGAATGGTTGCGGCTATCGAGAAGGCTCACGAGGAGAGATACAGAGCACTTCTTAACAACGTTGAGATGAAGGCTGTATTCGAGAAGAGCGAAATGACTATCTGGGAGTGCCGCAACTGCGGACATCTCGTAATGGGTACCAAGGCTCCTCTTGCTTGTCCCGTATGCGCTCATCCTCAGTCGTTCTTTGAAGTAAGAAAAGAGAATTATTGATTTACTTCGGAATAATTACGCTTATTGTATGCGGTCAGGCTCTTGCCTGACCGCATTGCTTTATGGGATGGCGCATTTGAACAATAAAAAACATATATGCGGTTGAAAATAACCGAGGAATGTGATAGAATAGAAGCGTGATAAAAACTATTAACGAAAATCCATTTGGAGGAGCTATGCACATTTTGGTCGTAGACGACGAGGCTGAGATAAGACAGGTGCTTCGTCTGCTTCTTGAAAATGACGGATATAAGGTTACCGAGGCTCGGGACGGAGATGAGGCACTTCGCCTGCTTAGCTCGGACGGTACGGTTGACCTGTGTATTATGGATATAATGATGCCGAACAAGTCGGGGATTGAGACCACGAGGGAGCTGAGGAGCTTTTCCACGGTACCCGTGCTGTTTTTAACGGCGCGCTCCTTTGAAAGCGACAAGGAGAGTGCATACTCGGTCGGCGGAGACGATTATCTGGTAAAGCCTTTCCCCGGCGGCGAGCTTTTGATGAAGGTCAGGGCACTTATCAGAAGATATAATTCCTACGGCGCGAAGTCGTCGGATGACCGTTTGAGCGGTATCAAGCTGCCCTCGGGCGTTGTGGTAAGACCGGAAAGCCGCGAGGTGGAGAAGAACGGAGTTCTCTTGGAGTTGCGCGATAAGGAGGCAGAGGTACTGCTTTATCTTGTCAAGAACCGGGGCAGAGTCGTCGGCAGCGACGAGCTGTACGAAGCTGTGTGGGAGGAATTGCCTCTTTCATCGGCGAACAACAATATAACTGTACAGATACTGAATCTCAGGCGTAAGCTGGAGGACAATCCCTCCTCGCCGAAGGTCATCAGGACGGTATGGGGCAGGGGGTATCAGATTGACTAAAAAAGCGAAGACGGGACGCAGACTGAAATATTCTCTGGGCTTTCAGATGCTGACAGCACTCACGGTAGGCTTGGCTTTGGGAATTGTCGTATTTTTCTCGGTCAAGCTCGGCTCGAACGCTTATATCGATAACAGCTACCTTTCCGAGGAGAGCCGAAACAAACGGGAGGCGTCTTACGTAGAGGAGCTCCAGAAATACGTTGACGAGCAGGAGCTGTCGAGCGAGGATATAGGCGCGCTTGCCGATTGGGCGAGGAATAAAAGATACCTTTATATGATGGTTAATAAGGACGACAACCTGATGTTTGAGTGGGGCGGCGTTATAGATACTCCGGGCACGGGCGATGAGGGAGAGAGCACTTTTCCCGACACGGGTCTGGGCGGAGAGCTTCCGACCAAGGAAGATTTGATAGCGTATGCTCAGGAGCGCGGCTCTCACCTGATAGAGATGTCTGACATCGGAGTACTGGTTGCAATGGCGGATTATACCGAGTATTTCTATTACGATTTCTTCAATATAATATCCATCGTTGCGGCAATGGCTGTGCTGATTGTGGTGGTAATGCTGTTCCTCACCAGAGTTACGAGGAGAATATCATCTCTGGCGAAGGAGGTGTCGATAGTTGCCGGTGGCGATACGGTGCACAGCGTCGTAATCGGCGGTACCGACGAAATCAGTCAGCTGTCCGAGGACGTTGAGGAGATGAGAAACTCCATACTTGAAAAGGTGGAGAGCGAGAGACAGGCGGTTGAGGCAAACGCCGAGCTTATTACCTCGATGTCCCACGACATAAGAACCCCTCTGACGGTACTATTAGGATACCTTGACATAATGAAGCTGAAGTCGCAGGATGAGTCCATGAACGAGTATATTGCGGCATCGGAGAAAACCGCTCTGCGGCTTAAGAAGATCAGCGACGACCTTTTTAATTACTTTCTTGTTTTCGGCGGAAAGGAAGAGAAGCTCGAATATGAAAGCTACGATGCAAGAACTCTTTTTGCCCAAATGCTTGAGGAGCATCTGCTCCTTTTAAAAGAGCAGGGATATACCGTAGATTCTGATTTTGACATACCTCTTGCCTCAGGCACTGAGCCTGCGAAGGTCTATACTGATGCTCAGCAGCTGATGCGGATATTTGAAAATTTATTCTCAAATATTATGAAATATGCGGACAAGGCATACCCCGTGCAGATTTTTACTGAGATTTCGGGCGATAAGCTCGTTCTGCACTTCTTCAACAGATGCGCTCCCGACTCACATAACGCAGAGAGCAACGGCATCGGTACGAAGACCTGCCGCAAGATTGCAGAGGCACTGGGGATAGGCTTCGAGATGCATAAGGGGGAGGAAGATTTTTCAACTACAATGACATTCACGCTGACCGAGGGAGTGGGAAAATGATTAGCTTTTCGGATATTGAAGGGTGGAGCATAGACCGCCTTTCGGCACTGCTTGCCGTCACGGAGGGCGGGGAGCTTGAGTATCTCGGCGAGGTGTTCCTCTCCTTTTCCGAGCTATCAGAAAATAGCGATGCGGAAATCGCTCTCGCGGTGTCCTCGGGCTGTGTAGCCGTGAGAATTTACGACGGTGGCAGATACCTGTTTCCGCTCCCGGTGGAGATAAACGGGGAGTCGGATATCCGCCGTGCCTGCCGCGAGATTGCCGAGTATTCACGCCGTGAGCTTATACCCCTGTATTTTTCGGACGTGCCGAGGGAGTACCTGTCTGTTTTGGGAGAGCTGTTCCTGCATATTGATGCCCGCGCCTACGACTCTGACGAGGATTTGTTCGGCGTCATGGTCAGAAACGAATGTCAGCTTTACGACGGCGTTCCGTTCTTGGATTACAAGGGTATCACCCTTGACGGTCTTCGTGACGGGGACCGTGAGAATTACGCGCGCCTTTGCTCGGATAGAGACTTGAACAGATGGTGGGGCTATGACGTAAGCGCAGACAATCCGACAGGCGACCCGGATTTTTATTTGAAGGTCGCGCGGGGAGAACTTGACACGGGTATGGCTATGGCTCTTGCCGTGCGCCGTGGCGGAGAATTTATCGGCGAGGCGGTAATATACGATTTCGACTATATGGGTTCGGCCTCGGTAGGCGTGCGTATTCTGCCCGAGCATCAGGGAAGAGGACTTGGCACGCTGACCTTCGGCGCAGTGCTGACGCTTTGCCGCGATTTGGGGTTGATGCGGGTCACGGCTTCTGTTATGGAAGAAAATATACCGTCGTTGAGGGTGACCGATAAGTATATGCAGAGGACTCACAGCGAGGACGGAAGGATTTATTACGAGCTTAATTTTTGAGCCGGTGCCTTGCGCAGTGATGTTTTTCGGCGATGCCGCAAAGTGGTGGAGCGAAATCCGAGAGGGTAGCTCAAGTTGCAAAAAAACTTGAGCTACCCTCTTTGATTCAAAATAAGGTGCAAATCACCTTATTTTGAAATTAGTGGTTGTAAATGAGGTAATAGTGTGGTATAATATATTTAAAAGTAAGGTGCATTGCACCGAAGCTTGCAATCAAAGAGGGGGATTATGCCATGTTTATTCAAAGAAATAGATATCTTGAAAGACTTATTAGCCGTAAAGAAAACGGTTTGATTAAGGTTATAACCGGTATTCGAAGATGTGGAAAAAGTTATTTGCTTTTCAATATTTATTACGATTATCTGATTTCACAAGGTGTAAGGGAGGATCAGATTATTGCAATTGCTCTTGATGATGATATCAATGCCAAGTATAGAGATCCCACCGAACTCTCTGCATATATTCGTTCGAGAATAACTAATAAAACCGATATGTTTTACATTATGATCGACGAAGTTCAGTATGCGATTACTAATGATGAGTTGCAGAATTCGGGAGTAATCAAGCTTTATGACGTTCTTAACGGGCTGCTTCGATTAAGGAACGTTGATATATACGTTACAGGAAGCAATTCCAAGATGCTATCCAAGGACGTAATGACCGAGTTTCGCGGAAGAGGCGATGCCGTTGAAGTATATCCGCTTTCTTTCAAAGAATTTTATGATTTTAAAGGCGGAGACAAAAGTGAAGCATTTGAAGAGTACGCTTTGTACGGCGGAATGCCACTTGTCCTTTATAAGAAGACTGACGACGAAAAATACTCCTATTTGTCTGCCCTCTTCGAGGAGGTTTACTTTAAGGATATTGTTGAAAGATATAATATTGAACTACCTGATGTGCTTAGTGAGTTGACCGATGACCTCTGTTCTTCTGTGGGGTCTCTGACTAATTCCAATAAAATTACCAATACACTTCAAACCGTTAAAAGCATTAAGGTATCTAACAATACAATTTCAAGTTATCTTGAATATCTTGATGAGTCGTTCCTGTTCAGGTGTGCCAAAAGATATGATGTTAAAGGACGTAAGTATTTTTCCTATCCCGTTAAATATTATTGTACCGATATCGGTCTTAGAAACGTAAGATTGAACTTGAGGCAGCAAGAAGAAACTCATATTATGGAGAATATTATCTATAATGAGCTTGTTTCAAGAGGATATTCGGTTGATGTCGGTGTGGTTGAAGTATACGAAACCGATGCCGGAGGAAACAGACATAAGATTGCTTGCGAGATTGATTTTGTGATCAATAAGGGTAGTCATAGGTATTATATCCAGTCTGCACTTAACATTGATAATCCGGAAAAAGCAAAAACCGAGCTTAGACCTTTGCTCAATGCTAAGGATTTCTTCAAGAAAATAATCATTACCAAAACTACTATGAAGCCTTGGATCGACGATAACGGAATCGTTCATATAGGATTGTATGATTTCCTCTTGAACGAAGATTCCTTGAATACGTGAGGTCATACGCTACGGTCGGTCGAAACGAAAAAACGATAAAAGGATATGTAAAAAATCAAGTACGATTATCGCCCCCCGGAACGAAGATTTTCGCTCGGGATCCCCCTATCCCCGAGAGTATTTGAGGGTAGCTCAAGTTTTTTGCAGCTTGAGCTACCCCTCTTTTTAAATATCGTATTACGCTTTTTCGGTATAATACTGTGCCTGCGCGTGCCACAGCTCGTAGTACTTTCCGCTCTCGTCCGCAACCAACGAGGCGTGAGTGCCCTGCTGAATGACCTCGCCCTCGTGGAACACGGCTATCTCATCGCAGAACTTACAGCTTGACAGTCGGTGAGAGATATATATGGCGGTCTTATCCCCTGCAATCTCGTCGAATTTGCCGTATATCTCCGCTTCCGCGATCGGGTCAAGCGCGGCTGTCGGCTCGTCGAGAATTATGAAAGGCGCGTCCTTGTAGAGCGCGCGGGCAATGGCAACCTTCTGCGCTTCGCCGCCGGACAGGTCGACGCCGTCCTTGTCGTAATCCTTGTAGAGGTAGGTTTCCGTACCGCTTTTCATTTCGGAAAGCTTGTCGGAAAAGCCCGCCTTATCAAGGCAGTCAACAACGCGCTCTTTGTCGTAATTCACAGACGAGGCAATGTTTTCGCCCAGCTTCAGGCTGAAGAGCTTGAAGTCCTGGAATACTACCGAGAAGATATTCAAATATTCGGCATAATTGTATTTGCGTATGTCGATGCCGTTGAGCAGTATCTCACCGTCGGTCGGGTCGTACAGACGGCAGAGCAGTTTGATGAAAGTCGTCTTGCCGCTTCCGTTCATACCTACTACCGCCAGCCGTTTGCCTATCTCAAATTTCATATTTACATTTCGGAGGGCGTAATTCTCACTGCCCGGGTATTTGAATGAAACATTTTTAAACTCCACCTGATACTTGCGGTCACGTCGCTTTTCAACCGTAAGGCTGCCCTGATACATATTGTTGGGAATATCAAGATATTCAAAGGTCAACTCAAGGAACGGGGTGTTGTTGCGCATAAGTCCGATATCCGACACAAAGCTTGACATACCGCCCGATACCTTTGTGATGGATGCAACATACTGTGTTACAGAGCCGAGACCGAACGCCCCTGCCAGGGCTTTAAGGCATACGAAAGCGTAAACTGCGCCCGTAAAGACAACCGACACTGCCGCAGAAGCCGCAGAATATAAGCCAATGGGTCCGAGGGCAAGTCGTGCGAACAGTCCCTTAGAGCAGAATACGTCCTCTTTATTGCTATTATACCTGTCGCATATTTTGTCCTGGCGGTAAATCCTCACGTCGGTTGCGAGCTCGCTGTAATATCCGAGCCAGCCGAAAAAGCTGAAAAGACGGTTTGCGAGATTGTGGGAGTTGGCGTTTCTGGCAAAATAACTTCCTGCCTTGTTGTTTAGCATAGGCGCGATAAAGGTGACCGCAAGCATTACCGCTATCACGCAGAGGATAACGAAAGGATTATTCAAAGAGGCAAACGCATCATTACTTTCGGGCACCGGTATAATGAAAAGAGAAACCGTTAAAGCAATACCTCCGACTATTGTCAGTATCGAGGAGCACAGTCCTTCATAGCAATAAAGCACCCGGTACAGTCCCCAACCGCTGCTGTTCTGATTTTGGCGGATAGTGGACAGCAACTCGGAAGTATGCGTTTCATCAATATCGGCGTAATCCATATCAAGCATTTTTTCGTATAGGATGCTCTCATATTTGAACCAGAAGCCCGCGCTCTGCGTTTCTTTCCATTTGTTCAAAAACGCCGTGCCGAGAGCTATGACCGCGGCAGAAGTGAGGGTGATCAAAACCAGAGCTTTTAAACGCTCTGCGTTTTTGTTTCCGGCAAGCTCGTCAATAACCAGTGCCGAGAGAAAAATACCGACATAAGGAGTAAGCGCGTCCCAAATAACGCTGGCAAAACGTGATATTACCATCTGCGGATAACGCTTATAGATTATTCCCATGGCTCTGTTATTGAGCTTCAACATTCTGCTAAGTGAAATTCGCTTTTCAGTCTTCTTCATTTTCCTGTCCTCCCTCCTTGTAGTATTTGCTCTGCACCTCGTAAAGCTCGGCATATTTGCCGCCATTTCGGAGCAGCTCCTCGTGTGTTCCGTCCTCGCGGATACCTCCGCCCTCAATCAGAATAATGCGGTCGCAGAAGCGCGTGCTGGCGAGACGGTGTGATATGTAGATTGATGATTTACCGCTTGTCATTTCATTGTATTTCTGATATATATCCGACTCCGCAATAGGGTCAAGTGCCGCAGTAGGCTCGTCAAGTACAATAAACGGAGCGTTCTTGTAAAGAGCACGGGCGAGCATAAGGCGCTGGGTTTCACCGCCCGAAAGAAGTATTGCGTCCTCGTATACCTCACGGTTAAGGTTGGTTTCGTAACCGTCGGGCAGGGACTCTATTTTTTTGCGGAGTCCGGCTTTTTCCACACACTCCCTGACTCTTCGCATATCGATTTGGTCCTTGTCCTGCGCGACATTTGCGGCAATAGTATCTGCCAGGAGCGAAAAGCTTTGGAACACCGCCGAGAACATTGCGTAATAATCCCTGCGATTATAATCTCTTATATCCTTCCCGTCGAGTAAAACCCGTCCCTCGGTCGGGTCGAGAAAGCCGCAAATCAATTTAATCAGCGTGGTTTTGCCCGCGCCGTTAAGACCGACAACAGCCAGCTTTTCGCCGGGATGCAGGGTCAGGTTTATATTCGTAAGTGTGTCCGCGTCCGCGCCGGGATAACGGAAGGACACGTTTTCGAGCCTGATTTCATATTTTTTGTCCGCTTCCGCTTCTATATGTTCACCGCCCTCAAATTTGAACGGTTCGGGATATTCAAGGCATTCACGTACGGTGGAAATATCGAGGGATTGCTTATGTAACGTGTTGAAACCGCCCAGAATACCCGTCACCCAGGCGGTAAAGCCGCCGACTGCGCTGAAGAAGAGAAGAAACTCCGCCACTCCCAGACCGTTTGAGAGAACAAGACTTATCAGGTATGCGTAAGCGATCGCATTGCGGAGGAACGTGAGCACAAGGTCAACGATCCTTGCCCAAATGTAAACGCCCTGAGCTTTGCCCTGAAATGCCGTGTATGATGCCGTGGCTTTTCCGTACAATTCCTCGAGCCACGGACGCAGACCGAAAATGCGGATATCCTTTGCCGCGGTCAGATCCCTTGCACGGCCGGAAATATAATTTATGTGCTTTTCGTACTCTGCTTCTTCCTCGCGGTGACGGTATCCCCATTCATTGACGTAATTGCCGACAAAGTAGCTGATAACTGAAGTGACAAGAATGACGAGAATTAAAAGCGGCTGCACCGATGAAAGCAGGAGAACGTAAACAATAAAGCCGAGAATATTTTGTGCAAGCTCTGTCAGGGTAGTCCACACCGCTTCGGTTGACGCGGTGTTTGCACAGACGGTGTCCTGTGACTTTGCGGTTAGTTTTTTGAATTTGTCATCAAATAAATTAGGGTATGAGGTCGTTGCGGCTTTCCTGTTGAGCAGGGTAATGATTTCGCACCTAACGCTTATTCTTCCGAACAGAATATTTGCGTTTACATACTCCGAAGCCGCCGACACAAGCATCAGAGCGAGTACAAAGATAACTACCGTCAGCATAAGCTCCGAAACGGTCGCATTTCTTTCGACAGCAGACAGTACAGTCGGTGAAACGTACAGGTTTATGAGGTTCAGCGCGACAGCCAGAAATGCGGAGAGCAGGCTTGTCACGAGCACCTTTTTCTCTCCTGAGGTCCAGGCGAGCTTTACCATAAACCGAAAGTTCTGAAACATATTGTATTTTGGCTTCGGGGCTTTTTCTTTTTTGGCTTTTTCCTTTGTCAAGAGAAATCACCGTCCTTTCCGTGAATACCATATCACAAAAAACCGTCCCCGTGTTATTTCGGGGACGAATCGTCGGTGCCGGGTGATGAATTGCAGATTTCACACCTGCGGAATGAGTATTTCCGTAGTAAAAGCACCGTCCTCGCTGTTCCGGCTGATATATCCGTCCAACCGTTCTACTATGGCGTCAACGCGGACGAGCCCGAAGCCGTGGCCGCCGCCCTTAGTGCTTCGGAACAGCCCTGCGTCCTTTTTCAGCTTCTTTCCGGCTGTAAGATTAGTGAAGGAGATGTATAGCTGCGTGCCTTTCATGTCCATATATACCCGGATAACTCTTTTACCCTCGGGCAGCTTTACGCTGGCTTCAATTGCGTTGTCGAACAGATTGCCGATAATACAGCACAGGTCTATCTCCGAGGATTTCAGCTTGACGGGAATGTGCGCGTCAGCCACAACCTCAATGCCCTTCGACTTTGCCAGGGAGATCTTGCTGTTCAGTATGGCGTCAGCCATGGCGTTGCCCGTCTTTATTACCGTGTCAACGGTGTTAAGGTCGGTGTCCAGCTCGTCAAGATATTTCTTTATGCCTTCCATATCCTCTCTCGCCGCCAGAGCCTTCATAGTTTGAATATGATTTCGGTAGTCGTGACGCCAGCCGCGCATCTGACGGTACATATTGTCTACCTCGCGGTAATGGGTTTCAATAAGCTCTCTTTGATATGATGAAATTTGTCTGTCAATCTTCTTTGAAAACAATCCCATAAGCTCACCTCATATTGATTATCGCGCGGTTTATGCCCTCGTAGGCGCCTCTTGGCAGATTAACGGAGGTACCGTCGGTCAGCCTTATTTCGGTTTTTGTCACACGGCTGATATTCGTCAGGTTGATAATCGCCGAGCGCCCCACGCGGTAAAACCTCTCGTCCAGCCTCTTTTCAAGCTCGCCGAGGGTCATTTTAACTCTCACGTCTGCGGAAGAGTGTATGGTGACGTAATTTCCGAAGACCTCGGCATACCTGATTTGGTATATCGGTATACGCACGGTTTCTCCGCCGGCGTCGAAAATCAAAACCTTTTCGTTTTTAGACAGCTTTTCCGCCGCTCGGTCGAGAACCGAGAACAGCTTTTCCTCTATGACCGGCTTCATCAGATAGTGCAGAGCCGCCACCTCGTAGCCCTCGGCTATGTAGTCGGAATATCCGGTAATGAAAATTATCTCTACCGTCTGATTGTCCCGTCTTATTTCTCTTGCCATGGTCACGCCGTCCATGCCGCCCATTTCGATGTCGAGTAAGAGAATATCAAAGGTTTTATCCTCGGCATATCGGAACAGAAATGCCTCAGCCGACGGGAAAAGCTCGGCTTGAACCGCAGTCTGCCTCTCCCTTGCCCACTTTGCGAGAAGCGAGCGCAAATATTCCGCATCCGCGGTACTGTCGTCGCAAATTGCCGCCCTGTATGCCATAGACGTTGCTCCTTTCAAGGGGTAACCTATCACAGGCGAAAACTCCGCGTGATACGTTCCGTGATTTTATTTTACCACACAACCTTTCATTCTTCAAGAGGACATATAAAAAAACCGCCGATAAGTGTAAGACGGCGGTTTTTAAACGGAATATATCCGGATAACCCGACACGGGGTAGGTCTGTCAGCCGTTATCCTCGGAATTTCCGCCGCTTTCCTCTGCCTCTTTGCGGGCGGAGACGGCGTTTGTCAGGTAGCTGACGAGATAGGTGGCACCCATGATTATGGCAACTATCATAAGCACGCCCAGCATACCTATGCCCATATATTTCAGGTTGTTTATGAATTCGATGGGTTGAAAATAAAAGTCTCCCATAAATTATTCTCCTTTCATTTCTTCGCCGGTCTTACTTGAAGAGGGTGAGTATCAGCGTGCCCGCGATAACCGAGGCTATCTGTCCGGATACGTTTACGCCGATAGAGTGCATGAGCAGGAAGTTCTGGTTGTCCTCCTCAAGTGCCATTTTATGCACAATTCTGCCGGACATGGGGAATGCGGAAATTCCCGCCGCGCCTATCATCGGGTTTACAAGCTCCCACCCGAACAGCCTTGCCGCAAGGTTGTACAGCTTTGCGAAAAGCACGCCGCCTGCGGTATCGAATATGAAAGCGATAAGTCCGAGAGCCAGAATAAGAAGAGTGTTGATATTCAGGAACTGACCTGCGGTCATGTTGAAGGCTATCGTTATGCCGAGGAACAGAGTGACGAGGTTTGCCAGTACCTTTTGTGCGGTTTCCGACAGCGAGTCAAGCACGCCGCACTCACGGATAAGGTTACCGAACATAAGGAAGCCGATGAGGGAGCCTGCGCCGGGCGCGAATATACAAGCGATGACGGTGATTATGATGGGGAAGAGAATTTTCGTGGTCCGCGATACGCTGTTTGCCTTGTAAGGCATACGGATTCTTCTCTCGTTTTTCGTGGTCAGGAGCTTGATTACGGGCGGTTGGATAATCGGCACCAAAGCCATATATGAGTATGCCGCTACGGTGATGGCACCAACGTACTGCGAGCCCAGCTCGTTTGCAACGACGATTGAGGTGGGACCGTCAGCCGCACCGATGATTGCGATAGATGCAAAGTCCTTGGCTTCCGGGAAGAACATCGAGGCCATACAGAGGGTAAAGAATATACCGAACTGTGCCGCCGCGCCGAATATCATAAGCTTGGGATTGCTCAGCAGGGGACCGAAGTCTATCATTGCGCCGATGCCGATAAACAGTATAAGAGGGAACAGCTCGTTTGCAATTCCCGCGTCGTAAAGAGTCTTTAAAGGCTCTGCCGCTCCGGATGACGGGAAATTCATAATGATTGCGCCAAAGCCTATGGGCAAGAGGAGCGTCGGCTCCATCTGCTTCTTGACAGCCAGGTAAATAAGTACGCCGCCGATGACCCACATTATCATCATCATCCAGTTGGGGGTGCCGTCTTCCGCCGCTCCCGTGAACAGGTCGGCTATGGGCTTGAACAGAGAAAGTAATTCTTCCATAACTAATCCTCAATCGGTTCCTTTCGGAAAATTTAAAATTTTTTAAACATTTGCTAAACAATTATATAGTATTTTATCCTCTTTTACAATAACTCTTCACCGATTTGGGAAAAAGGCTCAGATTTTGGGTCTTTTCGCTTCATCCGGCTCCGTTTTCAAAAGATTTACATTTTTCTCTTGATTTATTCATGCGAAAATGGTTAAATAGTCGTATAAAGTCGAAAAACATAGGGAGGGAGAATATATGCGCAGACCGTTACGCTTTCTGTTTTCGGGATATTTTGTTTCCGCAATACTGATTATTCTTGAAATAATCGCGCTGTTCTGGATTTTGCTTGAGCTGTCGGCGTATTCTGCGTACTTTCTGCTCGGCGGACTGTTCATTTCGGTTATTTCGATTCTCATAGTGGTAAATGCCAATTACAATCCGGAGTACAAGGTCACCTGGATTATAATAATATTCTGTCTGCCTCTTTTCGGAACTCTGCTGTTCATACTGTTCAGAAGGAAAAAGATGAGCCGCAGGGATTCGAAACGCCTGCATACCGCCCTTGATGGAATGAAGCAGTATTCGGACGGAAAAACTCTTGACCGGCTGCAAGGGGAGGACGCCGGAGCTGCGGGAAAAGCGAACGCGATTTTGAAACATTCGCCTGCCTCGGGCATATACCGGGATACGAAATCGGTGTTTTTCTCCGAGGGCGAGTTTATGTACGAGTCGATGCTCCGCGATCTTCGTGAGGCGAGCGAGTTTATTTTCCTTGAATACTTTATTATCGATGACGGCGTTATGTGGCGCGGTATATACGATATACTGAGGGAGAAGGTAAAGCAGGGTGTCGAGGTCCGTCTGTTGTACGACGACGTGGGCTGTATGAGCACTTTGCCCCGACATTTTGCGCGCAAGCTCGGCGCAGACGGCATAGACGTTGCCTGCTTCGGTAAGATTTCTCCCCGCATTTCCTCGGCGCACAACAACCGTGACCACAGAAAAATTCTTGTTATAGACGGCAACGTCGGTTACACGGGCGGTATGAATATCGCCGACGAGTACATAAACGAAATAAAACGCTTCGGCTTCTGGAAGGACGGCGGAATTCGTCTTGAGGGCGACGCGGTGCTGGGGCTTACGCAGATGTTCCTCGCTATGTGGGACTTAACCGTGGGCAGCAACAGCGATTACGAGAAATATCTGACCAGGCAGATAGACGACGGTGTTGACGAGGGCGACGGAGGCTATTATCTGACCTTCGGCTCGGGACCTTTGCCCAACTACCCGATACACGTAGGAGAGAGGGCTTTCCTCGACCTGATAAACAGGGCGGAGAAGTATCTGTACATCACCACGCCCTATCTCATCGTAGGCTATGACTTGACCGAGGCTTTGCGCGGTGCGGCGCAGAGAGGCGTTGACGTGCGTATCATTACTCCCGGCACACCGGACAAGAAGCTGGTTAAGCTGATGACGAAAAGCTCCTATCCCCGTCTTATGGAGGCAGGGGTTAAGATTTACGAGTACGCCCCCGGCTTCATACATGAGAAAACTCTCGTGTCGGACGACGCCTACGCCGTCGTCGGCACCATAAACTTTGACTACCGCAGTCTTATACACCACTATGAAAACGCGGTGTGGATGTACAACACCCCCACCGTGCCGATAATACGTGAGCAATTTGAGCATACTCTTCAAGAGTCTAAGTTCGTGACGAGAAAGCGCGCCCGTCTTACGGTAAGAGAGTGGCTTATGCGGTGCATTATACGGCTGTTCGCGCCGCTGCTTTGAATTGAAGCCTGCGGGAAAATCACGGTTTGGCAGACGGCGACAAGTGCGCGCATCCCCCGCGGGGGTCTATACTTTAAAACCGCATTTTACAATATATCAAAAAACGGATATAGGAAGGCTGAAACCGTCTTATATCCGTTTTTATTACATATATTCCATATTTTCGGTAATAATATTCATATCCCGAATAAGAAAAGAGGTATTTTATGAAACATTTTGTATGCCGAAACTGCGGAAATCTGGTAGCTACCATTCAATTTTCCGGACTGCCCCTCGGTTGTTGCAATGAGAGAATGACCGAGCTTGTGCCGAACGTGTCCGAGGCTTCAAGTGAGAAGCACACGCCCACCGTCAGCCGCGAGGGCAGAAAGGTCACGGTGAGGGTTGGAACCGCCGACAATTCCCATCCCCAGACCGGCGAGCACACCATAGCCTGGGTTTGCCTCGTAACGACCAGAGGCAGCCACAGAGGCGAGCTACGCCCCGAGGGCAAGGCTGAAATCGACTTCTATCTCGCCGACGGCGAGAGAGTCATCCGCGCCTTCGCCTATTGCAATAAGCACGGGTTATGGGTAGCGGAGTGCAAGGAAAACTGACACGGGTCTTTTAGTGCCGGGCAGAGGTCAGGTCGACTCTATCGCGTATATGACCTCTTCCGTCTTTTCCAGCTCCTCGATGATTGAGGCGGGCGTCAGATCGTGCCGCTTGTACGCGTGGACGTTCGCTTCAATTCCCACGTTCCCGAGCTTGCCGCTCCCGGGCGGCGTTACCTGCAGGTCGGTGATTGGGTATTTTTCACTTAGCATATTCAGCATTTTTCTTATGTACGTGTCGGAGGATATTTCAAGATAGATACCGAAGCGTGAATTTCTTTTCGTAATCCTGGTATCGAAGCGATGAAGGACGGTCGATACCAATATGACGGCGACGAACGCAACCGCAACTCCCTCGAAGAAGCCTACTCCTATGGCAATTCCGATAGCCGCCACCGTCCACAGACCTGCCGCGGTAGTAAGACCGGTTATGTGAAATCTGCCCTTTACGAGTATGGTTCCGACGCCCAGAAAGCCTATGCCGGATATAACCTGCGCCGCAATACGCAAGGGATCGGCGCTGAGACCCAGCACCTTTACCGCGTAGACTCCGGTCATGGCGGTGATTGACGCGCCGAGGCAGACCAGGATATGCGTTCTCATACCTGCGGCTCTGCCGTGCTTTCCGCGCTCCATTCCCACGACGCCTCCGATGATAATCGACAGAAAAACCTGAAATACGGCAAGTCCCAGCGATTGGAGCGTTACGTTTTCAAAAATCATAACATGACTCTCCTGTGATTTTTGTGCATTTTTATATAATTATGAAAATATTTTAACATACGTTCGTGCAATAGTCAAGAAATAATTGAAATTATAGGGTGTATATGTCGAATTTTAAACTGCCTGGACCGAGTATAAATCGAAAATATACGGTATACACGGAGTTGTACGCCGTCCCGGGGGCGGAGGCTTTAAAAAAAGTGTTGCAATCCTGAGAAAAACAAGCTATAATATAAAAGAAGAAATTTACCTATGGGCGATTTTTCCCTTTTCGGCATTTTGCGTTTGTATATTTTTCGCATACTGCTCTGAAACGAAAGGATAAAAATGCTGACGTATCTTGATATAAGAAGAAACGAAGATATTAAGAATTACATTACCGCCGCCGACGTGTCCTTGAAGGCGCTCGGTTACACCGAGCACAGCTTTGCTCACGTGACCCGCGTCTCCGAGTGCGCCGCGTACATTCTCGGTGAGCTGGGTTATGACAGCCACAAGATAGAGCTTGTAAAAATAGCGGGTTATCTTCACGACATCGGCAATCTGGTGAACAGGGTTGACCACTCGCAGAGCGGCGCGGTTATGGCGTTCCGTATACTGGACAAGCTGGGTATGGACTCACGTGATATCGCCGAAATTGTGACGGCGATAGGCAATCATGACGAGGGTACGGGCGTTGCGGTTAACGAGATTTCCGCGGCACTTATTCTCGCCGATAAATCCGACGTGCGCCGCAGCCGTGTCAGAAATTCGGATATTTCCACCTTCGATATTCACGACCGGGTGAACTATTCGGTCGAGAGCTCGGAGCTGAAAATCGACCCCGCGGAGCACAGCATCACCCTGACGCTGAAGGTTGACACACAGATAAGCTCGGTTATGGATTACTTCGAGATCTTCCTCGGAAGAATGATAATGTGCAGAAAGGCGGCAGAACGTCTGGGACTGCGGTTTGCGCTGGTCATAAATTCTCAGCAACTGCTTTGAGCCCGTGCTTAAAATCACACTCACTCCGTGAGGCGCGGCGAAAATCCCGCCGGGTGAAAGCGTGACGGGCAGTTTTCAGATAAATCGGCTTTTGACGATATTCTTTTACATAGGAAAGGAACTGTATGTTTGAATACTTAGGTATGGCACTTGGACTTTTGTGCGGTCTTGCTCTGTTCCTCTACGGAATGGACGTAATGGGCGACGCGCTGAAAAAGAGCGCAGGTTCAAGCCTGAAAAAAATTCTCGGAAAAATGACGTCAAATCCCGTTAAGGGCTTCCTTTTGGGATTGATAGTTACCATGGTAATTCAGTCGTCCTCCGCTACCACGGTCATGGTGGTCGGTTTCGTTAACTCGGGCACGATGACCCTGCTCCAGGCTGTGGGCGTTATAATCGGTGCCAACGTCGGTACGTCTGTTACCGCATGGCTCACCGCGACCAGCCAGCTGAATACTATGGAGGGAGCTTCCGATTGGCTTTCGCTTTTGAAGCCGGATACGTGGATGCCCATTCTCGCCGTTATCGGTATCTGCCTGACTATGATTTTCAAGCGCGGCAGGAAAAAAGATATAGGTACGATACTTCTCGGCTTTGCCGTGCTTATGACGGGTATGAGCCTGATGAGCAATGCTGTCGGAGGTCTGGGCGGTGAGCTTGAATGGATGTTCACCATGTTCAACGACAATCCCTTCCTCGGCGTTATCGCAGGTATCGTGCTTACCGCGATAGTACAGTCCTCTTCCGCCTCTGTCGGTATCCTTCAGGCTCTCACCAGCACGGGTGCCATTACCTTCGGCGGCGCAATACCCATTATCATGGGTCAGAATATCGGAACTTGTATTACCGCCATTTTGTCCTCTCTTAACGCCAATAAGAACGGTAAGCGCGCCGCCCTCGTACATCTGTATTTCAACGTCATAGGTGTCGTTATCGTTCTGTCCGTGTTCTATATTCTCAATGCAATTTTCAACTTCGTCTTCATCGGCATGGCGATTGACGCTTGGGGAGTTGCTCTGGTACACACTCTGTTCAAGATCATTTGCACGGTTATTATCGGTCCGTTCTATAAGCTGCTTGCTAAGCTGGCGTGCCTTACCATCAAGGATAAGAAGGATGAGGATGCCGAGAAGGTTAACCTTTTGGATGAGAGACTTCTCGAAACTCCCACGGTTGCGGTTGACAGAGCCGCTCAGGTGACCTGCGCCATGGCAGAGCTGGCGATGAAATCGTTGATTGAGTCCATGACCCTGTTTGAGAACTTCGATTCCAAATTGACCGAGAAGATCAGGGAGGACGAGGGCAAGGTCGACAACTATGAGGACTCCATAGGCTCATATCTTGTAAAGGTTTCTCAGTGCGACCTGGATATCCGCGACTCGGAACAGGTGACGAAGCTGCTCCACATCATAGGAGACTACGAGCGAATTTCCGACCACGCGGTAAATATCGTTGAGTCCGCCGAGGAAATCAAGGAGAAGAAGCTGATCTTCTCCGCCGAGGCTCAGCGCGAGCTGTCTATACTGCGCAGTGCGGTGCACGACATTCTGCTCATTGCCACCGAGGCGTTTGTAAACAACGACCTGACCCGTGCGGCTGAAGTCGAGCCGCTGGAGCAGGTTATCGACGACCTGCGGGATAAGATAAAGCTCAATCACGTTATCCGCTTGCAGAGAAGCGAATGTTCAATCGACAACGGCTTTATACTCTCCGATCTGCTCACCAACTTTGAGCGCGTGGCAGACCATTGCTCCAACATCGCGGGCTGCGTCATAGAAATATCCGCCCACGATGCCCTTGATATGCACAAGTATCTGGCTGACGTCAAGCACGGCAGTGAGGACTTCGAGAAGAAGTACAAGGCCTACTCCGCAAAGTACGCGCTGTAATTAAAAACGAATAAAGCTTTCCTACCGCCCGCGGCAAAATACGCCGCGGGCGGCTTTTTAGGTAACGCTTTTTCCGAGTCGGAATAAAATGATTAGTGACAAAACAAAGGAGAATGAAAAAGATGGACGGAAAAAGCACGGGAGTTTTGAAAAAGTACATAGGCAGTGGAAGCGGCTCTGCTTTGACGCTGGCGGAGCTTGCGGTCGGCGAGAGGGCGCGGATATCCGGGCTTGATTTCGATGGCTCGGGGCTTCGCAGACTGATAGATCTGGGCTTCTTCGGCGGAGCTGAGGTGCGCTGTGTCGGACAGAGCCCGATGGGAGACCCGAGGGCGTATGAGGTACGGGGCGCCGTGGTTGCCATAAGAGGCAGGGACGCGGCGAAAATATCGGTCACCGGCTGTCCTCCGGATAGAAAATAGAATAAGGAGCGAACGGGAGGAAATATATTGCCTTTGGTTATTGAAAAACCGTCAAAAAGTGTGAAGTCGGGAAAAGGAAAAATAATCGGCAGAGTAGCTCTTGTCGGTACACCGAACGTGGGAAAGAGTACGCTTTTCAACGCCCTGACTGGGCAAAGACAGCACACGGGCAACTGGGCGGGCAAGACTGTGGAATGTGCCCTCGGCTTATGCAGGGCATCCGGCGGGTCTTTTGAAATGATAGACCTGCCGGGTACTTATTCGCTGTACAGCCACTCTCCCGAGGAGGAGGTCGCCAGGGATTACATATTGAAGTCGGAGGCGGATCTGTACGTCGTCGTCATTGACAGCAGCTGTCCGGACAGAAGCATAAATCTGGCGCTGCAGCTACGTGAGGTTACGGATAAGGTGTTTCTTTGCTTCAATCTCATAGACGAAGCAAAGAGGCGTGGCGTGGAAATAGATATCCCCTTGGCAGAGAGTATAATCGGCGCACCTGCCATGGCGGTCAGCGCGAAGAGGAGAAAAACGCTGATGCCGCTTCGCAATGCGATATTTGAGCTTCTCTGTGCAGGGGAGGGGTATAAAGAGATGCCGTGCGACGGCTGTACACGCTCGGAAAACGAGGGCACACAGGTTGAGGATACGACGGCGCACGTCTCCTTCGGAGCAGGGGATAGTAACCTGACGGATAAGTACGTGTCGCGGATTGCTGACTGTATAAAAAATGCCTTTCCCGAGTGGGGAAGCCGGCGCGCACACTTTCTCGGAAGTATGATTTTGTTTTCCGGTGCGGACGGGGCAGACCTGATGCAAACTTTGGGATTAGACCCGGGGCGTGTCGGGAAAATCCGCTCCTTGTGCGATGAATACCGTAAACAATTAGTTACAAATAATACATCAATTGACTCGGAGCTGGAGAGGATATCCGCCGATTTCGCGCTCCGTGCAAGAACGGTTGCCGAGAGGGTGTCCCGCGGTGCCTGCGAGAGCAGAACGAAGCTGGATAAAACCTTGGATTCCTGGCTTACGGGCAAGCGCACCGCTTACCCGATTATGATGCTTCTGTTGTTTTTGGTGCTGTCGATAACCGTCTTTTTGTCAAATTATCCCTCGGAGCTTTTGTCGGAGCTGTTCGGCTTTATCGGCGGTCATTTTGACAGCTTGCTGTCGTGGGCAGGCGCGCCATTATGGCTTCACGGTCTTCTGTACGACGGAATATATACGACCCTCACCGAGATCGTCTCCGTTATGCTTCCGCCGATGGCTATCTTCTTTCCTCTGTTTACTCTGCTTGAGGACATCGGATTTCTGCCTCGCTTTGCATATAACCTTGACGCGCCCTTGCGATGCGTCGGAGCTTGCGGTAAGCAGGCGCTTACGATGTGTATGGGCCTCGGCTGTAACGCCGTGGGAGTTACCGGCTGTCGGATCATCGATTCACAGAGAGAAAGGCGGATTGCCATAATAACCAATTCGCTGATGCCCTGTAACGGCAGATTTCCCACGATAATTCTCGTGTGCGGAATGTTTCTTGCGGCAGGGGGATTTCTGAATCCCGCGCTGTCGGCTCTTTTGGTGCTGTCGGTAATAATGCTGGGGGTGGGGGCGACCTTCCTGTTGTCCTTTTTGCTGTCCAAAACCTTTTTTCGCGGAGCGGGGACCTTCTTCACCATAGAGCTGCCGCCCTTCCGTATACCGAACATAGCCGAAGGACTTGCACGCTCCTTCATCGACCGAACGCTGAAGGTGCTGTGGCGCGCGGTGGTAGTTGCCATACCTGCCGGTGCTGTAATCTGGCTGCTCAGCACGGTTACGGTCGGGGAGGGAACGCTTCTTCACCACATAACGGCGGCGCTTGACCCGATAGGGCAGCTGCTGGGCTTTGACGGAGTCGTCCTCGCCGCTTTCATTATCGGCATACCCGCCTCGGAGATCGTCATACCTCTGGCTCTGGTCGGGTATCTCGGCATGGGCTTCGGGGATGCCATCGCCTCGGCGGATGCGGCGAGTATTCTCATCTCTGCCGGCTGGACGGTGAAAACGGGTGTCTGCGTAGTCCTCTTCTCGCTTATGCATTGGCCCTGCGCCACTACTCTTTCCACAATTTACAAGGAAACGGGCAGTATAAAGGTTACGCTCCTCTCGGCGATTGCACCAACGGCACTGGGCTGTATTTTCTGTATGTTGGTCAATTTGTTTTTCTCTTTGGTCTAATTTCACAATATTACCTGCGCAAATATAGTAAAAATGCTTGACAATTTCTCTTCCGTATGTTAAAATAAACGAAAAGACTACAGACGGAGAGAAATTTTGTCACAAGGTCGCTTACAGAGAACCGCCCTTGGCTGAGAGGCGGCAGCGGCAGAGAAAATTTTATGGCTCCCGAGTCGGTTGCCCGATGTTCTTCAGGGCAGCACGCGACACTGCGTTATCGGTGAGGGCTTGTCAGAGCCTGTGAGGGGCACGTGAGTGGTACCGCGATTGACTTGTCAGTCACTCGTCTCAAAGCTTTGGGATGGGTGACTTGTTTTGATTTTTACTGAATTTTGAAAAACGGGTTGCCGATTTTTGCTTTATCGGCTATAAATCGCAGGGCTCGTTATGATTTTTACGGAAGGTAAGAAAACGGAGGCAAAATAAAATGGATAAGAGAAAAGTAAGCATAGAAACAACCTGTGTGCAGGGCGGTTATTCGCCGAACAGCGGAGAGCCGAGGCAAATACCGATAGTACAGAGCACTACCTTTAAATACGCTACCGGCGAGGATATGGGAAAGCTGTTTGACCTTGAGACCTCGGGCTATTTCTATTCCCGGCTTCAGAACCCCACCTGCGACACCGTTGCCGCACGCATTTGTCAGCTTGAGGGCGGTACTGCCGCTATGCTGACCTCGTCGGGTCAGTCGGCGAACTTCTTTGCCGTATTCAATATCGCGTCCGCAGGCGACCACGTGGTTTCCTCTTCGGCGATTTACGGCGGCTCTTATAACCTGTTTGCCGTTACCATGAAGCGTATGGGCATTGATTTCACCTTCGTTTCTCCCGACGCTACCGAGGAGGAGCTGAATGCCGCTTTTACCCCGAGGACCAAGGCGGTATTCGGTGAAACTATCGCAAACCCTGCGCTGAACATACTCGATATTGAGAAATTTGCAAGGGTTGCCCACGCTCACGGCGTTCCGCTTATAGTTGACAACACCTTTGCGACCCCCATAAACTGCCGTCCCTTTGAGTGGGGTGCGGACATCGTCACCCATTCCACCACGAAGTATATGGACGGACACGGCTCCGCTGTCGGCGGCTGTATCGTGGATTCGGGCAATTTTGACTGGAGCAAGTACCCGGACAAATTCCCCGGACTCTGCACACCCGACGACAGCTACCACGGCGTCACCTACGTGGAGAGATTCGGCAAGGAGGGCGCGTTTATAACCAAGGCCACCGTTCAGCTGATGCGTGACTTCGGCTGTACTCAGTCGCCTCAGAGCGCGTTTATCCTCGGACTGGGACTTGAGAGTCTGCACGTCAGGATGGCAAGACATTGCGAGAACGCGCTGGCGGTTGCAAAGTTTTTGAAGAGCCATGGGAACGTTACCTGGGTCAGCTATCCCTCGCTGGAAGGGGATAAGTATTACGAGCTGGCAAAGAAATATATGCCGAGGGGAACCTGCGGCGTTATCAGCTTCGGAGTCAAGGGCGGCAGAGAAGCCGCGCAAAAGGTTATGAAGGAACTGAAGCTGGGTGCTATCGAAACCCACGTCGCCGACGCGCGGACCTGCTGTCTGCATCCCGCGTCCACCACTCACAGACAGATGAGCGATGCCGAGCTTGCCGCGGCGGGAGTCGGAGCCGACCTCATCCGCTATTCCTGCGGCATTGAGAACAAGGACGACCTTATTGCGGACCTGAAGCAGGCTCTTGATTCTCTGAACTAAACGAAAGGTGCCACCCGTGCCGTGTTTTTTCTGCTTATGTGCGGCGGGGAGGCAGTAAAGGAGAGGGAAAAATGCCGATAAAAATACCAAACGAGCTGCCTGCCGTCAAAGTGCTTGAAGACGAAAATATTTTCGTTATGACCGAGACCCGGGCGATAACGCAGGATATAAGACCGCTGAAAATACTTATACTCAATCTGATGCCGACTAAGGTTGACACGGAGACACAGCTGTCAAGACTGCTGGGCAACACGCCCCTGCAGGTGGAGATAGAATTGATACATACCTCGACGCATAAATCGAAGAATACCTCCGAGGAGCATCTTTTGGCGTTTTACAAGGAGTTTTCCGACGTGCGCGACAGATATTTTGACGGAATGATAATTACCGGCGCACCGGTGGAGAAGCTGGAGTTTGAACAGGTAGAGTATTGGCAGGAGCTGTCCGAGATTATGGAGTGGACGAAGACTCACGTGCACAGCACCCTTCATATATGCTGGGGAGCGCAGGCGGGACTGTATTACCACTACGGCATCAAAAAGCACCTGATGGAAGAAAAGCTTTCCGGCGTCTATCCCCATTCGGTGGACTATAAGAGGTCCATTCTCTTCCGGGGCTTCGACGACGTGTTTTACGTCCCTCATTCCAGATACACCACCGTCAGGCGCGAGGATATAGAGGCGGTTGACGGATTGCGCATTCTCGCTTCTTCGCCTGAGGCGGGCGTCTACGCCGTTATCACTCCCGGCGGTAAGCAGGTGTTCCTGACAGGACATTCCGAGTACGACGCGGATACTCTGGAAAAGGAGTACCTGAGGGATAAAAAAGCAGGTATCGCACCTAATGTGCCTAAGAATTATTATCCGAACGACGACGACACCAAGCGTCCTCTGATAACCTGGCGCGGACATGCGACGCTCCTGTTTACCAACTGGCTCAATTACTTCGTATATCAAACCACCCCGTACGATATCGGCAGGATAAAGGATGCCGGCT
Source organism: uncultured Ruminococcus sp. (assembly GCA_964494135.1). Classification (GTDB taxonomy): domain Bacteria; phylum Bacillota; class Clostridia; order Oscillospirales; family CAG-272; genus UBA1740. The sequence goes on along the minus strand of CAZBQN010000005.1, from coordinate 59,440 downwards.
CCGTGGGTGAGATGAATATAAATAAATAAGAAAGGATAAGAAAAAATGAAGAAAATCATTTGCAAGGTAGAGTACGATACCGCGGCTTCCCAGATCGTTAAGAAGACCGTTTCCGGCGCATACGGCGATCCCTGCGGCTACGAGGAGACCCTCTACGTAACATCTGACGGTAAGTATTTCCTTTATACCAACGGCGGCGCAGAGTCCAAGTACGCCGAGGAGGGCATCAAGCGTATGTCCAAGGCTGCTGCGGAAAAGTGGCTTGAAGAGAACTAATCGTTCTCCGAAGCAGAAAACTGCACATAAGAAAAATTGAAAACCGGAAGCCGAAAATTAAAAAACGGCGTTTTCGGTTTTCTGAATAAGCGAAAAAACGGGGGCATTGTGCTTTTGCACAATGCCCCCAAAAAAATGCGGGAATTCATTTATAAAATGGTTGGAAAGCGGTCGGTTTTCAATCAATCTTTGATTGTTACAACCCGAGCAGGACGTCAATCACGAATAATGATATGTCAACGAGAATTTAAAATAATTTTCTTCACTTTCTCGCCCCTCTGGCAATAACTCTGTTCTTTATCGCCTGACAGGCACTTGCCAGGTCGGGCATCAGACGAAAGGCGTTGAAGCCCAGAACGTCCAGATACCGCATAGCCTCGTGGCGAATGGACTTGTGTATCAGAATTTTAGACGTGTTTTCCTCAATCAGCGTCCGGTGCTTTTCCTTATCAAGCGTCGTAGGTACGAGAAACAGACCCTGCTGCATGATAATGCGCTGATTGTTCAGCGCCGGGTCGACAATGCACAGGCGGTTCGCGTCGCCAAGGGTGGCAAATCGGGTCAGAAGCTCGTTGGTGAACGAGCGGGTGGTACCTTCAGGCTCGCAGAGTTCATCGACGGTGCGGCTGATTTCATTGAATTTACAGCAATTTCTGATGTCGCAGTATATTATTTTGTAGTAAGGGTCGTCGGTTTTTGCCTTGACGTTGTACAGCGAGAAGAACATGGCAACAAAGGGATTATAGGTAAAGTCCAGCAGACGTGTCGGCAAGCCGTAATGCTGTGCGGTCGAGAGAAATTCCATGGCGTTGTTGGCTGAGAAATAGGCAAGCCCGTACCTCTCGAACTCGCGCAGAAAAGCTCCCTCCAGCTTTGAAAAGTCCTCGCCGTGAATAATGCTGGGATAAATCTCCTCGTCGCGGTTGTATCCGCGGTAAATGTAATTCGGGTTGTCCGTAAGACCGTTGATATACAGTCTCAGCTCCGGAAAGCTGTCAAATATTTTCGTATCCATGTCGCCCTCCTGTTACAACTTTATTTTAACATCTCAACACCATAAAGTCAAGAGCAGACCGCCTGCTTTTCATCAATATGAACAAAAAAATTAAACGCAATATGTAGTATTTTCGACTTGACAAAGACACTACATATAGTGTATACTATATTCACCTTCGCGCTTTTTGCGGAGGTGACGGTTAAGGACCGCGGCTTGCCGTGTCTGCCGGAGGCGGGCACGCGGGATTTTTGAGAAGCCCGCAGAATCAGGCACAGTCCGGGATAATGACAGAAACAATACGGAGGATGTAATGAAACTTATTAAGCGTAACGGGCAGGAAGTTGTATTTGACAGAGAAAAGATAGCTGCCGCCGTAAGAAAGGCGAACGAGGCGGTTGACGCCAAGTTCAGAATTCGGGAAGGCGACATTGAAGATATATCAAAGAGGGTGGAGGAGATATGCTCTTTGCAGAGCCGCTCTGCCGGAGTCGAGGAAGTACAGGACCTGGTAGAGAAGGAGCTGATGAAGCTCGGAGCCTTCGATCTGGCAAAGGCGTATATCACCTACCGCTACAAGAGAGCATTGGTGCGTAAATCCAATACCACCGACGACAAGATACTGTCTCTGATAGAGTGCAACAACGAGGAAGTAAAGCAGGAGAATTCCAACAAGAATCCCACCGTCAACAGCGTACAGCGCGACTATATGGCAGGCGAGGTTTCCAAGGATATTACCAGAAGAATACTTCTGCCAGAGGATATAGTAAAGGCGCACGAGGAGGGTCTTATTCACTTCCACGACGCGGACTATTTTGCACAGCATATGCACAACTGCGACCTTGTCAATCTGGAGGATATGCTACAGAACGGCACGGTAATCAGCGGTACAATGATTGAGAAGCCCCACAGCTTCTCCACCGCCTGCAACATTTCCACTCAGATAATAGCTCAGGTTGCCTCAAACCAGTACGGCGGTCAGTCAATAAGTCTTACACATCTCGCGCCCTTCGTGCAGGTCAGCCGTGAGAAGATCAGGGCTGAGGTCACAAAGGAGCTGGAGGAGGTCGGGGTACACGACGAGGCGGCTATTGCCAGGATAACCGAGCAGCGTCTGCGCGATGAAATACGCCGCGGCGTGCAGTGTATTCAGTATCAGGTAGTAACTCTTTTGACCACGAACGGACAGGCTCCCTTTATCACCGTATTCATGTATCTCGGCGAGGCGAAGAACGAGCAGGAGCGCGCCGATTTGGCTGTTATTATAGAGGAAATTCTCCTTCAGAGATACCGCGGTGTCAAGAACGAGGCAGGCGTTTGGATCACTCCCGCTTTCCCAAAGCTGATATACGTGCTTGAGGAGGACAACGTCCGTCCCGGCTCAAAGTATTATTATCTCACCGAGCTTGCCGCAAAATGCACCGCCCGCCGTATGGTGCCCGATTATATTTCGGAAAAGGTAATGCTCGCAAATAAGGTAGACAAGAACGGCGAGGGTCACTGCTATACCTGCATGGGTTGCCGCTCCTTCCTTACTCCCTACGTAGACGAGAACGGAAAGCCCAAGTATTACGGCAGATTCAATCAGGGCGTCGTTACGGTTAACCTCGTTGACATCGGACTTTCCGCAGAGGGGGATATGGAACGCTTCTGGCAGGTCTTTGACGAGAGAATGGAGCTGTGCCACAGGGCACTCCGCCAGCGTCACGAAAGACTGCTGGGCACGCTCTCCGACGCGGCACCGATCCTTTGGCAGTACGGTGCTCTGACCAGACTGAAGAAGGGCGAAACCATAGACAAATATCTGTACGGCGGCTATTCGACCCTGTCGCTGGGCTATGCGGGACTCTGGGAGTGCGTGTACTCTCTGAACGGCAAAAAGCTGACCGAGCCCGAGGGTGAGGAGCTGGGACTTGCCATAATGCGTAAGCTCAACGAATACACCGCAAAGTGGAAGGCGGCTGAAAATATCGACTATTCGCTTTACGGCACACCGCTTGAAAGCACTACCTACAAGTTTGCGAAATGCTTGCAGAAGCGCTTCGGTATCGTCAAGGACGTTACCGACCGCAATTACATCACTAATTCCTACCACGTTCACGTAACCGAGCCCATCGACGCTTTTTCCAAGCTGACGCTTGAAGCGAAGTTCCAGGCACTTTCCCCGGGAGGCGCGATTTCCTACGTTGAAGTGCCCGATATGCAGAACAATATCGACGCGGTTCTCGGCGTTATGGAGTTCATCTACGACAATATTATGTACGCCGAGCTGAATACCAAGAGCGACTACTGCCAGGCGTGCGGCTACGACGGAGAAATTCAGATTGTAGAGGACGACGGCAAGCTGGTTTGGGAGTGCCCGAACTGTAAGAACCGCGACCAGTCAAAGATGAATGTCGCGCGCCGTACCTGCGGTTACATAGGCACCCAGTACTGGAATCAGGGAAGAACCTCAGAGATCAACGACAGAGTGCTTCACCTGTAAAATAAACTCCGAAGTTATCGGAAAACATAAAGCCCCCGTAAAAGCCGATATGTTTAATCAGGCTCGGGGGCTTTGCTTTTATGAGGGCATATCGTTCGCATGGCAAAGCCGGCTGACCGTCGGTGAAGCTATTTACCGGGCGGCACATAACCGACTTATTTGAAAAGGAAATTGAGAAATGGAAAACACTCCTCGGATAATTGAAATAACCGACCTTAATATGTCTGAGCTTGACGTGTATGTCAGGCTGACCGGAGCCGAGCTGCGCAACAGGCGGGACCCGGAGCGGGGAATATTCATAGCAGAGAGTCCGACCGTCATAGATGTTGCGCTGTCGGCGGGCTGTGAGCCGGTGTCGCTGCTTACCGAAAAAAGACTTATAAACTCGGACGTCATGGCTGCAATTTCGCGCGTCGGAGAGGTTCCGATTTACATCGCCGAGAGGGAAGTGCTCAGGCAAATAACCGGCTTTGATTTGACACGGGGTGCCCTCTGCGCCATGAAACGACCGAAAAATCCTCCTCTGTCCGACCTGCTGGCTGATGCGCGGCGTGTGGCGGTGCTTGAGGGGGTGTGCGATTCTACGAATATCGGTGCCGTCTTTCGCTCCGCGGCTGCAATGAATATTGACGCGGTACTTCTTACACCTACCTGCTGCGACCCTTTGTGCCGCCGTGCTCTGAGAGTCAGCATGGGAACCGTGCTCCAGGTACCGTGGGGTTATATCGGAACTAGCATGGAGGATTGGCAGGCTCACGGACTTGACACCCTGCGTGCCTTCGGCTTTGAGAGCGTGGCAATGGCGCTGTCCGACGACAGCATGCGGATCGACGACCCCACCCTCGCCGCCACCGAAAAACTGGCAATAGTTCTGGGCACCGAGGGCGACGGACTGACCGCACCCACCGTCAGGGGCTGTGACTATGTTGCAAGGATACCTATGTCCCACGGAGTGGATTCTTTGAACGTCGCCTCGGCGGGTGCGGTTGCATTCTGGGAGCTGGCAGGGCGAAATATCAAGTAAAACAAAGTCCGCCGCCGGGTGCATTGGGATGTGCCTTCGTTTGCGGATAACCATTCGCCCGGAATTATGCCTGAAGGCGCACAAGCGCGCCGGAGACCTGAGACGCCGACTGCATTCTCCGAGTAACAGCAATCTAAGTAAATTATATTTAGTAATATGCACAAAAGTACTGACTTAAAGTTGGATAAAACGTGGAAAAAACACGGGCGTTCATATCTTCCGCTTGACTTGAATTTTTTTTTATGTTATTATTACGGCGGTAAAGTGGAGTGATTATCCGCCGAACTAAGATAAAGGTATTTATCTTCGGCGGGGCAGTAATCCCTTTGGCTGCCTGTGGGCGGTCTCTGCTCATAATCATTAAAGGGTACACAAAGCTTTAGCGCCGTCCGATTACCGTAGGACGGTACCGAAGGCGTCCGCGATTTTTTCCGATACGGACTTTACCCGGCGTTCTTCAAAGGTTGCGTCATTAACGGATTTTAGCTCGGTCATCTTTCGGTGTTAACGGTAAAATCAAAAAAAGGAGAAAGAAATGAAAAGAAAGTTATTTGCATTGGCATTTGTACTGGCATTGCTTGTCTTCGTGTTTGCGTCCTGTGCGGGCGGCGGACATACGCACGAATACAAAGCGACGGTAACGCCTCCGTCGTGTGCGAACGAGACAGACGGCTATACCACGTATACTTGCGAATGCGGCGACAGCTATACCGGCGATACCGTTCCGTGGGCTCATACCTTGGTTCCCACAGAGACGGTTGAGGCTAACTGTCAGACCGGCGGCTACACTAAGAACGTATGTGCGGATTGCGGCAAAGAGGTAACGACAGGCGTAACCGATCCTGACCCCACGAAGCATATTTACAGCACCGAGTGGAGCTACGACAACGACTATCACTGGCACGAGGCTACCTGCGATCACACTGACGCAGGTGAAGGCGATAAGGCTGCGCACACGATCGAAGGCGGCACCTGTACGGTTTGCGGCGCCGGTGTGTGCGACCACCCGAATAAGGTAGTTGTGTTTAATCAGCCTCCTACATGCGTAGCCGACGGTATTGAAATTTTTACCTGTCCCGACTGTGATGAGGCAGGAAGAGTTTACGACGGTCAGATAGTTTTGCTCGCTCTCGGTCACGAGTATGACGAGGAGGTAATTCCTCCTACCTGTACCGATGAGGGATACACTCTCAAGACCTGTAACAGAGAGGGCTGTACCGAGGACACGGAGGGACATTCCGTTGAGGAGAGCTTCGTTTCCGCACTCGGTCACGACTTTGATGAAAACGGCGTATGTCAGAGAGAGGGATGCGGTGTTACCGCTACTGTAAAGGTTACATACATTTACCTTGATGCAGACGGTGCAGTGATTGTTAACGAGAACCCCGTGTTCTTTGCAAGTCAGGGTACCTACTATCTTAAGAATCCTTCGAGAAACAATACTCAGGATTATACTTACACCTTCTTAGGCTGGTATACCGATGAGAATTGTACAAACCGTTGTACAAACTTCAGCACCGATACGGCAGCCGAGATTACGCTTTATGCTAAGTGGGAGGCACATTCCACCACCGAGGTACACGAGCATACCTACGAGACGGAGTGGTCTTTCGACGATTACGAGCACTGGCATGAATCCTCCTGTGAGCACTGGGGTCTGAAATCAGAAATCGGTGAGCACACATACGATTCCGAGAGCTACTGCACGGTTTGCGGCAGACGCGATCCGGCGTGGGAGAAGGAATATACCATCACCTGGGAGCCTACTACGATCATCATACAGATGAACGAGGACTCCAACAGCCAGGAGCTTCCCGCATCCTGTAAGAGATATCTTGCCGGCGGCACTTCCGACAATCAGCAGATAGATAAGTATGTCAGAAGCAGAAACGCAGCTGCTACCGCCGCAACTTCCGTTACGGCAGATTACAGATACCTTGAAGACGGTAAGGGCTACGCCTGGGGTCAGAACGTAGATAACATCACGGCTGAGGTAGGCGGAAGCAACCCCGAAAAGCCTGACGTTTATATCAACTTCGTATACGATATGCTGTCCGCTTCTCTGAAGGGCTGCTTCTCGAACCTTTATACCACCAGAAAGGGTTCTAACGAATTCCAGTTCACCGACAGATCCTTCAAGGATACCGGTACGGGCTACATGGTAGAGTATATGCAGTCCATGACTCTTTCTTACAGCCAGATGTATCTGCTTTCCTCCGACTATTTCATCGATATGGTTCGTGCATTCCTTGTCGTTCCCGTAAACATCACTCTGCTTGAGTCGGTTGCCGTCAATGACGATCCTTACTCGGATGAGTACAACAGCGACCGTACCGGTGACGGTAAGTTTACCATCGACGACTTCTACGAGCTTATCAAAGATAAGAGATGGAACTACGAGACCCTTGCAGACTTCTCCAATGCTATTTACGTACCCGGTGAGGCTGTTTCCGGCGGTGATTCCGCAGGTACGCTCAACGACCAGCTTGGATTTGCTCTGGGTACTCAGTCCGGTCTTCCCGCGTCCGGTATGCTCTATACTACCACTATTGAGATCATCCACCGTGAGTGGAGCGATGATGAGGGTAACTGGGTATTCGATTATCCCGCTACGAACCAGGAGCTGCTTGACTTCTGTAACAACCTTACAGACCTGTTCTCGAATACCAGAGGCGTTATAGCTATAGGTAACGACCAGGCTCTCGGTTACGGTACCAACGGACTTACTGCTATACGTAACAGATTCGCGTCTGACAGAATCCTGTTCGGCGGAGTTATCTGCCTTGGTTCTCTTGAGTACGACGAGTACACGGGTATGCAGGCAGGCTTCGGTGTTGCGCCCGTTCCGCTTTACAGAGCAGTAAATGAGAACGGCAGAGCTGACGACTATCAGACTCAGATTCACAACCTTGGACGTGTAGGCGCAATTTCCCGTACTACCAACAAGTTCACTCAGTGTTCCGCTTACCTTGACTACCAGTCGACCCACTCCACCGCTATCCTTAACGACTACTATAAGAACGAGCTTTCTTACGGTATCGCAGGCGGCGGTAAGAACGTTGAAATCCTTAACTACATTCGTAGAAATGTACGTTCTTCCTTCGATAAGGCGTTTGAGGACGCAATCAGCGTTCAGTTCGGTAACTCTCAGGGCGACACCAATTCGAAAGGACAGCAGTGGCACTACCTTATTAAGGATGCCGGCTTCAAGCTCAGCGCGGACTCTATGAAATCCGAGTACGCAAGACTCGTTGTTGTTAAGCAACAACAGCTTCAGTCCTTGAAGGCCTCTTACGCGACTCTGCCGATGTAATTTCGGTTAAGACACAGAATAAGCTTCGGCGACCCGTGAAAACGGGTCGCCTTTTTTCGCATAGGTCGGCGTGCGTTTGTACGTCAGTTTTAGGTTTTCAATGCTTTTCGGTACGTCAGGCTGTAATGCGGAGGAATATTAAAGAATACCGTCCGCTTATATGCCCGAAAGCCGTGAACCACTTGACTTTTCCTTCATAATTGTATATACTTTATGTGAAAAATGCCGTTTTGCGGTATTCTATATACGGAATATGAAGGCTGTCGTTTTACGACATGACGGAGGATCCAAGTGGAGAGGATAAAATATATTCTGGCATCCAAGTCGCCGCGCAGGCGCGAGCTGCTCGGCAGGCTTCTTGACAACTTTGAAATAATCACCTGCGAGGTGGACGAGACTATTCCGGCAGGCATGCACCCGAAGGAGGGAGTGGAGCTGCTTGCCGTGAGGAAGGGGGCGGCTGTTGCGGGCGGCAGAGAGGATTGCCTTATAATCTCCTCGGACACCTTGGTGGAGCTGGACGGCGTACCGCTGGGCAAGCCACGGGATGAGAATGAAGCTGTATCTATGCTGAGAAGCCTGTCCGGCAGGACACACAACGTACATACAGGAGTTGCGGTACATTATCACGGCAGAGTATACAGCGGCACCGACAGCACCGCGGTGACCTTCAGAGAGCTGACGGACGGAGAGATAGCCGATTACGTCGCCTCGGGCGACCCGATGGACAAGGCGGGTGCTTACGGAATACAAAGCGGTGCGCGGGGGTTCGTCGGCGAGGTGCGCGGCAATTTCGACTCTGTTATAGGACTTTCGCTGAGCTTGACCCGGGAGCTGATAAACCGCGCACTTTCAGCGGAGGACTGAAATGACGCCTTCGGGCAGTATCAAGGCAGGAGTGAAGAACGGATGAATAAAACCGAAAAAAGAGAGCGGCTGGCTCTTATAATAGAAAGACTGAAGGAGATTTATCCGAGCGCGGAGTGCGCTCTGGAATACGGCGGCGACCCGTGGCGGCTTCTGGTAATGGGCAGGCTGTCTGCACAGTGCACCGACGCACGGGTGAACGTTGTGTGCCGCGAGCTGTTCTCGGAGTTTCCAACTGCCGAGGCTATGGCGAATGGGGAGCTTGAGCGTATAGAAGAGATCGTGAAGCCCTGCGGACTGTACAAGAAGAAGGCGGAAAATATTAAGGAAGCTTCGCGTATGCTGGAGGATAACTTCGGCGGAGTGCTGCCATGCGATATGGACAGCCTCCTGACCCTGCCGGGGGTGGGCAGGAAAATCGCGAACCTACTCCTCGGAGACGTATACAAGAAGCCGGCGGTAGTATGTGATACACACTGTATCCGGATTTGCGGAAGACTGGGAATGTATCCCGAGAGTCAGCGCGACCCTTATAAGATTGAGAAAATACTTCTCGGACTTATGGACCCGAAAGAGGGCTCGGATTTTTGTCACAGAATAGTTATGTTCGGCAGGGATACTTGCTCCGCGCGTTCACCGGAGTGTAATGAGTGTCCTCTGTCCGATTTGTGTGAGAAATACAAAAAAGAGAAAGAAAAAGCCGCGGGTACCGGGGCAAACGAAAAAAAACCGCAAATTGACAAACGCGGTGCCGTGTAAATCAGGCGGACAGGAAGATTGAATAATGGAGAAAATCAAGCTCAGGTTTCCCGTAATCGTTGAGGGAAAGTACGACAAGAACACTCTGTCGCAGGTATTTGACGCGCATATTCTGACGACCGACGGCTTCTCTGTCTTCAACTCCCGAGAAAAACAGCTTTTGATACGCCGCCTCGGCGAGAGGGGAATTATAGTGCTCACCGATTCCGACGGGGGAGGGAAGATTATCCGCTCTTTCCTTCGCGGAATTTTGCCGAAAGATAAGATATATAACGTCTACATCCCGAAGGTCGAAGGCAAGGAAAGACGGAAGTCCTCGCCGGGTGCCGAGGGACTTCTCGGCGTTGAGGGAATGAATAAGGACCTGTTGGTGCAAATTCTCTCGCCTTTTGCGGTAGGTGAGGGGCGTGCCGAGTTTAACGAGAAAAAAGAGGACGAAATGATAACTAAAGTTGACTTTTTTCTCGCAGGTTTGTCGGGAAGTAAGAATTCTTCTGTGCGCCGCGGGCGTCTTGCAGAGAGCTACGGGCTGCCTCCCGACATGACGGCAAACGCGCTTCTTGAGGCGCTGAACCTTTTATCCTGCCGTGAAGAGTATCTGGCACGGGTGTCTGAGCTTGGGCTTTGGGAGGATTAGAAGCGGTAAGCTGCCGTCAGTGCCGATCGCTCTGCCGGTGCCGACTTTTTGCCGGTTTTTTTGAGCTTTTTGGAAAAAAAGTATTTACTTTTTTATTATTTTATGTTATAATTCTGCTTTGAGGGACACGCCCTCGCTTTGAGTTGTTAATAATTTTTTTACGGAGGATAATCCAATGATAGAAAGAAAGAAAATTTCTATGGATGGTAACACCGCTGCGGCGCACGTTTCTTATGCGTTCACAGAGGTTGCCGCCATCTACCCTATCACCCCTTCCAGCCCTATGGCGGAAGTTACCGACACCTGGTCGGCGTCTGACAGGAACATCTTCGGTCAGCCTGCCAAAAACATCTTCGGCGAGAACGTCAAGGTTGTTGAAATGCAGTCTGAGGCAGGTGCCGCAGGTGCTGTTCACGGTTCTCTCGGCGCAGGCGCGCTGACCACCACCTACACCGCGTCTCAGGGTCTTCTTCTGATGATCCCCAATATGTACAAGATCGCCGGCGAGCTTCTTCCTTGCGTAATTCACGTTTCCGCAAGATGCGTTGCTTCCCACGCTCTTAACATATTTGGCGACCACTCCGACGTATATGCGTGCCGTCAGACCGGTTTCGCTATGCTCGCCGAGACTAACCCTCAGGAGATTATGGACCTGGGCGCAGTTGCTCACCTTGCCACCATCAAGGGCAGAGTTCCGGTTCTTAACTTCTTCGACGGCTTCAGAACCTCTCACGAGATTCAGAAGGTTGCCGCTTGGGATTACAAGGACCTTGCCGAGATGCTGGACTTCGACGCAGTTCAGGCATTCCGCGACAGAGCTCTCAGCCCCGAGCATCCCGTGCTTCACGGCTCTGCTGAGAACGGAGATATCTTCTTCCAGCACAGAGAGGCTTGCAACCCCTATTACGATGCGTTCCCCGCAATCGTTGAGGAATATATGGACAAGGTTAATGCCAAGCTCGGCACCGACTACAAGCTCTTCAACTACTACGGCGCGCCCGACGCAGAGCGCGTTATCGTCGCCATGGGCTCCGTTTGCGACGTTGCGGAGGAGGTTATCGACTACCTGACCGCTAAGGGCGAGAAGGTCGGTCTTGTTAAGGTAAGACTTTACAGACCCTTCGTTGCGGAGAAGCTTTGCGAGGCTATTCCCGCTACCGCTAAGGTCGTTGCGGTTCTTGACAGAACCAAGGAGCCCGGCTCTCTCGGCGAGCCTCTTTACCTCGACGTAGTTACGGCTCTCGCAGAGTGCGGCAGAAGTCTGAAGGTTGTAGGCGGCAGATACGGTCTCGGCTCTAAGGATACCACTCCCGCATCTGTATTCGCGGTATACGAGAATCTTGCGAAGGCTGAGCCCAAGAACCACTTTACCGTAGGTATAGTTGACGACCTCACCGGTCACTCTCTTGAGGAGAAGGCTGCTCCCGATACCTCCCCCAAGGATATGATTCAGTGCAAGTTCTGGGGTCTGGGCGGCGACGGCACCGTTGGTGCAAACAAGAACTCCATCAAGATTATCGGCGACCACACCGACAAGTACATTCAGGCGTACTTCCAGTACGACTCCAAGAAGACCGGCGGTATCACCATTTCCCACCTTCGTTTCGGTGATTCTCCCATCAAGTCTTCCTATTATATCAACAAGGCTGACTTCGTTGCCTGCCATAACTCCGCATACCTTAACAAGTACGATATGATTTCGGACGTTAAGCCCGGCGGTACCTTCCTTCTCGACTGCCAGTGGACGGACGAGGAGCTTGACGCTCACCTGCCCGCTCACGTTAAGTCCTATATCGCTAAGAACAATATCAAGTTCTACACCATCAACGCAACTCAGCTTGCTATCTCCCTCGGTAACGCAAAGGTTAAGAATACCGTTCTTCAGTCCGCGTTCTTCACTCTTGCGAAGATCCTTCCCATAGATGAAGCTATCGGCTACATGAAGTATATGGCAACCAAGTCCTACCTCAAGAAGGGTCAGGCTATCGTTGACCTTAACCATGCGGCTATCGACGCAGGTAAGGATGCGCTTCACGTTGTTGACGTTCCCGCCGCTTGGGCAAAGGCAGGCGAGGACGCTCCCGCCGCTAAGGTTACCGGTAAGAGAGCAGACCTTATTGACTTCGTTAACGAGATAGTCGTTCCCGTTGGCGCAATGAAGGGTGACAGCCTCCCTGTTTCCACCTTCGCTAAGTATGCTGACGGTACTCTTCCTCAGGGTTCATCCGCTTTCGAGAAGCGCGGCGTTGCCGTAACCGTTCCTCAGTGGAATTCCGAGACCTGTATCCAGTGTAACAGCTGTGCATTCGTATGTCCTCACGCTTGTATCCGTCCCTTCGCCATGACTGCCGAGGAGGCTGCAAACGCACCCGAGGTTACCAAGTTCACGAAGAACCCCGTTGCCAAGACCGAGTACAAGTTCACCATGGCTGTATCTCCTCTTGACTGTATGGGCTGTACCCTTTGCGTAAAGGCGTGCCCTGTTACAGCTAACTCCGCTAAGACCGGCAAGGCTCCCGCTCTTGAGATGAAGCCCATCGCCACTCAGCTTGATCAGCAGGCAGTTTACGACTACGCTTACGCAAACGTTTCCGAGAAGCCCGAGCGTATCAACGTTACAGTTAAGGGCAGCCAGTTCAAGCAGCCCCTGCTTGAGTTCTCCGGCTCCTGCGCAGGCTGTGCGGAGACCTCTTACGCCCGTATCATCACTCAGCTCTTCGGCGAGAGAATGTATATCTCCAACGCTACCGGCTGCTCCTCCATCTGGGGCGGCTCCGCACCTGCTACTCCCTACACCGTAAACAATGCGACCGGCAGAGGTCCCGCATGGGCTAACTCCCTGTTCGAGGACAACGCAGAGCACGGTCTCGGTATGTACTTAGGTCAGAAGGCGATCCGTGATAAGCTTATCAACAAGGTTAAGGCTCTTGAGACTCCCTGTGAGAAGTGCCGCGCTATCGTTGACGAGTACCTTAACACCGTTAACGACGGTAAGGCAAACGAGCCCGCAACCAAGGCTCTCGTAGCTCTGCTTGAAGGCTGGGCAGCTGAGGGTAACGAGCAGGCTAAGGAGATCCTTGCCGAGAAGTCCTTCCTGTCCAAGAAGGCAGTATGGATCTTCGGCGGCGACGGCTGGGCTTACGACATCGGCTTCGGCGGTCTTGACCACGTGCTTGCATCCGGCGAGGACGTAAATATCATGGTATTCGATACCGAGGTTTACTCCAACACCGGCGGACAGGCATCCAAGGCTTCCAACATCGGTCAGGTTGCTCAGTTCGCGGCGGCAGGTAAGGCAATCGGCAAGAAGAACCTTGCAGAGATCGCAATGTCCTACGGCTACGTTTACGTAGCACAGATCGCTATGGGCGCTGATATGACCCAGACCCTCAAGGCGATTGCAGAGGCTGAGGCTTATCCCGGACCCTCTCTCGTTATCGGCTACGCTCCCTGTGAGATGCACTCCATCAAGGGCGGTATGGCTAACTGCCAGGCTGAGATGAAGAAGGCTGTTGAGGCAGGCTACTGGCAGATGTTCAGATACAACCCTGCACTCAAGGCAGAGGGCAAGAATCCCTTTACCCTCGACTCCAAGGAGCCTACCGCTTCCTATCAGGACTTCATCAATAACGAGGCGAGATACACTCGTCTTGCTCAGTCCTTCCCCGAGCGCGCGAAGGAGCTGTTTGCAAAGGCTGAGGCTAATGCAAAGGCTAAGTATGAGCGTCTGAAGAAGCTCGTAGAGTTCTACAACGTTTAATTTTCCGGTGTGGACCATGAATTAACAAATAAAAAGAGGGGAGCTCAAGTTGAAAAAGCTTGAGCTCCCCTTGAAATAAACAGCGGCAATTTCTTTGAAAGCGGAGGATTTATGGATTACATTATCGAGACAAAGTCATTGACGAAAAAATACGGTGATAAGAAGGTGGTCAACGACCTGTCGCTCCACGTCAAGAAGGGAGATATATACGGACTTATCGGAAAGAACGGAGCAGGTAAGACGAGTCTTTTGAAATTACTGCTCGGACTGACAATCCCCGAGTCCGGCGAGATATATCTGCTCGGCACGGCGGACCTTGACGGCGCGAGAAGAAAAATCGGCTCTCTTATCGAAACGCCGTCTGTATACAAGAACCAAACGGCTTTTGAGAATATGAAGCGCTTCGCAATTCTTTCGCCTACCTCGGATGAGGAAATTCGTGGGTTGTTAACGCTTGTAGGCCTTGCCGACACGGGTAATAAAAAAGCCGGAGCCTTTTCTCTCGGAATGAAGCAAAGGCTCGGCATAGCAATTGCTTTGCTGGGCAAGCCGGAGGTTTTAATTCTCGACGAGCCCATCAACGGTCTTGACCCTGCCGGAATTAAAGAGATAAGAGATACTATTTTGAATTTGAACAAAGCGGGCGTTACGTTTATCATTTCAAGCCATTTGCTTGACGAGCTGGGTAAAATAGCCACAAACTACGGCATTATGTCTGACGGCGTGCTTGTTGAAGAGATTACGGCGGATGAGCTTGAGTTTAAGTGCCGTACATGCCTGCACGTAGCGGTGGACGACGTGCCGTCTGCCATGGCAATTCTCAAGCAGAATCATCCTGACGTACAGACGGAAAATGAAAACGGATATATCAGAATTTACTCACAGGTGATTGACCCCTCCGTTATTAACGAGGAGCTTGTCAGAGGCAACGTCAGGGTCTACGAGCTGAGAAACGAAAGTATCGGATTTGAAGATTTCTTCATTAAAAGGTTGGGTAAATAAGTATGAACAGACTATTGAGCTTTGAGTTAAGAAAAACAAGGAAGCAAAGAAGCTTTTATATATGCACTGCCGTTATGGTTTTACTGCTTGTCCTGCCAATGCTGATGTCTTACCTGTTTTTGAAGACGGAATCCGAATCGTTCGGGGAAATCGGTTTGTCGGGTATCGGCTGTTTAATCGGCGCGGCAAATAACAGCTCGTTTATTCTTATCGTAGGTATTTTCACGGCTTTAACCGTGTGCGAGGATTACGAGCAGCAGACAATCAAGACGGTTTTCGCAAGAGGGTATTCGAGAAGAAGGGTTTATTTTGCGAAGCTCGTTTCCGCATGGATCGTCACGACTGTTATGTTCGCGGCTGTCGAGCTTTCCGCTTTTGTTTTCGGAAGCCTGTTTTTCGGAGCAGGAGAGGCGGAGAATTTAAGATTTATCGGTATACTCTGCGTGCAGTACGTTGTATGCATGGCGTACGTGTCGCTGTTCTATGCCCTTTCTTCGATAATCCGCAAAAACGGCTTTTCAATTGCCGCAACTATCGTTCTGCCCATGCTTGTCGGTTTGTTGCTCAGCCTTATTGATTCGTTTTTGGAAAACGAAAGCTTCTCCCTGGCGAGTATCTGGCTTTCCTCTTTTTTGAGCGACGTTTCGGCATTTACCGTCAGCAACGAAAGACTGCTCGGCTGTCTTTTCGCTTCGATTTGCTACATTGCCGCCTTTGTGCTCGGCGGAATGTATTTCAATAAAAAAACCGAGCTGTAAAAGGATTTATACGGAATTGCCGTCCGATTTTGACTGTGAAAGGGGCTGGCGCATCCCGGCGAAACCGAAAATGACCGAAAAATAAATAGAACAGCTAAAAAATCAATAGATGAGCTGAGAATTTACTGTATAAGGTTGAAATTCTACGGATTTCTCCATTAAAACGAGGTCATCTTCTATCTCCGTTTTCGCCCTCTCGTCGTACACCCGTACGCCTTCGGAGCGAAGAACGAAGATTTTCGCTCGGGATCCCCCTATCCCCTGGATGCCAAAGAGGCTGGCTCACGTTTTTGAACTTGAGCCAGCCTCTTTGTCCATGTGCTTCTTTATCGCTTCAAAGGTTTCGTCTGAAATATGGTGCTCTATCTTGCAGGCGTCCTGCACGGCGACCTCGGGGCTGACGCCCAGTCTTATGAGCATTTCGCTGAGGACGCGGTGCCTGTCGTACACCTTCACTGCCACCTCGCGGCCGGGCTCGGTAAGAGTAAGATATCCGTCGCGGTCCACGTTTACGTATCCGCCGTTTTTTAAAAGCCCTATGGCTCTTGACACGCTGGGCTTCGAGAAGCCCATATATTCGCATACGTCGATAGAGCGCACGTGGGGATTTTCATTTGTAAGAATCAGTATCGTTTCCAGATACATCTCTCCTGATTCCTGAAGATTCATTTTCCGTCTCCCGTTTTGCTTTTATTTGCAGAAGTTCTCTATATAGCTGTCGATGGCGTCGGATATTACGCGCACGGCGGCTTCTCTTGGGCTGACCTCGTTTACCGCGGTGGTCTTACCTTCCAGGGACTTGTAAACAGAGAAGAAATGACGCATTTCATCGAAAATATGAGGCGGAAGCTGGTCTATATCGGTGTAATGGTTGTAGCTGGGGTCGCCGAAGGGAATGGCTATGATCTTCTCGTCGTTCTTGCCGTTGTCAATCATGGTGATGACGCCAATGGGATAGGCTCTGACCAGAGTCATAGGCTCGATAGGCTCCGCGCAGATGAGCAGAACGTCCAGAGGGTCGCCGTCGTCTCCGTAGGTGCGGGGGATGAAGCCGTAGTTTGCGGGATAGTGGGTTGAGGTATACAGGATACGGTCCAGCATCAGGTGACCGGTCTCCTTGTCCAGCTCGTATTTTTTCTTGCTTCCCTTGGTTATCTCAACGACGCAGAAAAAGTCGGTGGGGGTTATTCTCTTGGGCGATATATCGTGCCAGATGTTTGACATTTTTTCATCTCCTGATTATTACTTTTGCCAAAAACAGTGTATTTTATCACCAAAGAGTATATACCAAATCTTCTGCTTTGTCAAGTTTTTGCTTTATTTTGGGAACTCGGTCATAAAATTATCGCCGAAAAGGAGAAGAAAACATAAAAAACTCTTGAAATACGAACTGAAAAATGTTAAAATACTTATGAATGTGCCCTTCGCACATGAAAAATGAAACCGATTGATAGGAAAGGAGCCGGGTATGGAACTGATTTTAATTGCAATGCCGATTTTTGCCGCAATATTTGAGAACGATATTCTCTGGGCGTGCATATTATCCTGGCTCGTGGCGCAGACCCTTAAAATTTTAATCAATCTCGTAGTGCACAGGAAGTTCGTGCCCGAGCGCCTTTGGGGCGACGGCGGTATGCCCAGCGGACATTCGGCTACCGTTGCGGCACTGGCGGCAAGCTGTGGCTGGTACTACGGCTTTGACAGCGTGGTATTCGCGATTACCGCCATTCTTATGATAATAGTTACGCATGACGCTACGGGAGTCCGTAGGGAGGCAGGTAAGCACGCCGTGTCAATCAAGCTTATCGCCGAGGTCATCAATAATATGGTGGAGAACAAGGACGAGGAGATTAAGACCGAGAAGATTAAAGAGCTGGTGGGACACACCCCGCTTCAGGTATTCTTCGGAATTTTGGTAGGCGTTATAGTTACCGTCATATTCTGCGCGGTTAAGGGAATTCCGTATTGCGGTCTGACCGACAATCCGGTTATCTTTTCGAGACCTTGATCGGCAGAGCATTGAGGACGTATTAACACGTAAAGGGGCACGGTGAACGTACCCCTTTTATTTTTGGAATAAGGAGAGAAAAAGTTATGTACGACGAGTTGACCCGTGTCGATATACAGAAAATGGAGGAGGAGATCCGATACCGCAAGGTGGAGCTGGCACCGAAGCTGGGCGAGGAGCTGAAGCGAACCAGAGAGTACGGTGACCTGTCCGAGAATGCGGAATATAAAGAGGCGAAGAGGGCTAAGCGTAAGAACGAGTCCAGAATTCGCTATCTTGAAAATATGATAAGGACCGCTAAGGTTATTGAGATAGAGGATGCGCCGGACACAATATGCCTTTTCGACAGGGTGGTTATCTTCAATGAGAAAATGGGTGCGGAGCGTGAAATACAGATAGTCACCACCCTCAGGCAGAACGCCCTTCAGGGCTATATCAGCAAGGAGTCTCCTCTGGGCGGTGCGCTCATGGGTCACAGAGAGGGCGATCGGGTGCTGATTGAGGTAAACCCAACTATGAGCTACTATGTCAAGGTAATGAAAATAATCAAGGGCGAGGACAACGAGGATTTGCCTATCAGCGGTTTTTAGTAATTAGATTGAAAAATGCGGTTTTACAATTGACTGTTATAGTAATACAAAGGAGAAATAAATCATATAATGCCTTCGCGGACTAATACGGTTTGTGACAGATCTTTCGCGGCGGAGGCAGGAAAATGGAGTACAACATGGCTGAACTTAACGTTAATAAATTGAATAGCACAATTGAAATGAGCCCCGAGGGAGCAATTGCAGAGGCGGAGCGCGCCTTTCACAAAAGAGTAGGGGAGATTGCGGATTATATAGTGGGAAATAAGAATATAAGAGTTCTGCTTCTCGCCGGTCCCTCCGGTTCGGGCAAGACTACCTCTGCAAATCTTATCAAGGACGCGCTGATAGCGCGGGGCGAGGACAGCATCGTGGTGTCGCTGGACGACTTTTACCGCGATTCGACCGACCCGGATTACCCGAGACAGAAAAACGGAGAGCGGGATTTCGAGTGCCCCGAGTCGCTCCACCTTTCCGAGATCAGTGAGCTGGTTCGCAGAATTTCAAACGCCGAGCCCTTCCGTCTGCCTAAATACGACTTCAAGCTGGGGAGGCGTGTCGAGCTTTCCGAGCCTATGTCGATGCCAAACGGCTGTGTTATCATAGAGGGCTTGCACGCGCTCAATCCGAAGATATACGACGGACCGAGGGTGGGAGTTTTGCGTCTTTTCGTCAGCGTTTCCACTAACATAAATATGGACGGCAAGCGTATTCTTTCGGGCAGGAAGGTCAGATTTCTGCGCCGTCTTGTCAGGGACAGCATTTACCGCGCTTCCTCTGCGGAGCGGACCCTCTCTATGTGGCGCGCGGTTCTTGACTCGGAGGATATTTATCTCTATCCCTTCAAGCCCTTTGCCGACATAGCCTTCGATACCTTCCATATGTTTGAGCTGGGAGTTATGAAGCCCTTTGCCGAGTCGCTTTTGACGGCGGAGGTCTGCCGCGAGAATGAGTATGCAAGAAGAGTTCGCGCAGCTCTTGAGTATATAACCGAGGTGGATGAGAGCCTCGTGCCCGACAATTCGCTTATCCGCGAGTTTATCCCCGGCGGAATTTACGAGGATTTGTATTGACCGGACATTGTAAAAGCGTGAAAAGGGGCGAGTCAAATTAAAAAAATGACTTTCACCCAATAAAAAAACAACAAAAAACCAAGATCAACGATTTTGTTTGACCTTGGTTTTTTTATTGGATGCACATAGCGTTCACTTGTTAATGCTGTGAAGCAGCCCCCGGAACATGAAATCCTCGATATGCTCGGGTGAAATACGTCATAGACGTGTGAAATCCGCCGCAGGCGGATGAAATCCTCGCGTTGCTCGGATTGAAAAAATCAGCATATTACGGGCTTCCAGGGAAAGGGAAGCAAATCCCTGGCTTTTACCTTAATCAGTCTGCCGTCTTCGGCGTTCAGAATTACCTTTATGTCAGGACAGTATTCAAAGAGCATCTGACGGCAGTTGCCGCAGGGGGAAACTACGCCGTTTGGGCTTTTCTCGTGCACTGCGACTATGGTGTCAAACTCCCGATCTCCGCTTGATATCGCTCTGCCGATTGTTATATATTCGGCGCAGGAGCCGTGAATTCCGTCACAGTTCACGCCGGTATAAATCTTGCCGCTTTTACACGAAAGCGCACAGCCGACCGTGTGGTGATACACGCCGTCGTCAAAATTCTTTTCCAAAGCTTCAAGCCCCAGGGCTATAAGCTCTCGGTCTCTGCCGGTAATCTGGTATTTCTTCATATATCTGTCTCCGCCGGGTTATGTTTCTTTGGGAAAACGCGTTTACGGTGTACGGTTAACTCCGCTCAGTTATTCCGCATGGACTTGCCGATACCTTGTATACTCTTCTCAAACCTCCTGCAAAACCGTCTGTGGCTCATAGAGATCGTTTTTGATAAGATCCTCATAGGTTTCGCGCTTGACAATGACCTTTGCCTCGTCGCCCTTGACCATAACGATGGGAGGGCGGGGGATGCGGTTGTAGTTGCTTGACATAGAGTAGTTATACGCGCCGGTCGCAAGCACGGCGAGAGTGTCGCCTACGTGTATTTCGGGCATCATTACGTGCTCCTGAATCAGGTCGCCTGACTCACAGCATTTTCCGGCGATAGTCACGGGGGCTGTGGGCTCGGCTGACGCATTGTTAGCCAGCACTGCGGTGTACTTTGAGCCGTAGAGAATATATCTCGGGTTGTCGCACATACCACCGTCTATGGAAACGTAGGTGCGTACGTTCTCAATGTGCTTGACGCATCCGACTGTATAGAGAGTAATTCCCGCCGTGGCAACTATGGACCTGCCCGGCTCAAATACGAGGAAGGGAGTCTCGATGCCCCGCTCAGCTGACACCGTCTTCACAACGTCCGTGACCTGCCTGATGTATTCGGCGGGGTCAAGGGGGTCGTCGGAGGAGGTATACTTTATGCCGAAGCCGCCGCCCAGGTTGAGAATCTTTGCCTTGATACCGAGCTTTTCGTACAGATCGGCGACGAAGCCTATCATAACCCGCGCGGCCTCGCAGAAGGGCTCAACGTCGAATATCTGCGAGCCGATGTGGCAGTGCACGCCGTCGACGCGGATATGGCTCATGGACAGTGCCAGCTTGTGAATTTCGAATGCCTCGCCGTTTTCAAGAGCAACGCCGAACTTTGAATCTATCTGACCGGTTCTGACAAAATCGTGGGTGTGCGCGTCCACTCCGGGCTTGATGCGGAACAGGATATGCACCGTAATTTCCTTCTTCGATGCTATCTCGTTCAAAAGCTCGAGCTCGTATTTGTTGTCGACGACGATATGGCCGACGCCGAGGTCGGTTGCCAGCTCTAACTCGTCACGGGTCTTGTTGTTGCCGTGGAAAAACACCTTATCCATGGGAAAGCCCGCCTTGTAAAGGGTGTAAAGCTCACCGCCGGATACCACGTCGGCACCCAGCCCCTCCTCTGCGACCAGTCTGCCTGTGTACACGGTACAGAGCGCCTTGCTCGCAAATAGGATAAGTCCGTTGCCGTCGTAGTAATTATCCAAAGCACCTTTGTAGGCGCGGCAGTTGCTCCTCATCAGGTCTTCGTCCATAACGTACAGGGGCGTGCCGAATTTCCGAGCCAGCTCCACCGTGTCGTGGCTTCCTATCGTAAGGTGGTTTTGAGAGTTAACTCCCAGATTTTGCGAATTAAACATTTTATAGGTCCTTGCTTTATGAATATATTTTTCTTGTATTATGTGTAGATTTTTATTATCTCTTCTGCGACCTCGCGCTTTGAGGTGCATCTGTCCATCGCCTGCTTTTCAATATGGCGGTGCGCCTCCTGCTCGGTCATTTTCAGCCTGTCTATCAATACCCACTTTGCACGGTTGACGATACGTATCTCCTCCATTTTCTCCTCGGTGGACATTGTTTTCTTCTGAAACTTTTTGAGCCTTTCCAGTGTGGCTGTCATCCAGTCTATCGCCTGGGTTATAATGGGCTTTGACGTGGGCTTCGGCAGTACGTAGACGCCGTGCTCGGCAACCTTGTTCTGGGTGGCGGCGTATATATCCGAGCGCACCATGAGAAGCGCCACCGAGCTTTTCAGCCCCGAAACGTCAATGGCAAAGCGGACACCCGTGTCGTCGGGCAGGGGAGAATTGATTACTATAAAATCGTATGGGTGGTCAGCCAGGGTGCGTTTTGCCGAATTAACGCTGGTTTCTATGCGGACGGGTGTGAATTTGAAGTCGGGAAGCAATGGGGTCAATGCGGAATTGAAGGCTTCCGAGGCGGAAACTATCATCACGCTGTAAACATGCTCTTGCAAGCTCAAGCTTTACCCCTCCTTTCATAAAATACCGTGCCCCGTGGTCAACGCTTGTTGCAGTAATGTTCTATTATCTGCTTCGGCAGATGCTCTTTTATAAATTCGCTCTCCCTCATCAGCGATACAGCTTCTTCCTTCGTGGAGGGGAGCTTTTTGAATTTCGACAGCGTCCTCTCATCTGCCTGGAAGAAGTTGATATCTGCGGCAGGTGGCGGCGTCAGCTTGTTCTCTATTCCGTACAGACCTGCGTAAATCAGAAGGGCAAAGGAGATATAAGGATTGGCGGTCGGGTCGGGAGAGCGGAGCTCAACTCTCTTGTGCTCGTATACCGCACCGGGCAGGCGGACCAGCTGAGAACGGTTTTCGCCCGACCAGGAAATATATGCGGGAGCCTTGTTTTTGCCGAGGCGCGCGTATGAATTTTCGGTGGGATTGAGAAAGGCGGTCATGTCGGGGATGAAGCGGAGAATGCCCGCGATTATGTGGGGCAGAAGGTCCTTGCCTCCGTCGCTGTCGGCGGATATGTTGATATGAAAGCCGTTTCCCGCCTTGTCCTTCAAGGGCTTTGGGCTGAAATCTGCCCACAGTCCGTTTCTGCCCGCAACCGCCTTGACTGCGGTTTTAAAGGTCTGGGCGTTGTCTGCGGCGGTGAGAGCACCGGAATAGCGGAAGTCTATCTCGTTCTGACCGGGCCCCTCCTCGTGGTGTGAGCTTTCGGGACGGATGTCCATCTGCTCCAGCATCAGGCATATCTCACGCCGAATGTTCTCCCCCTTATCCTCGGGCGCAATGTCCATATATCCCGCCTCGTCATAAGGGATGCTCGTCTTATTTCCGAGCTCGTCCAATTTGAAAAGATAAAATTCCAGCTCCGGACCGAAATCAAAGGTCACGCCCGCCAGTCTTGCGTCCTCCACTGCACGGATGAGCAGACTTCTCGTGTCGCACTCGGCAGGTGTGCCGTCGGGGTGGGTGATAGAGCAAAACATGCGCACCACTCTGCCGTGCTCGGGACGCCAGGGCAGAACCGACAGGGTTGACGGGTCGGGATGAAGAATAAGGTCTGAATGGGTCTCGTCGCCAAATCCGGAAATGGCAGAGGCGTCGAAGGCGATGCCGTCCGAGAACGCGCGGGGAAGCTCGCTGGGCATTATCGATATATTCTTTTGCTTGCCGTAAATGTCGCAGAATGCAAGGCGGATAAACTTAACGTCCTCCTCGTTTACGTACTGCATAACTTCCTCTGCCGTGTATTTCATCTTTCCGTATCTCCTGTTTTCTTAATTTGCTACGTACATTTGCTTGTACGGATTTTTCGTGTCTGGTACGATTACCGTAAATTCCGATGAGAGAATTTTCTCCTTGTCAAGTCCGAATATATCGCAATATTCGGTCAGATATTCGACGATTTCAAGCATATCGCCTTCGGTAGCCCGTGATACCTTTACCTTGTCGGGCAGTCTTAAATCCTTACAGTCGGAGCGCAGATACATTTTTCCGCCGTGCATACCCGTGCAGGGAAAATTGCTGACGATGGGCTTTCCGTCGTCGCACAGACCGAGGACGATGATTTTTCCGCCTGCCTGATATTCGCCGAGAAAGCTGCCTGCCTTACCGCCGATAATCATCACCGGAACCTTTTCCTTGTATTCCTTCATATGTATACCGGCGCGGTAGCCGGCATTGCCTCGGACGTAGATTTTTCCGCCTCGCATGGCGTAGCCCGCGGCGTCGCCGATATTGCCGTCAACGACGATATAGCCCTCGTTCATGGTATCTCCGACGGCATCCTGAGCGTTCCCGTCCACGTATATTTCGCCGCCGTTCAGATATGCGCCCAGGGCGTTGCCCGGCGTGCCCTTTATCCTGATTTTCCTCCTCGACATACCCGAGGCTATGAACCTCTGACCGAGGCAGTTCGTAATTTCAAGGTCGCAGTCGTGCTCCCTGATTGCCTCGTTCAGCGCGGTGAAATCAAGACCTTTTGCATCAATATTTATCATTATACCACACCTCCGAGAATTTTTCCACGCTTTTTTTGAGAATAAGCGAACAAAACGGGAGTTTTTTTGAGTAAATCGAAGTTCAAACTGTCAAGGGGCACCTTTTCGCGAATGAGAGAGGTGTAAATTCCCGCTCTGCATACGTCGCCGATGAGGATGTAACCGCACAGGAAGCCGTCCTTCGTGTAAAAACGCTTCAGCGTGCCATCCCCCTTTTCCTCAAAAATTTCACCGCCCTCGTCAGAGCCGAAATAGCTTCCCGCCGTAATTGCGTGAGTGCCGAACAGCCCGATGGAGTTCATGGGAATAGCCTTGTCAAAGCTCTCGCTGCCCCCTGCCATATTCACCCCTGCGGCGTGACCCTGCATATATGCGTTTGGCAGAATGGCGAGGACCCTTCTCGCTCCCAGGGAAATATCCATGCCCTCGGTGCAGTCGCCGGCGGCGTATATGCCGTCAAGGGATGTGCGCATATATTCGTCAACTATGATTCCGCGGTTGACCTCGCCGCCTGCATCCTTTACCAGCGCGGTGCTCGGGCGGACGCCGACCGCCATAACCAGAATATCGAAGTCAACGGCTTTACCGCTTTTCATCAGGGCGCGGTTTCCCAGGAATTCCGAGACCGTGTCGCCGAGCATAAGCGAAATCCCGTGCTCTTCGAGGGCCTTCTGCATCATAGCCGCGCATTCGCCGTCAAGAATACTTGAAAGAATACGGGGGGCAAGGTCGCAGACCGTAATGCTTCCTACCCGCTGTGCGATGCCCTCCGCGCATTTCAGTCCGATAAGACCCGCGCCGACGATCAGCACCCGCGAGCTTTCCTTTATCGCCTTTTCCAGTGCCAGCGTGTCGTCAAGCGTCATAAACGTGAAGCAGTTTTTCACACCGTCAAGCCCCTTGATAGGGGGCACGAAAGGAGAAGAACCGGTCGCCACGCACAGGGAGGTGTAGGACAGGGTGTCACCTCCGTCAAGCACTACGGTCTTCCTGTCTTTGTCAACCGACAGGGCGCGTCTGCCAAAGAGCATCCGGCAGCCCTGAGACTCATAAAAGTCATCCGGGCGGTAATTCATTTTTTCGAGGGTGGTTTTTCCCTCCAGATAGTAGGAGATGAGGGGACGGCAGTATACGGGGTGCTTCTCCTCACAAATAACGGTTATAGGCGACGTACCGTCAACGCTTCTGATGCCTTCAATACACCCGACGGCGGCGACGCCTCCTCCGATAATTACGTATTCAGCCATTTTCTTCACCCCTTTCCTCATATACGATGGCGTTGTTGGGACAGCCCTTGACACATGCGGGCTCACCGCAGCTGTTCTTCAGGCACAGCTCGCATTTCTGCATAACTCCCTCGGGGGAGGCTGCCAGCGCACCGTAGGGGCAGACGAGAACGCAGGTGTGACAGCCCACGCACTTGCTTTTGTTGATGCGCACCACTCCGTCCTCTGCCGTTATCGCGCCCGCAATACAGCTTTTCTGACATATTGGGTCGGTACAGTGACGGCAGGAAACCGCATAGGAAACCCTCTCGTCTCCCTCAATGTGTATTCTGGGGTAGATGGGCTTACCCTTCAGTGCCGCTGACATGTCGGAGAGCCCCGAGTTTGCAAATGCACAGTTGTATTCACACAGGTGACATCCGAGACACCATTTTTCATTTACATATATTCGCTTCATTCCTTTGATATTCCTCCTGATACCGCACGCACCTTTGCCGATGCCGGGGCCCGTGTCAAGTTATTTGACAACAAAGGTTTATGTTTTCCTTTAAAGGCACTTGCGGCTGATTAAAAGGGTTCGGGCTTGTATAACTTTTTTCGCCTTATTCGCCGGCGTGGGATATGCCGAGAATTTTCAGCTCTCTGTCGGTAAGTCCGACGCCTCTGAGCATAAGGCGGTTGCCGCGCAGTGCTTCTACCGAGTTGATACCCATACCGCCCATCAGCTCCTTGATTTCATGCTGCCATGCGCGCATCAGGTTTACCAGCCTGCCGGAGCCTATGTCGGGGTTCAACCGCTTTACCAGCTCGGGACGCTGGGTTGCGATACCCCAGTTGCACTTTCCGGTCTGGCAGGTACGGCACAAGTGACAGCCCAGGGCGATAAGCGCGGCTGTGGCAATATAGCAGGCGTCGGCACCCAGTGCTATTGCCTTTACTACGTCGGCGGCAGAGCGAATGCTTCCGCCCACTATGAGAGAAACGTTGTTTCTTATTCCCTCGTCCCGCAGACGCTGGTCCACGGATGCCAAAGCAAGCTCGATAGGAATACCGACGTTGTCACGAATTCTGGTAGGTGCCGCGCCCGTGCCGCCGCGGAAGCCGTCGATGGCTATAATATCCGCGCCGCTTCTGGCAATTCCGCTGGCAATTGCGGCGATATTGTGTACCGCAGCCACCTTGACGATTATGGGCTTTTTGTATTCGGTCGCTTCCTTTAGCGAGTATACCAGCTGGCGCAGGTCCTCAATGGAATATATGTCGTGATGGGGTGCTGGGGAGATGGCGTCCGAGCCCTCGGGAATCATACGGGTACGTGACACGTCGCCGACTATCTTCGCGCCGGGCAGATGTCCGCCGATGCCGGGCTTTGCGCCCTGACCCATCTTTATCTCAACCGCCGCGCCTGCTTTCAGATACTCCTCGTGGACGCCGAATCTGCCCGACGCAACCTGTACTACGGTGTTGTCGCCGTAAACGTAGAAATCCTCGTGCAGACCGCCCTCGCCGGTGTTGTAGTAAATGCCCAGCTCTCTCGCCGCTCTGGCAAGGCTCTCGTGGGCGTTGTAGCTGATTGACCCGTAGCTCATCGCCGAGAACATCATCGGCATCGACAGCTCAAGCTGAGGGGGAAGCTCGCATATTAGCTTGCCGTCCTCGCCCCGTCTCGGTTTGTCGGGCTTCTTGCCCAGGAATACCTTTGTTTCCATAGGCTCGCGCAGAGGGTCTATGGGGGGATTGGTTACCTGTGAGGCGTTTATCAGAATTTTGTCCCAGTATACGGGCAGGGGCTTCGGGTTACCCATAGAGGACAGGAGCACAGCACCGCTGCCCGCCTGCTTGTATATTTCGTTTATCGTGTCCTGTTGCCAGTTGGCGTTTTCCCGAAGACGGCAGTCGCTCTTGACTATCTTGAGTGCTCGGGTGGGGCACAGGGATACGCATCGTTGACAGTTTACGCACTTCGTTTCGTCGCTGAGCATGATTTTGCGGTCCTTGTCGTAGGAATGTACACCGTTTGCACACTGCCTTTCGCACACGCGGCAGGCAATACAGCGGCTGTCCGACCTTACGACTTCAAATTCGGGGTATATATAATTGATTCCCATCAGAAACAGCCCTCCTTAACTTTTACGATAACCGGCTCGCCGCCTGCCGGTGCCCAGATGCTTTTCACGTTCGGCTCCATTACCCGAATGGCGGCTTCCTCGCTTGCAATATACACCTTGTCGTCACACTCGCCTACTACCATTGAGCGCAGCTTCAGGCGGTCGTTCAGTGCCATAAGACCTCCGTCGTAGCCGAGGACGATGGAAAAGGGTCCGGTGACGAGAAGACCCGGGAAGAGCGTGCGCAGGAAAATATGCTTCTTCTTGTCATCAAGATCGCTCTTGTTCTCGATAGTGCTCCAGAAGGGAGCGGCGACGACGCTTGCCGCCTCGGACAGAGTAAGCCCCTGCACGCGCACCAGATAATCAAATATGTAGGTTATGACCTCGGTATCGGTTTGAAGATTGCACTTGTAGCCGAACATTTCGATATGTCTTCTGTTGGCGTCGTAGGAGGATATTTCTCCGTTGTGAACAATGGAATAGTCAAGCAGAGTGAAAGGGTGCGCGCCGCCCCACCAGCCGGGGGTGTTGGTGGGATATCTGCCGTGGGCAGTCCAGGAATAGCCCTCGTATTCGTCCAGTCTGTAAAATTCGCCTACGTCCTCGGGGAAGCCCACCGCCTTGAAGGTGCCCATGTTCTTTCCGCTTGAAAATACGTAAGCTCCGGGCATCTCGGTGTTTATCTTCATTACCGTGCGCACGACGAATTCCTTTTCGTCCAGCTGTGCCGAGTCAAGCACCGAGCGCAGAGGGGCGACGAAGTATCTCCAGATGACCGGCTCGTCGGTGATTGCGGGGATTTTCCTCGTGGGAATTATCTCGGATTTCACAATCTCAAATCTTTCCTTTAAGAATACCTCGCAGTTTTTTCTCGTATTTCGGTCGTCAAAGAAAAAGTGGAGAGCATAAAAGTCTTTATATTCCGGATAAATGCCGTAAGCGGCAAAGCCGCCGCCCAAGCCGTTTGAGCGGTCGTGCATAGGCTTCATTGCCTCGATTATCTGTCTGCCCGACATTCTTTCGCCGTCCTTTGATATTACGGCGGCAATGGCGCATCCGGAGGGAATACGTATCTGACCTTCTTTTAACATAATAGTAACCGTTGCCTTTCATAAACGAAAAGAGCAAAGGCTCACGAAAAAACGGCAGTCGCCGCTATCTATGAACGCCTTTGCTCATATATGCAAGCATTATAGCACCAAACTTGCAAATTGTCAAGCCGTTTTCGGTGAAAAAATGAAATTTTGCAATTTTCTTTGAAGAAAAATTCAAAAACCCCTTGACAAACGGTTTTTCGGGGTGTATAATGAGTCGCGTAAAGGCAAGGGCGTCTTAGATTGGTAAATCCAAAAAGTCCCTTGCCCTTTCTGATTTTCACACTTGTGGCAGTCTTTTGTGTCAATTTATCTTTGCAGTGCATTTAATTAATAAATAGAAGAAAAGGCAAAGGCGTCTTTCTTGCGGATTAAGCAGGAGAGGCGCCGTTTTTCATTAAAAACGAAATTTGCAAAAAACCTTCAAAAGGAGAAAATAAAATGGAAAAAGTTAAAGAAATGTTTGGCAGCTTGGTTTTTGACGACAGAGTAATGAAGTCGACCCTTGACAGTAAGGTTTACGCCTCCCTCAAAAAGACTATCGACGAGGGCAAGGAGCTGGATCTGACCGTTGCAAACGCGGTTGCCGCTGCAATGAAGGATTGGGCGGTAAGTAAGGGCGCGACCCATTACACCCACTGGTTTCAGCCTTTGACGGGCGTTACGGCAGAGAAGCACGACAGCTTTATCTCTCCTGCTCCCGACGGCGGTATCATTATGGAGTTTTCGGGCAAGGAGCTTATCAAGGGTGAGCCTGATGCGTCCTCCTTCCCCTCGGGTGGCTTACGCGCTACCTTCGAGGCGAGAGGCTACACCGCTTGGGACCCTACGTCCTTTGCCTTTATTAAAGGAAAGACGCTTTGTATTCCCACGGCGTTCTGCTCCTTTGGCGGCGAGGCCCTTGACAAGAAGACGCCCTTGCTCCGTTCCATGGAGGCACTCAACGTGCAGGCGCTCCGCATACTTAAGCTGTTCGGCAAGACTAATGTGAAGCGTGTTACCAGCTCTGTCGGACCCGAGCAGGAGTACTTCCTCGTCGACCGTGAAATGTACGAGAAAAGACGTGATTTAGTCTACACGGGTCGTACCCTCTTCGGTGCAAAGCCCCCTAAAGGACAGGAGATGGATGACCACTATTTCGGTGTAATAAAGCCCCGTGTCGCGGCGTATATGGAGGAGCTGAACGAGGAGCTGTGGAAGCTGGGCGTGCTTGCAAAGACCGAGCACAACGAGGTTGCTCCCGCACAGCACGAGCTGGCACCTATCTATTCCACTACCAACATCGCTACCGACCATAACCAGCTGACTATGGAGATTATGCAGAAGGTTGCCCTGAAGCACGGTCTTGTATGCCTGCTTCACGAGAAGCCCTTTGCAGGCGTAAACGGAAGCGGTAAGCACAACAACTGGTCCATTGCCACCGACCGCGGACAGAATCTGCTCTCTCCCGGCGAGACCCCTTATGAGAACGCACAGTTTTTGCTTTTCCTCTGCGCGGTTATCAAGGCGGTTGACGATTATCAGGATCTTCTCAGAATTTCTGTTGCCACCGCAGGAAACGACCACCGTCTGGGTGCAAACGAGGCACCTCCCGCTGTGGTATCTATATTCCTCGGCGACGAGCTGAACGGCGTTCTTGAGGCAATTAAAAACGACACGCCCTACAGCGGAGCAACAAAGACTCAGATGAAGCTGGGAGTTGACGTCCTTCCTAAATTCAACAGAGATACTACCGACCGTAACCGTACCTCTCCCTTTGCGTTTACCGGCAATAAGTTCGAATTCCGTATGCTCGGCTCGTCCAACAGCATCGCCTGCGCCAACATCATGCTCAACGCCGCGGTTGCCGAGTCGCTGAAGGTATATGCCGACCGTCTTGAGGGCGCATCCGACTTTGAGGGTGAGCTGCACGAGATGATAAAGGAAACGATCAAGGAGCACGGCAGAATTATTTTCAACGGCAACGGCTACGACGATTCCTGGATCAAGGAAGCGACCGAAAAGAGAGGTCTTTGCAATTATCGCACGACCCCAGACTGTCTGCCTCATCTGCTGGACGAAAAGAACGTGAGGATGCTCACCTCTCACGGCATATTCACAGAGGCGGAGCTGAAGTCCCGTTACGAGATAACTCTGGAGAACTACTGCAAGGCGGTTATAATCGAGGCAAATACCATGGCTTCAATGTCCAGACGTCAGATCCTTCCCGCCGTTGCGGCGTATACCAGCGACCTGGCGGCAAACGCACAGAAGAAGATACAGCTCGACTCGGGTATATCTTGCGGCTACGAAAAGGCTACGGTAAAGAAGCTGTCAGCCCTTTGCGACAGAATTGCCGTTAACACAGACAAATTGGAGAGCGTTCTGGTTGAGGTATCCGGAAAGGGTGAGATAGGCGAGGAGGCGGATGCTGTCCGTGACCTGCTTATCCCCGCTATGAGCGAGCTTCGTGTAGCCTGTGACGAGGCGGAGACGGTAACCGCGTCCGAATACTGGCCCTTCCCCACCTACGGAGATCTGCTTTATTCGGTAAAATAATTTAAGTACATAAGTAAATCCCGAATGTGCGCAGTTTGGAAACTGCCGAAAGGCGTGCTTTTCGGGATTGAACGCAAAAGACAACTATAAAGAGGTGATATAATATGCTTGAATCTGATGTTATTAAGCTGGTAGGCGAAGAGGTGTTCGGCGTCTGGTTCCTGATAGGAGCAGCTCTCGTGTTCTTTATGCAAGCCGGCTTTGCTATGGTTGAAACCGGATTTACCCGCGCGAAGAATGCGGGAAACATCATTATGAAGAACCTGATGGACTTCTGCATCGGTACGGTTGTGTTCGTGCTTTTGGGCTTCAGCCTTATGATGGCGGAGGACTATGTTCTCGGAATTATCGGCGTTCCGAATATGAATATATTCGCCGACTTCGGCGGCTTTATTCAGACGAACGCTTCCAGCTTCGTATTCAATCTCGTGTTCTGCGCTACCGCTGCTACGATAGTATCGGGAGCTATGGCGGAGAGAACGAAGTTCATATCATACTGCGTTTATTCCGCAGTGATTTCACTGGTAATTTATCCTATTGAGGCAGGCTGGGTGTGGAACCCGAACGGCTGGCTCGCGCAGTGGGGCTTTCACGATTTCGCAGGCTCTGCCGCTATTCACTCTGTCGGCGGTCTTATGGCTCTTATCGGTGCCATTATGGTCGGTCCACGAATCGGAAAGTACGTCAAGGATAAGGCGACGGGCAAGGTGACTAAGGTCAACGCAATTCCCGGCCACTCGGTTACTCTCGGCGCCCTTGGCTGCTTTATTCTCTGGTTCGGCTGGTACGGCTTCAACGGCGCGGCGGCAACCGACGGCTCCATGCTCGCATCTATATTCCTGACTACCACAATTGCTCCCGCGGTCGCCACCTGTACTACTTTGCTCTTCACTTGGATTAAGAACGGCAAGCCCGACGTGTCGATGTGCCTTAACGCATCCCTGGCAGGTCTTGTCGGTATTACCGCAGGCTGTGACGCCCTTGATGCTCTCGGCTCAATAGTCGTCGGCGTTGTTTCGGGAATACTCGTCGTCGTCGCGGTTGAGGTTCTCGATTTGAAGCTTCATATAGACGACCCCGTGGGTGCTGTCGGCGTACACCTCGTCAACGGTGTATGGGGTACTCTGGCAGTAGGTCTTTTGGCAAACCCTGCCGCTCCCGCAGGTCTTAACGGTCTTTTCTATACCGGAAGCTTTGAGCTTTTCGGCAAGCAGCTCGTAGGTATCCTTGCAATTCTCGCATGGACTGCGGCTACTATCACTCTCGTATTCTTTATAATCAAGAAAACAATCGGTCTTCGCGCATCCGACGAAGAACAGATTAAGGGTCTTGACCTTACCGAGCACGGTCTTCCCAGCGCGTACGCTGACTTTGTTCCCGCAGTTGAGAGTGTTGATTACGGCTACGAGGGGGCAACGGTTGTTGCAGGCGAGGTTCCCGCGGCAGAGGCTGTTCCGGTGAAGAAAGTTCCTTCCTTTGCAGAAGGGGCGCATAAGTTCACCAAGGTTGAGATTATATGCAAGGAAGCAAGGCTTGAAACTCTGAAAACGGCAATGATGGGCATAGGCATTACCGGAATGACGGTATCCCACGTTCTCGGCTGCGGTATGCAGAAGGGTAAGCCCGAATACTACCGCGGAGTCCCCGTGGAGGCAAATCTTTTGCCGAAGGTACAGGTTGACATCGTCGTCAGCAAGGTACCCGTCCGCGAGGTTATAGAAACGGCAAAGAAGGCCCTTTACACCGGACATATCGGTGACGGCAAGATTTTCGTTTACGATATTGAAAACGTCGTGAAGGTTCGTACCGGAGAAGAAGGCTACGACGCACTTCAGGATGTGGAATAATTTATAGAAACATCAATGCCGACGGATGTTTGCTCCGTCGGCATACAGTACTTTGGAGGCTTTAAATATGTGTTCAATCATAGGCTACTGCGGTGAATGTACCGATATTGACAAATTTGTCACATCCTTCGGGCGCACGGTATCCAGAGGTCCCGATGACAGTAAATTAGCTGACACGGGTGCCGGCTTGCTCGGTTTTCACCGCCTGGCAATTATGGGCTTGACCCCCGAGGGTATGCAGCCCTTTCGCCTCGGCTCGGATTACGTTGTATGCAACGGTGAAATCTACGGCTTTGAGAAAATCCGCGAGGACTTGAAGAAAAAAGGCTATACCTTCTCAAGCGACAGCGACTGCGAAATACTGCTGCCAATGTACCGCGAGTACGGCACGGATATGTTCGGTATGCTTGACGCGGAATACGCCCTTATCATATACGACGGCGAGAATAAGGAATATATTGCGTCAAGAGACCCGATAGGTATCCGGCCTCTGTACTACGGTTATGACGAAAAAGGGGTAATCGTTTTTGCCAGCGAGCCTAAGAACTTAGTAGGAATAGTCGAAAAAATCCTGCCCTTTCCTCCCGGATGCTACTACAAAGGCGGTGAGTTTATCCGCTATACCGATATTGCGGCGGTTGATAAGGTCAGCGGCGACGGACTTGACGCGGTGTGCCGCAAAATACACGACAAGCTGATCTCGGGCGTTGAAAAACGCCTTGTCGCAGACGCGAAGGTGGGATTTCTCCTATCCGGAGGGCTGGACTCATCCCTGGTTTGCGCCATAGCGCAGAGAAAGAGCAAAACTCCCATAAAAACCTTTGCCATAGGTATGAGCGAGGACGCGATTGACCTCAAATACGCAAAGCAGGTTGCTGACTACATAGGCAGCGACCATACCGAGATTTATATGACACCGGATGAGGTTTTGTCCTCGCTGGAGGGGGTAATTGAGCTTCTCGGCACCTACGATATTACCACTATAAGAGCAAGCATGGGTATGTATCTTATCTGTAAAGCTATCCATGAGAGAACCGACATTCGAGTGCTTCTTACCGGTGAGATTTCGGATGAGCTGTTCGGGTATAAATATACCGATTTCGCGCCGAGCGCCGCGGAATTTCAGCGCGAGTCGCAGAAGCGGGTGCGGGAGCTTCATATGTACGACGTGCTCCGCGCAGACCGCTGTATTTCCGTAAACTCTCTGGAGGCCAGAGTGCCCTTCGGCGATCTGGATTTCGTCAGATACGTCATGAGCATTGACCCGGAGCTCAAGATGAACAAATACGGCAAGGGTAAGTACCTGCTTCGCCATGCCTTTGAGGATGGCGGTTATCTGCCCGACGAAATACTCTTTCGTGAGAAGGCGGCGTTCTCGGATGCCGTCGGACACTCTATGGTTGACTATCTGAAGGAGTACGCCGAGAGCAAATATACCGACGGGGAATTTGAGGAAAAACGCAAGAAATACGTACACGCCTCCCCCTTTACCAAAGAATCGCTCTTGTATCGGGAGATATTTGAGAAGTATTATCCCGGTCAGTCACAGATGGTCGCAGACTTCTGGATGCCCAACAAAACCTGGGAGGGCTGTAACGTAAACGACCCGTCGGCAAGAGTACTTTCCAACTACGGCGACAGCGGAAAATAATAATTGACCGATACCGGTGGTCGTCGGTTAAAAACAAAGACTTTGTTTTGGATTTTGATGTGAAAAACGGGTGTAGACCGGGATTTTCTCCTTGTCTGTATCCGTTTTGTTTTTTTGTTTTTTTATTTATTTTTTTGTTGACAAACAAGCTCCGCGCGTGTATAATAATCGCGTGAGGGCAATGGCGTCTTCCGATTTGACGGGCGTAGATGATACGTTCGTTTTTGTCGGTGCCGATTGTCCGCTTTTATTTTTGTTTATAATATTCGAGATAAAGGAGAACTACCATGGAAAAGAGAGAACAGCTGTACGAGGGGAAGGCGAAAAAGGTCTTTGCCACCGATGACCCGGAGCTTCTTATCGTGTCGTACAAGGATGACGCCACCGCGTTCAACGGACTGAAAAAAGGCACTGTTGCAGGCAAGGGTGTTATCAACAACAGAATGAGTAATCTGCTCATGCAAAGGCTTGAAAAAGCCGGCGTCCCCACCCACTACGTCGAGGAGCTGAGCGACAGAGAAACCTTGGTCAAAAAGGTTTCCATAGTCCCGCTTGAGGTCATTATCAGAAACGTCTCGGCAGGCTCCTTTGCAAAGAGATACGGCGTGGAAGAGGGTATAGTATTTGCTTCTCCGACTATTGAGTTTTCCTATAAGAACGACGAGCTGGGCGACCCGCTCCTGAACGAATATCACGCTCTGGCTTTGGGTCTTGCAACCGGAGAGGAGATCGAAATTATCAAAAAGTACTCCTTTACGGTAAACGACGAGCTAAAAGCCTTCTGGAAATCCTGCGGCATAACTCTCGTTGATTTCAAGCTGGAGTTCGGAAAGCTGTCAGGCGGGGATGTAGTTCTCGCCGATGAGATAAGCCCCGACACCTGCCGTCTGTGGGATATAAAGACGGGACAGAAGCTGGACAAGGACCGCTTCCGCAGAGACCTTGGAGGTGTCGAGGACGCTTACGCCGAGGTTATGAAACGCCTGACGGACAATATATAAAACGGGGAAAGGATAGTTGATATGTCAAACTGTGCAATTGTCGGAATCAACTGGGGTGACGAGGGAAAAGGCAGAATGGTCGACCTGCTCACCGAGGCTTACGACGTGGTAATCCGTTACCAGGGAGGCGGAAACGCAGGCCACACGGTAATAAACGAATACGGAAAATTCGCATTGCATCTTCTCCCCTCGGGAATTTTCAGAAAGGGAGTCGTCAATATTCTCGGGAACGGGGTTGCTCTTGACCCCGAGAACCTTCTTGCCGAAATGGGACAGGTTACGTCACAGGGAGTTGCTATTACCCCGGACAACCTTAAAATCAGCGACAGAGCCTCGCTTCTTCTCCCTTGGCACAGAGAGCTTGACGCCCTTGAGGAGGAAAGACTGGCGGATAAAAAGTACGGCTCAACGAAGCAGGGCATAGCTCCCTTCTATTCGGACAAGTATCAGAAGAAGACGGTGCTTGCGGGCGAGCTGTTCTATCCCGAGAAGCTGAGGGCACACCTTGCGGATCTTCTCGAATGGAAAAATCTGACCTTGACCCGGGTGTACGGTGCAAGACCCTATACCGTGGAAATGCTGGAGAGCTGGATTTGTGATGCCTGCGAGAAAATCAAGCCTTACGTATGCGATACGGGCAAATTTCTCGGTGAGGCAGCCACTGAGGGCAAGAGCATTTTGTTTGAAGCACAGCTGGGCTCACTGCGCGATATAGATTACGGAATTTACCCCTATACCACCTCGTCGAGTACCATAGCGGCGTACGCGCCCATAGGCTCGGGTCTGCCCGGAGCGAAAATCGACGACGTCGTAGGCGTGGTGAAGGCTTATTCCACCTGCGTGGGCGAAGGTCCATTTGTATGTGAGATGTTCGGGGAAGAAGCCGAGGCGCTTCGTGCGGCAGGTGCCGAGTACGGAGCAAAGACGGGCAGACCCCGCCGGGTCGGACCTATTGACATCGTGGCGACGAGGTACGGAGTAGAGGTTCAGGCGGCAACGGCGATTGCGCTGACAAAGCTTGACGTGCTGTCGTATATGGACAAAATCCCCGTATGCACGAAGTACCTCGTTGACGGCGAGGAGACAGATTACTTCCCCTTCCCGACAGCTCTTGATAGTGCAAAGCCGGTTATCGAATATTTCGACGGTTGGAGGTGCGACGTCAGCGGTGTCCGCAGCTGGGAGGAGCTTCCCGAGGCGGCAAGGAGATACGTTCTGTTCATTGAAAAAGAGATCGGCTGCCCCATAAAATATATTTCCGTAGGTCCTGAGCGCGACAGCATAATCATACGCTGACAGGTGTGCGCAAAGGAACGCAGACGGAAACGAAAAAGGAGTAAATTATGACGAACAAATACGAATCTCCTCTGTCCTCGCGCTACGCGTCCGAGTATATGCTGAAGCTGTTTTCCGCCGATACACGCTTCGGCACCTGGCGCAGGCTCTGGGTATCTCTCGCAAAGGCAGAGCGCGCCTTGGGTCTTCCCATCACAGAGGAGCAGATAAAGGAGCTGGAGGCTCACACGGACGACATTGACTACGAGTGCGTGGCTGAGCGTGAAAAGGAAGTCAGACACGACGTTATGGCACATGTCTACGCTTACGGCAAGGCAGCACCCTCAGCCGCGGGCATCATTCACCTCGGCGCCACCAGCTGTTACGTCACCGACAACGCCGACCTTATCATCTACCGCGACGCCCTCAGATATCTGAGGGGCGAGCTTCTGGGCGTGCTTTTGAACCTTTCAAGGTTCGCGGAAAAATACAAGAGCACGCCCACCTTGGGTTATACTCATTATCAGCCGGCACAGCCGGTGACGGTGGGCAAGCGCGCGACGCTGTGGATGCAGGACTTTTTGTCCGACCTTCGGGAGATAGACTTTGCGACAGAAAATATAAAATTCCTCGGCTGTCGCGGAACAACCGGAACCGAGGCAAGCTTCCTTGAGCTTTTTGACGGCGACGGCTCAAAAATTGACGAGATGAATCGGCTCATCTGCCGTGACTTCGGCTTTGACGAATGCTTTGATGTGTCGGGGCAGACCTATCCGAGAAAGGTGGATTCGAGAATACTTAACGTCCTGTCCTCGGTAGCGCAGAGCGCGTACAGAATGGCAAACGATATTCGGCTTTTACAGCACGACAGACAGCTTGAGGAGCCCTTTGAGAAAAATCAGATAGGCTCCTCTGCCATGGCGTATAAGCGCAATCCCATGAGGAGCGAGCGTATATGCTCGCTTTCCAGATACCTGATGGCTGACGCCGCTAACGCGCCCATGACCGCCTCGGTCCAGTGGTTGGAGAGAACGCTTGACGATTCGGCAAACCGCCGTATCTCTCTGCCCGAGGGCTTCCTGTGCGCCGACGCCGTGCTGAGACTCTGTCAGAACGTTACCGACGGACTTCACGTCAACGAAAGGATAGTCGATAAAACCGTCAGGGAATATCTGCCCTTCATCGCTACGGAGAACCTGATGATGGAGGCGGTAAAGCGGGGCGGGGACAGACAAAAGATACACGAGCTCATCCGTAAATGCTCAATGGAGGCCACCGCAAGAATGAAAGACGGCGAGGAGTGCGACCTGACGGCAAGGCTGGCTGCCGAGCCCGCCTTCGGTATGACAGAAGAAGAGATAAATTCGCTTCTTATACCGGACAAATATATAGGCAGATGTCCCGAGCAGGTCGACGCCTTTCTCGCGAAGGTAAAGCCTCTGCTTGACGGAATTGCCGAAAGCCATGCCGATATAAATATCTGAGGTGAATAATGGATAAAATACTTGTGTTGGATTTCGGCGGTCAGTACAATCAGCTGATAGCCCGCCGCGTGCGTGAGCATCGGGTTTACGCAGAGATAAGGCCTTACAGTAAAATTACAGTTTCACAGATTAAAAGAGAGGGCTACAAAGGAATTATTTTCACCGGCGGACCGAACAGCGTCTATGACGAAAGCTCGCCTCACTTTGACCCCGAAATACTGAATGTCGGTATTCCGATACTGGGCATTTGCTACGGCGACCAGCTTATGGCGTATATGGCAGGGGGGAGAATTGCCTCTGCGGAAAACGGCAGTGAGTACGGAAAGACGGTTGTCAATATCTCGGACAGTCCGCTTTTTGACGGTGTGCCGAAAAGGAGCGTCGTATGGATGAGCCATACCGACTACATAACCGAGCTACCGAAGGGCTTCCGGGTAATTGCCACAACGGACAAATGCCCCTCGGCGGCAATGTGCGACAGGGACAGAAGGCTCTTTGGCGTGCAGTTCCACCCTGAGGTCACACACACGGAGCACGGAAAGCGGATGCTTTATAATTTCCTGTTCGGTATATGCGGGTGCCGGGGCGACTGGACTATGGACAACTTTGTGGAGCGGTCGGTCGAGAAATACAAAAAAGAGCTGTCGGGCAAGAAGGTTCTTTTGGCTCTGTCGGGCGGCGTCGACTCCTCGGTGGCGGCAGTGCTGATGCACAAGGCGGTGGGCGACAATCTGACCTGCGTGTTCGTTGACCACGGTCTGTTACGCAAGGACGAGGGAGATTTTGTGGAAAAGACCTTCGGCGAGGGCTTCGGCATCCGCCTTATCCGTGTAAATGCGGAGGACAGATTTTTGGCGAGGCTGAAGGGCGTTACCGAGCCTGAGGGGAAGCGTAAGATAATAGGCGAGGAGTTCATCCGCGTATTTGAGGACGAGGGAAAAAAGCTCGGCAAGGTTGACGTGCTGGTGCAGGGTACGATATATCCCGACGTTATCGAGAGCGGCAAGGGCGACTCCGCGGTTATCAAGAGCCACCAC
Organism: uncultured Ruminococcus sp.; assembly: GCA_964494135.1. GTDB lineage: Bacteria > Bacillota > Clostridia > Oscillospirales > CAG-272 > UBA1740. The sequence goes on along the minus strand of CAZBQN010000005.1, from coordinate 19,905 downwards.
AACGTGGGAGGTCTGCCCGATGTCATCGCCTTTGACGAGATAGTCGAGCCTCTTCGCGACCTGTTCAAGGACGAGGTGAGAAGGGTAGGCACGGCTCTGGGAATTCCGCGTGAGCTGGTATGGCGTCAGCCCTTCCCCGGACCGGGTCTTGCAGTACGCATAATCGGCGAGATCACTAAGGAGAAGCTGGACGTTCTGCGACAGGCAGACGCGATTTTCCGCGAAGAGATTGATTGCGCGGGACTTTCACAAATGCCAAACCAGTATTTCGCGGTTCTCACCGATCTCTGCAGCGTGGGCGTTAAGGGCGATGCCAGATGCTACGGCTACACGGTTGCCCTGCGTGCGGTTACCACCGACGATTTTATGACCGCGGAATGGACGAGAATTCCATACGAGGTGCTTGAAAGAGCAAGCGGCAGAATTACCGGCGAGCTTAAAGATATAACCAGAGTAGTGTACGATATTACCTCAAAGCCTCCGGCAACGGTGGAGTGGGAATAAACCCACGGCAGAGAGCTGACGGAAAGACGGATCAAAGAAAAAAACGAAACGAGGAGCACGGTAAAATGACAAAATATATATTCGTGACGGGCGGCGTCGTATCCGGTCTCGGAAAGGGAATAACGGCGGCGTCCCTTGGCAGACTGCTCAAAGCCAGAGGATTGAAGGTAGCGGCGCAGAAGCTGGACCCTTACATCAATGTGGACCCCGGCACCATGAGCCCTTATCAGCACGGAGAGGTGTACGTAACCGAGGACGGTGCGGAAACCGACCTTGACCTCGGACATTACGAAAGATTTATAGACGAGAATCTGAATAAGTACTCAAATCTTACTACGGGGAAGGTATACTGGAATGTTCTCAATAAGGAGCGCAGGGGAGAATATCTGGGCTCAACGGTTCAGGTCATTCCCCATATCACCGGCGAAATCAAGGATTTCGTTTACAGCGTCGGAAGAAAGACGGATGCCGACGTGGTCATTACCGAGATAGGCGGTACCATAGGCGACATTGAGTCCCAGCCCTTCCTTGAGGCGGTGCGCCAGATTTCCCTTGAGGTGGGCAGAGAGAACAGCCTGTTTATACACGTGACTCTCGTCCCCTTCCTCAGCGGCTCCGACGAGCATAAATCCAAGCCCACTCAGCACTCGGTGAAGGAGCTGCAGGGAATGGGAATAAATCCCAATATAATCGTGTTGCGCTGTGACAGACCTCTTGAGGATTCTATCTTCAAGAAAATATCCATGTTCTGCAACGTAAAGCCGGACTGCGTAATCGAGAACATCACGCTTCCCAACCTTTACGAAGCACCGCTTATGCTTGAAAAATCTGATTTTTCGTCGGTAGTATGCCGTGAGCTCGGCATTGACGCCCCTGCCCCCGACCTCAAAGAGTGGGAGCAGATGGTCGAGCGCATAAAGGCAAGACCTTATACCGTGAAGATAGGTCTTGTGGGAAAGTACGTAGGGCTTCACGACGCCTATCTTTCGGTGGCAGAGTCACTGCGCCACGCGGGCTATTACCATAACACTCATATAAAAATTTCATGGATTGATTCGGAGACGCTGACTGCGGATAATTACGAAAGTGCCCTTTCCGGTCTTGACGGCATTATCGTGCCCGGCGGCTTCGGCAACCGAGGAATTGAGGGAATGATTCTGGCGGCAAAGTATGCCAGGGAGCGCGGTGTGCCTTATTTCGGAATCTGCCTCGGTATGCAGATTTGCGTTATAGAGTATGCAAGGAACGTCGCGGGTATCTCCGACGCCAACTCAGGCGAGTTCGACGAGCAGTGCAAGCACAAGGTCATTGACTTTATGCCCGGTCAGAGCGACTATATCGACAAGGGAGGCACGTTGCGTCTCGGTGCATATCCCTGCCTTATCAAGGAGGGCACTACCATGATGCGCTGTTACGAAAGTGCCGAGATAAGCGAGCGGCACAGACACAGATACGAATTCAACAACGATTACCGCGATATTTTGACAGCCTGCGGTCTGACTCTCAGCGGTATGTCTCCCGACGGCAGGCTCGTGGAAACGGTGGAACTGTGCGACCGTCCCTTCCACGTGGGCGTACAGTATCATCCCGAGTTCAAGAGCCGTCCAAATAAGCCTCACCCTCTTTTCAAGGGATTTGTAGGCGCAGCCCTTGCAAGGTCGCAAAAAGGGGAAATAAATGAGCCTTGACAGAGAAATAAACGAGGAGTGCGGAGTATTCGGAGTTATATGTCCGAAAGAGGCAGACGTGGCAAGTCTCACTTATTACGGCTTGTATTCTCTGCAGCACAGAGGTCAGGAGGGCTGCGGAATCGTAGTCAACGATGACGGCGTGTTCACCTCCTACAAGGATATAGGACTTTTGAGCGAGGTGTTTAATTCGGACAGGCTGTCGAGATTTCCGAGAGGGACCATGGCGGTGGGACACGTCCGCTACGGCACTACCGGCGAGGGCAGCAGAAACAACTGTCAGCCAATTGAGGTCAACCACCAAAAGGGCAGAATGGCGATCTGTCACAACGGCAATCTGTCAAATGCGGCGGAATTGCGAAGCGAGCTCGAAATGTCAGGTGCCATCTTCCACACCACCAGCGATACAGAGACCATTGCCTACGTCGTAACCGGGGAACGCCTTCGTACATCATCAATTGAGGAAGCGCTCAGCCGTGCCATGGACACCCTGGACGGCGCGTATTCGCTGGTGCTGATGTCGCCGCAGAAGCTGATTTGCGCAAGAGACCCTTACGGCTTCCGCCCCCTGTGCTACGGCAGGACCGAGGACGGCGCGTACGTTGTGGCCTCCGAGTCCTGTGCCCTTCGCGCCGTCGGGGCAGAGCTTATCCGCGACGTTTTGCCGGGTGAGATAATCGTATTCGACAAAAACGGTATTGAGTACCGCACCGAGCACTGCGGTAAAAAAGAGCGAAGACTGTGTGTTTTTGAATACATCTATTTTGCAAGACCCGATTCGGTAATTGACGGGGTTTCCGCCCACGCTTCAAGAGTCAGAGCGGGAGAAATTCTTTCGGGAGTACTCCCGGTAGATGCCGATATCGTTATAGGCGCGCCGGATTCGGGACTTGACGCGGCTCTCGGATACAGCCGCGCGTCGGGGATTCCTTACGGAATAGGTCTTATCAAAAACAAGTATATAGGCAGAACCTTCATTGCCCCGGGTCAGGGCGCAAGGCTTGACAGCGTCCGTATCAAGCTCTCGGCAGTTGAACAGAGCGTCAGGGGCAAGCGCGTCGTGCTGGTGGATGACTCCATAGTAAGAGGAAATACCATGGGCAGAGTCGTAAAGCTTTTGCGCGATGCCGGTGCCAAGGAGGTACACGTGCGCATATCCTCACCGCCATTTCTCCATCCCTGCTATTACGGCACCGACATCGATTCGGAGGAGCATCTGATTGCCTGTCACAACACGGTGGAGGAGATTGCGAAAATCATCGGTGCGGACAGTCTCGGTTATTTTCCTGCGGAGGCTTTGGCTGAGATTGCAAAGAGCGAGCATATATGCCGTGCCTGCTTTACGGGAGATTATCCTACTCCCATACCTTCGGATACGAGGCGCGACAGGTTTGAGCAAAAGCTGTCTTTAAAAAAGAGGTGTAATATATGACAGAAAACTACAACAGAAAGATAATTTTGGAAAACGGCGAGGAGTATACGGGCTTCGGCTTCGGCGACAGCTCCGATAGGGTCCTGGAGATAGTTTTCAATACTTCTATGGTAGGCTATCAGGAGATACTCTCCGACCCGTCCTACACCTATCAGGCGGTGGTAATGACCTATCCTTTGATTGGCAATTACGGCGTCTGCGACGACGACTACGAGACCGGCACGCCCACCATAGGCGCGCTGATAGTAAGGGAGTATAACGACGAGCCCTCAAACTTCAGAAGCACGGCAACCCTTGACGAGGTGATGAAGAAGTACGGTATCCCCGGAGTGTGGGGGATTGATACGAGAAAGCTGACACGCTCCATACGCGACCTCGGCTCACGTAAAGTATTGATTACGGGAGTTGACACCTCGCTCGAAGAGGGGCTGGAAATTTTAAGGAATGCCGCCGTACCCACCGACGCCGTGTCCCGTGTCAGCTGTAAAAGCATACGCTATTCCCGGGTTCCGATGGAGAAATACCATGTCGTCGCCATTGATTGCGGTATGAAAGAGAATATTATCCGCTCGCTGAATAGACGCGGATGTTCCGTAACCGTCGTTCCGTGGAACACGCCTGCCAAAGAGATAGAACGTCTGTCACCCGACGGAGTATTTATCTCAAACGGACCGGGCGACCCGAAAGACGTGCAGCCGGTTATCAAAACGGTAAGGGCTATCAGAGGAAAATACCCTATCTTCGGCATTTGCCTCGGACATCAGGTAATTTCGCTGGCATACGGTGCTAAAACCTATAAATTGAAGTTCGGACACAGAGGCGGCAACCACCCCGTGCGCAATCTCGAGACCGACAAAATAGAGATCACCTCTCAGAATCACTCCTATGCGGTAGACCTTGAAAGCCTTGGGGCAACGAGGCTGACGCCGACACATATCAACATTCTTGACGGAACGGTGGAGGGTGTAGAGTGCCGTGAGGATAAAATTTTCAGCGTGCAGTATCATCCCGAAAGCGCTCCGGGACCGGAGGACAGCTCGTATTTGTTTGACAAATTCATAGGGATAATGGAAGGGGAAAAGAACAATGCCTAAAAGAACTGACATAAAAAAGGTTCTCGTTATTGGCTCCGGACCTATCGTCATAGGTCAGGCGGCGGAATTCGACTACGCCGGCACACAGGCTTGCCTCGCCCTGAAAGAGGAGGGCTACGAGGTAGTGCTGTGCAACTCCAACCCCGCTACCATTATGACGGATACCTCAATAGCCGACAAGGTGTATATGGAGCCTCTGACCCTTGAATACATCGCCAAGATAATTCGCTACGAGCGTCCGGATGCAATTCTGCCCGGTATCGGAGGTCAGACGGGACTTAACCTTGCCATGCAACTTGAGAAGAAGGGAATACTCAGAGAGTGCCGTGTAGAGCTTCTCGGTACGGGCAGTGAGTCTATTGAGCGCGCCGAGGACAGAGAGCTTTTTAAGGAGCTGTGTGAGCAGCTGGGCGAGCCGGTGCTTCCCTCGGATATTGCACACGGTGTGGACGAGGGGTTGAAAATAGCAGAGAAAATCGGATATCCCGTAGTGCTTCGCCCCGCCTTTACTCTCGGCGGTACGGGCGGCGGCTTTGCCGACAACGAGGAAGAATTTGTACCCCTTATGAAAAACGCCCTGTCGCTCTCTCCCGTAGGGCAGGTGCTGATAGAAAAGAGCATAAAGGGCTTTAAGGAAATAGAATACGAGGTAATGCGCGACAAAAACGACACCGCCATTACTATATGCAATATGGAAAATATTGATCCGGTGGGCATCCATACCGGCGACTCCATAGTCGTCTGTCCCTCTCAGACGCTGACGAACAAGGAGTATCACATGCTGAGGAACAGCGCGCTGAAGATCATCCGCGCGTTGAAGATCGAGGGGGGCTGTAACGTGCAGTTTGCCCTTGACCCTTATTCCTTCCGGTATTATCTCATAGAAGTAAATCCCCGTGTTTCGCGCTCTTCCGCCCTGGCATCGAAGGCGAGCGGTTACCCGATAGCGAGAGTTTCCGCGAAAATCGGCGTTGGTATGACGCTTGACGAAATCAGGATTGCCAACACCCCCGCGTCCTTTGAGCCAACCCTTGACTACGTGGTCACGAAGATGCCAAGGTTTCCCTTCGACAAGTTTGCTGACGCGAACAATTCGCTCTCTACGCAGATGAAGGCGACGGGAGAGGTAATGAGCATCGGACGCACGGTAGAGGAGAGCCTGCTCAAAGCCATACGCTCTTTGGAAATAGGGCTTTACCATCTCTATAACCGCAAGTTCGACAGTGCTCCGGACTCCGAGCTTTTGGAGTATATAAAGATCGGTACAGACGACCGCATTTACGCCATAGCCGAGCTTTTGCGCCGCGGTGTTGACGCGGGAAGGATTGCGTCCGTAACCGCGATCGATATGCTTTTCATCCGCAAGCTCAAGAACATCGTCGATGCGGAGAAAGAGATAGCCGAGGGCAAAGACTCGGTACCCGTGTTGAGAAAAGCGAAGAAAATGGGCTTCTCGGACAAGGAGATTGCATATCTTTGGGGCAGGGAGGAAACCGAGATTTACAAGCTGCGCGGGGAGCACGGTATTTTCCCGGTATATAAGATGATAGACACCTGCGCATCCGAGTTTGAGAGCTATATTCCGTACTTTTATTCCACCTACGAGGAGGAAAACGAGTCCCGGGTTTCGGACAAAAAGAAGGTCGTCGTGCTGGGCTCGGGTCCCATCCGTATAGGACAGGGCGTGGAGTTCGATTATTCCACCGTTCATGCGGTCAAGACAATCAAGGCGGCAGGCTACGAGGCAATTATCATAAACAATAACCCGGAAACCGTGTCCACCGATTACACCTGCTCTGACAAGCTCTATTTCGAGCCTCTGTGCGTCGAGGACGTAATGAACGTCATAGCTCTTGAAAAACCGGAGGGAGTAATTGCCACCCTGGGCGGTCAGACGGCCATCAATCTGGCAGAGCCTCTGGCACAGCGGGGCGTGAAAATCATCGGCACCGACTGCGACGCCATAGAGAAGGCTGAAAACCGCGATGCGTTTGAAAAGCTTTTGTCCGATTTGAATATACCTCAGCCCAAGGGCAGAGCCGTGACGAATATTGAAGCCGGCGTTCAGGCAGCGGCGGAGATTGGTTATCCCGTGCTCGTCCGCCCCAGCTTCGTTCTCGGAGGCAGAGCCATGCAGATAGTTGCAAAGGAAGAAGCCCTCAGGGAATATCTGAAAACCGCCGTTGAGATTGACGAGGACAAGCCGGTGCTGGTTGACAAATATATAAAGGGCAAGGAGGTCGAGGTCGACGCTATATGCGACGGCAAGCGGGTTTTCGTCCCCGGTATTATGGAGCTGGTTGAGAGGACTGGTATCCATTCGGGCGACTCTATCAGCGTATATCCCACATTTTCGATCTCCGACAGAGTGAAGGCCACGATTTTGGATTATACCAAAAAGCTGGGGCTTGGGATAGGCATTATAGGACTTTACAATATTCAGTTTATCGTCGACGAGCACGACGACGTGTATATAATAGAGGTAAATCCGCGCTCCTCGCGAACCGTGCCCTTCCTGTCCAAAGCCACGGGCTACAGCCTTGCCGACATTGCGACTATGGTTAATTTGGGCGTTTCGCTTGCAGAGCAGGGAATATTCGATATTTATCCCGATGAGAAAAAACGCTATTACGTAAAGGCACCTGCCTTCTCCTTCTCAAAGCTCCGCGGTATGGATGCCTACCTGTCCCCGGAAATGAAATCGACCGGCGAGGCGATAGGCTACGACAAAAAGCTTCACCGAGCGATGTACAAAGCGATGATTGCCTCCGGGCTGAAGCTCCGCAATTACGGCACCGTGTTGGTAAGCGTTGCCGACGAGGATAAGGCGGAGACGCTTCCTTTAGTGCGCAGATTTTACAATATGGGCTTCAATATCGAAGCAACTACGGTGACCGCGCAGTACCTGAAGGAGCACGGCATACGCACAAGACTTCTCCATAAGCCCAGCGAGGGCAGTGAGGAAGTGCTGGATTCTTTGAGACAGGGGTACGTCAGCTACGTTATAAATACCCGTGCTATTCTGTCGGGTAAGCATTTCGGTGACGGTGTGGCAATCCGCCGTCTCGCCGCACAGAACAATATCACTATGCTCACCTCTCTTGATACTGTCAGAATGCTTCTTGACGTCCTTGAAGAGGTTACAATGGGCATTTCCACGATTGATGCCAAATGAGGCACGGTAGAAGCGACGGGGGCAATATGGCTTTTGAAGGTATGAAAAATACTTGCTCCCGTCTATACGAAAAGGAGAATTAAAAATGCATTTTACGAAGATGCACGGCCTCGGAAACGACTATCTGTATGTTTTCGGTGAGGTCCCTGACAATATAGAGGAATTATCAATAAAGCTCTCCGACAGGCACTTCGGCGCAGGCTCTGACGGTATGATCTATATATCCCCCTCGGAGGTTGCCGACTTCAGGATGCGGATTTTCAACGCCGACGGCAGCGAGGCAAAAATGTGCGGCAACGGTATTCGTTGCGTAGGCAAATACGTTTACGACAAGGGCTATACCGATAAAAGAAGACTGACCGTGGAAACCTTGTCGGGAATAAAAACCCTCGATCTCGGCATAAGCTTCGGTAAGGTCAGGAGCGTTACCGTAGATATGGGCACCGCAGTGCCCTCGGAGGATATGACACTTACCGCAGGCGGCACCCGTGTCGAGTGTACGCCGGTTTCGGTAGGAAATCCCCACGCGGTAATTTTCACAGATAATATGGAAACAGCCCCCCTGACGGCTCTGGGACCCGTCATTGAGCATCACGAGGCTTTCCCGGGCGGTGTGAACGTGGAGTTCGTCAGAGTGATGAACAGGAGCGAATTGCAGATGCGCGTCTGGGAGCGGGGTAGCGGAGTTACGATGGCTTGCGGCACGGGAGCCTGCGCCTCTGCGGCGGCGGCGGTAAAGAAGGGCTATTGCGACCCCGGCGAGCCTATTTCGGTTCATCTTGACGGGGGCACGCTGAAAATCACTGTCTTTCCCGATTATTCGGTATTGATGACGGGCCCCTGTGAGTTCGTTTACGAAGGAGATACGATAGAATGATTACACCTAATATGAATTACGCAAATCTGAAGGATTCCTACCTTTTCGCGGGAATATCCGCAAAGCTTTCGCAGTACCTGAAGGAGCATCCGGATAAGCATCTGTACAAAATGGGCATCGGCGACGTTTCCCTGCCTTTGTGCGACAGCGTTATCACGGCTCTGCACGGGGGCGTGGATGACCAGGCGAAAAAGGAGTCCTTTCACGGATATATGCCCGAGTGCGGAGCAGGCTTTCTCCGCGAGATTATTGCGAAGCATTACGAGGCGCGCGGCGTCCTGCTTGACCCCGACGAGGTCTTTGTCTCCAGCGGAGCCAGCGACGAGCTGGGCGACATCCTTGACCTGTTCGACAGATCAAGTTCAGCTCTGGTTATAGAGCCGGCGTACCCTGCGTACGTGGATGCCAATATTATCGCGGGCAGAGAGATCGTTCATCTGGCTTCGGGTAAGGAGAACGGCTTTTTGCCCGAGCCCGACGAGGGGGCGGTGGCGGATTTAATCTACATCTGCTCGCCGAACAACCCGACGGGCGCGACCTTCAGCCGTGCACAGCTTAAAGGATGGGTGGACTTTGCCAATTCGCACGGCTCGGTTATCCTTTTCGACGCGGCGTACGAGGCGTTTATCGAGGACGAGAGCATTCCTCACAGCATCTTTGAGATTGAGGGAGCGAGGACCTGCGCCATAGAGATATGCTCGCTGTCAAAGACCGCAGGCTTTACGGGTACCCGTCTCGGCTATACCGTTATCCCGAAGGCTCTTTGCAGGTGCGGTATGAGCTTTAACTCAATGTGGGTGCGCAACCGCACCACCAAAACCAACGGCGTGTCGTATATTATCCAGAAGGGCGGTGCCGCCGTCTTTACGCCCGAGGGACAGAGGCAGATTAAGGAGAATATCCGTGTCTATAAAAACAACGCCAAGGTCCTGATGGAGGCTCTTGACGAGCTGGGCATCTGGTACACCGGCGGTAAGAACGCGCCTTATATATGGATGAAGTGCCCGGGGGGTATGGGAAGCTGGGAGTTCTTCGACTACCTGCTTCGTGAAATTCAGGTCGTAGGCACGCCCGGCGAGGGCTTCGGTAAGTGCGGCGAGGGCTATTTCCGGTTTTCCACCTTTGGCAGTCCCGAGGACACGAAGGAGGCGGCAAGGAGACTGGTGAAGCTGCTCGGAAGGTAAGCTTCCGTCGGCTTACAGTTCTTCCGGTCGGAAATCTGCCGCGCGCCTTTTGCTCCGCAATAAATAAAGAATTAGCCCCGACAGATTTTTGAAGTTCTGTCGGGGTTCCTCGGCTTTAAGGCTGAGATGAATGGGGTTGCGTATTTTTACACTTTTCTACTCACAGTATGTACCGTAGGGGCTGTGCGCCATGCAATCAAGATTGCATATGGCACTCGGGCTCCCTCTTGGAGGGAGGCTTTTACGGCGGCATCGATATACTTACAGACACCCGAAAAGTTTGTGATGATTTGTAGATTAGTAAAATTGATTACTCTCAAATTATCGATTGCCTTTTAGCGTTGATAACTTACTTCATATTTTGACAATATTATAATTGGAATGAAAAAATCATAGAGTTGAAGTATTTATGACACGCTTTATCATATCCTCAACCGCCTTGCAGGTGTTTTTGGTTCTCAAATTGATGTGGGGATATTTTTGTTTTCCGACAACGAACAGCTCGTGAGCAAATCCTTGCCCTATTTCCTCCACGCCGGAGAAATCCAAATCGATATCATTAAAGAGAACTGTACATTCCAATAACCGTCTTGCTTCTGAACGCGATACCGGATTGCCGCCTGAAAACATATGAGCCACGGGTATAGACGTTTTTGTAAATCCTTCGTCGGCGGGTGCAAAGGTATTAAAAACCTCGGACAGTACCTTTCTCGAGCTGTTACCCAGCGTCATTTTGACAACCGTACCCTTTTCCATCTTCATAAAGCCGTGCAAATTACTGTCCTCTATTTGTGCGGACGTAAAATTGTTTCTGGTGAAAAAATTGTTGTCGGAATAAATAACGAATTCATCCATAATATGCGAAGTAAAGAAAATACCCTCACCCGTGTGAAATTGTTTTGCTGTGGTAAACTTCCCTGCAAACAAAAGCGATACGCATTCCCCGAGTGGAACGGTTTCGTTTTTGTTCTCCTTCATAAATCTTTGAATGTTCTTGAAAATTCCAATACCGTCATCGATAATAATTATTTGTGTCTCAAGATAATTTTGAAAAATGCCGACGGAAATATTCTCTGCTTCCGAGTGTTCGATTGCATTGTTCATCATTTCGGTAAACGCGTAATTCCATATGGAGTTCACGTTTTTTGCGAATTGTATATGCTGTGATATAAATTGACTGAAAATGCGGTCTTCGCCTAACGTTCCATCGTTTTTGAAGGAATAGTGATATATGCTTGTTCGAAGAACGTAAGAATTATCCTTTTTTTCAATTAAACCGTCCTGTTCCATTTGTTTAATGTAGTTATATACACTGGATCTGCTGATGTTAAACGACTCGACCGTAGACTTAACGTAATCCCGTCTTCCGTTTTTGATCAGACGCAAAATATAATTTTTTACTTTTTCTTGATTAAAAACTTTCATTACAGTGACTTCCTCCTCAATAAAATAGGATTGTACGAATAAGTACAAATATATTATCACATTTTTTCAAATAAGTCAATAATTTTTCCAAATAGATTTGTAAATTTTCCAAATAGATCTTTTTATTCGGACAGCTTGCGGCGTGAATACGGCTACTCGGTTATATCGTTATGCGGCTGTCTGTTTTTATACTCCGACGGAGACATACCGATGTTTTTCTTGAAAATCTTTGAGAAAAAGTGCACGTCCGGAATTCCGACGGTTTCAGCAATCTTTCCAATCGGCAGATTTGTGGTGGCGAGCAGAGTGCAGGCGTTTTTCAGCCTCAGGCTGACGATATATGACATCGGAGGCTCTCCGACAGACTGTTTGAAAACTTCGTTGTATCTTGATACGCTCAGGCATTCGATTGTCGCCAGCTGTTCCACTTTGATTTTTTCGTGATAGTGCAGATGAATATAAGTCAGGGATTTGCTGAGCTTCCCCTTCTTGTCCGCGCCTGCAATGTTTTGGGCGACAGCGGTCAGAATGTTGCCGAAGGTGCAGGCAATTTCCGCGTCGCGAAAGGCATCATCCTTGACGTAGGCATTGAAGATGCGGTCGAAATCCTCCGAGATCCGTTCTCTGTAGCCGATGTTTACCAAGAGGGGCAAGGGGTGCAGATGAAGGTTGGAAAGAAACTTCTCAATTCTGCCTCCCGTGAAATGCGCCCAGTAGTACAGAAGCCCGTCCTCGCTCCCGCGGAAGGTGTACTTGTATTTATAGTGAGGCGGGAAAATGATAACGCTGCCGTCCGGCGCCTCCTTTTCTTCTTCTCCGACAGGTATGTGAAGCGTGCCACGGACGACGTAGATAAGATAGTAGTCGCTGCGTCCGCAGGGATTGTAGGTAGTGAACCCGGCTCTTCTGCTTATTATGCCGGAGCAGTTGACAAACAAGGGGACGTCAAGCCGCTCGGAATCAGACCAATTTATAAGGCTTTGCCTATTGGAGTTCGCAGAAGAATAATACCCAAAAGATTTCATTTTTCACTCCTTATCAGTTGAATAATGCAAAAAAACCGTGAAATAGTTGGTTGATTAGAATTTGTCAATAGTGTATCATAATAATGGGAGATTGTCAAGAAAACTTGACAGATAATCAAACGCTTCTTTAAGGCTTTTTTACAAAGGAGGAAATCAGAGAAATGGAAGTTCGGAAAAAAACGTTTTCCAAAATTACTGTAATCCTGCTTACGGGGATTTTGTGCTCTTTGATGCTGCTTGTGTCAGGGGTACTGATTGCCTCGGCGGCGGATACGCCCGAGATTACCAACGTGGCGTTGAAGAGTGCAAACAGTATGGTAACGGTAGAGGGGTCAGGAACAAACCTCGACAGAATAATCGACGGCTCAACTACTAATTTCTGGGACGGAGGCGTGGCGCCCGGTTGGTTTATGATAGACCTGGGACGGGGGTGCATAGTCTCGGAGCTGGTTGCTTTCCCTCTCAATTATAACAACGACGGCAGAGCGTATCAGTACGAGATTTACGCAGGACCGGATAAGAACAGCCTTTGCTTTGTGGGGGAGAAAAAGAATGATGACCCCTCTACTACCACGGGAGACAGTTACACTTTCGAGACTCCCTTGAATATAAGGTACATATACGTGAGAATGACAAAGAATACGAAAAACGCTTCGGTACACATGAGTGAATTTCGGGTGTTCGGATACGAGGATCCCAATTACAAAGAGCCTGCGGAAGGCGAGGAAACCTCAAATATCGCTTACAATAAGCCCGTGACTGCCAATTCCGGTAAGGACACTGCACAAAACGCGGTGGACGGTGCGAATTCGACAGCATGGCAGGGAGCTTACTATCCTGCTTACATAGACATTGACTTAGAGGAGAACTACGAGTTGTCGGATGCACAGCTTTACTTTCCTCTTGCAAATGAGGGCATTTATTACTATTATTCCATATACGGAAGCACGGACGGTGAGAACTACCGGAGACTGTATAAGAAAAGAGACGATACTCCTTCAAGGAGCGAGGGAAACACAGCCGACCTGTCGGGCAATACCTGTCGTTTTATCCGTGTCAGCATAGAATATGCCAGCGACAGCGGAAAGGCAATTCTCTCTGAAATACGCATACACGGCACGGCAACGGGTAACAACAAAGAGAGCCTGCGCGACGGCGGCATAGAGGATATTCTTAATTTGACATCTTTCGCTGACTCCGTTTACAGCGCACCGATTACTGAGGCTGAAACGCTGGAGAACGTATACGGAATTGTGGAAAGAACCGTCGGCGCACAGTACCGCGACTGGTTTGTTTTCGAGCTCTCGGAGGAAGCCGCAAGCGGTAATGATTACTACGAGCTGTCTGATACCGCAGACGGAAAAATTCTCATAAAGGGAAACAACGGCGTCAGCCTTGCCTCAGGTCTTAATTACTATTATAAAAACTACTGCAACGTCCATATTTCCGAGCAGATACGGCAGACGAAAATGCCGGGCTCCGTTCAAAAGATAGGTACTGCGGTCAGGAAGGAAACGCCCTATAAGGTGCGCTATGCGGTGAACTACTGCACTACCGAATACACCTTTGCTTTCTTCGATGAAGAGGACTTCCAAAGAGAAAACGACTGGCTCGCCCTGAACGGCGTTAACGTCGTGCTCGATCTTGCGGGACAGGAAGCCGTGTGGGTGAAGTTTCTTATGAGCTACGGTTATTCCTTTGACGCCGCTAAAAACTGGCTCACGGGACCTGCCTACTACGGATGGCAGTTTATGGGCAATATGGAGAGCTACGGCGGTGCCGTCCACGACGGATGGATAGAGGACAGACTGGAGATGGCGAGAAAAACACAGAGGTGGAAGAGCTCGCTCGGAATTCAGACGGTACTTCAGGGCTATGCAGGCATGGTGCCCACCGACTTCTCCGACTATCAGCCCGGCGCGGAAATTCTCAAGCAGGGCATCTGGTGCGGACATCAGCGTCCCGGCATCATTCGCACTGACAACGACGCTTATGACGAATATGCGGCTGTCTTCTATCAGTGTCAGGAATGGGCATTCGGAAAGAACTCACATTATTATGCGGTCGACCCCTTCCACGAGGGCGGAATAAGACCCGGTGACCTGGGCGAAAACGTCATTGCAAAGGAAGTGCTCTCCTCGCTTCTTTCATACGACAGCGAGGCGGTATGGGTAATTCAGTCCTGGCAGCAAAATCCGACGCAGGAATTGCTTACCGGTATTGAAGAATACTGTACGGAAAACGGTCTTGCGGAAAAGCCCGCTGTTGTGCTTGACCTGACCGCGATATATAAAAACAGATGGTGTAAAACCGATTACGGCGCAAATTACGGTGCTACCGAACTTGAAGCAATAGAATTTGACGGCACGCCCTGGGTATGGTGTCTATTGAAAAACTACGGTGCCAACCCCTCTCTCGACTGGGACCTTCAAAGAACGGTAAATGCCGTCAAAGAGGCTCTCGATACTGCGGAGTATATGACGGGTATCGGCATTATTTCCGAGGCAACCTACGATAACCCCGTCGTCTACGACCTGTTCCTATCTCTTGTGTGGGAGGACAGGGAGTCGCTGGGAAGCTTTAACCTTAACTCCTGGATAGAGAGCTATATTCTCCGCCGTTACGGTACCGCCTCCGCAAAAGCAATTGAGGCATGGAAGCTTCTTCTCAAGACGGTGTACAGTAATACCGGAAACCGTCCCTACGTTATGGAGCGTATCCCCGAAAAAGCAACCGTGCAGAATATTCCTTACAACGAGACGGTTCTTGAAGATGCGTTAGAGCTTCTTCTTGCGGACTACACGGCTCTCTGTGAGAGCGAGGGCTATCGCTACGATATAGCCGAGATTGTGCGGCAGATTATAAACAATTATACGCTTTCGATTTACAAAACGATGATGGAGGCCTATAGCTCGGGCGACGCCGCCGCTTTCAAAAAATGTAAGGAGAGCTTTTTGAGTGCCTTTTACGTCTGCGACCTTATACAGAGCACGCAGAAGGATCTTTTGGTCGGCGAATGGATAGGTAAGGCTGAGGACTGGGCGGAAAAGTACGACGACTTCACCTACGATATGTTCGTCATCAACGCAAAGGCTTTGGTTACGACCTGGGGAGGCTACGATGCCGCAACTACCGGCGCCCTTCTCGATTATTCACGCCGCCACTATTCGGGAATGTTAACCGATATTTACCTGCCAAGATGGCAGAATTATCTTGACGGGCTGGAGGCTGAGCTGGAAGGCGGAGAGGCTTACGCGGCGAAAACCGTTTCGGATTACTTCCGCCTCTGTTGGAAGTGGGTCATCAATTCTCCCGAATATACGAGAATACCGAACTCTTCTCCCGCCTTTCTTGCCGAGGCGTGCGCTAAAGTTTTATCCGAGTGCTTCCTGCCCGAGGAGCTTTCGAATATCGCGCTGAACAAGCCGGTCGTAGGTACAAACTATTCGAGCGGTTCAAACAAAGTTAACGACGGAAGCACGAGTACGCTTTGGGATTCCGCAGACACAGCCGATGTGGAAAAGTATATTACAATTGACCTGGGTGACATATACGCACTGACGCAAATTAACGTCATAACCTACAACAACGGCGTGCGCTGGTATCACTATGAGGTTTACACCAGCCTTGATAACGTTACGTATACCTTGGCATATTCGAAAGACACGGACGACGTCGCTACCATATCAGGCAATCCTACGTCCTTGCCGTCCACCGAGGCGCGCTATATTAAGGTTGTGGGAACGGGCAGCAACCAGACCAGCAACAATCAGATTCATATAAGAGAGCTGGAGGCTTACGGCTCTTTGATAGGATCGCTGATTTCTCAGGGCAAGGACACTACGGTCAGCGGCTCAAATTCCTGGCGCACAGGCAACCTTGCGGTGGACGGAAACGCGGGCAACGGCAGTTACTGGGACTGCGGAGATGTTCCGAAGCTTACCGGAGAGTCAGTCGACGACACCTGGAACAGGCTGGCAAATACTCCCGAGCTTCGTCCGTATATCACCGTAGATTTAGGCGAACTTTACGATATTAAGAAAATAAATATTGTAAATTACGTCGACACGGGTCGGTACTATAAGTACGAAATCTACGTAAGTGCCGACGGCGAGAACTGGGTGCTCGCAGGGGAGAAGACCGATAATTCAGAGCCCGTGGCGGAAGGCATAGATTACCCCGTGTCGGGTATGTACGCAAGGTACGTCAAGTTGGTAGGCACGTATCATTCAAGAAACACGGCGTTCCACGTCAACGAGCTGAGGGTTTACGGCTCGCCTAAGGATGAGAGCTTCAGCACCGGCAGAGAAACGCTGAAGGGCTCGCTGACGGACTTGACGGCGGGCTACAACAGGTATAATTACACCGCCGAGAGCGCAAAAGAATTTGAAAACGCCGTCGGCTACGCCGAGAGGGTGCTGTCTTCCGTAAATTCCAACGCCTTTGCTCTTTCGAGCGCGGAGTATTTCTTACAGCAGGCGGCAGCAGGACTTGCCTATGAGTTCAAGCTTCAGAGTGCCGCGCTCTTGATAAAGGACGACGTTAATATCGTCTATACCGCCGTCGTTCCGGACGGATACGAGAACGTATATATGCTTTTTGAGTGCAACGGTATGACAACTAAAGTTTACGGCAAAGAAAATGGCGACCATACCTCATCGTTTATCCTGTCCGGTGTTCTTCCTCAGCAGTTCCGAGATAATATTACAGCCACTCTTTGCGCAACCTACGGCGGCGAAGAGGTCAAGGTTGTGAAAGACGGGTACAGCGTCAGAGAATACTGCGAGTATCAACTGAAAAACAGCACGGATGAGCTTCTCATAACGCTCTTATCCGACCTTCTGGTTTACGGAGCAAAGGCACAGACAGTCTCCGGATATAATACCGAAAATCTTGCAACGGATGGCTTGGGCGAGCTTCTTAAGCCGAGCAGCTTCGAGACTCTCGGCGATGAGTATAATAAGCAGTCCATTGTCGGCGAGAAAAACGAGTCGGTTTACTGGCGAGGTGCCGGACTGCGTTTGGAATATCCAACAGCGGTTTATTTGAGCTTCTGTTGCACAAGCACCGATAACCTTACCGTTAAGGTGCGGATAAACGGCAGAGAGATAGAATACGGTCAGGACTCCTTCGTCTCTCAGGGCGACTGTTACAGAATATATATTCAGGGGATTGCCGCCGCTGAATTCGATAAGGAAATAACAGCCGAATTCTATATTAACGGAGTGCAGACAGGACAGTCGCTTACCTATTCGGTCAATTCCTATCTGTATGCCAAACAGAACGGTGAACCGTCGGATATGCTTGAGCTTCTGAAAGCGATATACAACTACGGAGCGAGCGTATCGAATTACAACGGCAGAGGAGAGTAAGATTATGGATAAAAAATACGAGGCGCCGGAGGCGACGGTCATTGCGACCATCGATTTCAAAACGGATATCATTACCTCCTCGGGGGAGCCGATTGAAACCGACGAGCATATTTTCATATACTGATTGAAGGCTCCGAGAGGGAGCGAGAAAAGACTGCTTTGGTCGGGATATAACCGTTATATCCGTCAAAAAGGGGCGAGGGTGTTGTTTATACAGCGTCTTCGCCCTTATCCTTTGCGCGTTTTTGACTTTGAAGTCAATATCCTATGAAAAGCTTTCTGCAAGAGAAGCTTGATACGCCTTTTTGAAAATCCGACAGTTTTTTCGATTTACTATTGACAAAAAATTTAAAATGATTATAATATAATTAGAATTATTCTAATTTAGGACTATTGAAATGACAAAATATGAAAGAGCCGTTTACGAAATAGTTACGGCAAGCCGCGAGCATCTCAGTGCCGGCGAAATATACGATCGTCTGAGGAGTATTATGCCACGTGTCGTGCGTGCGACGGTATATAACAACTTAAACAAGCTTACCGAGGCGGGGCTTGTTCGCAAAATATCCATTGAGGGAATGCCTGACAGATATGACGCTGTCTGTAAGCACGACCATCTGGTTTGCAACCGTTGCGGAAAGCTGACGGATATTTCATTCGACGATATTACCTCATCACTTAAAAATCAGCTGGGTCAGGACTTTTTGTTTTACGATTTAAAGGTGTATTACCTTTGTCCCGATTGTCGGGCTGACGGTGAGTGTGATAAAAAAACCGTATCGGATAAATGCGGGCCGAAAAGCCTGTAAATATATAATTAAAGGAGAAGGATTATGAGAAGCATTACAAAATTGGATTTGCAGTATGCCCACAGATTTTACGGCTTCAAGGGCGAAGCTCAATATTTGCACGGTCATACGGGCGAATTGACTATCGAGGTTGAAGACAGCGTTGAACCGGGCGTAAATATGGTGTTCCCTTGCAATGAAATACAAAAGACCGCCTGGTCGGTTTTGAAGAACTTTGACCACGCCTTAATTCTCAGAGAGGATGATCCGCTGCTTCCCGCAATTTTGGACGTATACGAGAAACAGGGGATTAAAAACGGCGCGCCGTCAAACAAGATGAAGGGCCCTGCTTTTAAGACAGAGCTTGCGACCGCATATCCCGATTGCCGTTTGGTTGTCACGAAGGAAACTATGACGGTTGAAGGAATGATAAAAATCGTATACGACTTGCTTAAAGATAAGCTCAATATCGCCAAGATTACATTTACCAGCGGTGTAAACGCCGCGTCTTGCGAATTTGATACTAAAAATCAGATAGACCGCTGTCCTTTGTGCGGTGTAGCTCTTAACGCTGACGGCGTATGTCCGAAATGCGGTTACCGTAAAGGCTGATTTTACGTAAAGGCTGATTACGCCGAAAATCGGCGTAATCCCAAGCTGCCGTATTTTGGCGTAACATAATAAAAAACGGAGGCACTGTGCCAAAAAGCACGGTGCCTCTGAAACTCCGCAGACGTTTAATGAAAAACTCTTTTATAAGCACCGACAAAACATTTTTAAAAAGCACTGACAAAACACCGACAAAACACGACAAAACATTTTTAAAAAAAGTATTGACAATTTGCTCTCATTATGGTATAATAACCGAGCGAGATTTTGAGAGCACATTATGGCGGATTAGCTCAGTTGGCTAGAGCGTCCGGTTCATACCCGGCAGGTCGTTGGTTCAAATCCGACATCCGCTACCATTCGGCTCGTTGGTCAAGCGGTTAAGACACGGCCCTTTCACGGCTGTAACAGCGGTTCGATTCCGCTACGAGTCACCACGCAAAAAGGACACCCGAAGCGGTGTCCTTTTTGTGTGGTGGCCCCGTGCTGAACGAACCGCCTCGCGCACAAAGCAAAGCAGAAGAAACGCACTTTGTGTCTCAAAGCTTCATACATTCGCCAAAGTGATTTTGCGCGAATGCGGTTCGGAGCCCCGCCTGCAGGGTCTCGCCGAGCGAGACCGAAAAGTGACGGCTTCGTATCGGCTTTGTGCTATTACTAAATCTTCTGCTTTTTCTAAAGTTATCAGCAGGCGGATTCCGCTACCTTACTTTTCATATTTGCGGACACCCG